>NZ_WIXM01000025.1 GCF_010993965.1 Gracilibacillus sp. YIM 98692 | reverse complement strand
TATAAAAATGGAACTTCCTAGTTTATGGAAGTTCCATTTTTATAATATCGGCTTGTTAAACTAACGCCACTCGTTAGTAAAAAAGTGTATCTGCTTATTGGAAATACGCACCCGTTAATTTAATAAGGTTTTAGTCTAATGTGGTTGTCCAACATCAAAGGTTTTCCCGTTTATAACTATTCGGTTCGCTTCAACAAATAACATTGAACTCCAAATTTCTATTGAAAAGTTTGAATTAGAAATATACTGTTTTACCCATTCTTCAGTCTCTGACTTAACTGAAATTAACCCCACTCCTTTTGGATGGTAGTCAATTGAGGTTAATTCTAAATAACTATCCTCTTCTGGCTCTAATAAGTTAAATCTTTCATCACCAGTGCCTTCGACGAAGTAAAATGATGATACCTCTTCAAATGTTAATTGGTTATTTGTAATCGTTCCATTATCAATTGCCTTTGTAGTAAATGAAATACTATGATTAAAAACATCAATATTCATTTCCTCTATTACATTTGCCCATAAATCATCTAAACAGACTTTTAAATTTTTCAAATTACTCCCTTCTTTCTTAATCCTTTTATTAAAGTATTCTGCCCTTTACGTAAAGAAAAAGCATTGCCATTGTTGCGGTAATGCCACCCTTTAGTTCTATAAGTACAACCAAAAATTGTCAATCTTCCTTGGATTAAGACCCCTGTTAGAAAAGAGGGTGAAAAAACAGTTTAAAAATTCTCATGTTTGTATTCATAGAAAATATGTTCGAAATATGTACCGTTCACAGACTTAAAAGTAATAGAAAAAATAGGAAAATCACTTTTATCTATGTCTATTACATGATGAAAAGATTTTTCCCCCTCATCACTTTTATAAGCATCACCCTCTATTTTATTGCCATATAAATCAGTTTGGGCTTTTACTAAGTAATATGATAATTCTCTATAGGTTAATTCTATATTTTCTGGAATATCTTTCTCATTTTCTATCTTATAAACCTCATTGATCTTTTCAAATACATTATTATTGATTAATATTCCTGTATTAATATATACAAGTTTGCTCTCTCCCTTTTTAAGAATAAAGGGTAGGTCTTGACTAGTACCATTTTCATCACTAAATCCTTGATCCATTCCGGAATAAAAAGTTGGGTATTCAAAATTTATATCGAGATCTGTTTTCCCAATTTGCTCCAATCTATAGTTAGTTAATGTTACTGTTTTTTCATTAGTATTAGTTAGTAAGATACCAATTCTCATTGTTACTATATATGGACTTTTTGGAAGTTCAATTTTATTAAAAGACACGTTAGTATCCAATGTAGGGGTAAATGAGTTAATAACTATTTCCTCTTGATTATTTTTATAATCTTGGTATAAAGTCCAAGAAAACGTTAGCAGTGAAATAATTAATGCAAACAAAGAAAATCTTATCTCCATTTTTCTCCATACTAACTCTTTTTTTTGTGTAGCTTCATTAGCGATAATATTTTCTCTTCTGTTTTTTCTACGATTACTTAAAACATTTTTTCTTATTAAACGCCTATTATGTAACTTTTTCATATTAACCTACCTACTTTTATACGGATAATTTACCTACCTTACAAATTGTAAATCTAATCCTTTTAGTCATCAAGATGCACTCTCTTTTTGAACTATCCTGCCCTCACAATATGAGCTGTATCCTAGTTCAAGATAAGCTCCCGTTAGTGTAATAAGAAATTGTAGTTTATTTATGTATATTTCGACTCTTCTGTATAGTATTTTCTAAAAAAATTGTCCACGATTTTTCACCTTTATCTCCTAACACAAATCCGATACGAACTTCTCCATTTTCATCCCATAGATAAAAACCATGCTGAACAGCACTTCCTCCATCAGATTCTTCATAACCATTTATACCTAGTTCTGGAGCAATTGTATCAAACGCATTTTCTTTGGTTAAAAATACTACAACCTTACCTTCATTAAGTATTTCTTTGATATCAGCTATTGCTTCCTTAGAAGTGAAATTTTCGAATTCTGAACCATCAATCCATAGAGCTTCATAGTCTCCACCATCTGAGTAAGAAATAAAAGTAACTCCATCTTCGTTGAGATTTGGTTTTACACCTACATAAGCTATATTTATTGGTCTATCTTGTATTTCTATTTCCCAATCTTTTAAAGTCTTCTCTGAACTACAAGCTGTTAAAATTAAAACGAACAAAAATAACAAAGCAATGTATATTTTCATCATCATTCTATTCCCTCCTCTTTAAATTTTAGTTATCTATTCATTGAAAAACATGTAAGAAAATTCAGTTAATCAATTTGGATAAACTGCCTATTCAATCTAAATAGGAGCTACCAAATAGATCGACAACTCCTTATTTCAGGAAAGAACCCTTTAGTGAAACAATGAAATCATACTAGGTCACTTTTGCGGCTCATAAAAATATCTAAGAGCTTCCTCTTTATCAAGTCTTTGTGCCTTCGAAGTCTTTTCCTCATTGAAGGTCATTATAAAAGTTTCTTTTTTGTTGTCCCATTCTACAACCACTTTGAACTCATCATCTTTTGTTGCATATTCATCTGAATGACTAGAAGACTTATTCCTTCCAGTGGTTTCTTGTATTTGACTGCTATTACCTCCACTTCTCATAACACCTTCAAAAGAAGAGTGAACTGGAATACTGTCCTCATCTATTTGTCTCTTACTGATTTTTTCAAAATCACCTTTATAAGTCAGATTTGATAGTTGGTTCACCTGAAATGTATTCTCTCCATCATTTTGGGATTGTTCTACATATAATGTTCCAGTCCAAGTATCACTCTCTCCGTAGAATACTAGAGGAGATGTAACATCCATATCCTTATTTACACAACCAACTAAACCAATTGATAAGACAATAACCACAATTGTACATATAGTCCTAATCTTGATAATGAATTCCCCCAGGTTTTTGTTATTTGATATTCTCTCTTC
The DNA here is from genome assembly GCF_010993965.1 of Gracilibacillus sp. YIM 98692. Classification (GTDB taxonomy): domain Bacteria; phylum Bacillota; class Bacilli; order Bacillales; family Amphibacillaceae; genus Gracilibacillus. The sequence continues at coordinate 54,440 of NZ_WIXM01000025.1, read as the reverse complement.
AACTACGTTTTTAGCACAAGAGCGATTGCCTTTATTGGACAATCGCCCCCCGTTACTTTAGTAAATTTTTTCTAAGAATATTTGTATTTTCTTTGTCTAATTCTCCATAGCCTTCTTTTTCATTATTACTGACAATTTCTGCTGTACCTGTATTTTCATTAAACCAAATTTCATATTCAACCAATCTTTCAGGCATGTTTTTATCATACTCATAAAACAATGTCGCTTTTACATCTGCTTTTCTAGCCATGTTAACCACTTTATCATCCCATTTAATATCTTCGAATGTTTTCTTTAACAACTCAATAGATTCATTATCTGTTATCATTACAACTTCTTCGTAATTTCCTTCTTTATCAACCTTTTGAACATCTACTCTTGTTAATTCCCCTTTTTCTTGTCCAGAACAAGCAGCTAATAATATGATTGCAAAAAGTAAAATAATGCTCATTATTTTTTTCATATACATACACCTCCATAAAATTAGACGTTATTCTCAATAATATAGTTCAACTTTTTCAAACTTTCTGCAAAGAGCGTATCTGCTTATTCCAGATACGCCACCCGTTAATGCAATAAGGCTATTTAGTTATCCAATCCTCAAGTATCACGTTATAACTATCCTTAGCTATCTCCATAGCTTCTTTTATAGAATAGCAATCAAAATCACCAATAACATCCCAATTCAAATCACAAGAGAATAGGTAATACACTTTACTTCCTTCATACTGGCAAATAGCCATAGCTGTAATTGGCAATTCACCTATTGTTTCATTTTTATCGTTTATAATCCCTACTGTTCCAAATTTATTATTTTTTATATTTCGAGTGTATTGGATTACTCTCGCACCGTCCAAATCATTTGGTATTACCATGTTATCCTCCAATTTCTTTTGACCTTGTTAAACATGAGCCACCCGTTAGCTTCACAACAAATCTTTTGCTTTTTCAATCCATTCCTTTATGTCTTCTTCGTTATGTAGATAGGTTTTGGGTGAATCTAAAATATCAATTCCACTAATTATCTGTAACATTTCCCAAACATTTTTGTCATCAACCTTTGGTTCGTCAGCCATAACATATGATTCAGCCCATTCTGATATTTCTTCTCTCTTTAAATCACCAGAAAGCACCTTTTCCAACATCTCAATGACTTCTTTCATATTAGGTTCATTCATAAACATATCACCTTACCTTGTTCCAAATAAGCCACCCGTTAGTTGAAGTCTCGAATTTGAGATTTTTACACAAAATCTTTATTACTTTTTAAGCTTGCTTCTAATAGATTGGAATGACTTTGAGGACCGAGTAATCATCATGAATTGAGAATATTACAATATGATCAAAAACAAAATAACAACTAAAGTTTCAAGGAATGACCCCTTAACTAACACTCCAACTAGAGTACCTAATCCAGATCCGCTGGATACAATTGGGCTCTCTTCTTATATCCCTTTTTTAGATAGTGATTAGAAGTAATTATAGCTATGATGATTAGAGTAATAGTTACTATTACAAACATCAATATGTCCATAATTAACCCCCTATCCTTCTTATTCATAAATAGAAAAATTTCGTATCATTTTCATACATTAAATACAAAATCACCCATTAATGAAAAGTAAGTTTATTGGCGTTAATCTATCTCGGATGTGTTGATCTTACTGCTTAATTGAACAGTAAAGTAAAGGCGACTATTCTTATTGAATAATCGCCCCCTTTAGTGCAATAACAATCAAGATAAAAAGGTCAATACTTATGTTGTCTCTTTATTAATTCATAATAAAGACCTGTAACCGTTTGAACCACCAGGAAAACAATCAAGGAGTAATACTGTTTATAACCATTTTGATAATGGATTACTTCCATCCATATTGATATCCTCTCCATGACCAGTCCAATTATAGTCCATCCAATTACATAAAATAAAAATTTCTTTTTATCAATTTTAAGTCTTTCATAAAAATAAATAAAAAAATAACTGAACGTAGCAAATGGAAAATAAGTTAAAAGGTCAAATAACTCGTACTTATTTGAGTCATTTACTTTATAGAAATCAAGTAAACCTCCACCAATCGTGAAGTCAAAAAAAGTTGAATAGGCAAATCCCCACACCAAAAACATTGATGTAACATCACGAGGTAGTTTTTTAGGAAAAAGAAAAAAGGCTCCGTATGCAATAATTAACATTGATAAGATATATATCTCATTTTTATCGAAATTCTCATATAACATCATGTGTTCTTCACCTCACGATAGGCTATTTTCCTAAACGTTTTGAAAACATAATATCCAATGAGGTGAAGCGTTAAAAAGTATATAACATCGTACCCAAAGTTCCATTTTATATTTGTTGTTATATTGAATTGTGTAGAGAGAACACTTAACCCCAGCATTATTGCCACAGTAGCAATGACGATTACAGCCGACTTAGCAACACTATTACTTTTTTGAATTAGATTCAACTGCATTATTATTAACATGGGAATTATTACACTGCGGTTGAGAATATACGCAGTATAATCAACACCATTTTTCGTAAGCGTTATTAATTTAAATTCTTCGATAATTATCCATAAAAAATTAATACTTACGATTAATATGATTAAGTAAACAAATGTGTTTTCTACAAGCGAAAGTTTTTTTTGCATAACTGCAAAAGCCACACAAACTAGCCAAGAAGCGAAGAAAAACACTGCAATCGCCATAAATAAAACCCTCCACCAAGACGTATATTCTTAATCTTATTATTCGTCCTAAGTAAATAATTATTCCTATTCTTTCCTAAAAACGTTAAACATAGATTACAGAGTTATCCTGCACCTTACTTCAATAATAAAGAACTGATTTCCTCAATTGTTCACTCATGTATTCTTTTAACCAACCTGAGGTAAGTTTCTGTCAATAGATTAGCATCTTTAATTCGACGATTCATGTTGAAGTTTATTTGATTATTATTTATAAGTTTATCCCAAGCTTCCTTCGTTTCTAAAATTCTTTCTTTGTCTTTATCTTTTAGGTTTACAGGTTGCTCATCATCAGGTATTAAATTATATAAATAAACTGGTGTAGCTTCATGTCTAACCCATCCATCTTCTCACCGCATGAAGCCACCTCCTTCAAAAGAGATCGTGATATCTTCCTTATTTAACTCGATAAGAGCCCGAATTATAGACTCTGTATTACTTAATGAATTATAAAGAGTTTCTATATTTTGTTTACTTGGCTCCTCCAATACTTCACCAAACAAATAACTAATATGCTGAGCATTAAAGTGACTAATTAATCTTGCTTCAGATTGGGAGTGAATATTTTCTAATTCATTTAATTTATTATGTTGTTTTATAATGGTAATTGACATGAATATCAATATAAATAATATAACAATAGAAAATATACCCCTTTTCTTTAATGCCATTTATTTATTCCTCCAATAATATATATTTCCTAATAGACATTTCTGCCATTGCCATACAGCACGCTCATATTAACATATCATATGGAAAATTGTAACATATTTATCCACTAGTAATATCTCTGTAGATGTCATATAAAGACACTCACTTAAGAACATTTACTAAAGTGATACTCCTTTCAATGGGCTTATCAAAATTCGATCTCTAACCGTTGCCTCCTTTATTTGCACAAGTTACCATGTCTGTTATTTCTTTTTTAAGAATTTTTATTATAAGATGGAGAACATTACGAATAGAGTAATTATCTTCAAATTAAGAGGACGCAATATGTTGTATACATCGCTGCGAAGACAGATGATGTTTTTAACTTGCAATATAAGTACATGTTTGCCACTTTTTCTGAGCAAGCTATTTAAAAAGTATTCATTCAAAGGAGGCACCCATGCTTTTAAGAAAATATATTATAATCACCGGCATCATAGCTTTTTGGCTTTCTCTCTTGTTTCCGCTTCAGGTACTGGCAAAGGAATCTATTTTCGAAAAGGCAGGGAATATTGGTCAAGTAAAAGCTAGTAAACAAGGGCTTACCATTCCCGTAAATAAAAAGTTAACAATAAAAGATCATACCATCCTTATTACCGAAAGCTTTATGATGGCTCAAATATACATCTTGCTTATCTAATCCAATCTCCTAAAACCAAGTCTCGCTTACCGAGTAATTATTTGAGTAATCTCGAGAAAGTAAGCTTTTTGCTATAAATAAAACCAAAAAAACCGACATCCTTTCAATTGAGTATAAAAATGTGACGTTTTATCCCACCACTACAATGGTAACGATTCAATACACGGTTAACGAAGAAGAGATCAAACAACACAAAAATCCGATTGATATAGGATTACATGTCAACGATCAGGAAGGGCGCATTCTTCAACCATTAGGAGGAGATGGTCATGGAAAAACGATAGAAAACGACAAAATCCTTATGATCGATAACTATTATTTTGAGCCATTAGACTCCGTACCAGAATCACTAACAGTACAGCCTTATTTACGCCCGTTTGATCAACATACACCAAAGATAATGAAAAAAAAGTGGGAAGGAAAGAGTTTTACACTGTCCCAGGGCGAAAGTGGAACAATTTTAGTACATGACGTAAAAAAGAAAAGAGATAAAGTAACGTTACCTATAAAATTCAAGGTGATTTAAATTATTTTCAAGCTAATTCGGTATGGTAGAAAACGAAACCGGAAAAAGATATAAAAACGATACCCCTCCGAAACGATTGGAAGATAGAAAGCATACGTATCAATTGACTTTTTCTAAAGTAGAAGAGATAGAAAATATATATGTTGGAACCGAAAAGCTTCGCGCTATCGATTATCTCGATGACCTCACTATAAAAATGGAATTTGCAAGGAAAACTAACGTAAAGGATCTTAAATAATAGGATGTCAAAAAAGACCGAGGACTTTTATCCGTATTAAGAGCTTGGAGTATCCAGGCTTTTAATACTTTATTTTACTTGTTTAGATACGCTGATGCGTATCTATCTTATTGTAGAAATGCTACCCTTTACTTTAAGTACAATTTTTCACAATTATTTTATTATCCACCTTGTCTGTCAATAACTTCACCACTTTTAGATAATCCTCTAACAATCATTTCTCTACCAATTTTAAAATAATAACGTTTTCCTTTTGCCGTGATAATTTTAGCTTCTTCAAATTTTTCTTCTTCTTTAGCTTTAGTTTCCACTTTTATGATTTCGCCATTATTTACTTCACCGAACACCACATAAAATTCGTGAAGCTTATTGCCGTCATTGTCATGTTCACGAAGAGACTCACTGTAAATTGTCATGTTGTCATTCTCGTAGTGGTCCCATCCATGATGACCAATATTTTTCCATCCTTTTTCGTCACTACCTATGAAGAAAGCTACTGCAAGAGCTTCCCAATCTGCAAAGGGGAAATCTTCTTTGTTAGGTTCTGTTGTGTACATTACAATGGTTACATTATCATATTGTTCAGTGTGGATTATATCATTTACTCTATAAGGAATACCTTTTTCAATAGCTTCTTGAAAATTATCGTATTTTCCAAGTTCAAAATCTGAAAAACCAAGCCAATAAATCAGTGCTACTGATATGACAGTAATTAGGGAAAAACTTATTAACTTTTTCATCAATCACCCATCCTAAAATACTTTGATTTTACTTCTGCAACATAACTCTAATTTAGAAAGTTCAGCCTTAACAATTCATATTTGCATATTCAACTCTTGCTACCCGTTAATGCAATAAGAAACGCTTCTATTAGCTGGTTTTGTTGAACAAAGGGCACCAATTTATCTCTCGGTTATTTCTTCCTACGTATCTAAATCACACCAAGTCCAATTAGGCCAATGAGTATTAGGCTTATTCAGCTTTATGTAAGAGGTATCATTATTTTCAATAGCATTGGATAATTGTTGAAAAAAAGGGGAATCACTTGGCATCTGACTTTGGCTAATGTCTGGATGTTCCCACTCATTTATTTCAAAAAACATTGGCATTTTGTTTTGCATGCCTACTTCCATTAACAGTTCCTGAGTGGACAGCCATAATTTTTCACTGTATTGTGCACTTAGGAAGCGAATTAGTTTTGTTAAGCTGAAAGGCTCCATTTCTATACCATATTTTTTATAATCCTCTTTTGTGGGAGAAATCTTCATTTGTTCTTGTTGAATATTTAACTTTAAATGCAATGGATTTAACACCAATTTTCCATCATCATCGTACCACCACTCATCATTATCTAAAGAAACCAAATTATCTACACTGATAATAATGCCGTTTTGTTTTATACAGTTACCATAGGCATAAATGACATTTTCTATGGCATCATTTCTAGCCCCTACCATTTCTATGATAATTAACCATTCTTCTTGTTTCTTGAATACAGTAAGTCTGCATTGTGCCAAATCGAAGTTATAATTATCTAATACAGGAAACTCAAACTCTGACGCATAATTGTCTAACATTTGTAAAATTTTTTTAGACTCCATATAATCATCCCTCTAATTTTTAAATCGTTTATTGCTTTTATGATAGTTCTATTTTTCACCTACCCTTCTTCAAGTAACCTGCCACGTTAGTTTAAGTTCATTTCTTCACATATATAGTTTAACAAATAAAAAATGAATGAGCCTAAATATATTTATGTCTCATTCGAAGGGGTAAAAAAAGACCATCAAAAGATGATCCCTTATTCTTTAATAATTACTTATTCTCGGATGATGTTTTTTGAGTCCTGTCAGGATCTCCCTTAACTTATTTATCAATCCCAATCGACTGGATCATGTTGATTTTCTTCCGTTACTCTTTCTAAAAGCTCTTCTAATGTTGGCTTTTTTTTCATAGAAATATTTATTTCGTTATGTGTTTCATTCAAATAGAGGTAAGATCCCGCTTTGACACTTAATTTTTCAATTATCTCCTGTGGAAGTTGAATACCAAGCCCATCTCCAACACTAACAACCTTGATTTTTTTCATTTAGGTCTATTGCTCCTTCCTAAGAATTTAAAAAACATCTTCGCAATTACTATTCAAAATAAATTTGTATTATTTATCTAACATCATTTATACCAATACTATAAAAAAATTCAACTACTTATTTCAACTTAGCACATTCCGTACTTTCAAGGCTGTAAGCCCACCTTCTTAAAATTAAGCTCAATGCAAAAATTTATTTTCAATTGTCTAACACTATAACCTTATAAAGACCACCTTTTAAAGGGTCAGAGTAAAATAATGAATTATTACCAATAGTTAATACCTTTTTTCCTACAAGAGTTCTATCTACCAATTGCTCTTCCATTGGTGTAAAAGAAATTATCCCATCTTCATCTTTAGATATTTCTCCTTCAAATAGGACGATATCCTTTTTATCATCTATCTCTATTATGTTGCCAATTCTTGCTTTTACATCTTTTCTAGATTTATTAGAGTATTTTTCTAAAACTTCCGTTATAGCTCTTTCTTTAATTTCTTCAATACTCATTTCACCCGTGTCCTTACTTTTATTACCTTCTACACCCGATTTTTCCGATAATTCTCCAGAATCACTTCCTTTGCTACCTTGACTTATATATTCGTCTGTACTTGTAAAATCATTTATTGAAAGTACCAAAATTAATATTAATAGAAATGCTATAACACTACTAAAACCGATACCTATTTTTTTCATAAATATACCTTTTCTTTCTTTTTCATCATAACGATTAGCAGCATTCATTAGTTTTTGATGTATGTTCTTAAAGTCCTTATCACTCATACTTATTTTTGAATATCTTTCTATTTTTTGCTCTATATGCTTTAAGTCATCCTTTTCCTCCATGGTTATCCCTCCATTGTTTTCGTAGTGATTTTAACGCCCTGTAATAAGTGGTTCTAACTTTGTCCTTTGTCCAATCTAAAACAGAAGCTGTTTCTTCAACGGATAACTGATTAACCCCTCTCAATATGATTACAGCCCTGTAATTTTTATTTAATAACTGGATAACATCATATAGTTCTTTTTCGTTCTGATTATTTAGAAATACCTCTTCAGGATTTTGTTCGTTAGATGATAATATCTTATCAACATCATCTATTGCAACATACTTTTTCCATATATTCTTTTTTTTGCTTCTTAACTCATCAATCGCCAAATTTCTTGCAATAACGAACAGCCAAGTTTTAGGACTTGAATCATGTTTATAGGTATGTAAATTTTTTAAAGCTTTTATAAAAACATCTTGTACTAAATCTTCTACATCTGAATTTCCAGTATAGTAAACTAAGAAGCGATATACATCATTACCATATTGACTAAACCATTTGGAAATAGTAATTTTTTTTGACATTAAAGTTTCCTCCGGTTTCATATTTCAGTTAATAGACGTAAAAAGTTATCATATATGACACCCAATCAAAAAAATAATCCTAACGGGTAATATGGTGACCCCAAAAGTTAGATTTTAGGTCTAACTTTTGGGGGGCAGCTCATAATATTAGGATTTTTAGTTAATAACATTTAAATGTTCTACTTTATCACTTCTTGGACTGTATTTGGCATTTAATTCATGTATAAAATGGCAGTATATTTTTTGAATATAAAAAGACCTTCAATATACAGCAAATGTATAATTGTTGTATATTGAAGGTAGTCTTTTGATCATAAGCTTATTCAAGTAAACTGCCTTTATCTACAGTATCAGCAATAAAACATTGAAATGAAGCACCGTTTATCTTTGTGTACATGTTGTTATAGATAAGCTTAATGACAACGAATAATAACACGATTGTCATCTTTTTGATCTACTTGAGCAATGAAATAACCACCTAAAATATAAGGTGAAAACCTCGCCACCCTTGACTTTGTTTGCGGTCGTGGTAAGAGTGGTGGGATCTAGATTCACTTGTTAGTTATTGCTTAATAAAGCCATAGCATAGCTGCTTGCCCTTGACTGACGTGCCACTTCATAGCTTTCGGTAGCTGGGTGCAGGGTCCCGACCACTGAAGCTTAGAAGTGATCGGTCATGGTACGCTGTCTGTGCGGATGGAGCCCAAAAGGCTGATTTTTTGCCATCCGCACAAAGGACTCACACGTAAGGTTCTATCGTTCGATGTTTCTTCATTCTAATTATTAGTACTATTTTTGAATCAATACATTTTCTCAATATGGTTTTGCTTTACACTTGTGAATTTTTCTAACACATTACTGTTTCATATTAAAGGACTATGTTTAACAGATAACATTGCTCAAAAATTCACATGTCAATAATTGTTGGAAATTGATCGCCAGTAATATCCATGATCTTTACATAAGGTAATTCATCTAACGATATATACATATCGGTTTCCATAGGTAACATAAATACCATTATCATTCGATTATTATTCCATGATTGCTCTGATTGAGAGTATGCTTTTATCGAATGGTATTTGTTTATATCTCCATCTGTTAGATCCACAACAAAAAATTCTTGACCCTGATATTCCCCTATCGTTTCAAAAGCTTGACGTTTCTTATGAAGTTTGTTTTGAGTTATCTTAATATCAAAAAAATCACATAACCTTTGAAACCAGTCTTGTTTACTTATCCCTTTTGTCAACTTTTGCATGTGTAGTGTATATGGTTCAATTATGATCTCTCCAACGGTCTGTAGTGGAGGTCTAAGCTCATATCCTTCACTATTTCTAGTTTCAACTTTTCGTAATCCATAGTCAATAAATTTTCCATAACTTTCTATCCCTTTGAACAAAAATATATTGTTGTGAATTCCGTTTGCTTTATCTTGTTGGATCACTTCTTTTTGTACCTTACCAACTACATTTTCATTTAGTCCCCGATCAAAGGCGTAGATAGCATAACGTTTTCCTTCTTTTGATATGACCATTCCTTGTATATGATACCGATAATCTAATTTATATTTCTTTTTCACGATTCTTGAATCCCATATTACCCATCCTACTCTCTTATACTCAAAAAACACTTCGTTTGCTAACAGTATTTGTGGCATCTGGTGTTCTTTTACTTTTTGCAACCCTATGTGCTGCAATTCATCATCTCTAGGTATATATCGTTGGATAGCGTCTCTCCCTTTTTCTGTTATCTGATGTACAGGATATCCTTTTATTCCCTTCCTGCTTCGTCTAAGTGTATCTGTTTTTATGAAGCCATCCTTTCTCAATCCCATTAATACTTGTTCTACATATCTCCCTTTCCCATTGAAAAATCTTTCCCTTAACATGTTAGTAGTCATTACTCGATATTCTAGTAAATCTTTTAATATAGCAATTTGTTTATCTGTTAAATACTTCTCATAAATAAAAAATTCATCCATATCTGAAAACTCCCTCCAGCTCGAGTTTGTTGCCTGTATAGAGTTACGTATTCAGATCCACGATTCTGCCTACTCACTCTATACTTGTTTTTTTTGAACTTTCATAATTTAAAACCGTTTAAACAATTTTCCCCTTTTCTCAAGGGTAATTGTTATAAATTCATAATTATTTATATAACAATGGGTATAACGAGCAACTATTCAAAACTTTATATTTGTTACACATATTGTGATGTTGTTTATTATATCTATTATTAGTTTTCTCTAACGTTCTATAAACTTTAATCTAGTTCCAATTCGTCTTGTCTTGAATTTGTTTACATTTTTTAAGCACTTATATTATTGTAGAATTTATTTTTTTTTAGGGCTATGGGGTATCATACGAAAGAGGTATTGCATATAGACAGTTATAAGTATCCTTTTTTCATTTTGTAAACATGCTTAGTCGCTATGTACATGGACTATCTATGGAATTATAATTATTTTTGTAAACAATTTTTACTTAGTTTTTATTAAAAATTATATTTTTGTAAACATTTTAGTGAGAAAAAGCAACTTGAATCACACTAGTCAATGGAAAAAGTAGTGTTTACATTTTATTTGAATTTTGTAAACATTTTGGTTTCCATCATTCAATATCCTTTGATATACATAGATTTATCCTTGTTTACATTTTATACCCTATTCCTTACAGTAAGGTTTTAATTCCCCCTCATTTTTAAGTTCTCCTAATCACATTATAAGTAAAACAGAATTTTTTCGTTATAAGAGGTTCATTACAAGGGCTGAAAAGAGTTAGTAATCCTAAACCCTTTATACTTCAGCCCATACATTGAAAATTATTTTCACGTAAAGATGGATTCACCTATCCAATTTATAAGACGATTCTCTATAATTTATACTGCTTCTTTAATAGTTTTCAATTTAAACAAACTATGTTAAAATTTTTGTGAGCGTACTGATCTTGCGAAAAAATTCGTAAGATCTTTTTTTTTGACATTTTCAAAGCAAGGAATGTCAAGGTGTAAAAGCTTGATTTATCAACGTTTCCAGCTCATTTATTGACAAATTGACATTATTCCCTATTAAATTTTTTCAGTTTTTTCTCCAATCAATCCAATACTTTTGAAAAACTTTTTTTATTTTATTATGTCATAATGTCAAAAATCCTTCACAAATCCCGTAGTGGTAAGGCTTTTAAAGGTTGACATTTTCATGACATTCTCTTGACAATTTGACATTTTTAGTTTCTTTTAAAACCTCTTTGTAGTCCATAATTTTTAAAGGAACCTCTATATTCAGTCCAACCAAATTTTCTTAACATATCATTTATCTCTCTAATATCTTTTTTAGTTGGTTCTTTTGAATAATTTAAGCATTCATTCCAAATCTCTCTAGCACAAATAAAATTTTTATTTGAAATATACTCCTCAACTATGCCCATCATCCCATTCTCTGTGGTATGTTCTTCTTGCAAATCTAAAGCTTCTTTTACAACTTCTTCATTATCTAAATATAATTTCTCACCTTTTTTATAATAGAAATAAGCTTCAGCCCATATTTGATCGATTATTTCATCTGTTAGATCAGAATGCGGATCGAATTTTCTAGCATGGATTTTTACAGTTAAAGGCCAAAACCTTCTTCCGCCAGTTATATCATTTAAAAATTCAACATTGTTAGTAGTCCCAAAGAAAACACATTGGCGAGGAAACCTTTGTACATTTTTTTGATATTTTGGCCTATAAATATCTTCTTGTGCACTAATAAATGATTTAGCTTCTTCAAGTTCCGAATTTTTCAAGGCTGATAGTTCAGCTAATTCAACTATCCAGCTAGCTCTTATTTTGATAAAAGCGTCATCCCCTTTAAAAGAGCTTAAACTTTCATTAAACCAATTTCGTCCTAATTTTTTTAATATTAGACTTTTATTAATACCTTGAGCACCAATCAATACCAATGCATAATCAAATTTAATACCTGGTTTAAATATTCTAGCGACTGCTGCTACTAACATTTTTTTAGTAACTGTTCTTGAATACAGATTATCTTTAGCACCTAAATAATCAATAAAAACTGTATCCAATCTTGGTTTTCCATCCCACTTTAATCTGCTTAAATATTCCTTAATTGGGTGATAAGAATTTTCATAAAATACCTGTGTTAGGCAGTCATTCAATCTATTTTTATGTTCAATTCCATAATTTAAAGCAAAATAGTTTCTTAGCTGAGCTTCATCAGTTTCAGCCCATTGAAAATTATGATCACTGTTTTTTCTCCATGGTGGCTTTTTATAAATCTCGTTTTCACCCGAAAATTCATTTAGTCTACCAATATCTTTTAAATTTTTGTCCTTTTTTAATATTCTTAACATATTTAACCTTGAGTTTTTATAGTTCCCCCGCTGGTCAAGCTCCAATGTCTTTTCCCAAGAAACTTTACTTTTCTTATTTTTAAGTTTGCTATAAAAATCTAAAACTCTACTATCAGTCTTGCAAAGTTCAATCATTTTCAAATAAGATGGTCGCTCATGTATTGGAGTCTGTTTACTATAACCTTTATCTAAATCTCCGAACCGAGTTAATCTTAATAAATCAAATGCATTTAAACACTTACCAGAAATAGGATCAGATGCATGAAAGCTGTAAATGAAGGTTTGATTATCATAAACAACTAGCCCCCCTTCAGAACTTCCTTTAGTATAAGTGTATCGATTTTGACTAACTGGCTTGTAAGTATCTGATAAAAATTTTTTTAAAACATCTATTACACTATAAACGTTACACCAAGCACCTATCCAATTTTTCTTTTTTCGAGGATCTCCTTTTTTAAAATACCTTTTCCTAGAACTGGTTATTTCCTCCATTAAATCTTCAGGATTAACCATACCTGTATCTTGACAATAGAATTCATAATTTTCACCATCAACACAAGTAGGATAATACATTGCTTGACTGGGTTTGAAGCTTGATACATCAACATCAATCCTTAATATTTCTTCCACAACAAATTTACTTATTAGCTGAAAGGTAATGGAATCTACGTCTTTTGCTAAGGGAATTATTAATCTATATCTTGGATTTTCTACTGTACTATTATGAGTTGAATAAATAACATAACTGTTTTTGAAACAGCGTTTTAAATTTTTCTTTATCCATTCAGTAACTAACTCTCCATCTGCAGTAACTTGATTATCAATGTCTAGTGTTACCAAACTTCTTGAAATTACATTTTTATTAGTACGACTTCCAATCACCTTTCCACCTATAAAGCAACCAGCTCCACCTTTTGTATTAGTGATCTTTGGTTTAATGAACTTGTTTATAAATTGTCCATATGTCACCTCTTTAGTAAAAGAAGTTGTGTTGAAAATGGATTTATATTCAGTAATATGAATATAACGGTCATAAGTCAATTTTTTTTCTTGCTTCATAGTAAGTTCTATATTTTCACCTCCGATCATAATCAGATCTCTACACTTTATAATTTATTTCAGTTCAGCATCTGTCCGCATTTTTACCACTCATTCATAATTTCTTTCATAACTTCAATACTTTCACTGAAAAACCAGAAACGTTTACCTTTTTCTTTTCTTCTTTCAATTAACTTCATTCTAGGATCTTGCAAAAATTCTTTTTCTAGAAAGGACTTACTCATACATGTTCTTTTTACCATTTCATCCAAATCCCAAGTAAATAACAATTCATCAAAATTTTTTTCTAATTTTCTCACGATGTAATCTTTTACTTCTTTAGTATCAACGTCTAACTTTACATTTGTAATAGCCATAAATATCACCTCACCTCTCTTTTTATTGGTTATTTAATTTATAACCACCTTATTGGTTATGAAGTAAATATAATCCATAGTCTTGTATATGTCAATAAATATATTGAACTTTTTCAAAATAACCAATATAATGGTTGTAAATAAACAGTTTTAAGGAGGTGACCATTTGGAAAAGATATTTTGCACCCTCAACGATAAAATGGTTGAAAAAAATTTAAACATAAAAAAAATCCAAGAAAGTACCTCTCTTTCTCGAACTACTATCAGTAATTTAATCAACCATTACAGTAACGGAATACAATTTGACACACTAGTAATTCTTTGTAAGTTGCTAAATTGTAAACCTGGCGATCTTTTAGTTATGCATGATATTGAATTAAAGTTTGAGGAGATAGACTCTTCTATAATGGAATTATCAAATGAAGAAAAAACAATTGAAGACTTATTAGATTTGACGTTAAATTGTTTACTTATGATTGATGGGAAAAATCATAATTTTCATTTTAAAATTGAGTGTACGTTTTTCCACGAATTTGAAATAAGTAGTTATAAAATAATTGATCTTATACCATCAATAAAGTTTAAACATTTCTTAAAGAACACTAATTTTCCTTCTTATATAGAAGACTATATTCATAAAGAGCTTAAGGATTTTGTTAGGGAATGGATTGAAATATATATAAACTCAACTGAATAACAAGATAACCCTTCAGCATCTGTCCGCAATTAGCTGAAAGGGTGTTGGTATAATGTATAAAAATAAAGTATCTAAAAAAGATCCATTAATAAAATCGTACTTAAATGGTAAAGGAAAAGAGCTGTGGAATTTTCGCTACAAATATTATGACTCTCTTGATAATCGAAAAGAAGTCAGAAGGCAAGGATTTAGAACTGAAAATGAAGCTTATCGTGCATTACTTGAAATTAAAACTTCAATTGCTAATGGTGATATTAAGAAAGTTGAAAAATCTAAATTAACTATCAGTGAATGGTTGGACATTTGGTACGAAACACATAAAAGCGACTGGAAAGTAACAACCCTAAGGCAACGTGAAATGGCAATTAGAAATGTGTTTAATCCACTTTTGGGAAAATATAAGCTACAAGAGTTAGATAAAACAACATATAAAAGAGTTTTTATCAATACTCTTTTAAAGAAGTATAAACCAAGCACTGTAAAGCTTTTCCATCGAATCTTCAAGGTTGCTATAAACTCTGCCGTTGACAATGAGATATTAAATAGAAATCGGTTCAATAAAATTACTATACAGGATATCGAAGAAACAGTTGATAAAATAGATGGAAATTTCTTAACAGCAGAGGAACTTAACATACTCCTTGAAACAACTAAAAAATATGAAAATATTACGAACTATACATTAGTATTACTTCTTGCTTATACAGGGGTAAGGCGTGGTGAAGCTTGTGGACTTAAATGGAAGAACATTGATTTTGAAAATAAAAGTCTGACTATTGAATTAACAAGAGATAATAAAGGAGCAAGACCACCAAAAACCAAAAATAGTTATAGAACGATACTTATCGACGATATACTTCTTAATCAATTAGCAAATTACCAAAAATGGTGTAAGGAAACATTATTGTGCTTTGGTAAGCATCTGAAACAAGATAATTTTATGTTCCTGTCTTATCAAACTGGGAAACCTATTACTGATTCTGTTATCCTTTATTGTTTAAGAAGAGTGCTAAAGAAAAGTGGAATTAAAAGAATAACTCCCCATGGTTTAAGACATACGCATGCCACAATATTATTAAATGAGAATGTGGGTATTAAATATATTGCCGAACGGCTGGGTAACACCCCAGCAATGATTATGGATATCTATGGACACACCATTAAGGAGAACGAAGAAAAGACAGTTTCTACTTTTACTGATAAAATGAAATCAGCTGGGGCAAAAAATGGGGCACCTTTTTAGAAAAAGTGTTCTAGTCCTTTATTTATCAAGGGTTCTGAAGTAATTGAGTACTACTCTCGTTAATCGTTTTAACCAAACAAAAAGCCTTAAACACTATTTTTATTTACAATGGTGTTTAAGGCTTTTTTTATTTGTCAATATATACAATAGGATACTCTCGTATAAATCTCACCGATGCGAATAAAATAGTGTAGGTACCTGTGCCCTTTTGCCCACTATCGTTATGGTGAATAAGTTGTGGAGGTTTGTTCATGTACCGAAAACAAGAACGTTGGTTAATTATTTTAATGGCAATCATAGTCATTGTATTAGGTGTTGCTCTTCTGGGGCGAATTTTATCGTAAAGAAAACTTGTCGACCAACGAGTCTTTGGCGAAGTTAGAGACGTAGTTGACCTTATCTATCTTCCTATTCGTGGAATCTACGTCGGATTCTCTTCATTTGTAACACGATATAAATTCTGATACAGAAAAAAAGGAGACATACATATGGATACAGAGCAGTCTGTGTTTTATAGCCGGTTATTAACAGAATTGACGTTATCCTTTCACATTATATACGCAACTATTGGAGTTGGTATACCTTTACTCATTTTGCTTGCTCAATGGATGGGAATAAAAAAACAAGACGAGCACTATATTTTACTGGCAAGACGATGGACAAGAGGATATGTGATTACCGTAGCTGTAGGGGTTGTAACGGGAACTGCGATCGGTTTACAATTAAATTTGCTTTGGCCTACATTCATGGAGCTTGCTGGTAACTCTATTGCCTTGCCAATGTTTATGGAAACTTTCGCCTTTTTCTTTGAAGCAATATTTTTAGGGATTTATTTATATACTTGGGACCGTTTTGAAGACCAAAGAAAGCACATGTTATTACTAGTACCTGTAGCGATTGGAGCATCTTTTTCGGCTGTCTTTATTACAATGATGAACTCTTTCATGAATACACCTCAAGGTTTTGACCTGATTAATGGACAATTGATGAATGTAGAACCATTAAAAGCAATGTTTAATCCATCTATGCCAACAAAAGTAACCCATGTTGTCGTTACAGCTTATATGACATCGGCATTTGTGTTGGCCTCCATTGGTGCATTCCGAATATTACAAGGTTCTAATCATGTTTATCACAAAAAAGCATTGTATTTAACCATAAAAGTTGGACTGATTTTTTCTATTGCCGCTGCCATTATCGGAGATTTTTCAGGCAAATTTCTAGCCGAATACCAACCTGAAAAATTAGCAGCAATGGAATGGCATTTTGAAACAGAAGAAAATGCCCCTTTAACTTTATTTGGAATACTTACGGATGAAGAGGAAATTAAATACTCTCTAGAACTTCCATACGCACTAAGTATTCTCGCACATGGCTATCCCAATGCGGAAGTTATAGGTTTAGATCAAATTCCAGATGATGAAACACCCCCTCTTTATATTCATTATATGTTTAATATCATGGTGATGATCGGAATGGGCGTCACTCTCATCGGGCTTATTTTCCTCATAGGTGCTTGGTTAAGGAGAAAATTTGTGTTCAACCGTAAGTTTTTATGGCTTATCGCGGCTACAGGCCCTCTGTCGATGATTGCGATTGAAGCCGGTTGGTGGTTAGCAGAGGTCGGGAGACAACCGTGGGTTCTACGTGGGATTCTAAGAACAGAAGATGCTGCTACTACCAGTAATCAAGTAGACTTGATGCTTTATTTATTCGTAGGGTTATATATCATCCTAGGAGTTGCCAGCATTATTGTACTCACAAGAATGTTTAAAAATAATCCTATTGAACGGGAATTAAAAGAACGTCAAACAGAAGGGAGTATCTACTAATGCCCTATGAACTCATTGGAATATCTGTTCTCTGGTTCTTTCTTTTTGGTTATGTGATCATTGCTTCGATTGATTTTGGAGCAGGATTTTTCAATGCATACAGTGTTTTTGTAAGAAAAAATCATATTATAAGCAGAATTATTAAAAGGTATTTGTCGCCTGTTTGGGAGGTAACGAATGTCTTTCTCGTTTTCTTCTTTGTTGGAATGGTTGGCTTCTTTCCTAAGACCGCTTATTATTATGGAACGGTACTACTTGTACCTATTCACATTTCGATTGTTTTACTTGCGATTCGGGGATCATACTATGCCTTTACGACATATGGGAAATTAGATAAAAATATGTGGACTTATTTATATGGAATTTCTGGTTTGCTAATACCTGCTTCCTTATCTACTGTTTTAACTATCTCGGAAGGTGGTTTTATCTATGAACAGGGTAATAGCTTATCATTAGATTATTGGGCTTTATTTACCTCTCCTCTGACATGGAGCATTGTTATTCTAAGTTTAACATCTGTCCTATATATATCAGCTGTCTTCCTGACATGGTATGCGCATAAAGCAAATGATTCAAGAGCAACGGAGTTAATGCGACGTTATGCTTTAATTTGGTCTGTACCTGCCATTGTGACTGCCACAGGTATTATCGTTGAACTCCGTACTCATAATCCATTACATTTTCAAAATATATTAAATCTATGGTGGATGTTCGGATTATCAGCTCTATTTTTCATCTGTACTGTATACTTACTATGGAGCAGGAAAAATTATGGGTTTGCCTTTCTTGCTTTAGTTATGCAGTTTTTCATTGCTTTTTTTGCATATGGCTTTTCCCATTATCCTTATTTGTTATACCCTTATTTAACGATAACAGAAAGTTTAACAAGTCAAGGAATGGCTGTAGCACTTATTGTAGCATTTACAGCAGGGATTTGTTTATTACTCCCATCATTATACCTGTTACTTCGTTTGTTCTTATTTAATAAAGACTATGTACAGGGAAAATTAAAATAAGGAGGAAAGCAAGATGGATGCCTTTATTTACTTTTATGCACCTGTTATTACCCTTGTATTATCCATTATATTTACTTTTTGGCTCGTTTGGAAAGATGACTTGTTTCGATAAGGAATACAAAGCAAAAGGAGTGTTTTATTTGGTAAGTTTACAAATGTACTCAGTGTCAGCAACTGGAATATACGAGACTCGTGCGGGAAAGCGAGTATATTCCAGTTGCGTGTACAGTGAGCTGATTTTTAGGGACAGATACTTCTAACCAAATTACTGATAGCGAATAAGGAAATATTTTTTCTTTCCTCTTCTAATGATAGTAAAGCGATCTTCGATACGATCTGCTTCAGACATTTGGTAAGTCAATTCTTGATTTCGTTCACCATTAATATAAATCGCACCGTTCTTAATATCCTCTCGAGCTTGTCGTTTCGAAGAAGATATCTTAGCATTTACCAACAAGTCGACTAAACTTAATTCTTTATCTTCAATGGTGACAGACGGTACATCTTTAAAACCTTGCTCAATTTCATCTGCATTTAAACTGTTTAATTCTCCACTAAATAAAGCTTCTGTTATTTTTTGAGCTTGCTGTAAAGCTTCTTCTCCATGAATCAATTTCGTCATCTCTTCCGCTAACCGTTTATGAGGGATACGTTTTTCTGGAGCAGTTTCTAATTCTTTTTCTAATTCTTCAATTTCTCCTAAATCCAAGAAAGTGAAATACTTCATAAATCGAATGACATCACGGTCATCTGTATTAATCCAGAACTGATAAAATTCATAAGGAGTTGTTTTTTCAGGGTCAAGCCATACTGCACCACCTGCAGTTTTTCCAAATTTCGTACCATCACTTTTAGTGATCAGTGGTACCGTTAAGCCGAATACCTCTGCTTCTTCCCCATTTTCTTGAGAATTCCTTCTGCGAATATATTCCTTACCAGCCGTTATATTTCCCCATTGATCACTTCCACCAATTTGTAACGTACAGTTTTCCTCTTTATAAAGCTTTTCAAAGTCAATCGACTGCATAATCATATAACTAAATTCCGTAAATGAAATCCCATTTTCTAACCTTGACTCTACGGAATCTTTTGCAAGCATGTAATTCACGCTGAAATGTTTTCCAATATCTCTTAAAAACTCAATTAAAGTGATAGAAGATAACCATTCATGGTTATTCCTTGCTACAGCACTGTTTTCTCCTTTATCAAACTCGATAATTTTCGCTAGTTGTTGGGCAATACTATCACTATACCCTTTTACAACCTCTGCACTATTTAAAGATCTTTCGGTTGATCTTCCACTTGGGTCACCAATCATACCTGTCCCGCCGCCAATTAAAGCAATTGGACGGTGGCCTGCTTTTTGAAATCTCTTTAACATAAGAATCGGCAATAAATGACCGATATGTAAGCTGTCCGCTGTTGGATCAAATCCACAATATAGAGTAACAACATTTTCCTCCAAATGCTTTCTTAACCCTTCATCATCAGTGGTTTGTTGAATCAGATCACGTTTTTGTAACTCATCTAAAATGTGCATTTATATTCACACTCCTCTTTTGTTTTAGTTAATAGAAACATAAAGAAAAACTTGGCTTATCGCCAATTACTGGCGAAAGCCTTAGTTTTCTTATACTATCAACAATAAATTTTTATACTTTCTGATAGTATAAAAAAAACTCCTCCCTAGAAAAGGGACGAGTTGCTCGTGGTACCACCCTTGTTGCAATTCATCATTGCCACTTAAGGAAATAACGATGTAGACCACACCGTCTTCATTTTCATGAAGAAGCTCCTGATCGTAATTCATCTCTTGATTATATACTAGCTCTCACCAACCGCCAGCTCTCTAAAAATAGGGAATCAAGAAATTACTGCAATCTTTCAACGCTCTTGTATCTTTTATTGTTATTTTAGTTTTAGCATAAATTAATATAAAATGCAATGTAAATTTCATTCAATAATATCAATTTAAGTTGACGATTATGCTATAATATGGATTGGAGAAACAGGAGGTTTTAACAATGGAGATAAAGGACTTTTTACTAAAATCGTGGAATAACATAAAAAATATTTGGCAGAAGCAAACGATTCAAACATCTACTAGAATTGGTTATCACATTATTTGGAATATCGTATTATTTTTTATAACGATAGCCATCGTTGGTGCTTTTTTCTTAGGAGGACTTGGTGCCGGTTATTTTGCATCACTAGTCGACGATGAAAGTGTTCAATCAGAAGAAGAAATGGCTAGTGCTATTTACAGCTATGAAGAAACATCAGAAATGTATTTTGCGAACGATCAATTTCTTGCCGAAATTAGTACAGACCTGCTAAGAGATGAAATTGGATTAACCCAAGTCGGAGAAAATGTAAGAAATGCCGTGATTGCGACAGAAGACGAATATTTTGAAACACATAATGGTATTGTACCAAAAGCCATTTTTCGGGCAGTATTTCAAGAGGTCACCAACGCTGCCAACAAAACTGGTGGTAGTACATTAACACAGCAATTAATAAAAAATCAAATTTTAACGAATGAAGTATCTTTTGAGCGTAAAGCAAAAGAAATGCTCCTAGCCTTACGATTAGAGAGGTACTTTGATAAAGATGAAATTTTAGAGGCGTATTTAAATATCGTCCCATTTGGCCGAAACTCATCTGGTCAGAATATCGCTGGTATCCAAACAGCAGCAGAAGGTATTTTTGGTTTAAAAGCAAATGAATTAAACATAGCTCAAGCTGCCTTTATTGCTGGTTTACCTCAAAGCCCTTCATACTATACCCCATTCAATAATGGAGGGGGGCTAAAGAGCGAAGAAGGCTTACAACCTGGATTAAACCGAATGAAATCCGTCTTAGCAAGAATGCATGAGGAAAGTTATATTACCGACAATGAATATCAAGAAGCCCTTGACTATGACATTGTATCAGACTTTAAGCCTAGAGAACCATCTGTTTTAGAGGAATACCCGTTTCTTATGAATGAATTGAAAGACCGTGCGACGGATATCTTAGTCAATGTATTAGCTGAGCAAGATGGATATACAGAAGAAGATTTAAACAATAGTGATATTCTAGAAGAAGAATATCACATTCTTGCTAATCGCGCTTTAGAAAGTAATGGATATAGAATTCATTCTACCATTGATAAGGAAGTCTACGATGCTTTCCAAAAGATTGCTAAAGAATATAGCAACTACGGAAGAGACAAAGTAGCAAGAAATGAAAGAACGGGAGAAGTCATTCGAGTAGAAAACCCAGAAACCGGTGAGTTAGAACCATTGGTAGTACCCGTCCAAGCGGGAAGTGTTTTACTAGAAAATTCTACGGGGAAGATTATTAGTTTTGTCGCGGGAAGAGATTATAATACCTCGCAACAAAATCACGCTACATCTGTTCCGAGACATAATGGTAGTACAATGAAACCATTAGCCGTATATGCACCTGCAATGGAACTCGGGCAAGTGCAACCTGGATCTGTGATTGCTGACGTAGAGGAAGATTTTTCTTCCTATGGATATAATCGACCGCCAACTAATTATACAGGGAGATATTATGGACTAGTATCGGCTCGAGAGGCTTTATATAAATCACACAACGTATCAGCGTTGCAAGTATATAAGGATATACTCGGTCAAAACCCGGCACAACAATTTCTAGATAAAATGGGATTTGATCATTTATCTGATGACCCAGCACACAATGACTATGCCAACTTATCCTTAGCATTAGGAAGCTCTTATAGAGGAGTAACCGTTGAGGAAAATACAAATGCTTATGCGACTTTTGGCAACGGCGGTGACTTTGTTAATGGGTATATGATTGAGAAAATTGAAACAAATGATGGAGAAGTGATTTACGAACATCAAAGTGAAACAACAGAGGATGTTTTCAGTCCACAAACTAACTATCTCATGATCGATATGATGAGAGATGTATTAACTAGAGGTACTGGGACAGCCGCAAGAGCTAATTTGAATAATAAAAGCGTAGACTGGGCTGGTAAAACTGGAACATCTAACGACTTTCGTGATACTTGGTTTGTTGCGACTAACCCTAATGTTACTTTAGGAAGCTGGATGGGTTATGACTACAATCAACAATTAGATAGCGGTTATAGTGCCAGAAACAATGTATTTTGGGCTCAGCTAGTCAATGCCGCTACAGAAATTAGACCAGAATTAATGGCTCCATCTCAATCATTTGAACGTCCTGGTGGAATAGTGTCTAGAACGTATTGTACCACATCTGGTATGTTACCATCAGACTTATGCAGTGAGTTAGGATTAGTTCAAACTGATATTTACAATGCGAATTACGTACCAACTAAACGTGATGACAGTTTAGTAGAAGAAACGTACGTGATGGTTGGTGACAAAGCAGTGATTGCTGGTACTGATACACCAAAGGAATTTACTGAAGGAGATGGAGTCGCCTTTAACCCAGACTGGTTAGAAGATATGGGATATGACAAACTCTCTGATATTGAACAACTCATTCCATCTGATTCGGGAGTATGGGGTGATATCCAATTCCCTGAAACAGATGAAATCAATAATGATGGTGAAGATCCACTTATGCCTACTTCGGTATCGTTAAACGAACAAAATTTATCTTGGGATGCTTCTTCTAGTCAAGACGTAGTTGGATATCGAATATATCGTTCTAGTCATCCAGACGATGATAATTTTCAACGTATCGGAAGCACCACTGATTTAAGCTACACGTTACCAAGCAGAGAAGCTGTTTATCATGTCCGCGCTGTAGATTATTTTGGGCAAGAATCCAAAGCTTCCACAGAAGTAATTATGGGAGATTTCTCTGAACCTGAAGAACCTGAGAAGGAACAAGAAAATCAGGAGGATGACCAACAAGAAGAACAGGCAGATGAAAATGAAAATAACAATAGTAATAACTCCGAAGATTCATCATCAGAAGATAATTCGGAAGAAAACACAAATAGTGACCAAGATCAAAATAGTAACTCTAATGACGATAATACCGAGACACAATCAAACGATGAAGAGAATACAGAAAATGAATAGTTAAGAGTAAAAAAAGTAGGAGCTATCTCATAAGTTTAGTTTGCTAACATACACCAAGGAAAAGGAAGTTATTATAATTGTGTGTACAGTAAACTTACTTTTGGGACAGCTCCATCTTTTTTACCATGCTATAGATTTTCAAAATCAGCATTCTTCGATATACTTGGAAGTAACATCTTTCGTGAAAGGTGGCCTTGTTTTTGATACATCATAAAACCTATTTAGAGAAACAGCATCTATTTCAAAACAAAAAGCTTCTCATCCAGGGACCTGTCCACGCCAAAGAACTTCATGAATACAAAATACATCATGATTTAGATGCATTTCGCCCACCGTTAAAACAATTAGAAGCACTAATAGATATTGCAACAGACGCTGAATCCAGAATCATCATAGCATTAGATGAGGACACAATCATAGGGTATGTTATTTTTCTATTCCCAGATCCAATTGAACGCTGGTCAACATATAGGAAAGATAACCTTTTAGAATTAGGTGCGATAGAAATAGCACCTGATTATCGTGGAGCTGGTATCGGCAGTCGTTTAATTCAATTAGCGATGTCTGACCCAAACGTGGAACACTATATCGTCATCTCTACGGAATATTATTGGCATTGGGACATACATCATTCCAAACTAAGTATCTGGGATTATCGCAAACTAATGGAAAGAATGATGAATGCAGGAGGACTAAAGCCAGCACCAACTAACGATCCAGAAATCATGGCTCATCCTGCCAATTGCTTAATGATGCGAATAGGGAAATATGTCAGCAAGGAAGATATTTCTTTGTTTGATCAAATTCGATTTTTATAAAGAAGTTTTAGGAGGATCATGATGCCAAACAATGTAAATGCTTTCATATATTCAGATGATTTTCTAGATTATGCTTTTCACCCACAACACCCATTTAATCAAAAAAGGTTAGTACTTACTAAAGATTTGTTAGAATTGATGCAATCTCTAGGTAAAGGTGAAATAATTGCTCCTAAACCTATAACAGATGACATATTAGCATCTATTCATACAAAAGAATATTTAACTGCAGTCAAAAAAGCTATACCTGATATAAAAAATTTCGGGATAGGAAGTATCGATACACCTGTCTTTTCTAACATGTATCATGCTTCCAAAGCCATTTCAGCGGGGACCATTCATGCTTGTGACTTAGTTGCCTCTGGAAAGAAAAAACGAGCTATCAACCTTGGAGGAGGACTGCACCATAGTTTTCCTGGATATGCAGCTGGATTTTGTATATTTAATGATTTAGCTGTTGCTATTAAACAAATCAGAAAAAATTACCCTTATAAAATTTTGTACATTGATACAGATGCGCATCATGGAGATGGCGTCCAACATTGCTTTTACGATGATCCCAATGTGTGTACCGTATCTTTTCATGAGACAGGGAGATATTTATACCCAGGTACAGGAAAAGTCGATGAGAGAGGAAAAAAAGCTGGATATGGATACAGCTTTAATTTCCCATTGGATGCCTATACAGAAGATGAGTCTTTTTTAGAAGTATTCACAGAATCGTTAACATTAATAGCGGAGTACTTTGAACCGGATATCATCATTAGCCAGCATGGTGTTGATGCTCATATCTTGGATCCTCTTACACATTTACATAGTACAATGAAAATTTATGAACAAATACCTGTATTGATAAAAAAATTAGCAGATCACTATTGTGATGGAAAATGGGTAGCTACGGGCGGTGGGGGATATAATATATGGAAAGTAGTACCTAGAGCATGGTCACAATTATGGAAAGTGATGAAAGATGGGCAACCTTTTCAGGGTCCTTTACCTGAAACGTGGTTAAAAAAATGGGAAAAGCAAACAAACGATGCTTTACCCAAGAGATGGGATGATAAAGAAGAAAATTTCCCTTCTATTCCACGCAGAGAAGAAATAAGAACAAATAATCGATCTATGACACAACAATCCTTATCGTTTTTATATAACCTGCTATAAACACATGTTAACCATATACGTTACAAGAATATACCGCTTTTCCTATAAAAGTCCCTATATTCTAGGTAATGATCTTATAAAAAGCCTGTTCTTTTTAAAATAACCTCTTTCACAATATCCATAAACTACGACGTAATCCTATCATGACTTTCTAACATTCTTTCTTAGATGAGTGCTAGTCCGGCGCTTTGGAAAAACGCTCGCTTGTGTGAGTTTTCGTATTTAGTAAGAAAAAATTCTAGTAGCTTTTATATATAATGCGTTTGCACAAAAAATTCACCATCCTAACAGCGTAGGGAATATACGTAGACTCCTGCGGGAAAAGCAACGGCTGAAGATCCCGCAGGAAGTGTATTTTGCTTCCGAGGAAGCTGAAGCGTTGCCCGCGGAAAGCGAAGTATATTTCCGAAGCGTCATTTAAACTCTCGCCCCACACTATTGCGCAGTTTGGTTCAACTGCGACATAGAACAACAAACCATATGAAAAGATTCTATAAGAAAGTTACTTTTGAAATTAATTTGCCATTATGTTGCTTCTTGTTTTCCTTTTTCTAAAATAATAATTTCGACTCTTCTATTTTTGCTCCAATTTTCACGAGAGTTATTAGGAACTAGTGGTTGTGTATCACTATAGCCAGCTGCCATAAATCTAGAGGAGTCAAGTGATTCTGCAGACATTATGTACCGAATGACACTGCTTGCACGTGCACCTGATAATTCCCAATTTGATGGATAGCGGTAACTGGAGATCGGACGATTATCTGTATGACCTTCTACTCTTACCTTATTTGACAGAGTGGTAAGTAGTGTTCCTACTCTATCTAAAAAAGGCTTCGCAGAATCTAATATCTCTGCTTCTCCTGTATTAAATAGAATATTTTCCTGCAACACTAATTCTACCCCTTCACTAGTCCTTGTTGCTGAAATATGCTCATTTAATTCATTTCGGTTTAAAAAGGAGATCACTTCTTCATATAAATCATCTAAAGTATCTTGTTCCGATTCTATATCTTTATGTTCACGACTCTTATCTACTTGTTCTAATTTGTCGGAAGACATAACAGAAGGCATCCCTTCAAATATACTGTCATTTCGGAAGGCTTCCGATATAGCTCTAAATTTTTGTGCATCAATTTGGGACATAGAAAATAATAAAACAAAGAAAACAAGGACCAATGTAACCATATCTGAATAGGTTGCCATCCATTTGGGAGCACCTTTTTTAATAGGGCGTTTTTTCCGTCTAAGCCTCATATACGGAATCCTCCGATCCTTTCTCCTCTTCTTTCTTGTCCTTTACCTTATTGGATAAAAAGGCACTTAATTTTTCCTTTAATATCCTCGGATTTTGCCCTGATTGAACACCTATGACGCCCTCAATGATTACTTGTTTCATAAAAATTTCTTCATTCGTTTTTGTTTCTAATTTGCCCGCCATTGGAATAAATACTAGATTAGCTAACACAGACCCATAGAAAGTAGTAAGCAAAGCAATGGCCATACTTGGTCCAAGTGTGGTAGGGTCCTCTAGATTTTGCAACATTAATATTAAACCAATTAATGTACCAATCATTCCCCAAGATGGAGCATATTCCCCTGCTTTTTCTATAATTAACCTTCCGCGGTAATGTCGATCTTCCATTGCATCAATTTCCGCGTTTAGAATATCATGTATGACTTCCGGTTCAATACCATCAATCGCAAGTAAAACTCCTTTTCTAATGAAAGGATCATCTACTTCCTCTAATTCATTCTCTAATGTCAGTAATCCTTCTCGCCTTGCTCGCTCCGATAAATGCTCAAATAGATCAATTAACTCAGCTAAATCATGATCCTCATGTCTAAAAGTTTCTTGAATGACGTGTTTGGTCGTTTTTATATGTTTAACATTAAAGTTAACAAGTAACGCTGCGAGCAAACCGCCAATCACGATTAGTACAGAGGATCCTTGGAGAAAACCGACAAATCCACCCATTCCTCCACTGCTAACAATTCCAAACATAATCATTAAAAATCCTACGGTAATGCCTATAGGAGTTAAAAAATCTCTTCTTTTCATCTAATCTCTCTCCCTAATCGTATCTATCGTGCAATAAAGAAAAACTTGGCTTATCGCTAAGTCTTAATGGCGAAAGCCTTAGTTTTACTTATACTATCAACCATAATACTTTGTACTTTCTGATAGTATAAGAAAACTAGGGCGCTTAGACACCCTAGTTTTAATATCGGACAATCCTTTTATTTTGTTGAGTTTCTTTGTACAATTTGATGCGGTAAAACAACATTTTGATCTTCTACGGTTTCTTTGTTCATATACTTTGTTAAAAGACGCATCGCAACCGCTCCGATATCATACATTGGCTGTACAACAGTTGTTAATGTTGGGCGTACCATCGTAGCAAGTCTTGTATTGTCAAAACCAAAGACTTCTACATCTTCAGGTACACGAAGACCTTTATCCTGGAAACCATGTATAATACCTAGCGCCATTTCATCTGTCGCTACAAATATAGCTTTTGGATAGTCTTTTTTCTCTATGATTTGATTTGCTGCCTCAATTCCAGCTTCATATGAAGAATCTGTTTGAATAACATACTCTTGATTAACTTCATCATTTTTTTCTTTAATAGCACGTGTATATCCAGCGAATTTTCGTTCATTTACATCTGAATCTTCTTCACTTGTTACAAAAATTGGATGCTCAGTACCATTTTGTATTAAAATAGAAGTTGCTTCATAAGCGGCCTCTTCGTAATTAATATTCACAGATGGAATGGTTTGGGAGCCATCAACTGTTGCCGCTAGAGCTACAGGAACTGGTGATGTTTTTAATTGATCCACATGATCCTCTGTAATGGTAGCTCCCATATAAACTAATCCGTCCACTTGTTTTTCAAACATGGTGTTAATAAGGCGAAGTTCTTTTTCCTTATTCTGATCAGAGTTACTTAAGATGATATTGTAATTATACATAGTAGCAATATCATCAATCCCTCTCGCTAGCTCTGAGAAGAAGATGCTAGATATATCAGGAATAATAACCCCAACTGTCGTCGTTTTCTTACTAGCTAAACCTCGGGCAACCGCGTTAGGTCGATATCCCAACTGCTCAATCGTGTTTAAAACTTTTTTTCTTGTGGTTGGTTTTACATTCGGATTTCCATTCACAACTCTTGATACAGTAGCCATCGAGACATTTGCTTCTCTTGCTACATCATAAATTGTCACATTCATTTTTAACTACCTCCATTATGCATAAAAACGCTTTATTTCAGATTTCATTCTTTACAACGACAAATTCTGCAATCTTTCCATTATTTTGCCCATTTCTTGATATGGGATATGTATCTTACTTATAGTATAACAAAAAATTAGACAAATTTTACATATTATTTTCATTTTATTTTCATTTTTCGATAGAGTTTTCATTTTAACATAAAAAAAAAGCCTTGCATATGCATATGCAAGGCTTTTTTGAGTTATTTTTTCGATAATTCGTTCATAAAGTTTTGGAAAGTAGGAATATCCATTTGTTGTGCTGAATCAGATAAGGCAACAGCCGGGTCAGGGTGTACTTCAGCCATAACACCATCTGCTCCAATCGCCAATGCAGCTTTTGCTGCTGGTAAGAGTAAGTCTCTTCTACCTGTTGAATGTGTCACATCCACCATAACTGGTAAGTGAGTTTCTTGTTTTAAAATTGGTACTGCTGTGATATCTAGTGTGTTTCTCGTTGCTTTTTCGTATGTTCTGATACCACGTTCACATAAAATAATGTCGCCATTCCCTTTAGAATTAATGTACTCAGCTGCATTAATAAAGTCAGAAATAGTCGCAGACATTCCTCGTTTTAACAATACTGGTTTATTTGTCTCACCTGCCGCTTTTAGCAATTCAAAGTTTTGCATATTTCGTGCACCAATCTGAATCACATCAATGTAATCTACTGCTTCTTCAATATGTGCAGGATTTACAATTTCACTAACAACGGCAAGTCCATACTCTTCTGAGACTTTCTTTAAGATTTCTAAACCTTCAAATCCTAATCCTTGGAAATCGTATGGAGAGGTTCTTGGTTTAAACGCACCTCCGCGGATAAGTTTCAGACCTTGATCCTTAATAGCACTTGCTACTTCTGCTACTTGGTCATAACTTTCTACCGCACATGGACCAAAAATAAAGTGTTGTTCACCATCTCCAAATTTATCTCCGTTTATATCAATCACAGTATTATCTGGTTTTTTCTTACGCGATACGAGTAATGCTTTACTATGATCATCTTCTTGCAACTCTAAACCTGCTTTAAAAATTTCTTTGAACAAATGAACAATAGTAGAATTTTCAAATGGACCATTGTTGTTCTTTGTGATTAAGTTTAACATATCGCGTTCGCGAACTGGGTCATAGCTTCTGTTAGCACCTTGCTTTTCTTTTACTTGACCAGTTTCTTTAACTAATTCCGCACGTTTATTAATTAATTCAAGAATTTCTAAATTGACTTGGTCAAGCTTTTCTCGAAGTTGATCCAATTGTTCATTACTCATTGTAAAATCCCCCTGTTCCTATTTTAAATTGCATAAAGAATGTTATAATTTCTATATACATAATTAGAGATAATTATAGCTAAAATTTTTCGACTTGTCACCAGTTAGCATTAATATTTTACAGAATATTTTTTAATTTATGGTAGAAAGGAATCACAATATGTCAGATTTTTTATTTGCACTAGATATTGGAACTCGATCTGTTGTTGGTTTATTGATGAAAAAAGATGGTGATGAATACAAATTACTTGATCATTATACAGTGGAACACGAAGAACGATCAATGCTTGATGGACAAATTCATGATATAGTTTCTGTCTCTCGTGTCATTCAACAAGTGAAAAAGCTTTTAGAAGAAAAACACCAAATAGAACTTCATAAAGTATGCGTCGCTGCAGCGGGACGTGCTCTAAAAACAAAAAGAGTAGAGGCCACGAAAAACATAACGAAACAACCTTTAATGGATGAAGAAGATATTCGATTTTTGGAACTAGAAGCTGTACAAAAAGCTCAATTTGACTTAGCATCTGATGATTCTGAAGAAAATAGCACTGATTACTATTGTGTAGGGTATTCTGTTCTTCATTATCAGTTAGATCAAGAGGAAATTGGATCACTTATTGATCAACAAGGAGATAAAGCTAGCGTTGAAATCATTGCCACATTCTTGCCAAAAGTGGTAGTAGAATCTTTACTTTCTGCTTTAAAACGATCAGGTTTACAACTAGAAGCTTTAACTTTGGAACCTATTGCCGCTATTCATATACTTATTCCAGCCTCTATGAGACGATTAAATGTTGCTTTAGTAGATATTGGAGCAGGCACCAGTGATATTGCCTTAACTTCAGAAGGGACCATTACGGCATATGGAATGGTTCCAAAAGCTGGAGATGAAATAACGGAAGCCATTAGTGATCATTATTTACTAGATTTTAATCAAGCTGAAGAATTAAAAAAAGAGATCACAACCAATTACAAAGCGACTGTCACTGACATTTTAGGTTTTGAGCAGGAAGTTCCTTACGACGAATTAGTATGTCAGATAAAGCCAACCATTGATGAATTAGCAACTGCGATTGCAGAGGAAATTATAGAGCTAAACGGATTGGCTCCTAAAGCAGTGATGCTTGTCGGTGGCGGCAGTCAAACACCAGAATTAACGAAACGATTAGCACTTAAACTCCATTTACCTTTTAATCGAGTAGCTATTCGTGGCGTCGATGCCATTCAAGGTCTTATAAAGCAAGAGGGATTGCCAATTGGACCGGAATACATCACACCAATCGGGATTGCCATTGCAGCCAAGCAAAATCCAGTTCACTATCTCAGTGTGATCGTGAACGGTCGTGTATTACGTTTATTTGAAATGAAACAACTTACAGTGGGAGATAGTTTATTAGCAGCAGGAATTGAAGTTCAAAAGCTTTATGGACGTCCCGGAATGGCCTATATGATTCATTTTAATGGACAGCAGGTAACACTGCCAGGTAGTTTTGGTACAGCTCCTAATATTACGTTAAATGATGAGCCAGTAACCATTGATTCCGTTGTAAAGGACGGGGATATGATAAACGTTACAAAAGGGAAGGATGGCGAATCTCCTCAGTACACTATTGAGGAATTCATTGGTGAAACAACGCCGATAACTATTTCATTAAATGATACAACATATGCTATGCATCCGACTGTTCAAGTGAATAACCATGAAGTTCCTACTGCCTATTTACTAAAAGATGGGGATCATGTTACATTTAATAAAAACATATATGTGAGAGATTTTCTTGATTTTATCAACGTAAATACAGATATGAACCAGCCATTTTCCATTTATGCCAATGACAAGCTCATTACTTATCAAGAATGGTCACAAACATTAAAGAGAAATGGAAACATAATAAATGATCACACTATATTAAATAACAGTGATCAGCTAACTATTGAATCCGGGTTTCAACCAACAGTTCTTGATCTATTAAAAATGGAACAAAGAGATTATGAAATAAAAATAAATATTACTTATAATCAAAAACCGCTCACTTTATCAAAGCCGATTTTAACAGTATTTAGAAATGGTAAAAAATTATCATTAGATGATCCTATTTATCATCAAGACTCCTTACAAATAGTAAAAGAAAAGGAATCCCCATTTATTTTTCAAGACATATTCCGTTTTATATCACTAGACCTTCAAAATGTAAAAGGAAGAGTAGAAATGACTAGAAATGGAGAAGATGTTACCTTTTTTGATCAGCTTTTTCCTAATGATTCGATAGAAATAACATTCGAATCCATCGCTGAGAAACACTAGCTTTCAAATGATGACGCGTTGATAGGAAATCCTATAACCACGGAGAATGTTTCTCCGTGGCTATACTCCATCAAAGAAATCCTTAAACATTTTCGTTTAAGCTATCTTCTGTGATTGCTCCATGAGAAGCATGCCACACAACGGCTCCCTCTTCAATTTTTAGTGCCTGTGGTGATTCATGTCTCACGTTATATTTTTCTTCAAGATATGATGATAAATCTCTCGCTTCTTGCACATATAACCGGAATAATGGTAAATCTACCTTTTTACTAAAGTTTTCAAATTCAGTATTTGCAGCTGCACTAATGGGACATGTTAAGCTGTGTTTGAAAACGACAAGTGAGTCATGTGTATATTCTAATTCTTTAAATTCTTTAATATCCTTGATTGTTTTAATTTCCACCCTTAAAAAACCTCCCTTGTTAATGTAAAACGGACTGTTCTAAAATATAGAACAGCCCCTCTTTCTTATTATACATTTGTTACATTATCTTCGTCTTGATCTACCGCACGAGCAGCTTCATCGATTGCTTGTGCTACTTCTTCTGCAGCTTTTTCTGGATCTTCTGTTTTATTTATTTTTTCTTGAATAGTTTCTTTGGTTTCTCTTAATTTACTAGTTAAATCTTGTGACTTCTCTGAAACAGTTTGGCCAATTTGACCAGACTGCTCTTTTGCATAATCTCTCCATTCATTGCCTTTTTCATAGGCAATATCTTTCCAGTCGTTAGCGCGATCTCTCACATAGTGAGCACCTTGATTAATATCTCCTCTTAACTCTTTTCCAGACTTTGGTGCAAAAATCAATGCTAATGAACCTCCAACAATACCACCAATTAATGATCCAATTAAAAAGTCCTTACTATTAATATTTTGATTTTCTTCCTGTTGATTACTCATCGATCATTCCTCCATTTCAAAAATTATTTATTCTTATTTCTATTAAATAGTTCCATAAAAACAGTGCTCCATTTAACCGCTTGTGCTGTTGTTTCTTTATTCTCCTCAGCAACAGTGGAAACAGATTCAGAAACAGTACGTATGGACTGTGTGAAATTTTTTACGCTATCTCCAATATCCTTCACACCATCCACCAATGTGTTAAGTCTTGTTGATTTATCATTAATATCTTCAGCAAGCTTGTTCGTTTTATTTAGCAAAGCTGTTGTCTCTACCGTTATTCCTTCCATTTGTTTCTCCAGACCTTCTAATGTATCGGCTACATGTGACATGGTACGCCTAGTTTCTTTTAATACTTTAACTAGGTATACCACTAACACAGCAAAAGCTACCGCGGCTATTATTGCTGCAAGATAACCTAAAATCTCCATTGCATTCACTCCTTATATGTATGCCATCTATGTATCATGTCTCCTAAATATGTTTTACCCGATAAAACATATTCTAAACAAAAATGATCGAAAAATCTCATTCTTATAGAAAGAAAGAAGGAATTTACATGTCCTTCTTTCTTTGATACATACTATATTCTCTAAAATTTTCTAATTTCCTGCTTAGCTTAAGCAAGTTTTTTCATATGCTTCTTGATACTTCTGGATATCCCCTGCTCCCATAAAAACAAGCACACTATCTTTGTGTCGGGTCAATAAGTGGACATTATCAAGCTCGAGCAATTGACTATCCGGTACAATTTTCCTTAAATCATGAATAGTAAGCTCTCCTTCTCCTTCTCTAGCAGATCCAAATATGTCACATAAATATACATTGTCTGCATTCGATAAAGATTCACTAAACTCCTCTAAAAAGGTCATGGTTCTTGTATAGGTATGCGGTTGAAATATAGCTACTATTTCTTTATTAGGATATTTTTGTCTTGCAGCATTTATAGTTGCTTCTACTTCCTTTGGATGATGAGCATAATCATCAATTAACACTTGATCTTGATAATTTTTTTCTGAAAATCTCCTCTTTACACCTTGAAAAGATACAATTTCTTTAATATCAGATGTTTTTACTTCTTCGTAATGACAAATAGCAATCACTGCCAATGCATTTAGAATATTGTGTTCTCCGAATGTGTTAATGTGAAAAGTGTCATAATAATTATTACGAACAAAGACATCAAAAGTTGTTTTTTCAGCATCTGTTTGAATATTTTTAGCTTGAAAATCATTTGTTTCATTAAAACCATAGTAAAGTACTGGAACTTTGGCTTGTATAGATTGCAAATACTCATCGTCACCACATGCTATGATCCCTTTCCTAACATTTTCTGCCATTTCTTGAAATGAGGCAAATACATCCTCAATATCCTTAAAATAATCCGGATGATCAAAATCAATATTTGTCATAATGGCATAATCTGGATGATAAGCTAAAAAATGTCTTCTATATTCACATGCTTCAAAAACAAAATATTGACTTTCCTCTGTTCCTTTTCCTGTACCATCTCCAATTAAATAAGAGATTGGAAATGCTTTATCAAGAACATGTGCTAATAAACCTGTTGTAGAGGTTTTTCCATGCGCACCTGTCACTGCAATACTAGTAAATTTATTAATCCATTCACCTAAAAATTGATGATATCGATAAAAGGGGAGTCCTTGTTTTTGCGCCTCTTTGATTTCTTCATGATCATCTTGAAATGCGTTACCTGCAATAATTACTTGCCCCTCTTCAATATTTTCTTTTGAAAAAGAGTATAAGGGTATATTTCTATCTTCTAATGACTTTTGTGTAAAAATTCTCTTTTCTATATCAGAACCTTGTACCTTCATTCCTGAGTCATGTAAAATCTGAGCTAATGCACTCATCCCCGTCCCTTTAATACCGATAAAATGGTAAGTTGTCATAAACATGAACCTCCAAAATCATTGATCAGTGTGAACTATCGCTACGAATTTCCCAGATAGTTCTTCTTTTTTAAGCATATTTGTTGCTTCGTTTCTCAACCAAGCCTTATGATTTTGCCATTTCCATATTTAGATGGTAATGAACCTTTTTCAAGCGAGGATTCGGTTGATACTTTCTTCCTTTTTTTGCCTCATGCTTGCCATTAAGCAGAACGTTATCTCCAGTGAAACCTATTTTATTATCTAATAAATTCCTGCCCACACCATACATATCAACAGGAAAATTCTCTTGTTCGAATGCTTTTATTTTGTCTTCATCGAAGCCACCACTAGCAATTATTTGAACATGCTCAAATCCCTCTCTGTCTAATGCTTCTCGCAGTGCAAAAATGAGAGTAGGATTAACACCTCGAGGATCGAAATCTCCCATAATTTCAGGCTCACGCAAAAAAAATTCATCCACCATATTTTTAGATGTATCCAAACGAACTCCTTTTAAAGTATACCCAAACTCTCTTGCTACCTTTAATGAATCTTGGATAACATCATTATTATAATCAACTAATAAGGTGAGGTCGTCGTCTGGATAGGTTTCATGATAAGCTTTCGCTGCCGCTACAATATCACCTTCAAACATTTGTACCATGGCATGTGGCATAGTCCCCATACCTTGTTTTCCCCACCATTCATTCATTGCATGGGTCGCCTGTGCTGTTGAGCCTCCAATAAATGCAGCATACCCATCTCCTGCTTGTTGGGTATAATGATCATCCCGATCTCCCATAAATATAATGGGTTTTTGTTTACCGGAAATGCGCGCTGCTTTTACCACATTATATACATTAGTAGCTACGGATGTTCTTCTAGATAAAATCCCATCAATAATACCTTCTAGGTACCCAAAAGATTGATAAGGTCCCGTTATAGTTAAAACCGTTTCATTTGGACTAATTTTGTCCCCATCTTTTAATGCATAAATCTCTAATGATTCTGGATCATCTGCAAATGTATGTACTAGTGCAATAACTTCATCTGTACCACATAGTACTGCGTAAGATTTTTGGAAAAATTGCATGGTTATCTCATTATTCGGTAACTTTTCTTCTGCA
The DNA here is from genome assembly GCF_010993965.1 of Gracilibacillus sp. YIM 98692. Taxonomy (GTDB): domain Bacteria; phylum Bacillota; class Bacilli; order Bacillales; family Amphibacillaceae; genus Gracilibacillus. The sequence continues at coordinate 17,772 of NZ_WIXM01000025.1, read as the reverse complement.
ATTTTCTTTGTTTTTAAAAAGTAAACGCCTGAGAACCAGCCTTCCCCAATTCTTTTATCAAACTTAAATGTTTTATTTGTTAAACGATCTATTTCACCGTTTAATTTTTTTGTTATTTCTTTCATCAGCTTTCTCCTCAGTCTTTCAATGTTTGAGATAAAGTGAGACTTCCGTCAGTAGAGGATTTCATCCCCTACTGATGGTTAGCGAAACTTATCAGGGTGCTAGCGTCCGTTATCCTCCACTTATCCTTCTTTCATTATTCTAAGTCTGGAAGTGAGATGCTTACGGACGATTGTTAACCGTGATAAATTACCTTTGTCTATCATAAAGCAATTCTATATATTCGACAAGTTATTTTGATATAGAGCTCTATCCTTGCAAATAGTTTTCTAATTCACTGCTTGAAAGTAATACTTCTCGTTGTTTACTTCCATTTTGGCCTGAAATAATCCCATGCTGTTCCATTGTATCAATCAAGCGTGCCGCTCGATTATATCCAATTTTAAAGCGACGTTGTAACAGAGAAGCACTCGCTCCATTATGTTCCATAACGAATGCCACTGCTTCATTATAAAGATCGTCCGTTGCCAAATCTGATTCTACCTGTTGAATTAGATGCTCTTGTTCAAATAAATAATTAGGTGGGGCTATTTTTTTAACGAATGAAGTGACCCGCTCTATTTCATCATCTGATACAAAAGCCCCTTGAATACGCTTTGAGTCTGCAGACCCATTCTCAATAAACAGCATATCCCCTTTTCCTAATAGTTTCTCTGCTCCATTGGTATCTAAGATTGTGCGAGAATCCACTTGAGACGATACACTAAAGGCAATTCTAGTTGGTATGTTCGCTTTAATAAGCCCGGTAATAACGTCTACAGAAGGCCTTTGTGTTGCAATAATAAGATGAATACCACATGCTCTTGCTTTTTGTGCAATTCTGCATATGGCATCCTCGACATCTTGTGGAGATGTCATCATAAGATCTGCTAATTCATCTATCACGATAACCATATATGGTAATTTAGATTCATTGTCACCTTGTCTTTCCATCTTCTGATTATACCGTTCAATATCCCGTGCACCAGCTTCTACAAATTTTTCATAACGATCTTCCATTTCAGATACGGCCCACTTTAAAGCAGATGTCGCTGCTTTAACATCCGTAATAACAGGGGATACCAAATGAGGTATTTGATTATATGGGGTTAATTCCACCATTTTGGGATCAATTAATAAAAATTTAACTTCTTCATGGGAAGCTTTATAAAGTAAACTTATTAATATTGTATTGATGCATACACTTTTTCCTGAACCAGTTGCCCCCGCAATTAAACCATGTGGCATTTTTTTCAGATCTGTTACAATAGCATTTCCTTCGATATCAGACCCTAAAGCAACCGTTAATGGTGATGCTTGTTGTTTGAAATGATCGCCAATTAGCATATTTTGTAATACAACAGGTTCTGATACGAGATTAGGCACTTCTATTCCAATCGTGTTCTTTCCTGGTATGGGTGCTTCCATGCGAATATCTCTTGCCTTTAAGTTCAGCTTAATATCATCACTTAAATTTTTGATTTTACTAACTTTAACACCAGGCTCTGGTTGGACTTCAAAACGGGTTACAGAAGGGCCTTGTGTTGCATCCACAACTGTCGCTTTAATATGGAAGTAATTTAATGTCACTTGCAATAATTCTTTCTGCTGCTCCATCCATTCGATGTTTTGCTTTTCTTGTTTAACGTCATCATCTAATAATTGAATCGGCACTTCCCTTTTTATACGATGTTGCATCGGCTTTTTTTCCATGTGACTATATTTTTCCATATTTCTCTTTTTGTCTCTGGGTGTCATGATGACATTAAATGGTTTACTAGATGACCGGCTTTTTTGTTGATTAGGTGCCTGTTTTTCTTTTTGTGTATCGGTTGATTGATGAGAGTGCTGACTTACGTTTTGCTGATCTTCTTTCATAGATAGCGAAGGTTTATGTTCTGCTTGTCTATGCTTAACTTCTTCTTTTTCTTCTTTCTTTTTCATTACTTTTGGTAAAGTTTCTTCTCTTTTTGTATGACCCATGTCAGAATTTTTTGTTTTTTGTTTATTGGGTTTATCGTTCCATTGAGTAGTAGCAATAGTTGGCTTGCGAAATCCATGGATAGGGGATGGTACATGACTTACTTCAAAACCTCTTCCCGCCGTTTCAGAATCAAAATGCTTCCTTTGTTCTGAAGCATGATCTGCAACGTTAACTTGTCTAGCAGATGAATGTCTAGGACGAGTCGTACGCTTTGGTTCGGTTTGAAGATTCATTGGTTTATTTTTTGGATATCGATAAGACATTTTTGTCTCTACTGTTTTATGTATAGATGTATCGGAAAGCTTTTCTTCTTTCACCTTTTCTTCAGCTTGCTCTTTCCCATTGTCTTCTTCAAATAAGGCATTCCATTTATCCTTAATATTTTTCCACATTCATTTCTCACTCCCATCTCAGTAGTATGACTTAATGTAAAGCTAAAAAACTTTGTTAATCTGCATTGTGTAAAGAAAACTTGGGCTTACCCAAGCCTTATGGCGCAGTGCGGAAGCCTAGTTTCCCTTATCTATCTTCCTCATCGTGGTATCTATGTCGAATTCACTTCAGCTGTAATACGATATAAAGAGAGAGATTTCCTTCATCTCCCACTAATGGTTAGCGAAACTTATTAGCGTGCTAGCGTCCGTTACCCTCCTCTTACACTTCTTTATTCTTGTAAGTCTTGTAGTGGGGGCTTACGGACGATTGTTCACCGTGATAAGTTCTGATATGGTTAAAAAAACCCTTGTCTATTGACAAAGGCTTAAAACTTAAAAACTTCTCCTACTTTTTCCTGAGCATCCAAGACATATATTCCTTTTTCTTTTGGTGCATTCGGGAGACCTAATTCTTTTTGAGAACAGATCATTCCAAATGAATCTACGCCTCGAAGCTGTGTTGGCTTTATCTCCATTCCACTTGGCATAATAGCACCAACTTTTGCAACCACTACTTTTTGTCCTTCCGCAACATTCGGCGCACCACATACTATTTGCAGCTTTTCCGTTCCAACTTCAACTTGACACACCTTTAATTTGTCTGCATTTTCATGCTGTTGTAATTCAGTTACGTGACCTACAACAAATTTAGGTGTTAAATCAAATTCCAAGCTATCATTTAAATCATTTTCATCGAAGATTTGTTTTAAACGGTCAAGTAAATTTGCTGTGAGTTTAGTCTTGCCTTGGCCTAATTGCTTAAAATACTTCGATGCTTGAAATACATTATATCCTAGTAATTCGTCAGTATTTTGATCCGTGATTTTCACAACATCTCCAAATGTTTGAAAAGTCACTCTATTCTGTTCGCTATTTTTAACTGGGAATAAAAGGACATCTCCTAACCCAATTTCGTTATAATACACGTACATGCGTTCATATCTTCCCTTCCCACTCTAGTTCTTTGGTTTGTTTTTTGCTAAGATGAATACTGGCTCTAAATGTTTATCTTCATATATAAAAGGTAACGATGTAACCGGCACTCTGCCTTCTGCGAAAAATTTCATGGTCATTTGTGCGATAATATCATAACCTGCTTCGTTCTTTACATCAGCTAGTATTAGTACGTCTTGGTGAGGAACAGCAACAACAAGCTCTCCTATCGCATTTGCTTTCATTTCTTCTAGAAAAGATTCATTTAAAATTCGACTGGCATCATACCCATCCTGAGTAGCAACAAAATAAAAATCATTATCTGCTACGGTATCTTTCTTATAATCAGGTGATAATGAGCGAATGTTAAACATGGAAATCTCTTTTAACCTGTCTTTTGTCCATCCTTGATCCTTCAGCATATTTTCGTCAATAAGCTGATAAGTTGTGCCTAAATCTAATGCATAATAAATATTTGTTTCTGCTGTATGCTCGGAATAGACTAACGGAATATCTGCTTTTGTTTTTTTCGGGAATGAAGTGGACCTAATCACTGGATAGATATATTTTTCTTTTCCTTCCAGTTGATGATCTTCACGCATCATTTTTAAGGATTCACTAACGTGATATTGAAGCTCTTCTAGTGCTTTTTCCCCTCGTTCCTCATACTTGGAAATAACATTTGGTATATTTATGGACACACCTTGATGGGTATCCTTCCATTCCACTCGGTATAAATCTTTATCTCGATTGAACGAAACTCGCCATTCATCATGTTTAAACAATTCATCTAATTTTCTTTTCATTTTAATTGATGTCATTTTCATTATATATCAATCTCCTTTTAGGAAGAAAACAACCATCTTTCATTATACCATGTTTTCTTTTGTTTTAAAATATTAATACTACTGCTTAATAAAATAAGAAATATTGACTAATTATCATCTAGTTCATTGAGATTATGTTTCTACTCTATCTTTATTAAGAATATAATAAATTCTCGTTTCATTTATCTCTACTTTAGTCTCCATTAAAAAATAGCTTAACCTGACGCTGTGGAAAGAAACTCTTTTTCCCACAGGAGTCTCGTAACATTCCTCAGCTGTTTAACATCAAAAAAATAATTAGAGTTACTACTACCATAACAAAAAGACTTATCTTACTTGATAAGTCTTTTTCACTATCTATTTCTGTTTATTGAAATAGTCCTGATAAAAAGTTTTCGATTTCTTCTTTTGTTTTACGGTCTTTACTAACGAATCGGTCTACTTCTTTACCTTGATCAAAGGCTAAAAAGCTTGGAATACCAAACACGTCATTTTCTTGACATATCTCAATAAATGAATCTCTATCCACGTATACAAAGTGATAGTTCGAATATTTTTCTTCTAATTCTGGTATTATTGGTTCTATGACACGACAATCAGGGCACCAATCAGCTGAAAACAAAAATACGACTTTTTCCTTCTGGATCCACTCTTGAAATTGTTGCTGCGATTGTAATTGTTCCATTCTTTCTTCCTCCATACTTCATCTGCATTATTCATAAGCTAAGGAATTGGCTATTTTCATCATATCTGATACATCATGTTTCATATCAGACCAATCTGTAAAAGTGGTGATTTTTACACCGCCAATTCCAACTTGTAATTGTATCTCGTCCTCTTGATTATTGGAGATATTTATATAGCCAAACCTATCCTCATCTTCAAATGATTCTAATGCCAAATGATTATCCATGCTCACTGCAGCTTCATAATTAAGTCGGCTAGTAGAATCTTCTAACGTATTATAAAACAAAATAAATGTTTGATTATCCTTCTCTAATAGAACATTGCTTACTGATTGCTCTGCAACAGTAAACTCTTCGGGCAAATATATATTAAAATGTTCTAAATTCGTATTTGTCACTTTGGACTCTTGATTAAATTCTTGTTCTGCTATCTGAACTGATTCTCGTAAAACTTCCTCTGTAGGTTGCATACTCCAAGCACTAACCCATATGATAAAAATGAGTAGAAGGGAGATGACAACGATACCGATTCTATCTATTTTCATAATCTTCCTCCTGTTTTTTAAACCCTTCAATTCCTCATATCCTATCATACTATTTTTTCAGAATTTGACAAGAGATAAATCTACAAATTTCTACATTTTATGATTCATTTCTCATAGCTTGGCCTTTTAAGATATACATCACATGTGTAAACATCTCTTCTCTAGAAATAACACCATTAGTAAAAACTCCTATTGCACCTTGATTATGACGTATGGAATGATCATTCGTATACTCAACCATAACTGGTCCTAATTCTTCTCCGAGTAAGATGCGATGCGACACCTCTTTTGGCAAAGGAATCCTGGATCCACTTGCTATATATTGATGACGGCTTTGGGTAATCATAGCACCCCAACTGCATAAATACAGTGTACCATCGATTTCAGTTACACCACCCTCTAGCCCTACTCCAATACTATCATGTTTTAACTCTCTACAAGCCACTGCCCGATTGAGGGCTCCTTGCTTTGTTTCTGTATCAGAACGGGGCTGATCGCTCACCAAGGAATCGACTTCTGCACTTAAAATATGTTGATGGGGGTAAGCTTTACGAACAGCGTTGACTTTTGCCTTATTATGGGAACCTACTACAATATCCATTTATTTGATCCTTTTTATTGATTTTGTCGAATTTGTTCAAGAGTATTTTGATCTGTCGCTTTCACTAACTTCACTAACCATTCTTTAGCAGCCTCGTAATCATCGACATGAATAATCGATGCGTGTGTGTGAATATATCGTGAGCAGATGCCAATCACAGCTGAAGGTACACCTTGATTGGATAAATGTACATTCCCAGCGTCTGTTCCACCTTGAGAAACAAAATATTGGTAAGGAATTTGATTCGTTTCTGCTATATCTAACACAAAATCTCTAATTCCTCGATGAGTGACCATGGAACGGTCGAATATACGCAGAAGCGCTCCTTTACCAAGTTGACCAAATTCCTGATCATCTCCTGACATATCATTAGCTGGAGAGGCATCTAACGCATAAAAGATATCTGGTTGAATCATATTTGCTGCAACCTTTGCCCCGCGCAATCCTACTTCTTCTTGAACCGTTGCTCCAGCATACAGTTGATTAGGTACTGTTTCTCCTTGTAATTCTTTTAGTAATTCAATTGCTAAACCACAGCCATACCGATTATCCCATGCTTTAGCTAAAATCTTTTTCTCGTTAGCCATTGGTGTAAACGGTGAAACAGGTAAAATGGATTGTCCTGGCTTGATTCCCATTGCTTCAGCATCTTTTTTATCGTCAGCCCCGACATCGATAAGCATATTTTTTTGCGCCATCGGTTTAGACCTTTCAGCAGTTGTTAAATTATGTGGCGGGATAGACCCAACCACTCCAATAACGGTCTTGGTTGCTGTATGTATTTCTACTCTTTGTGATAATAAAACTTGAGACCACCAACCACCTAGGGGCTGAAATCGAATCATTCCATTATCGGTGATTTGCTTAACCATAAAAGCAACCTCATCCATATGACCTGCGACTAATACTTTTGGACCTGTTCCATGTTTGACACCGAATATGCCACCAAGACGATCCTGCATAACATCATCTGCATACTTGTTTAAATGATGACGCATAAAATTTCTCACTTTATGCTCATTTGCAGGTGCTCCTGGTAGTTCTGTTAGTTCTCTAAAAAGTTCTAACGTTTCTTGTTTCATTTAACCGCCACCCTTTCTTTTATTATCCTTACTATACCATTTTTACCGTTTATCGTTAACTACTTGCTTTTGGTAAGAACTTTTCTTTATAGTAGTATTTGTAGCATAAAGAAATAACATTTTGGAAAAACCTAATGAAGGGTGATAAATGTGAAACAAATGAAATGGCTATTGCCAGTCATATTAGGGTTCAGCTTAGGATTTCTAATAAGAAAACAAGTAGATGATGGACAAATGATGAAGCCAGAAAATGTTTTAAAATTAGTTAAATCGCAATTCTCAACGAAATATAAGGTGAGTGGCTCATGGATTTATATGAAATCACAAACGCTGGAGAAACAAGGGTTAGCTTATGAAGTATACCATGGCGGCATCACCAAACATGTAAATGATTCTTACATACCTGTGGAGTTTTGGGCAGATGCTAAAACAGGAACTATAATTGAAATAACCCAAATAAGTAATGAAGAAATAAGAAAAGCTGCCAAGTAACTGGCAGCTTTTTTTACCATAACAGATTTATATCGTGTTACAGATGAAATAAAAATCGACGTAGATACCACGATAAGGATGATAGATAAGGGCAACTACGTCTCTAACTTCGCTAAAGGCTAGTTAATCGACGAGTTTTCTTTACATTAAAAACCGTACTTTACAACGATATATCGGTTGTCCTTTAGCAGAAAATTTTTCTTCGTATTCTGTCATTATATTTTCTGGATCCTCTTTTTTATGTAAATCGACGGAAACCTCATCCATTACACAGCCATACTGGGAAAAACTAACGAGAGAGTATTCAAACAGCTGTTGATTATCTGTTTTTAGAATGATTTGGCCATTAGGTTTTAATATATGTTTATATTTCTCTAAAAATGTATAGTAAGTTAACCTTCTTTTCTCATGTCTATTTTTTGGCCATGGGTCTGAGAAATTTAAATAAATCGTGTCCACTTCATTTTCTGCAAAGATCTCTAAAAGATCATGAGCATTTTCATTGATTAACCTTACGTTCGATATACTTTCTTGACTTACTTTATCCACTGCAGACACAATAATACTTTTTACTACTTCCATGCCAACAAAGTTTATGTTAGGAAACTGCTTTGCCATTCCAGCGATAAATTGTCCTTTCCCTGTTCCAATCTCTAAATGCAATGGAGAAGCGGGTGCACTAAATACGTTATTCCATCTGCCTTTATGTGAATATGGATGTAATTCCATAATATCATGATTTTCTCTCAAATAATTATCAGCCCAAGGCTTATATCTCGCTCTCATAAACCATAACTCCTTCTTAAATCCAATACTGGATACTTCTAAATTTTATTATTTCTTTTATTGCATATTCTAAACAAATTCGTACAACATAAATTTAAAAGGTGGGATTGATCAATGTCTTTAAATATGAATAATCAACTTGATCTATTGCATGACTTACTTAGTCTGCAAGCTGAAGAGTGTTGTGGAAGTACATCTGAATGTCAACAAATATCTAGATTAATTAAATCCATTCAAGAAAATCCAAATATTCAACAATCTAAATTGTTTGAACATCTGGATTTTATTTATCAATATAGTACAGTCGGGGAATCATCTGCCAATCTTAATCAACATATTGAATACCATCAGCATGATATTGAAAACTGGTTACAAGCAATTAAAGATTCCAATTATTAATTTGTTCAAGAAGCTTAATTAATTCATTTAAATGTTGGTTGGCTTCTTTATTTTTATAATTATTCACACACCAAATATAACCAGAGATTTCATCAATCATTAAATACCAATGCATTCGCTGCATTAGCTCTTCGCTGTTTTCTATCCCGTAATTAGATAACCATTGATTCCAATCTTCTTTCGGTATATAAGATTGTAAAATACGACCTATGTCCATAGCTGGATCGCCGACACGTGCATTATCCCAATCAATTAAGTATAATTCACCACTTTGGGAAAGCATCCAGTTATGGTGATTCAAATCACAGTGGCAGACAACGGGATGATCGATATTCATATATGGTAAACGGCTTTCTAAGTATTTAACCGCTTTGTGAATGACTAAAGAACAAGCTGCAAATGAATTCATTTGCACTTTTTGTTTTACTTTGAATAAATGGTGATCAGCTGTAAGAGTTGTTTTTTCAATTCGTAATAACATATCTAACAGTTCAGAGGAATGATGAATCTTACTTAAAAGTCTAGCAACTTTAGGATGTTGCATTTCCTCTAGATTCAATGCTTTACCATCTAACCATTGTTGCGCTGTTACAACATCACCATTTTCTAACCGTTTGGTCCATACAAGCTTTGGTACAATACCTTGAGCTGAAAGCACTGCTAAGAATGGCGATGAATTACGTTTTAAGAATAGTCTTTTTTGATTAGATTTCGCGTAATATGCCGTACCAGTTGAACCGCCAGCAGATACTACTGTCCAATCTTCTCCTAATATGTGTTCCAAAGCTGTCACCCTCAATTCCTCTTAATAATCTATGAACTATTTCTAAAAATGGGAATAGTAATAATAGATTAACGTAAAAGTAGGTTCGATTTCAAGTATAAATTGTATTTTTCTATAATTTTATCAGGAATTTTGTCAAATTTACACAAAAGGTTGTGATTCTTCATCCCATTCTGACCTTTGTACAGATACAGTCTCACAATAAGAAAGCAAATGGTTTGCTGCCTGCAATTGTCTGCGTTTTATTGGAGATAATAAATTTTGCTTTTCTTTCAACCAAGTAAGATGCTCTTCTACTCCCACATAACGTGTTTGATAAGCCTCCTGTTGAAAATCAATATGGTTAGACCGAGATAAGACAATTTTTTGAATAGGAAATTCCAAACCTGCTTTTTTGAAAATGCTACGCACTACTTTTTCCGTTCTTTTTAAAGAAATAAGCGGACTTAATATCTTAGTTCGAATGTTGTTTTCCTCCACAAACCATCCCCTATCATCCCCAGCAATAAATGTTTGATTGTCAAACCTCTCTAAAAAAGTAATAATTTCTACCCCAACTGGACTTATCAACATAATTTCTCCATCCATTGGCTGATGCTTTAATTGAAAAACAGGCAGATACATCACTAAATGATTATCTGGAATTCGCTGTAGTAGATATCTTAACCGGAAATCATCCGAATACTTTCTATCTAAAAAAGACTTACGTTTTAACGTAGTAGAAGCCCACTTTAATTGAAAAGGAAATAACATATCCAAATAAAATTGTTTAAGGTGTGCTTCGGAATTAGGCAGTACCTGTTCATCATTTCCCATTTCCTCTTGCTCTTTTTTAAAAAAGAAGTTTTTCCAGTGCCATTTGCTAACATACTCGTCTGATTCCATTGTCGAATTAGTGTTTGTGAAATCATTAGACTCCCATTTTTTTTTTAGATTTTGCCAGTTTTGTTTTTTTAACCTGGAAAACTGACTAGGATAATGGTATAAATCCTGTTCATATCTGGATATATAATTGTCAAGTTTAATTAGCTGTGCCATAAACACCCTCACTTTAATGAAATCACTTTTATCGGTTTATATTTTACTTCTTCGTTTGGATAGATCTCATACAAAGCTATTTGATCTACTTGAAATTTTTTCATTTCTGTGGTTGTATGTGATTTGCTCAAATGAATCGTCTCTTCCCCTCTCCATTTTTTTGCTAACGTGATATGGGGGCGATACGGTCTTTTTTCTACTCGTAGAGTCATTTGGATTAATATTTCTTTGATTTTTTGGTGTAAATGGTTTAAATCATTATTTTTTACAACATCCACCCAAAGCACTCTAGGTTGAATACTTTTTCCAAAAGTCCCTACATTACCTATTTCTAAATCGAATTTTGGTATCTTATTGATTTTCTCAAGCTCGTCTGATAGAGATAGAAGTTTTTCTTGTTCAAGTGCACCTAAAAATTGTAAAGTAATATGAAAGTCATCACGGTGAACCCATGATTTAAAAGGTAGATTCAATGTCTTAAAATAACTCTGTATGTCCATAAGCCAATTTTTACATTGCTCATCCAGCTTTACTGCGATGAAATAATGCTTATTTTGCATCCTTATCACTTTCTTTCTAAAATTTGTTTGTAAGTGTCCTTATCACATATTACATATAATTCGCTATCGGTTGATAATGATTCGTCCAACATTCGATTAATGTTTAATTTATCTCGATCAGCAACTAATGTAGCTCCTTGTTGAAGAAGATCATTAAAGGCATCTCGATATGTTTTCCAAGCTTCTTTTAAAGGAACATAATATAAGTCATCACCTTGACTTCGTCTTAATAATTGACCGAATATATTAGAAACGCCATTTCGAAAAGCAGAACGCACAAATAATGAAGAGATCGTCTCATGAGAAATGATAAATTCATCGATATTAATATATTCAAAATTTTTCAGGTGATCTTCTTCCATTACTTCCACAATGGTATGCACATCCGGTGCCAGTGATTCGATTGTAGAGGCAATTAACAATGTTTTTCCATCCGCTAATTGACCATCGTTAATATTATCATCTGAAAAAACTAATACAGATTTTGCATCTTTTATATTTGCCTTGAGTAATGTCTCCTTTTCCGAAGCATTCCCTTTTATATAATAAATATTATGGTCTAATAAAGGAGCTTTTTCTTTATCATCAATAATAATAATATCAATATCTTTATTCGTATCTAACATTTCTTTTATTGCAAATTTTGCTTTTTGAGACCAGCCAACAATCACATAATGCCCTTTATCTTTATACACAATATCACCTTCTTCTCTTTTTTTACGATAAATAGCTAAACCGTCAATAATTTTTCCAATCGCTACACCTATCAGACCTATGCCAAATATGTACAAAAATAAAGCTAGCAATCTACCTCCAAATGAAACTGGATAATAATCGCCATACCCGACTGTTGTGACTGTTGTCATAACCCACCACAAACCATCAAAAAAAGTAGGGAAAGATTCCCTTTCTAATAATACTATAAGAATGGAGGATACAAGCACCAACAATAAACTAGTAGTAAATAATATATAATTAGAGATTTTAATCATTTTTTTCATAATTGCTTTTAGTACATGCACAATTATCAAACCTCCTTTTTTTAAAATTTTCAGTAAATTTATTTGTGAAACTAGATAATTTTTTTTGAAAAGTGTAAAATGGAAACAACAACATGAATATACTCTTACTGTTTACCGATAACTTTTAAGGAGTGATTTTTTGAGCCAATCAACCACCCGCATGCTCACTCGTGTAAAAGCTGTCTATTTGTTTATCAGGGAAAATGGGCCAGTTTCAACGGGTGAAATAGCTGAAGAGTTTGGAATCACTGACCGTACAGTACAACGAGATTTACACTTGCTAGCATATAATGGGCTTGTCAATAGCCCTAATCGGGGACGTTGGAAAATCACAAATAAAAAGGTAAAAATTTCTTAGAATAACGAAAAGATGAAAAATAATATGTATTTATATAGCCAGTATTTTTTAATACTGGCATTTTTATGTACCATCTTTCTTTAGCTTTTCTATTTCATCTTCGGTTAAATGACGATAATCTCCTAGCTGAATTGATTTATCAAGACTCAAACTCCCCATCGAAATGCGTTTTAAATAAGTAACTTCATTATTCAATGCATGAAACATTCGTTTGATTTGATGAAATTTCCCTTCTGAAATAGTTACTTTCACCTTATTAGCTTCTGTTTCGTCTAATATTTCTAATTTCGCCGGCCGCGTTATTTCCTTTTCTCCAATGTCTATACCTATTTCAAATAGTTCTATATCTTTTGAAGAAACAGAATGATCAACATGTGCTATATAAGCTTTTTCTACATGTTTTTTAGGAGAAAGCAATTGATGGGCTAACTGTCCGTTATTTGTTAGCAGCAAAAGACCTTCCGTATCTTTATCAAGACGTCCCACTGGGAATGGTTCCAATACTTTGTCCGATGGATCTATAAGGTCAAGAACAGTCTGTTGAGAGTCATCATGTGTCGCAGAAATATAACCTTTTGGTTTATGCAACATTAAATAGATGTATTTCTGATAACGGATTTGCTCTCCATTACAAATAACTTCATCCTGTTCAGGATCAATCATTTGATTCGGTTTTTTCGCAATAGAACCATTTACTTGTATTTTCTTTTTCTTGATTAAATTCTTCACATCTTTTCTACTGCCAACTCCCATATTAGCAAGCAGCTTATCTAACCGCATTTATATCCTCCTATCCTTGACTTAACGTCCGAATAACTTATCTAACGGTCGTATTTTTTTGCCTATGACTCTTTCTAACAAAGTAGAGACATAGCTTAAGTAAAGATAAATTATTCCTCCAATAGTAACCGTAATCATCACCACAATGAATGCGATCAAACGGTTGTCATCGAAATTCAAGATAATCCCTAATAGCCATTTTAAAAGCAACAAGATGATCGACATGATTGCAGTAAAAATCCCCATCAAGGCTGTTAATTTCATAAACTTTCTGTATGGAAAGCCAATCGTTTTTTTAATTTGCCATAAGTTTAAGAAAACTGCTGCACCTGAAGCAACAATGGTCGTCAAGATTGCCCCTTTTGCTCCTCCAATCATTTGTATCATCAACGCATTACATAATATCTTGATCAATAATCCAACAGTAAGGCTGATAACTGTAAAGCGTTGTTGTTCAATTCCCTGCAAGATGGAACTAGTGACGGTAAAAAAAGCAAAACATAATGCAACTGGTGTGTACCATGCAAAAAGAGGACCAGATATTTCAATGGTACGATAACCAAATAACGATCCATATATTTCATCTGATAAAATCATCAACCCAAAAACAGACGGTAAAACGAAAAACATAATAATTTGTAAAGCTTGATTAATCTGATTTTTCACTCGGGTCATTTGATTTAAATTAAATGCTTTCGTAATTTCTGGCAATAGCGCTAAAGAAAGCCCTGTGGCAATTGTAACAGGAATAATCACTAATTTATGACCTTGCAAGTTAAAGCTGGAATAAGCGATGCTTGAGATATCCTCTTGTCCAATTTCTGCCATCGCTCGACTGAAAGTAAATTGATCTACAAGTTGATATAGTGGTGTTGCAATACCTACTAAAACGAAGGGGCCAGCATATCGAAACAACTCTTGAAACAAGTGAACCTTAGGTATATTAGACTTTTTCTTTTGTTTGATAACATTATCTTTTATATAAGCCTTACGTTTTTGCCAATACCAGTATAATACTGTAAAGGAAGCTAAACCACCAATAAAAGCGGCAAAAGTGGCATATCCAATAGCTACCGTCACATCTCCATTTAATAATACCATAATAATAAATACGGAAATTAATAAAAATAAGATGCGCACAATTTGTTCCACTACTTGCGACACGGCGGTAGGTCCCATGGACTGATGTCCTTGAAAAAAGCCTCTAACAATCGACATAGCTGGAATAATGATTAAAGCAACACTGACCATTTGTATAACATGTTTTACATCATCAATCGTAATATCTTCTGTTCTAGGATCAATGGTAAAACGAGCAATCGTTTCAGCCCCGAAAAATAAGACAAGAAATGCTAAAAAACCTGTAATCGCCATGAGCGAAAGTCCCCATTTAAACATTCTCATACTTGTATGATAATCGTCTAGAGCATTATATTTGGAAACAAATTTTGAAACAGCTAACGGAACGCCAACTGTTGAAATACTCAAAATGATGCTGTAAGGGGTGTATGCATAGCTATATAATGTCATACCTTCTTCTTCCACTATGTTTGTAAAAGGAATAACATATACCATCCCTAAAAACTTTGATAAAAAACTTGCCCCAGTTAAAAGCATCGTACCGCGTAATAAATTCGACATATTTTCACCCTAGATTCTTGATTAAAATATCGTATCTATTTTAACATAACTATTTTTTTATTGTTATGAAAAGTTGTCAATACTAATCAAATAATGTGAGAGCATAATCCTTTACTATTTACTACTCTCTTTATTTCCTATATGCTTATTTGCAGAAGAAATTTGTTATCGTAACTGAAGGAAGGACGAATGAACATGTCATATCAAGTAACCGTAATAGGTGGTGGACCTTCAGGCTTAATGGCCGCTATCGCTGCAGCTGAACAAGGTGTTGATACATTACTTATTGATAAAGGTAATAAATTAGGTAAAAAATTAGCAATTTCTGGTGGTGGAAGATGTAATGTAACCAACCGATTACCAGAAGATGAAGTAATTAAACACATACCTGGGAATGGCCGTTTTTTATATAGTGCTTTTTCTACATTTAACAATTACGATATTATCGATTATTTCGAAGAACTTGGAGTTGCCCTTAAGGAAGAAGACCATGGACGAATGTTTCCTAAAAGTAATAATGCACAAGACGTTGTCAAAACCTTGTTAAATGAGTTAGATAAATGGAAAGTCACAGTCAAAACAGACACGACGGTAAAAGCAATGGACTACGGAGAAAGCGAGCATACTGTTATTCTTGAGAATGGTGACAAAATAAAGACGAAAACAGTTGTCATTGCAGTTGGTGGAAAAGCCGTGCCACATACTGGATCTACAGGAGACGGATATCCATGGGCAAAAAAAGCAGGCCATACTATCACACCTATTTATCCAACAGAAGTTCCAATTGTATCAGAAGAGACGTTTATCCAACAGAAATCCCTTCAAGGCCTTGCGTTACGAGATATTGCTTTATCGGTTTATGATGAAAAAGGAAAAAAGAAGATCACACATCAAATGGATATGCTTTTTACCCATTTTGGCATTTCAGGACCAGCCGTATTAAGATGTTCACAATATATTGTGAAACTACTGATGAAAGGTAATATTGAAGTAGAAGTTGGAATTGACGCTCTACCTTTGACGAATTACAACAATCTTTACAATCAAATATTATCATTAGTTAATGAAAACCCTAAGAAAAGTATTAAAAATGTACTAAAAGGGTTCATTCCTGAAAGATATTTAGACTTTATTCTTGAACAAAATAAAATATATGCACAAATGAATAGTGCAAATATTTCCCGGGAAAAGTTAGAATCTATAACGAACTACATAAAAGATTTCCGATTTAAAGTACATGACAGTTTACCTATAAAAAAGGCTTTTGTTACTGGTGGGGGAATTTCTATAAAAGAAGTGATTCCAAGCACCATGCAGTCCAAGTTTATGAACGGTTTATACTTCAGTGGTGAGATTTTAGATATTCATGGATATACAGGCGGCTACAATATAACAGCAGCTATGGTAACTGGTAGAGTAGCTGGAATGCATGCTGCTTGGGAAAGTATGAGCAGGTAAGGTAGCATTTTATAATAAGAATAATGTTTTAGCAATCATTTCGTCAGATTGCAATGCAACCTGGCTTGGATTACGTCGTTATTTTACATTTATTTATAGCGATCTCGGATTTTTCTTGAATTCCAGTTCTACGTCAAATGTTGGGGTAGGAGTATTTGCTCCTATCCCTTAACCTGCTTGAGATCATCCTTAAATTAGTATTACAGTAATACACGTAACCTTACTCGATCATATCGTTTAAAGCAAATACATTACGTTTCATATCCTTTGTTTGGTTATTTAATCCCTCTACAACCCCATTGTTATATCCAAGGGCAAGGCTATTTAAAACTTCCGCTTGGCATTTACTGGCGGTAATGTGTCCACTTCTTCTAAACTAACAGCTGATATCTGATTAAATCTGCGTATAGCTGTCGTTTGAGACGTTCTAAACTGACTAGCAGTATCTTTGAAGTTTTTCCCCTTAATAACACAAAGGCCAAGGGCTTGATTCCATTCCTTTGAATGTCTTTGATACCGATCTACTACTTGGTTGTTTTCAGCAAATCGCTTCCCACATGAACAAACATACTTACGCTTTCGATAAAACAAATATGATGTTCGTTTAAATACCTTTAAGTGCTGTACCTTTTGTATTCTATAGTCATGAATTCGGCTTGTCCTCTCCCCACAACAGGACATCGGTGCTTTATAATAGGTAACTCTACATGTAAGTAAAAATTCCCCTCTAGCTCCTCCATCTGTCGTAACGATAACACTTTCTAATCCAGGTAAATTCATGTTAAACTGCATGTACACGCAACTCCTATCCCTTTGATTTGTTTCTAGTCAATTCAAGTGTAAATGATATAGGAGCTTGCGTGTTTTCTTATGCTTAATTTTTCCATACCCCAACATATATAATAGAGCCAATAAAAAAGCTGACTCAAATTCGCTAATTGCGATCATTTGAGTCAGCTTTACTTTGTATTGCCTGGCAACGTCCTACTCTTGCGGGGGCAAAGCCCCAACTACCATGGGCGCTGGAGAGCTTAACTGCTGTGTTCGGCATGGAAACAGGTGTGACCTCTCCGCTATCGTTACCAGGCCTGCTGAATGCAGGTCGATCGACGTTGTCACATCGATGTGACGATCTTAGTCAATCATCCTTTTCGTTTTAAAAAGGATATACCCTAAAAACTAGATAAGAAAAATAGACATCAAAACCAAACGGTTTAAAGCGTTCATCAGTATAGTTAAGTCCTCGATCGATTAGTATTC
>NZ_WIXM01000024.1 GCF_010993965.1 Gracilibacillus sp. YIM 98692 | reverse complement strand
AGCGAAGTATATTTCTGAAGCGGTATTTCAC
The DNA here is from genome assembly GCF_010993965.1 of Gracilibacillus sp. YIM 98692. GTDB lineage: Bacteria > Bacillota > Bacilli > Bacillales > Amphibacillaceae > Gracilibacillus. The sequence goes on along the minus strand of NZ_WIXM01000024.1, from coordinate 58,525 downwards.
ACTGCAACTTATTCTATTGCGCAGTATGGTTCTAATGCGAATTAGTTCATGTAAACGGGTGGGCCCAGACGATTTTTGCTCGTTTTTTCTTACACGTTAGGAAAGTATAAAATTTTAGCAGGGAAGTTACTCGACGTAGCAAAAATTTTAAGGTGCGAAGTATAAGTGCAACTACGGCTCTGCTGTCGCCTAAAGGCTAAGCACTCGCCGAGTTTTCTTTACCGTATCAGAAAGTATAAATGATCAGCAAAGAAGAATTCTCGACGTAGTAGACCATTTTAGGAAGATAGATAAGGGCAACTAGGCTACCGCACTACGCCATAAGGCTTGGCGGATAGCTAAGTTTTCTTTACAACGTAACATAATATATATTTGACTCCCATAACTTACTTAAGTATAATAACTTACATAATGTAAGTTATTTATTATAGGAGGACAAAAATGAACTTTCATGAAAAACCTTATACATTTGTCAATCATGTCAAAATTAAAGTTAAAGATTTAGATAGATCTATCCAGTTTTATCAACAGATCGTAGGATTCCAAGTTTTAGAAAGCAACGATACATCAGCAGCATTAACAGCAGATGGGCAAACGAGTATTCTATCATTAGAGCAGCCAAGTGAAGTAGAGTCAAAACAAAGCCGAACAACTGGCCTATATCATTTTGCTATTCTGTTACCCAATCGTTCCGATCTTGCTAATTTCCTTTATCATTGTGCAGATGTCGGATTAAGGTTGGCTTCTTCTGATCATTTAGTGAGTGAAGCCATATATTTTGCTGATCCGGATGGCAATGGTATCGAAGTTTATAGAGATCGTGCTCCATCAGAATGGACGTGGCAAGGCAATCAAGTTGCAATGACAGTAGATCCATTAGACTTTGAAGATTTATTGAAAGAAGGAAAGCAAGGAGCATGGCAAGGTTTGCCGACTCAAACGGTAATGGGACATATACATTTACATGTAGCGGACATTCCCAAAACAAAAAAGTTTTATGAAAAAGGTTTAGGGTTTGAGACGGTTTGTCGTTTCGGTGATCAAGCTCTGTTTATTTCTACAGGAAAATATCATCATCATATTGGACTAAACACGTGGAACGGAGTAGGTGCACCACCTCCATCAGAAAGAAGTGTAGGTTTGGAATCATACACCATTATCTATCCTGATCAAGAAGCAGTACAACAAGCAGTGGCAAACTTAAAAGCAATCGGCGCATCAGTAAAAGAAGAGAAAGATAAAACAATCACCAAAGATCCTTCCGGAAATAAAATTATTCTTATTAATTAGGGCAATATTATTTTCAAGGACATGAGGTACGTTATTTTATGAAATCAGGCTAGTGTTATCTCTAAACGGACATCAGGTACCTTATTTTCTAAAGGAGCTCTCTTTTTACTAAGGTATAAGCCAAATAAGGAACTGTATGTCCACAAACCCATGCGAAAGCACTGTTCTTATAGAATTAGCGAATCGTATGTCCGATAGCTTATATTCCAGTTACGTGCACAGAGAGCTGATTTAGGACAGCTCTCTTTTATTTTTTATGGTAGAATATAACTATCATCTTCAAGGAGGGGTCTAGATGGTTGAAAATATCCAAGAAAAAGTGCGTGAAACAAGTCGAACGTTAAGAAAACAGTCACTCTATACAATTTTAGAACAGCTTGATTCAGAAGTAATGAACCTTTGGAAAAAGGATCGAAAAAAGAAATACAATAAAATGAAACAAGGCCCTTATAGTTTTTATCGAGGAAGCGCCTATCTTTTTTATTATGATGTAACAAAAATCCCCTTTTCTTTCCATACTCCTGAAGATAAACCAACTTGGATAATGGGAGATATGCATTTTGATAACTTTAGTAGTTTTCAAGATGAAGAGGCTAATCTCGTATTCGATGTAGATGATTTTGATGAAGGCTATCTTGGTTCTTTTCTTTATGATGTGTTAAGAATGGTTGTTAGTATTCGATTGCTTGCAGAACAACAAGGGGTGGAAGAGGAAGAAAAGCAAGACGAATTAGTGATTGCCTTTCTAAAAGCATATCGCAAGCAAATCAAAAAATTTTCTAAACGAGAAGAAGATCCTGCAACATTAACTTTTGATGAAGATCATACAAAAGGGCCGATTAAAAAAGTGTTAAAAAAATTAGAAGATCGTGAAGCAACACATGAACTTCATAAACAAACTATCCTAGATGATGAAGGCGAGCGTAAATTCAATCGGGAAAAAGAAAAATTATATAAAATGACAGAAAAAGAATACAACGAAATCGTAGAAAACTGGCAACAATATATAAAGTCGATTCCAGAAGAAGTATATAAAGGAGACGAGCATTATCAAATTAAGGATATCGTGAAAAAAATAGGGGCTGGTGTCGCTTCTACTGGATTAAGACGTTATTATGTGTTAATTGAAGGGACGCATGAAAAAGATCACGATGATGTTATCTTAGAAGTGAAAGAAGCAAGACCGCCAATACCAGCCTATTTTGTGGAGTTTCAAGACTCTTTCTGGGACAAATATCAGCATCAAGGAAAAAGAGTCATTATGACACAAAAAGCCATGCACCATAAAACGGATCCATACCTAGGCTATTTGTCTATTGGAAACGGAGAATTTTATGTGCGTAAGCGTTGTGCTTATGACGAAGATATTCCAAGTAATTTATTAATAAAGAAAAAGTCGATCAAACAATCGGTTAAAATTATGGGAGAAATTGCAGCTAAAATACATGCACGTGCCGACCAGGATATTAAAGAATCATTACTTGATTATCATAGTGAAGATGAAATCCATAAAGTAATCGAGCAAAACAAAGATGCTTTTGTTCATGAACTTGTCTTGTGGTCTCGTTTTTATAAGCGGCAGGTAAAACAAGACTATGAGCTCTTTCTAGAATGGTTAAACACACATTTTTATACAAACAACTAAGGAGGGAGACTATATGCTTCATTTACACAAAGCAGAAGCACCCAAATCAGTAGCTTGTAAAATCATTACCGTCAGTGATACGAGAACAGAAGAGACAGATAAAAGCGGAAAGTTAATGAAGCAATATTTAAAAACGCATCACCATCAAGTCCATGCCTATCAGGTTGTTAAGGACGAACAGGAGGAGATAAGAAAGGCTATAGAAGATGGAACAGCCAACCCATACATTGATGCGATTTTAATTAATGGTGGAACAGGTATTGCTAAGCGAGATGTAACTATAGAAGTTGTGGAGCAATTGCTAGATAAAGAGATACCCGGTTTTGGCGAGATATTTCGTATGCTGAGTTATCAAGAGGACATCGGCTCTGCAGCTATTCTATCTCGAGCAACAGCAGGAGTAGCGAATCACACAGCTATTTTTTCCACACCAGGCTCTTCTGGTGCAGTAAAACTAGCAATGGAACACCTCATTATCCCAGAAATCGGACATGTGATGAGAGAAATTAATAAAGATTTGAAAGAATAATATAGCTGGATGAAGAGAGAGACTTGATACAGCAGAGTCTCTCTTCCTATTCAACCCTATTCTTCTCTTCGATATGTACCGCTTTTTCCACCAGTTTTTTCGACTAAATAGGTTTGTCCAATAACTATGCCTTTGTCTACAGCTTTACACATATCATAAATGGTCAATGCCGTAACAGAAGCTGCCGTTAATGCTTCCATTTCCACGCCAGTACTTCCTTTCGTTTTCGCCTCCACTGTAATGACGAGCTCATATCCAGTATGTGCTTCCTGCCAGTCAAACTGAATATCCACTCCACTTAGTGGCAAGGGATGACACATGGGAATAATTTGTGACGTCTGCTTTGCCGCCATAATACCAGCCACTTGACTAACCGAAAGGACATCCCCCTTTTCCACTGCTTCATCGACAATCTTATGGTAAATCTTCTTGCCAACAAAAATACTAGAACGAGCAATAGCTGTTCGATGCGTCATTGCTTTATCCGTAATGTCTACCATTTTCGCGCGACCTTGCTCATTCATATGCGAAAAATCTGTCATAACGATCACCAACCTTCCATTCAAAGTATACTACACCTTGACACGAATCACCACCACAAGCGAAACATGTTATAATAGAACCATCATAGCATCAGAAAGGAAAGCACAATGATACGAAACATTTTATCCATTTTAACATTTTGCCTATTGATCAGCGGCTGTCAATCCAATCAAACCGAACTAACCATTTCAGCAGCAGCCAGTCTCGAAAAACCATTGTCCCAAATCATCCAACAATATGAAAACAAACACCCTAACATACATATATCTACCAATTTTAGCGGCTCCGGTACACTCAGTCAGCAAATCATTCAAGGAGCCCCTGTAGACCTGTTTTTCTCCGCTTCATTAGAAAAATATCAGAGGGTAATCGATGCAGGGAGGATCGAGCAACCATCGTCAGTGCCCCTTTTAACGAATGAGCTAGTCTGGATTCAACCAAAAAACACAGCCATCATCACAGATTATTCTCAAATCACACAGATGGCCATCGGTACACCAGAAGCAGTACCAGCCGGAGCTTACGCGAAAGAAGCATTAGCAAGCCTCGGGGTTTTTACTTCTTTAGAAGAGCACCTTGTTTTGACAAAAGATGTACGACAAGTATTACAATATGTAGAGAGTGGCAATGTCGATGCAGGCATTGTTTATTATTCAGATGCTGTTAGCTCAGACCAAGTACAAATCAATCGGTCCTTTGCATTAGGAGAGCATCGTCCGATCATTTACCCAGTCGGTATAGTGAATGATACAAAGTATCAAGCAGAAATAGAGACTTTCTTAGAATTTTTACAAACAGATACCGCAATAGACATTTTTGAAGACAATGGATTTCAAGAAATAGATGGTGAAGATGATGGAAGCTTTTTTACAACCAATTAAATTATCCTTATTTGTTTCACTCCTTGCCTTGATCATAGTATCTGTATTAGGCATATCCATAGCTTGGGTCATGACTAAAATACATTTTAGAGGGAAGTTATGGCTCGACACTGTCCTGTTACTTCCTATTGTATTACCTCCAACAGTGATTGGATTTTTGCTTATTATTGGATTTGGAAGAAACGGTTTTTTAGGAATATTATTGGACACTTTATTTGATACATCTATTATTTTTACGATATGGGCAGCAGTGCTGGCTGCTGTTGTGGTAGCATTTCCGTTAATGTATCAATCCGTTCGAACCGGAATGTTGCAAATTGATCGAAATATTGAAGACGCTGCAAGGGTTGATGGAGCAAATGAATGGGAAGTTTTTCGCCAGATTACTTTACCATTATCGAAAAACTCCTTGATCACAGGAATTACGTTAAGCTTTGCTCGAGCATTAGGGGAATTTGGTGCAACGATTATGTTTGCCGGCAATATCCCTGGTAAAACCCAAACGATTCCAACAGCAATATATGTGGCATTTGAATCCAATCAAATGGGATTAGCCTGGGCATGGGTTTTGTCGATTATTTTGGTTTCTTTTGTTATGCTTTTATTTTTACGTAAATCTGCCTAAAAATCATTCATAAATTTGTCATTTCCACACAATGCAAACGTTATCAACACGTGTTAAAATATAGAAAATGCCAAAAAAGTAGAGGAGATTTACATGAAAGATCATTTATATAGATGGAGAAATAAAGAGATTCGTAAGCAAGTAGCAGTGATAGATGGAAAAGAAGCACCAACACTTGTTTTGACAAATGCTATATACTTAAATGTCTTTTTAAGAAAATGGATAGAGGCAAATATTTGGATATATCATGATCGAATTGTTTATGTTGGAAATAAATTACCACAAAACTTGTCCGAAATAGAAGTAGTGGACTGCAGCGGTAAGTATGTGGTGCCAGGCTATATAGAGCCGCACGCACACCCATTTCAATTATATAATCCTTATCAATTAGCAATGCTTGCGGGAGAGACAGGAACAACTACGCTGATGAATGACAACTTACCGTGGCTTTATTTAACTAGCAGAGAGAAAGCGTTTTCATTGATTGATGACTTTTCAAAGCTTCCTGTTTCTATGTATTGGTGGGCAAGATTTGATTCTCAATCGGAAATTAATGAAGAGCAGGAAATCTTTAATGATGAAGAAATTCATGAATGGCTTCAACATGAAGCTGTTGTGCAAGGTGGCGAATTAACGGCATGGCCGCAAGTATTGCGTAACGACGATCGAATTCTTTATTGGATGCAGGAAGCCAAACGGTTAAGAAAGCCAGTGGAAGGACATTTCCCTGGTGCTTCTGAACGAACTTTAGTAAAGCTGAAATTATTAGGAGCGAGCTCAGATCATGAGGCCTTATCAGGTGAAGAAGTGTATAACCGATTAGCAATGGGGTATCGAGTTGGTTTGCGTCATTCTTCTATTCGCCCTGATTTAGAACATTTACTGCAAGAATTGAAATCATTAAATTTACACTCGTATGATAATTTAACGATGACAACAGATGGTTCTACACCAGCTTTTTACCAAAATGGTATCATGAATCAATGTGTACAAATTGCCATCGATCAAGGGGTTCCTGAAGTGGAAGCCTATATGATGGCAACCTATAATCCAGCGGAGCAATTTCATTTAGAAGAGCGATTAGGATCGATTGCACCTGGACGTGTGGCGCACTTAAATATCTTAGAAAGCAAAGATAATGCAACGCCTGTTTCTGTTATAGCTAAAGGAAAATGGTTAAAGAAAGATGGAAAACGAGTAGAGCAGGATAATACAATTGACTGGGAAAAATATGGTCTAGGAAAGCTGGACTTAAATTGGCAATTAACAGAACATGATTTGCAGTTTTCCATGCCTGTAGGAGTCAAAATGGAAAATGACGTAATTATGAAGCCATATCCGATCTCTATTGATGCAAATACGGAAACCATCATGAATTCCAATGACGAGTCGTTCCTTATGCTGGTAGATCGAGAAGGAGAATGGCGTGTAAATACGATTATCAAAGGGTTTACGAAGACATTAGGTGGATTAGCAAGCTCCTACTCCTTAACAGGGGACATTGTTTTAATTGGTAAAAGTAAATCCGATTTACTGCTAGCTTTCACTCGCATGAAAGAAATTGGCGGAGGTATTGTATTAGTGCATGAGGGTAAAATAATCTTTGAGTTACCTTTAAATATTGCCGGCATGATGTCGAATAGCGACATGTCTACTTTGATCAAGAAGGATCAGCAATTAAAGGAGCTATTAAAACAGTATGGGTATCAATATGATGATCCGCCATCCAGCATACTTTTCTTATCATCGATGCATCTACCATTTGTTCGTATAACACCGCTCGGTATTATAGATGTAAAGAAAAAAGATATTTTATTCCCTGCGATAATGCGCTAGTTTTGTTATAATGAAGAAAACATTCGACATGCAATGAAAATGCATGTCGAATCTTCTTTTTATTACATAGATGAAGGATGTGGGAACATGATAAAGAATCTAGGCTATCTAATGCTATTATCCATTTTATTAGTGGCTTGTTCAAGTGAAAAAGAAACAACAGAAGAAGTAGAAACAGATCCAGTAGAAGAACAAGAAGAAGAATCACATGAGCCTGCTCCAGAAGAACAAGAGGAAACAGAAATGGAACAAGGCCCAGAGTATGTTTATCCATTAACAGGTTTAGAAGCAGAGGAAGAAGCCACCAATCGTATTGTAGCTGTCATGGTAAATAATCATCCCAAAGCTAGACCGCAAACAGGGCTGTCTCAAGCAGATCTTGTATTTGAAATTTTAGCAGAAGGTAATATTACTCGATTAATGGCTATGTACCAAAGTGAAATGCCAGATAAGGTAGGGCCAGTAAGGAGTGCTAGACCATACTATTTTAACTTAGCCGATGATTATAATGCGTTATATATTTATCATGGTGCAGCGGAGTTTATCGATGATATGCTCATAAATGGAGCGGCTGACTTTTTAAATGGGGCTATATATGATAATGATAAAGTGTTGTTTGAAAGGTCTGCAGATCGAGTGGCACCGCATAACTCATACGTATTATTTGATAGTGTTTACCCTAAGGCAGAAGGAAAGGGGTATGACATTGATATGGAATACGAAGAGATGAACTTTACGCAAGATGCAGAGGTTGAAGGAGACGACGCAACCAACGTACAATTTAGTTATGGTAGCAATTCGATACAATATCAGTATCAAGAAGCATCCGAACAATATATTCGTTTTGATGGAGGAACAAGAACAACGGAGCTTGAAACAGGTGAGGATGTTACGATAGATAACATATTCATACTGGAAACATATCACCAAGTAGTAGATAGTGCGGGAAGAAGAGAAATTGACCTTTCATCTGGAGGAGACGCTTTACTGCTACAAAAGGGTAAAGTGCAACACGTGCAATGGGAGCGTAATAATGGTAGAATAATCCCAACAAAAGATGGAGAACCAGTTCCGTTTGTTCCAGGTAAGACTTGGGTGAATGTGATACCAACCAGCCCAGGTGTAAGTGGCGTAAGTATAACTGGCCCAACGGAATAAAAGGAGAGATGTATACCATGCAAATTGATAAATTGCGTGGCGAACAACTGGATCAATTGTTTGATGCGATTTTATCACTAGAAGATCGCGAAGAATGCTATCGCTTCTTTGATGATATTGCAACCATGAACGAAATTCAGTCATTAGCACAACGATTGCAAGTAGCAAAAATGCTGGACGAAGGTAGAACATACACAGCTATTGCAAACGAATCAAGTGCATCCACAACGACGATTTCACGTGTGAAGCGTTGCTTGTCGTATGGCAATGATGGCTATCGTATTGTGTTAGATCGATTGAAAGAAAATGAATAGATAAAGAACGGTTGTCTCAGAAGTTATCACTATTCAAATTTAGAAAATCCAACTTATGAGGCAGCCATTTTTCCTATTTATCAAAAAATATGGCAACAATGGAGGTAGAAGAATGATCCGGTTTGGAATTATTGGTACGAATTGGATTACAGATCGATTTATTGATGGAGCAAGTAAACTAGATAAATTTCGATTAAATGCAATCTATTCACGAACAGAAGAAAAGGCAGCGGAATTTGCGGGCAAGTACAATGTGGAACATACATATACCGATCTTGACGAGTTTACAAATAGTGAACAACTAGATGCAGTCTATATTGCATCGCCTACAGCATTACATAGTGAACATGCGATTGCATGTCTAAAGGCAGGCAAACACGTTATTGTCGAAAAACCTTTTGCATCAAATGAACAAGAAGTACAAGCAATGATTGATACAGCTAAACAGCATAATGTCGTTTTAATGGAAGCAATGAAAACAACTCATGTGCCTAACTTTCGATTAATTCAAGAAAGCCTAGAAAAAATTGGCCCGATTCGTCGCTATGTTGCAAACTTTTGCCAATACTCATCACGATATGATAAATATAAAGAGGGTATCGTGCTAAATGCGTTCAAACCTGAATTATCGAACGGATCTTTAATGGATATCGGTGTCTATTGTATCTATCCAATGATAGCTCTTTTTGGAGCTCCAGAGCGTGTGAAAGCAACAGCTTATATGCTGGATTCTGGTGTTGATGGAGAAGGAACGGTTACAGTCGATTATCCTTCTTTAAACGGTGTGGCCATGTTTTCCAAAATCACGAATTCCTCCCTCCCATCTGAAATTCAAGGGGAGAAGGGCTCCATAGTCATTGGCAAGTTCTCTGATATGGACGATGTAAAAATCGTTTACAAAGATGGATCTGAAGAGAAGATAGACGCTGGGCAAAAGGAAAATACAATGTATTATGAGGCAAAATCTTTTATCGAGTCGATTGAGAATAATGAAATAGAAAATAAAGTGAATACATGGGAAAACTCATTGGAAACAATTCGCGTCCTTGACGCAGCAAGAAAAGAAATTGGAATAGTATTTCCAGCTGATAAAAAATAGCTTTTAATATCTCTGCTTTGGAACAACACTCGCTTTCCGTGGGCGAACCACGGTCATCATCACCAGTTTTATTTGATGTCTCACTAGCATACTTAAAAAGAAGGCTATTTTCTAAAAAATGGTGGTTTTCAGATTAGTTTGGGAGAGCGGAAAACGTCCGCCTAGAGCGAACCCGAACGGCGTGTAAAAAAGAGGCTGTCACTCCATTAATGGAGTGACAGCCTCTTTTTAGTTATTTAGTTTCGAATTAAATGATCGAATGCACCTAATGCTGCGGTAGCACCAGATCCCATGGAAATAATAATTTGTTTATAAGCGCTATTTGTACAATCTCCTGCTGCAAAAACACCAGGAATGCTTGTAGTACCACGCTCATCTACAATAATCTCTCCAAATTTATTTACTTCCAAGGTATCTTTCAACCATTCTGTATTTGGTACAAGACCTATTTGGATAAACACACCTGCTAGAGCAATATTATGCTCATCTTCCGTTTCACGATCGACATAGCGAAGGCCTTCTACCTTATCCGAACCATAGATTTCTTCGGTCTTCGCATTCGTGATAACTGTTACGTTTGGTAAGCTGTGCAAACGTTCTTGCAATACTTTGTCTGCTTTAAGTTCTGGTAAGAATTCAAGTACGGTGACGTGCTTCACGATACCTGCTAAATCAATAGCAGCCTCGACACCAGAGTTTCCACCGCCGATTACAGCTACATCTTTGCCTTCAAAAATTGGGCCGTCACAGTGTGGACAGTAGGCAACCCCTTTGTTTTTAAATTCTGCTTCACCAGGTACTCCGATATTTCGCCAGCGGGCACCAGTGGAAAGCACAATTGTTTTACTCTTCAATGTTGCGCCGTTTTCTAACTCAACTTCAAAGTTATCTTTTTTCGTTAAAGATTTAGCACGCATCGAGTTCATGATATCTACATCATAATCACGGACATGCTCTTCTAGTCCAGAAACGAGTTTAGGTCCTTCTGTATATTTTGTCGTGATGAAATTCTCGATTCCTAATGTATCTTGTACTTGTCCGCCGAAGCGTTCCGCAACAACGCCAGTTCGGATTCCTTTACGTGCGGCATAGATTGCGGCGCTCGCTCCAGCTGGACCACCGCCGACAACAAGTACATCAAATGGATCTTTGTCATTTAATTCAGACACGTCTACACTGCTTCCTAGTTTTTCTAGGATGCTTTCTAGTGTTTGGCGTCCATTAACAAAGGATTCACCGTCTAAAAATACAGCAGGAACAGCCATTACGTCTTTACTATCTGCCTCGTCTTTAAATGCTGACCCTTCAATCATTGTATGTGTGATGTCTGGGTTCACAACACTCATCAAGTTTAATGCCTGCACGACATCAGGGCAGTTTTGACAAGACAGGCTTACATAGGTTTCAAAATGTAATGGTCCTTCAAGCTGCTTGATTTGCTCGATCGTTTTTTCATCCACTTTTGGTGGTCTTCCGCTTACCTGTAACAATGCTAATACAAGCGAAGTGAATTCATGACCAAGTGGAACACCGGAAAACACAACGCCAGTGTCCTCGTCAACACGATTGATGCTAAAGCTTGGTGTTCTTGGGAAATCACCTGTCTCAACTGAAATTTTGTCGGACATGCTTGCAATTTCATTGACTAGTTCATCAACTTCTTTTGAAACATCATCAGATCCAATTTTCGCCTTAATGACGATATCATTTTCCAACAGTTTCAAATATTCTTTAAGCTGTGATTTTATATCTTGATCAAGCATTTTAATCCTCTTCTCTTAAATTTTACCTACAAGATCGATACTTGGTTTTAATGTTTCGCCGCCTTCTTCCCATTTAGCTGGGCAAACTTCACCAGGGTTGTTACGTACGTATTGAGCTGCTTTGATTTTTTTGATTAATGTACTAGCGTCACGGCCAATACCTTCTGCATTGATCTCTGCTGCTTGAATAATTCCCTCTGGATCGATGATGAATGTACCACGATCAGCAAGCCCCGCGTCTTCTCTTAATACGTCAAAGTTTAGTGAAAGTTGGTGTGATGGGTCACCAATCATTGTGTATTCAATTTTGCCGATTGCATCAGAGCTTTCGTGCCATGCTTTATGTGTAAAGTGAGTATCAGTAGAAACGGAATATACTTCTACTCCTAGCTTTTGTAACTCTGCATATTGATTTTGTAAATCTTCTAATTCTGTTGGGCAAACAAAAGTGAAATCTGCTGGATAGAAGCAAACAATGCTCCAGTTCCCTTTGAAGTTTTCTTCTGTTACATCGACAAATTCCCCTTGACGGAATGCAGATGCTTTAAATGGCAATACTTCCTTACCGATTAATGACATGTGAATGTCCTCCTTTAGAAATTTATATTGGTAGTATTATTTTATTTACTAAAATTATGTAAATAAAATAATTATTATTCTATATTAATTATTGATAACTTAATTCGATTTGTCAAGAATATTGCTAAGCAACTAACGAAAATAAAATATAAACGCCATTACCAATTAATAATCTAAAATGAGAATATAAGTAATATTTACAGATAAAGGCCCATTTCGTATTCATTGTTGTTTTTATGACACAGGTGATCAAAACTGCTCAATAGTGAAGTGTAAAATGGAGTGCGCCTATATCCCACTCATTTTTGGCTACTGCTATTATGACGCTCCGCCAACATACTTCGCTTTCCGCGGGCACGGCTTCAGCTTCCTCGACAGCTCATACTTCGCTGTCTGCGGAATCTTCAGCTCGTGCTGTTCCCGCAGGAGTCTACGTATGTTGTCTACGCTGGTGGTGATTACCTGATGATTGAAAGAAGCTGATGAAAACAACATTTCGATAATTCCTACTAACATCAATAGAAAACCTTACTAAGCTGCGGAAAAATACGAGACTCCTGTGGGAAAGGAACAGTCTGAAGCCCCCACAGGAAGCGTTCTTTGCTTCCGAGGAGGCTGAAGCGTTCCCCACGGAAAGCGAGTGTTTTTCCGCAGCGACGATTAAGCACACAGTGTGAGACGAGTGATTGAGTATTTTTTTTATTTCATATTGTTATCATTCAATATTGTCTTTATTTTTTGCTATAATGAGTAAATGGATAAGGAATCGCGATTAATTGGAGGATCAGGATTGTGTATAATATCGAAAATTGGAAACATGTATTTAAGCTAGATCCAGCTAAAGATATAGACGACAAGGTGCTAGATCAATTATGTGAATCTGGCACAGATGCTATTATAGTTGGTGGTACAGATGATGTGACATTGGACGGTGTATTATTTCTTTTAAGCAAAATTCGTCGCCATACCGTACCAGTTATTATGGAAATTTCTAATATTGAATCTGTAACGCCAGGCTTCGATTACTATTTTGTACCAATGGTGTTAAATAGTCAAAGCAAAAGGTGGATGATGGATATACAACATGATGCCGTTGTTGAATACGGGGATATTATCAATTGGGACGAGATGCTAGCAGAAGGTTACTGCATAATGAACGAGCAGTCAAAAGTATTCCAACATGCTGACTGCAAATTACCATCTAAGAAAGAAGCGATAGCTTATGCAAGGATGGCAGAGCACTTATTCCATTTTCCTTTTTTCTATTTAGAATATAGTGGTACATATGGTGACTCGGAAATGGTACAATCGATTAGCCAAGAATTGAAACAAACGAAATTCATTTATGGAGGCGGCATTGAAACCAAAGAACAAGCCGCTGAAATGAGTGAGTATGCCGATATAATTGTAGTAGGTAATGTCATTTATGATAATCCGAAAGAAGCGTTAAAAACGGTAAAAGCAACAAAGTAAAAGGATGGTGTTACAATGAGTCGGATGATGCACGACTTGTTAAAAGGATTAAACCAACAACAGCGTGAAGCTGCACAGCATACAGAAGGGCCATTACTGATTATGGCAGGAGCGGGTAGTGGCAAAACGCGAGTTCTCACACATAGGATTGCTTATTTGCTAGACGAAAAACAAGTGTCACCTCGCAACATTCTCGCCATTACCTTTACAAATAAAGCAGCACGAGAAATGAAAGAAAGAATCGCAGGATTAGTCGGTCCAGCAGGCAATGACATGTGGGTATCCACTTTTCACTCCATGTGTGTCCGCATTCTCAGAAGAGATATAGACCGAATAGGATACAGCCGTAATTTTTCTATCCTAGATAGCGGAGACCAATTGACCGTCATTAAAAATATCGTAAAAGAAAAAAACTTAGACCCTAAACAATTTGAGCCTCGTGCTTTTTTAGGGGCGATAAGCAGTGCGAAGAACGAATTGATTACTCCTGAGAAATACGTGGAAACGGTTGGGAATTTCTATGAAAGACAAATAGGGGAAGTTTATCAGGAATATCAAAAGAGGTTGCGAAAAAATCAGGCATTAGATTTCGATGATTTAATTATGCAGACGATTCATTTGTTTAAGCGTGTGCCAGAGGTACTGGAATACTATCAGCGACGTTTTCAATATATACACGTTGATGAGTACCAAGATACCAACCATGCCCAATATTATTTGGTTAAGCAGCTCGCTTTAAAGTTTCAAAATCTATGTGTTGTCGGGGATTCGGATCAATCGATCTATGCTTGGCGCGGAGCAGACATAACCAATATTCTTTCATTTGAAAAGGATTATCCTTCTGCGAAAGTGGTAATGCTAGAGCAAAACTATCGTTCCACGAAATCTATTTTACAAGCAGCCAATCAAGTGATTGAAAACAATGCTGGGCGTAAGCCGAAAAACCTTTGGACGGAAAACAATGACGGGGCCAAAATTCATTATTTTCATGCCTCAACAGAACGAGAAGAAGGTCTTCATGTAGCCAACAAGATTGAGAGTTATGTAAAGGGAAATAAATATCGTCATAAAGATATTGCCATCCTTTATCGTACTAACGCGCAGTCTCGAGCGATTGAGGAAACGTTTATGAAGGCGAATATTCCGTACCAAATGGTTGGCGGTACTAAATTCTATGATCGAAAAGAAATTAAAGATATGCTTGCATACTTACGCTTGATCGTTAACCCTGATGATGACATTAGCTTTGTCCGTGTGGTTAATGAACCAAAGCGAGGAGTTGGCAAGACATCACTTGATAAATTGCAAGCATATGCCGCAGCAAATGATATTTCGTTGTACACAGCAGTACAAGAAGTAGATTTCGTTGGGGTTAGTGCTAAAGCTGCGAAATCGCTTATGCAATTTGGTCAAATGATTAAAAATTGGGAGCAACAGCAAGAGTTTCTCACAGCAACAGATATGGTGGAAGAAGTGATTGGAAAAACAGGCTATGAAGAAATGCTGCTAAATGAAAGAAGTATTGAAGCCCAGACACGATTAGAAAATATTGAGGAGTTCAAAACGGTGACAAAGCATTTTGAAGAAACCAATGAAGATAAAACACTGGTCAACTTCTTAACCGACTTAGCTCTCGTTTCAGATATTGACAGAATGGATGAAGATCCAACCGCTGATGATAAGGTAACAATGATGACGCTCCATGCAGCGAAAGGTCTAGAATTCCCTGTTGTCTTTTTAATCGGGATGGAGGAAAATGTCTTTCCGCATAGCCGCTCGATGATGGATGATGATGAAATGCAAGAGGAAAGACGACTTGCATATGTTGGCATTACAAGAGCAGAGCAGATGTTACATGTTTCTCATGCCAAGATGCGTACTTTATTTGGACGGACGAACATGAATCCTATCAGCCGTTTTATTAATGAAATTCCAGAAGAATTGGTCGAAGGGAAAGAAGAAGCGACGGAGTCTATGTTTGGATCAAGCGGTGTGGATATTTCAGATGATTCATTGCCATTTGGACAGCCAAATCCTAAGCCGAAAAGAAAAGCTAGAAAAATCGAAAATCCGTCTACTGGTGGAGAAAAAATGGCATGGCAAGTAGGAGATAAAGCCTCACACAAAAAATGGGGAGAAGGAACTGTCGTCAAAGTGGAAGGAAAAGGTGATGCAATGGAATTAGATATCGCTTTTCCAGCACCAACTGGTATTAAAAGAGTTCTGGCTAAGTTTGCGCCGATAACAAAAAGCTGATAAGGAGGTGCAGTAAATATGACGGAACAAGAGGCGAAAAAGGAGTTAGAATCACTTCGAGAAGCATTGAATCAATACAATTATGAATACCATGTGTTAGACAACCCAACCGTTTCAGATTTTGAATATGACAAAAAAATGCAGGAATTAAAGGAAATAGAAGAATCTTTTCCATCTCTTATCATGCCAGACTCTCCTTCTCAACGAGTGGGCGGTGAGCCGTTAGATGCATTTAAAAAAGTAAATCATCGCGTCCCAATGCTTAGTTTAGGCAATGCCTTTAATGAAGAAGATCTTAAAGATTTTGATCGCCGTGTACGAGAAGGGCTGGATGCTGACCATGTCACCTATGTTTGTGAATTGAAAATAGATGGCTTGGCCATATCCTTACGTTACCAAGATGGATTATTAGTTCAAGGAGCAACAAGAGGGGATGGGACAACTGGTGAAGATATTACAAGTAATTTGAAAACAATCAGAAGTATCCCGCTTCGAATTAAGGATGAAAATCCAATTGAAGTAAGAGGAGAAGCCTTTATGCCACAGTCGGCGTTTCTTTCCTTAAATGAAGCAAGGGAAGCAAATGGGGAAGAGCCATTTGCTAACCCAAGAAATGCTGCTGCTGGTTCTTTACGGCAATTAGATCCGAAAATAGCAGCCAAACGCCAGCTGGATATCTTTATATATGCGGTAGGAGAATGGGAATCAGGTACTCTAGCTACGCATAGTGAAAGGTTACAATATTTACAGGAGCTTGGCTTTAAAACAAACCCAGAATGGCAAAAATGTGATGGGATAGAGGAAGTCATAGACTATATAGACAATTGGGTAGACCAACGTGCCAATATATCTTATGACATTGATGGCATCGTCATTAAAGTAGATAATCTCGAAGCACAGGAACAGTTGGGTTTTACCGCAAAAAGCCCAAGGTGGGCCATTGCTTATAAATTCCCAGCGGAAGAAGCAGTCACCACCTTAACCGATATTGAACTTAGTGTAGGTCGTACAGGTGTCGTGACCCCCACTGCCATTTTAGATCCAGTCAAAGTGGCGGGAACTACCGTGCAAAGAGCCTCTCTTCACAATGAAGATTTAATTAAAGAAAAAGACATCCGAATCAGCGATACTGTTGTGATAAAAAAAGCTGGTGATATCATCCCAGAGGTTGTCCGTGTCGTAGAAGATATGAGAGATAAAGAGTTAGAGCCATTCTCGATGCCAAACGAATGTCCCTCTTGTCAAAGTGAGCTTGTACGCTTAGAGGAAGAAGTGGCTTTAAGATGTATTAACCCGAACTGTCCAGCACAGTTAAAAGAAGGTTTAATTCATTTTGTTTCAAGACTTGCGATGAATATCGACGGTTTAGGTGAAAAAGTGATAGAGCAGCTGTTCAGAGAAGGATTGATTCATACCATTGCGGATCTATACAGGCTGGAAAGAGAAGAACTATTAAAGCTTGATCGTATGGGAGAAAAATCTGTTCAAAATTTACTAAAGGCGATTGAACAATCAAAACAGAACTCACTGGAAAAGCTGTTATTTGGGTTAGGCATTCGTTATGTTGGTTCTAAAGCTGCCCGTACCTTAGCAGCTCATTTTGAAACAATGGAAAATTTGCAAAAAGCGACGTTGGATGATTTAGTTGCCATTGATGAGATAGGAGATAAAATGGCAGATTCGATTGTTCGCTACTTTGAAGATGAAGAAGTAGAGCACTTGATAAGCGAGTTAAAGAAATTAGGACTGAATTTCACATACGATGGTCCGAGAGCAGCAGATGTTTCAGAGGATAGTCCGTTTTCAGGCAAAACAGTCGTATTGACTGGGAAACTCGCTATTTTTACAAGACAGGAAGCGAAACAAAGAATCGAGGCTCTTGGAGGAAAAGTGACGGGAAGTGTGAGTAAGAAGACGGATCTGTTAATTGCTGGAGAGGATGCTGGTTCGAAGTTGGATAAGGCGAAAAAGCTGGATGTCGATGTATGGGATGAAGTTCATCTGCAGGAAGTGCTAGAGGGGGAATCGGAATGAGACGTTATTTTCTTGTAACCCTTATATTTGTTTTATTCATGGCTGGCTGTGCGCCTGACTTTGGCGAGCAGGAAGAAGCGGTGGTGGATGAATCCATTGAGGATGCTGAGCAGGATACGGCAATTATCCCTAAATATAGCTTGTCAGAGCAAAATTATCGAGTGTTGATTGATTCTAAGTTAAGTAAGGCGCGCGGTGTGATAACGAATCAGGTGGCCAATCGTTTAGATATTGATGAACTGGAAGAGGGATTGCGCCGTCATTCTAAAACGGTGTTTAGTCCAGATGACCACTTTTTTCAGGAAGGCCAATATATTACAGAGGATATCTTATATGATTGGCTGGAACGTTATGATGAAGAGGAAGAGCCGCTAGGATTAAATCCAGAGATCAATTTAGAGGGAGATGTCGATCCTGTAGAAGAAGAAGCGGATAATCCGAAATATTTGTCTCATGTGTTAGAGCAAAATTATTTAAAGAAAACAGATGAGGATGTGGTGGAACTAGCTGGTATTTCCATTGCGATTGCGATGAAGTCGGTATATCGTTATCGAACAGAGATCGGTGGCCCTTATTATTATGAGGATATTTCTCGAGAAGATATGATACGAGAGGCAAATGAGGTTGCTGCTGAGGTGGTTCAGCGTACACGTCAAATTGAGGGGTTAGAAAATGTCCCGATTATGCTGGCGCTTTATCGAGAGGCAGAGCAAAATGATCTTGTCCCGGGTAATTTTGTAGCTAGGACAGTAATAGCAGAGGATAGTGCATCTGTTGGCAATTGGGAGGCTATCGATGAAGAATATGTGTTATTTCCGTCCAATTATGGGGAAAGTACGTATCCTGATACATGGGCAACATTAGTAGACTTTGAGTCAGATGTAGCATCTTATTTTCCTAATTATGTAAGTGTGATTGGGAAAGGGTTCTATCAAGAAGAACAATTACGAAATTTGAAGATTGAAATACCTGTTTCTTTTTATGGGAAAGCAGAATTAATTGGTTTTACACAGTACGTATATGGATTGGTGATGTCTGGATTCCCGAATAATTATGATTTGGAGATTAATATTACTTCTGGCGATAAGCAAGAAGCGTTGATTATTCGCGAGGCTGGAGCGGAAGAAGGTTTTGTTCATATCTATCATTAATCCTTTTTAACACAAATTTGTTTTGCAAATATGAGATTAATGGTAAAATAAATGTTATGGATTTCACAAATAGTTTATGAATTTTAGTGGAGGTGACAAGAATTATGGCTGAAATTTCAAAAGATCAAGTAAAGCACGTGGCAAATCTGGCGCGTTTGGCTTTAGAAGAGGAAGAAGTAGAGAAAATGACCAAACAGCTTGGTGATATTATCAATTATGCTGAGCTTTTAAATGAATTAGATACAGATGACGTAGAGCCAACGACACACGTGTTGGACCTAAAAAATGTGATGCGCAAAGATGAACCAAAAGAATGGATTAAGAAAGAAGATGCATTAAAGAATGCACCAGACGAAGAAGATGGACAATTTCAAGTGCCATCAATTCTAGAATAAGGGAGGCTGTGACTGTGTCATTATTTGACTATACGTTAAAAGAATTGCAAGACAAGCTACATAATAAAGAAATTAGTGTTAGTGATCTTGTGGAAGCTTCTTATGCTCGTATCAACGAGGTAGATGATCAAGTCAAAGCGTTTTTGACATTAAACGAGGAAGAAGCGAAAGAACAAGCTAAACAATTAGATGAACAATTAGGAGAAAATCCATCCATTTTATATGGGATGCCGATTGGGATAAAAGATAACATTGTTACAAAAGGATTGCGTACAACTTGTGCGAGTCAAATTTTAGACAATTTAAATGATCCATTATATGATGCGACAGTAGTTGAAAAGCTGAAAGAGGAAAAGACGGTAACGATTGGGAAATTAAACATGGATGAATTTGCGATGGGTTCATCTAACGAAAATTCTAGCTACCAAAAAACACGTAACCCATGGAATACGGACTATGTCCCAGGTGGATCAAGCGGGGGATCAGCCGCATCTGTTGCAGCAGGTGAAGTATTTTTCTCCTTAGGCTCTGACACTGGCGGTTCGATTCGTCAACCGGCAGCCTTTTGTGGTGTCGTTGGATTAAAACCTACTTACGGTCTTGTATCTCGTTTTGGTTTAGTAGCATTTGCGTCATCCTTAGACCAAATTGGACCGATTACCCGTACGGTAGAAGACAATGCTCATTTATTACAGGCAATTGTTGGACAAGACAAAATGGATTCTACTTCAGCAAATGTAGACGTTCCAAATTATAGTGAAGTTATAAACCAAGACGTGGAAGGATTGCGCATTGCTGTCCCAAAAGAATATTTACAAGAAGGGGTTAACCCTGAAGTAAGAGAAACGGTACTTGAAGCTTTAAAACAATATGAAGAATTAGGAGCAACTTGGGAGGAAGTTTCTCTACCACACTCTAAATATGCAGTTGCTGCTTATTACTTATTATCTTCATCTGAAGCTAGTGCGAACTTAGCACGTTTTGATGGCGTACGCTATGGTGTTCGTTCGGAAAAGGCAGATAACATGTTAGATATGTTTAAGCTGTCTCGTGCAGAAGGATTTGGAGATGAAGTAAAACGCCGTATTATGTTAGGTACATTTGCGCTAAGCTCTGGTTACTATGATGCTTATTACAAAAAAGCGCAAAAAGTACGTACTCTAATCAAAAATGATTTCGAAAAAGTATTCGAAGACTATGATGTAATTGTTGGACCAACTACTCCAACTCCAGCGTTTAAAGTTGGAGAAAACATTGATGATCCATTAACGATGTATGCTAATGATATTTTAACTATTCCAGTAAACCTTGCAGGTGTTCCGGGAATTTCTCTTCCATGTGGATTCTCTAGTGAAGGTTTACCAATTGGATTGCAAATTATCGGCAAGCACTTTGATGAATCTAAGGTGTATCGTGCAGCACATGCATTTGAAAAAGCAACCGACCATCATAAAAAACGTCCTAGCCTAGGAGGTGAAGCATAATGACAAACTTTGAAACAGTTATTGGTCTAGAGGTGCACGTTGAATTAAAGACGCAATCGAAGATCTTTAGTCCGAGTCCTAATGCCTTTGGTTCAGAACCCAATGCAAATATTAATCCAATTGACTTAGGTTACCCAGGAGTTTTACCTGTATTAAATGAAGAAGCAGTGAATTATGCGATGAAGGCTGCGATGGCGATTAATTGTGATATTGCGACAGATACGAAATTTGATCGTAAGAACTATTTCTATCCAGATAACCCGAAAGCCTATCAAATTTCTCAATTTGATCAGCCGATTGGCGAAAATGGATGGATTGAAATCGAAGTGAACGGAGAGACAAAGAAAATCGGTATTACTCGCCTTCACTTAGAAGAAGATGCAGGGAAGTTGACACACAAGGATGACGGCTATTCTCTTGTTGATTATAACCGACAAGGTACACCTCTTGTAGAAATTGTATCAGAGCCTGATATTCGTACACCTGAGGAAGCGTATGCTTACTTAGAAAAATTGAAAAACATCATTCAATATACAGGTGTTTCTGACTGTAAGATGGAAGAAGGATCTCTTCGTTGTGATGCTAATATTTCGATTCGTCCTGTTGGACAAGAGGAATTCGGTACTAAGACAGAATTGAAAAACTTAAACTCTTTCTCTTTTGTGCAAAAAGGACTAGAGTTTGAAGAAAAGCGTCAACGTGAAGTTCTATTAGATGGCGGAGAAATTTTACAAGAAACGCGTCGTTATGATGAGCAGAAAAAAGAAACAATTCTAATGCGTGTGAAAGAAGGTTCAGATGATTACCGTTATTTCCCTGAGCCAGATTTAGTACCGCTTTATATTGATGAAGCATGGAAAGAGCGTGTTCGTGCTGAAATCCCTGAATTACCGGATGCTCGTCGTGAACGTTATGTGAATGAATGGGAGCTTCCAGCATATGATGCAGGTGTGTTAACAAGTACGAAAGAGATGTCTGACTTCTTTGAAGCAGCGATTGACGCAGGAGCAGACGTCAAGCAAGCTTCGAACTGGCTAATGGGTGAAGTTTCTGCTTATATGAATAAACAACAAGTAGAAATTCATGATTTAAAAATGACGCCAGAAGCACTAGCGAAAATGATTCAATTAATTGAAGACGGCACTATCTCTTCAAAAATGGCGAAAAAAGTCTTTGCAGAACTTGTAGAAAAAGGTGGAGACCCAGAGAAAATCGTCAAAGAAAAAGGATTAGTGCAAATTTCGGATGAAGGGCAGCTTCGTGATATCATCACTGGAATTCTTGATGAAAATGAACAATCTATTACGGATTTCAAAAACGGGAAAGACAAAGCACTTGGATTCCTTGTCGGTCAAACGATGAAAGCAACAAAAGGACAAGCTAACCCGCCAATGGTAAATAAGATTTTGAAAGAAGAAATCGAAAAGAGATAGTAAGATAAAGGACTGCATGAATGATGCAGTCCTTGTATTTTGGCTTTATTCATAGTGTAAATAGTTGCAATATATAAGAAATCCATTATGATGATTAATAGATGCAACGATAAGAGGAGAATGACAATGAAACGTGCTCGAATCATTTATAATCCAACATCTGGTCGAGAAGGATTTAAAAAGGAATTAGCTAACGTTCTCATTCGTTTTGAAGAGGCCGGCTATGAAACATCGGTTCATGCTACAACAGGTGAAGGTGATGCGACAAAAGCAGCCAAGTATGCTGTGAAACGTGAATTTGATCTTATAGTTGCCGCTGGAGGAGACGGAACCATTAATGAAGTCATTCAAGGCATCGCAGAGCAAGATTATAGACCAAAACTAGCGATTATTCCAGGTGGTACAACGAATGATTTTGCACGTGCTCTCAGCATTCCTCGTGAAATTCATAAAGCAGTAGATGTGATTTTAGAACAAAATATCCGACCACTGGACATCGGGAAAGTGAATGATCACTATTTCATGAACATAGCTGGTGGCGGGAAGCTAACTGAACTGACTTATGAAGTGCCAAGCAAATTGAAGACAGTTTTGGGTCAATTAGCTTATTATTTAAAGGGTGTTGAAATGCTCCCATCCTTACGGCCAACAAAGGTTCAAATCGAATATGATGGAAAATGGTTTGAAGAAGAGATCATGCTATTCTTAGTGTCTAACACTAACTCAGTAGGTGGTTTCGAGAAACTCGCTCCAGAAGCTAAAATGGATGATGGCTATTTTGATCTCGTTATATTGAAGAAAATGAATTTAGCCGAATTTGTGCGAATTGCCAGTCTTGCTACAAGGGGAGCACATTTAGGAGATAAAAACATTTTCTATACAAGAGCCAATAGGATAAAAGTGAACACAGAAGAAAAGATGCAATTAAACCTCGACGGGGAGTATGGCGGTTTATTACCCGGAGAATTTATGAATCTATATCAGCATATTGAATTTTTTGTATCAAAGGAATTCTGTGATAAACAGGATAAAATAGAAACGTAAGATAGGCTATATGCTATGCTTAGCATATAGCTTTTTACATCTTTTGATTAAAAATGACTATCATAAAATGACAAAGCATGTGGAAATATTAGTGTAAATAAAATTATTTCCCAGGAAATGATGAAAATAGACATGAAATTTTCTATTTGTTGTTGTCTATGATAAAATTTGGACAGCATACGATGTCGAATGACGAGTGTTGACGAAGATCGTGACATAATGAAGAAGGTACATATCTGTCAAGAAGGACGTTGATAATATGGGAAAAGCAACACCACCAGTAAAGAAAAACCAAATGATTGAGTTAAGTTTCGAGGATATCACACACGAAGGCGCAGGTGTCGGTAAAATAAACGGATATCCTTTATTCGTTCCATATGGCTTACCTGGAGAAAAGGCGCAAGTAAAAGTCATAAAAGTAAAGAAGAATTTTGGATTTGGGAAATTAATCGAAGTAACGGATAGAAGCACAGACCGAGTTGATCCACCTTGTGATGTGTTTTACAAATGTGGTGGATGCCAATTGCAGCATATGAGTTATGCCATGCAATTAGAAATGAAGCAAAATCAAGTGAAAAGTGCTCTGAAGAAAATCGGACATATTGAGGAGATTCCAGTTCATCCTACGATAGGGATGGATGATCCGTGGCGCTATCGAAATAAAGTACAAATGCCAGTAGGAACAAAAAACGGGAAATTAGTTACAGGCTTTTATCGAAAAAGAAGTCATGACATTATCGAAGACATGGATCATTGCATCATCACAGATGAAGTAAATGATCGAATGGTGGATGCAGTACGGGAAATAGCGAGCCGACTTGGTATATCTGCTTACGATGAAAAAAATCATCGTGGCCTCTTACGTCATATTATGGTCAGATCAGGAAAAGAAACCAATGAAACAATGATTGTTCTAATCACTCGAAAAGAAGACATTCCCCAGTTGCATAAGCTAGTAGATGAGCTAACAGAAACTTACCCGCATATTAAGTCGATTGTTCAGAATATTAACCCAGAGAAAACAAATGTGATATTAGGTAAAAAGACAAAGGTTCTTTGGGGTGCAGAATATATTTATGATGAAATAGGCGGCATTCGCTTTGCGATTTCAGCTAAATCTTTTTATCAAGTCAACCCTGTTCAGACAAAAAAACTATATGATCAAGCATTAAAATATGCCTCAATTACTGGAAGTGAAACAGTTATTGATGCGTATTGCGGGATTGGAACCATCTCGTTATTTCTTGCTCAGAAGGCAAAGAAAGTATATGGCGTAGAAGTTGTACCAGAAGCAGTTTCTGATGCAAAAGAAAATGCCAAGCTGAATCATATGGACAATGCGGAATTCTTTGTCGGACAGGCAGAAAAAGTGATGAATTGGTGGAATGCACAGGGATTAAGACCAGATGTAATTGTGGTGGATCCACCAAGAAAAGGCTGTGATGAAGAACTTTTACAAGCCATGATTGATATGAAACCTAAGCGAATCGTTTATGTATCATGTAATCCTTCTACTTTGGCAAGAGATTTAAGAATCTTGGAAGATGGTGGGTTTGAAACTAAAGAAGTACAACCAGTCGATATGTTTCCGCAAACGACACATATTGAAAGTGTGGCCGAGCTTGTGTTGAAGTTGTAACACACAATAAAGTCTTGTAAAACGAATAAAGTTTTGTGGAAAAACACACGAAATTATGAAAATAAGGTTCTGGAAGTGTGTGAGGTAAAAGAGGGGAAGCCAATTAATCTAGGGTTTCCCTATTTTACCTTATCAGAATTTATATCGTGTTACAGATGAAGTGAATACGACGTAGATTCCACGATTAGGAAGATAGATAAGCGCAACTACGTCTCTGACTTCACCAAAGGCTCGTCAATCGACGAGTTTTCTTTATCTAAGCATTAATTCACATTAGAAAGCCTTTTGGATAGAAAAATAATAATTTATTCTAAAAAAATAGGAGATACTAATATATTAATACATTTTACCGCAAGTTTTGGGTAGTTTATAATGAAGTATCAAACACAATAGAAGAAAAGTTGGGTAGTGTCTTATGACTAATCGGAAAAATAAAGGTTCTAAAAAATCTGTAAAAAAACAAAATAAACATAAAGGCAAACAAGCACTTCAGGGAAGTAAAAAAAAACATAAATTCAACACCAATCCTAATACACACCGTAAGCGGCATGGTGGGAAAAGTGTAACCGCAGAGGTAACCTGCTCAGGCCTTACTAATGAGGGGAAAGGTATATTCCTATGGGAAGGGAAGGAGCTTGAAGTAGAGAATCTGTTGCCTGGCGAAACAGCTGAGGTGATTATTTCTCGAAAGGGGCGATTTACTAAAACGGAGATAAAGCGTGTGATTAACTCTTCAGAAGACCGTGACATCCCCCCACACTCTTATTACTACGAATCTGGGGGATGTCAGATTCATCACATGAGTTATGAGGCGCAAGCACGTTTTAAGCAAAAAACCATAGACAAATTAATGAAACCTTTCGGAAAGCCGGAGCCTATCATAACCATGGACCATCCGTATGATTATCGAAATAAAAATACCATGACATTCGGTTTGAATAAAAAGCGACAGGTTATTTGCGGACTATACGCCCCAAATACTCATCAGATTATACCAATGGAGCGATCTCTCATTCACGATCCGAAAGCGGATGAAATTATACAAACCATCAAGGGTATGATGAACTCCTTTAAAATGCAGCCGTACAATGAAGACACTGGACGAGGATTCCTACGGCATGTGCTAGTAAGGGTCGGTAAGAACAGTGGAGAGATTATGGTGGTGTTAGTAGCTGCATCATCTATGTTTAAGGGAAAAAATAATTTTGTGAAAGCATTAAGAAAAGCTCATCCAGGGATTACGACTATGCTGCTGAATGTAAATAATAGGAGTGACAGTATGGTACTTGGCGAACAAGAGAAGGTACTATTCGGCAAGGGGACCATAACAGATACTCTCTGTGGATTGGAGTTCCAGATTTCGGCGAAGTCCTTCTATCAGATTAATCCAATTCAGACCGAAAAGTTATATACAAAGGCAATTGAAATGGCAGAGCTAACTGGAGAGGAAACCGTAATTGATGCATACTGTGGAATTGGTACGATTGGTTTGGTTGCGAGTCAAAAAGCTGGTAAAGTTATTGGTATAGAGCTTAATAAAGGTGCAGTCCGTGATGCCATTCGTAATTCAAAACGTAACGGCGTAAAAAATGCTCGATTCTATCAAGGAGATGCCGGGGAATACATGGTGCAGATGGCGGCACGGGGTGAACATGCAGATGTGGTCATTCTTGATCCGCCACGAAGCGGTAGCGATCAAGCGTTCTTGTCCAGTGTAACCAAACTGAAGCCGGAGCGAGTAGTGTATGTGTCATGTAACCCTGAGACACAGGCGCGTGATATGAAGTACTTGATTAAGAACGGTTATAAGGTAGAAGAGATTCAACCAGTGGATATGTTTCCTCAGACGGCGCATGTGGAGTGCGTCTCGCAACTTATTTTAAAAGACAGCTGATGATTTGGATGAGGTTTATTCCTTATTTCTCATGAGAAAAAGAAACTGCTACGAGTATGTTCTGTACTGCTTGGTTAACGGGTTATGTAACTAACAATACATCCAGCCAGTCCAAGGAGTCTTTTTGGAAAAATGCCCTCCACAAAATGTGAAGGGCATTGGAATAATGTACAAAGATTTTTAGAATTATTTAGCGGCTTTTGCAGCTTCTAGAGCACTTTCATAGTCTGGGTGATTCGTAACTTCATCTACATACTCTACATATGTAATTTTATTATTAGAATCTACGACAAATACAGCTCTAGTTAATAAGCGAAGTTCCTCTATTAGCGTGCCGTAGTTTTTACCGAAATCTGCTAGGTTGTGGTCTGATAATGTGTCTAAATTCTTTACATCATTGGCTGCACACCAGCGAGTTTGTGCAAATGGTAAGTCCATACTAATAGTTAATACCTGTACATTTGGAATCGAATCAGCTTCTTTGTTAAAGCGGATTGTTTCCTCAGAGCATACCCCAGTATCAATGGAAGGTACAGCAGAAATTAACTTAACTTTGCCTTCATAGTCATCAAGTGTAACGGTTTCTAAGTTATTTGATAATACTTTGAAATTTGGAGCTGTATCACCTACTTTAACTTCATCTCCAAGTAAGGTGACAGGTTCTTGTTTAAAAGTAACAGAAGCCATAAAAAAATTCCTCCTAATAATTTATTGATTTTATCTATGACAAATCGAACTAACACCCGCAAGAATTTCTAATTATCATAGAAGGTGGGAGTTCGATATGACTCATATAGTTTGGGTTGTTAATTTTATTAATAAGCATATCTAAAGCTGTACGACCAATCGTTTCAGGTGGTAATACAATGTTTGTAACTGGTGGGTTGACTATTTGTGACGAAGAAAAATCTCCGAAACCTATAATAGCAATATCATCAGGTATATTTAATTCTAATTCTTTTAACTCACTAAAAGCTCCAATTGTCATGAGGTCATTTTGGACAAAGAGAGCGGATATTTCTTTGTTTTTAGAAAGTAACTCTTGTACTGCAGTTGCTCCACCTTTTACACTAGATGATATTGACTTCAATATTTTTACTTTTTAACAAAATTATTCGAGATTTGACGTTGACACCGAAACACTTAAACTTTATTCTTGTTTATAAAAGTAAGTAAAACGATTAACTAATAAAACTCCTAAGAGTTGATGTTTGTTTTCCGATAGCAATTGAATTAAGGATGGATCCTGTCTGGAATAATTATGATTGTTACTTTGTCTATTGGTTTTATAACTCCTCCATCTCGGAGTGAATTTATTTGTGGGATCAAGTGTTTCTGGTATAAGTATGCCTATATTAGTAAGAGCTGTTGTACCATTCTTTCTAATTATGTTGCTTAGTCTAACGATATTAGCCATAATTTCACAATTAACTATGTTATTATTATAAGTTTAAAAATTGCTAAGAGAATATCGATAAAAAGCAGACTAGAATCACCCGATTCTAGTCTGCTTTTTTTGTGGGTAAATTCCATGTCGACTTATAAGATGTTTCCTTAAAAAAGTCTTTTTAATCTGTTTTATTCGCTAAATCTTAAACAAATTAGAAAATCTAAATAAAAAATATTGTTCACTTAGTAGACAAATGAACCGCGGATATGTATAATGAAAGCATAGATCACTTAGTATACAAGTTAACAAATAAACAAGTTAATATTTTTAAAATAACTCAAATGAGGTGACGAGCATGACAGCGTTAAATATTGAAGAGTTAAAAGAAAAAGCAATAGAAATGAGAAAAACAGTTGTAACGATGGTGCACAAAGCACAATCTGGGCATCCGGGAGGATCACTTTCAGCAGCAGATTTAATGACAGCGTTGTACTTTAAAGAAATGAATATTGATCCAAATAATCCTGACTGGGAAGATCGTGACAGATTTGTTCTTTCAAAAGGGCATGTTTGTCCAATACTATACTCTGCTTTAGCTTTACGTGGATATGTACCATATGAAAAGGTTTACGCGTTGAGAGAGTATGGTTCTCCTTTCCAAGGCCATCCAGATATGAAAAAGTGTCCGGGGGTTGATATTTCAACAGGTTCACTTGGGCAAGGGCTTTCTACTGCAGTTGGAATGGCATTAGCAGGAAAAAGAGATAAGGAAAATTATCGTGTATTCTCTTTATTAGGTGATGGAGAGTGTCAGGAAGGCCAAATTTGGGAAGCTGTTCAGTCTGCGGTGAAATATCAATTGGATAATTTAGTTGTATTTGTAGATTTTAACAATCTTCAAATTGATGGTACTTGCGATGAAATTATGCCGCTTCAAGATATTGAGAAGAAGTTTGAAACATTTGGGTTTGAAACAAAACGTATTGACGGTCACTCCATGGAAAAAGTTGTAGAAATGTTAGATGAAATAAGAGATGTTAAAAATGGAAAACCAAAATGTGTTGTACTTGATACTGTCAAAGGTAGAGGAGTTTCTTATATGGAGAATGTCGTTGATTGGCATGGAGCAGCTCCAAATGATGAACAACTTGAAAAGGCGATCGTAGATATTGAAGGAGGGTTAAAATAAAATGAATATTTTAGAAAAGGATTTATCAACAAAAAAGACGACGAGAGAAGCTTTTGGAGATGAAGTCGTTAAACTTGGTAAAGAGGATAGAAATATTTATGTTGTAGATGCTGATATTGCGAAATCTTGTAAAACAATGAAATTTGCAAAGGAATTACCTGAGCAACATGTAAATGTAGGAATTGCTGAGCAAAATGCTGCTGGACTCGCGGCAGGTCTTTCGACAACAGGGAAAGTACCGTTTGTAAGCACTTACGCTGTATTCGGTTCTTTAAGAATGTCAGAGCAAATTAGACAAGAGGTGTGTTATCCGAAGCTTAATGTTAAAGTTGCTTGTTCACATGGTGGGTTAACTCCAGCTAGTGATGGTGGAAGTCACCAAGCTGTAGAAGACATGGGGATTTATAGAAGTATGCCGAATATGACTGTTATTATGGGTTCTGACTATTATTCTACTAGAAAATTAGTAGAGCAAGCTGCAGAAATCTATGGACCTGTGTATCTACGTTTTACAAGAGGTGCAATTCCAGTTATTTATGATGAAAATGAAGAATTTGAAATTGGTAAAGCTAAAAAATTACATGAAGGAAAAGATATTGCAATTATTGCTAATGGAGATGCTGTCCACTTAGCAATTGAAGCTACAAAAGAGTTAGAAAAACTAGGGATTTCTGTGAAACTATTAGATATGCATACAATAAAACCAATTGATCGAGAAGCAGTTGTTGAATGTTTAGAATTAGGCCAAATCATTACTGTGGAAGATCATAATATTCTTAATGGTCTAGGAAGTGCGGTAAGTGAAGTTGCTGCAGAAGAAGGTAAGGGTAAGGTTAAAAGAATTGGTATACAAGATCAGTTCGGAGAGTCTGCTCCATATGAAAAACTTTTAGAGCTTAATGGGATTACTATTGAAAATATTGTTAATACAGCAAATGACTTGGTAGGGGTGAAGGTATAATGTTTAAATTAGATAATAAAGTCGCTATAATTACAGGAAGTGGTTCGAAAACAGGTATCGGACGTAAAATTGCAGAAACTCTTGCAAAGCAGGGTGCAGCAGTTGTTGTTGCTGATTTAAATGCAGAAGGTGTAGATGATACTGTAAATGCAATTACAAAAGAAGGCGGGAAAGCTTTAGGTGTAACTCTGAATGTTACTGACCAAAGTTCCGTTGATGCAATGATTGAGAAAACCCTTTCAACCTATGGAAGAATTGATATTTTAGTAAACAATGCAGGTATTTCACAAAAAGTAACTACTCAGGATATGACACTTGAAGATATGACGAAAATCTTTAATGTTAATATGTTTGGCTTATTCTTATGTAGTCAATCAGTACTAAAAACCATGAAAGAACAAAAGTTTGGTAGAATCATAAGCCTTTCTTCCGTTTCAGCAAAAAGAGGTGGGGGAGTTTTTGGAGGAGCACATTATTCTGCATCTAAGGCTGCAGTATTAGGTTTCTCTAAAAACTTAGCAAGAGAAGTAGCACTGGATGGAATCACAGTTAATTGTGTGGCACCAGGACTGGTGAATACTGAAATTTGGAAATCACTTCCTGAAGAAGATGCAAAAAAGGTTATTGACAGTATTCCTATGGGTAGACCTGGTGAGCCTGAGGAAATTGCAAAAACAATAGCATTTTTAGCTTCAGAAGAAGCATCGTATATCACAGGAGAAGAAATTGATATAAACGGTGGTTCACACATGGATTAATGAGCACTTATTGATGACAAAGGCATTCCTAGATTGGATTGCCTTTGTTATTATCTTAGCTCATTTATAACCTTTTACACATTAGTACTTTAAAATTTAATAAATGATGGCTTTTTTCAAAGCGCAATAGATATAAAGAATAAAGTTGTGTCAGAGTAGCTTAAGTATATACATAACGATCTTCCAAAGGAGGTTATTGACGTGGGCACATTGGTTTGTCAAAATTGCAATTCAACAATTGATCATTTTGAAGATGAAAAGGTAACTGTTCTTTATGCTAAATGTAGATGCTGTAGGACTAGAAAGCGGCTTAATAAATAAGGGTTTAAAGAATAGACTTTTATAAACAGGGTTTAGAAAGGTCAAATTTTGTTGCGTAAAAAAGAAATGGGGGAGAACGAGTGAAAGTAGCTATAGCATCCGACCACGGAGGAATCGCTCTTCGTGAAGAAATTTTATCATTATTGCTAGAATTGAATATAGATTTTGTAGATTTAGGGTGTGAATGTAGAACATCAGTTGACTATCCTGATTATGCGATTCCGGTAGCAGAAAAAGTTGCAAACCAAGAAGTAGATCGAGGGATTTTGATTTGCGGTACTGGGATTGGAATGAGTATTGCCGCAAATAAGGTGAAGGGGATTCGCTGTGCACTTGTACATGATATATTTAGTGCAAAAGCAACAAGGGAGCATAATGATTCAAATATATTAACAATGGGAGAACGTGTAATTGGTCCTGGATTAGCCCGAGAGATTGCAAAAGTATGGCTAACTACCTCATTTGAAGGTGGGAGACATGAAGATAGAATAAATAAAGTTACCACATATGAAACGAATATGGTATAAGTCATCTTATTATTCCTTCACTAAATTTTGTTGGATTTTAGTGAAGGAATTCTTTTATTGTATATTTCTATAAAGTGGTCAAATATTCAGGAGAAGCAAGTGGTTCATTATTCAGCTCTATAAGAAAGGTTCATCGAGGCATCCGAGTTAAATCACTTATCAAATGTGAACTTATTCTTTTGACAATCATCTTTAAAAATGTTTGTTATTCGACTCTACTACTCTTACTATAATGTTTTTAGTGATATAAGTAATAATGTAACTTATTGTGAATAGTCTTTTATTTATTTAACGATGGAAAGCATAAACATAATTTACTCTTTAGAGCTGGATCATTCACCTTTACAGTTGCTCTTTGAGCTAGAAAAGCTTATAATTAAATGTGTTTTACAAAGTTTCATTTCATGAGAATACTTATTGAGAGAGTGGTTAATATTAACTTTAATCGTGTATCTAATAAAAAATTATACATACAAATTTATAATCAAATATTTTCAGAGATCCAGTCAGGCTCTTTTAATATTGGTGACAAATTGCCTGCAGAAAGAGAACTTTGTGAGCAGTTTGGAGTTAGTCGTGCCCCAGTAAGACAAGCATTGAGTGCACTTGAATTGAATGGTGTTATTTATTCTCGTCAAGGGGAAGGTGTTTTTGTTAAAAACACTCAGGTAACGACAGAAAATTCACAAGTAGGATTTCTAATGGATTCAATCTCACCTGAAGATATTGTGGAAGCAAGAATGAATATTGAGCCAGTAATTGTGAAATATGCAGCATTAAGAGCTACTGATGAAGACATTGAAGATCTTCGTTTGACCATTAAAAAGATGGAGGAAGAAACGAAGAGGGGGGTCTATGTTCCAGAAACAGATGAAGAGTTACACAATGGTATTGCAAAAGCTTCTCATAATGAGTTATATATTCAGTTTATGTCAGCAATTAGTAATGCAATGAAGCAACAAGAAATGTGGCAGTTAATTCGTGATCGAACAGTGACTAGACCTGACTATAGAGATATTAATTTTATAGAGCATAAATCACTTATTGAGGCAATAGAAAATCATGATGAAAAAGATGCTGTCGAAAAAATGACATTCCATATGCAAAACTTGTATGAAAGATATTGGAAAGCTTAATAATTCACTTTCATCCCAGAAATAAAATGTTCAAATTTTTTGGTTAGGTATGAAATAATATATTACAGAGGCAACCAGCAATGTTTGGTTGCTTTTTTAATTACATTAAAATGTACATTCCGTATTTTTCCTTCCTATTTTTGCAATTTAGATTTCATCCTCAAATATCGCTACTCTTAGTAGAATTATTCCAATAACGATTGGAGTGTCTATTATAAGTTAAATATGATTTAAATCGATCATGTGAAAAGTTTAAAACAAGATATTAGTAAAATATACCTTGTTTTTGCATTTACTTCAGTAAAGGGAATTCTATTAATCCAAATTAGGGTAACTGAATTTGCTTAGAAATCACGCACGATTGTTAAACACCTCTTTCTATCGAATAAAATTATAGGTGACGGTTTTAGATTTTAACTAAAAAAAGTATAGTTTTAACGATGGGACTCCAGTATAACTGGAGTTTTTTCTATGATTTGTATATTAACGTCACTAACACTCATCATTACATGTTATTCTGTATATAAGTAATAACGACTTCACGGAGGAAAGACAAAAATGGCTCAAAAATTCTCATTAAAAACAAAAATATTAACCTTAATTATCTCGCTTTTAATATTTGTGACTGTTTTGGTTACAGGTATTTATGGTTACATAGAATGGAATCAGACGAAGAACGCCATGGGTGAGCGTGCTTTAAGTGTTGCAACTACGATCTCGTTGATGCCTGAAGTCATTGATGCGTTTGAATTAGACGAGCCATCTGAAGTAATTCAGCCGATAGCAGAAAAAATCAGGGATAAGGTTGGTGCAGAATTTATAGTTGTTGGTAACAAGAATAGTATTCGTTATTCACATACTCAAGAGTTTAAAATTGGTCGAAAAATGGTCGGAGGCGATAATGAACAGGCACTTATACATGGTGAGTATTATAAATCTGAAGCCGTAGGGTCATTAGGTCCATCACTTCGAGGTAAGGCACCTATTTTTAACGATCAAGGTGAGGTTATAGGTCTTGTTTCTGTTGGGTTTATGCTGGAAGATATCCGTGGAACGATTTATGATCGGCTGACAGTTTTATATATAACTGGATTAGGTGTTTTAGGTTTAGGGATTATAGGAGGAGTATTTTTAACTCGAAGTATTCGTAATGATATTTTAGGGTTAGAACCTCATGAAATTGTGTCTTTATATCGTGAGCGTAAAGCCGTATTGCGCTCAGTAAAAGAGGGCATTATCGCAATTGATTCGGATGGTATCATCACGATTTTAAATAATTCAGCTAGAAAAATGCTAGGTTTGACTGAAGATGTGAAGTTTAAACATATTAATGATGTTCTACCAAATACCAAAATGTTTAAAGTACTTCATGAAGGAAAAGCAGATACAGATGATGAGATGATACTAAGGGATCGGGTAGTAATCGTTAACCGCACGCCGATTTATGAAAATAAAGAAGTGGTTGGGGTGGTCGCTAGTTTTAGAGATAAAACTGAAATCCAACAGATGTTAGATGCTCTATCTGAAGTGAAAAGTTATTCCGAGGACTTACGTGCTCAAACACATGAATATACAAATAAACTATACGTTATATCCGGGTTGCTACAGCTTGGAAATTATCAGGAAGCGATTGATTTAATTCAAGAGGAGTATGAACAACATCAACACCAAACGAAAACACTATTCAAATATATTGAGGATCAAACGG
Organism: Gracilibacillus sp. YIM 98692; assembly: GCF_010993965.1. Classification (GTDB taxonomy): domain Bacteria; phylum Bacillota; class Bacilli; order Bacillales; family Amphibacillaceae; genus Gracilibacillus. The sequence continues at coordinate 23,470 of NZ_WIXM01000024.1, read as the reverse complement.
CCCAAGCTATTCTTTTAGGAAAAATAGGCAAGGCATCAGAGAAAAAAGTAGAACTAGTCATTGATGAGAATAGTTCATTATCTCAGTTACCTAAACACATTAATACATCTAAAATGATTACAATCTTAGGCAACCTATTAGATAATGCCATTGAAGCAGTAAATGATGGTGATAGTAAGAAGGTTAATTTCTTTGCAACAGATATAGGGAATGATATTATTTTTGAAGTAAGCGATGAAGGTTATGGCATCCCATCTGATCTGCAGAGTCAAATTTTTAAGAAAAGTTTTTCAACTAAGGGAACTGATGACCGTGGATATGGATTATCTATTGTGGAAGAAGTTGTAGACGAACTACGTGGAAATATTGAAATACAAAGTGAAGAAGGAGAAGGTACGGTTTTCACTGTTTACTTACCAAAGCAAGTGGAAGAAGGTGACGATGTATAATGTTGAAAGTGGCGATTACGGAAGACGATTATCGTGTGGCGTCTATTCATGAAGGTTTTCTTAGACATATTGAAGACTGTGAAGTGGTCTTTAAATCACTGGCAGCTGACGATACATTGGACAAACTCCAGGGTATGGATGTTGATTTGATTTTACTCGACATTTATATGCCTGATCGATTGGGAACAGAAATTATTGAGGAAATTAAAGAAATTAAACCAGACATTGGGATTATTATGATTAGTGCGGGAACTGATAAAGAAATTGTCCAAGAAGCCTTAAAAAAGGGTATATTCGATTATATTATTAAACCTGTCACTCTGAAACGTTTTGTTGAAACGGTTAAAAAGTTCAAACAGTTTTATGAAGAGATAGACAAAAAGGACGAGGTTGACCAAGAATTACTAGATACGTATTTCGGGAGAAGTAGTACAGTCTCAAGTGAACTTGATCAAAATACTCCTAAAGGAATTGATCCCTTAACATTGAAAAAGGTAAAAGAGATTCTAAAGCAAGCTAAAGGTGTTACAGCCGAAGAAATGGGGCGGCAAATGGGGGCATCTCGAACAACAGCTAGAAGGTATCTAGAATATTTAATCTCAGAGGGTGAGTGCCAAGCGGAATTAGAATACGGAATTGTTGGCAGACCCGAACGGAAATATTATCAGAGCTAGGACCATTTATATGGTTCTATTTTTTTTGTTTTAAAAAAATAGGCCACTAAACATACTTACTGTTGATCAGACAGGATTGGCTGAATTTTCGTTGTACCCCCACCTTAATGAATCCGCTATTCTGGGCAATGGATAGACCGTGACACCTTATTAGTTGATCACTACATATCCATCTCGTGAACAAAATGAACAAAAAACATTTAAGGTTCTTAATGCGAGTTATTTTGTAAACGGTTACATTCAAAAGATTAACAATTATCATAGTAACTAACACTCTAACACTTTTTAAATGAGGGGTGGGAGTGGGAATACCTCGACTTAGTATTGCTCCTTTTCGTTAAGTCGGGTTTTCCTTATCAAAATTAAAATTATTAGGGGGTTTATCATGAAGAAATTATTAGCATTATTAATATTTGTATTAATGTTCTTAGCCGCATGTGGTGGTGAGAACACGTCATCAAATAATGACAATGCAAACGACGAAGATACTGAAGAAAACTCTGGTGAAGACAATGATGAATGGGCACTTTCAGAGTCTATCGAAATTGTTGCTCCAGCAGGTGCTGGTGGAGGTTGGGATACAACGGCTCGTATGTCAGCACAAGTTTTAACTGAAGAAAGTTTGATTGATCAAGATATAGGTGTTGTTAACAAAGAAGGTGCCGGCGGTGCTATCGGTTGGGCTTACATGGCTGAACAAGAAGGTAGTAACCACAACTTATTCGTATCATCTTCACCAATTTTATTAGTACCATTAAATGGTCAGTCTGAGTACGGACATGAAGATTTTACTCCAATTGCAAACGTGATTGCTGACTACGGTGCTTTTGCAGTTGCTAAAGATGCAAAATGGGATAATTTGAATGAACTATTTGAGGATATGAAAGAAGATCCGCAAAGTGTAACAATTGTTGGTACATCTGCTCCTGGCAGTATGGACCACATTCAGTTCGTACGCTTCGCTAAAGCAGCAGGTGTAGATATTACAAAAATTAAATATGTTTCTGCCCCAGATGCTGGCGGTGTGACTCAAGTATTAAACGGAAGTGCTGATGTATTCTCAACAGGTGTAGCTGAAGTTGCTGAGCAAGTTCGCGCGGATAAACTAAAAGTTCTTGCCGTAACATCTGAAGAACGTTTAGATGGTGAAGTGCTTTCAACATTCCCAACGGCTAAAGAGCAGGGAATCGATGAAACATTCGTAAACTGGAGAGGCTTCTTTGGTCCAAAAGATATGGACCCGGCAGCTGTTGAATATTACGAAAATAAATTTAAAGAGTTAAGTGATTCAGAAGCGTTCGCTGAAGTACGTGCTAACTATGGTTGGAACGAAATGTACATGGGCAATGAAGAATATAAACAATTCTTAGATGAAGAAAAAGAGAATCTAAAAAGTATTCTTGAAGAATTAGGTTTATTAGAATAATTTCTTTAATGGAAGTCAACGGGCTGATATCGTTGACTTCTGAATAATTTTAGCGAAGTTATTAAATGAAAATAATTCCGAGCGGGTTTTGACTAGTAAGGAGTGAATTCCAGTGTTACAAGGAGTTAATCGTAAAATTGGCTTAATCTTAGCACTATTATCAATAGGTTATTTATATATGAGTTATCAATTACCAACCTATCCTTATATTCCAGTAGATGCTGATGCCGTTCCAAAGACATTGGGATGGGTTTTATTAGTATTATCGGTTGCTCTATTTTTTTCTAAAGATAGTGATTCAGAAGAGCAAAAGGCAAAGCGTCGAATTCCTAAAAAAGATGTTAAAGCCTTATTGGGTGTAGGTGCATTGCTCTTAATCTACATTATGTTATTTGAAACACTTGGTTTTATTATTATGACCGTTTTGTTCGTTTATTTTTGTTCTTGGTTTTTAGGTTATAAAAACCATATTGTGAATGCAATTGTATCAATTGTGTTTCCTATAGCTCTATATAGTATCTTTGTTTTTATGCTTCAAATTAAACTACCACAAGGAATACTACCGTTTTAAGAGAGGAGGGGAAGCATGGGAGCTATTGAAGGAATTTTAACAGGTTTTGAAGTGGCCTTTAGTTGGGAAGGTATTCTATTCGTATTATTAGGTGTATTTGTAGGTACATTTATCGGAATGCTACCTGGACTTGGCCCTATTAGTGCGATTGCGATTATGATTCCGATTACGTACGGAATGGATCCGACTTTAGCACTTGTTATGATGGCAGGTGTTTATTATGGGGCTGTATTTGGTGGTTCAACATCCTCTATATTGTTAAATGCGCCAGGCATTTCAGGTACTGTTGCATCATCATTTGATGGATACCCGATGGCGCAGCAGGGTAAAGCAGGGAAAGCATTAGCGATTGCGGCCATCTCCTCATTTGCCGGTGGAACCATTAGTGTTGTATTACTGATGATTTTTGCACCGATGTTGGCGAGTGTGGCGATATCGTTTGGACCACCTGCGTATTTTGCTTTAATGTTACTAGGTCTTACTGCCATTGCTAGTTTATCAGAAGGTTCAACGATTAAAGCACTTATTTCAGCAGTGGTTGGTTTCATGATTGCAACAATTGGAATTGACCCTCAAACAGGAACGGGTCGATTTACATTTGGTAGCATGAATTTATTAGATGGTATTGATTTTCTAGTCATTGCTCTAGGTTTATTTGCCATTGCAGAAGTTTGTTATTTAGTTATGAATCGTCATAAAACTGCAGCTGGTTCTGGAAAAGAAATTGGCAGCTTAAAATTATCTAAAGATGATGCGAAGGAAATGAGTGGTCCAGTGGGCCGTCAATCTTTACTTGGATTTATCTTAGGTATTTTACCAGGTGCCGGTGCAACTATTGCATCGTTTATTAGTTATATTGCTGAGAAGCGAATTGCTAAGAAGCCAGAGGAGTTTGGAAAAGGATCGGTTAAAGGGCTAGCTGCTCCAGAAGCGTCTAACAATGCTGCGACTAGTGGTGCGTTTGTACCGTTATTAAGTCTTGGTATTCCAGGTTCAGGTACGACAGCCGTTATGTTAGGAGCATTCTTAGTATTAGGATTACAACCAGGACCAATGTTAATGGGAGATCGCCCTGAAGTTTTCTGGGGTATTATTGCTAGTATGTATATCGGTAACATTTTTCTATTGGTCTTAAATTTACCGTTAATTCCTTATATCGCGAGAATTTTAACCATTCCTAGACCATTATTAATTTCGTTAGTCTTAATGTTTAGTTTAATTGGGGTATATGCAATTAGTTTCAGTGTTTTTGACTTGTATCTATTATTAGCATTCGGTGTCATCGGTTTCTTGATGCGAATGTTTGCATTCCCAGCTCCACCTTTCATCTTAGCGTTTATCCTAGGTGGTATGATGGAAAAATCATTTAGACAATCTATGACGATTTCCAATGGAAGTATTTCTATTTTGTTTGAAAACAATATTTCACTTGTATTAATTATTTTATCTGTGCTTTCATTTGCCTTCCCGATTGCCAACAGTATCTGGTCTAAGAAAAAAGCTGGTTAAAGGTAATTGTATATGAGAAAGTTATGGCCATAATTCGTAATTAGGTCAATTATTAGAGCAGCATTTGACGCAACAGCCCAGGGAGATATGAAAGAGAGGATGGTAGAAAGTGGAAAATTACAAAGGTCTTCCTGATAGGGGTGTTGTTGTCTGTGCATATTTTGAGAGTGTTGTAGAAACGTTCCCTTCTTCAAAAGTAACCACTCTTTATGCTATTTGCAGCCCAAATGGCATAGAACAAGAGAACGAAAGGAATGAGAATATTGAAGGCGCTTAATGAGATGGATACGCTTTATTCTAGAAAGGTATACAATAACTTATCTGTATCCGAGTTAGTCGAAAAGGCCATTATGCGAAAGGAAGCAATACTAACAGAGCAAGGAGCACTTCATGCCTATACAGGAGAATTTACAGGTAGGTCACCAAAGGATAAATATATTGTTGACGATTCCGTTACAAAAGGACGGGTGAAGTGGGGAAAAATCAACCAACCGATTTCTGATCAAACATTTGATTCACTCTACAAAAGAGCGTTAGCTTATATGTCTGAACGAGAGCTATTTATGTTTGAAGGAGCAGCCGGTGCTGACACAAACCACCGAATACCCATTCGGGTGATCAATGAATTTGCCTGGCATAATCTATTCGTTAAGCAACTATTTATTCAACATGAAGAACGTGATTCAGGAAAAAAGGGTTCTGATTTTACAATTATTTGTCTACCTGGATTAAAAGCAGATCCAATGAAGGATGAGCTTCATTCAGAAACATTTATATCTATTTCATTTGAAAGAAGAATCGTGCTCATTGGCGGTACTGCCTACGCAGGTGAAATGAAAAAATCTGTATTCAGTGTGCTTAATTTTTTGTTGCCATTTGAAGGCATATTGTCAATGCATTGTTCTGCTAATATGGGTGACAGTCCTGATGATGTGGCGTTGTTTTTTGGCTTATCAGGAACAGGAAAAACAACACTGTCAGCAGATCCAAATCGTAAGCTTATCGGTGATGATGAGCATGGCTGGTCAGATAATGGTGTCTTTAACTTTGAAGGCGGCTGTTATGCGAAATGTATCGGGCTATCTCAGGAAGAAGAACCACAAATATGGAGGGCAATTAAATATGGTTCTGTTTTAGAGAACGTAGTGATTGATCCTGAAACTAGATTGTTAGATTTTGATGCTAACACATATACGGAAAACACCCGTGCTGCTTATTCGATTGAAAACATCCCTGGAGCGATTAGCCCGAGCATTGGTGGTCATCCAAAAGTAATTATTTTTCTTACAGCGGATGCATTCGGTGTACTTCCTCCGATATCAAAGCTAACAAAAGAACAGGCTATGTATCATTTCTTGAGCGGGTATACATCGAAACTTGCTGGTACGGAGAGGGGCATTACCGAACCGGAAGCTACCTTTTCCACTTGTTTTGGTGAGCCGTTCCTACCGCTTGACCCTAATGTATATGCGGAGTTACTTGGTAAAAAAATTGATGACCATGATGTACGTGTTTATCTTGTCAATACTGGATGGTCCGGCGGTGCATATGGAGTCGGTGAAAGAATAAAATTAGCATACACTCGTACCATGGTTCGGGCAGCAATTAATGGTGATTTGGAGGAAGTGAACTACAATCAAGATTCTCATTTTGGTTTATTTATTCCAGAAACGGTAGCAGGGGTTCCGACAGAAATATTAAACCCACGTCATACATGGGAAAACAAAAAAACTTATGACAAAAAAGCACAAGAGTTAGCGGAAAGATTTATTTCAAATTTCGAACGCTTTTCTAATGTAGAGCCAGAAATAAAGCAAGCAGGACCGCAAATTTGATCAATAGGTAGAACACGTTGAAATATGTATCAATGTGATAATAAGTTTTTTAAAAATTAAAGTTGAGTAACCGATTTAACGTTTAAGTGGAGATATAAAATTAAGAAGATCTACAAGATGAACATAAATTAATAAAATGGCTTCAAAATGAGAATAAAAATGTAATAAAAAGAGATACCTTTTAGAGAATCAAAAATTAATAGAAAAGAGGCAAAAAGCCCAAATGAAGCAGGGGACCGTCCCCTGCTTCATTTGGGCTTTTTGGCAGGAGAAGAACCGTCTCGATCTTCTCCTAATATTGGGGAGTATATCCAATTATTTATTTGTGATAAATCTAGTTGTTTTAACATGTTTAAGGTTATCTGTTCCTTTATTCATCGAAAACGTAGTAGTTTCCCCACTAAAAAATTATTTGTCAGACAAAAAAATAACAAAAAATTCTGAATATTTATTGACCTTATAATTAATTTGTCTTACAATTAAACAGAAAAACGCTTTCATAAATTTTGATTCCAATTTACAACTTCACTGAATGGAAAGGAAGTGATCTATTTTGCAAAAAGATACGAATAATTTGGATATAAAATCTGTTAAACGAGATACTTTATCTAATCAAGTAATCGATCAAATTATACATTTTCTTATAAGTGGTCAACTAAAACCAGGAGACAAACTTCCTCCAGAAATGGATCTGCTGGATAAGTTCCAAGTAAGCAGACCGGTATTGAGAGAAGCTATAAGTTCTTTAGAAACGATTGGAGTTGTCCGTAGGAAAACTAGGGAAGGAACTTATTTTACCAATAAAATTTGGAGTAAGCCATATGAAATTATGCTGTCATTATCTGCAGGAAATATGAGAGCTATTGCAGAAACACGAATGTCTCAAGAGTTGGGACTCGTTTCATTAGCTGCTGAAAAAATAACGGATAACGATTTGCAGAGGTTACGGGAAAATATTGAGCTAATGGAAAATCTACAGGGAGATCATAGAGAAATAGATAAAGAGTTCCATCAGATTATCGCTTATAGTGCCTGTAATTCCATAACTGAAGGAATTATCGATCCATTACTCAATATGTTTGATGAAATGTTTAGAATTATTCCAAGTGAGGATAAAGATAAGAACTTTACTGTGAAGCAGCATAAACAAATTTATGATGCCTTAGAAAGCAGAGATCCAATCGAGTCCTATTTATCCATGTACCGACACCTAGATCACGCGAGGAAAAGACTTATTGCAAGTCTTTATAATAAATAAAAAATTCCAAAGTGAAAGGGTTGAAAAAATGTCAAATCAAAGAAAAGCACCCACAGGTATTCTAGGATTCCCTGTTACACCATTTAAGGAAGATGGGAAAATTTGTGAAAACAGCCTAATAAGTAATATTGAATTTTTAGTAGACAACGGGTTAGAGGCCATTTTTATTGCTTGTGGCTCAGGCGAATTTCATGCGATTAGCTCAAAAGAATATGAAAAAATGTTGGAAATCGCCGTTTCTGTAGCAGCTGACAATGTCCCTGTATATACAGGAGTGGGTGGAAATTCAGCTGATGCCATTGAGAAGGCTTATATTTCAGAGAAATTAGGTGCAGATGGTTATTTAATCTTACCACCGTATTTAATTGAAGGAGAGCAAAAAGGTCTATGTGAATACTACAAGTCAATTATTCAAAGCACTGATTTGAATGCTATTTTATACCAAAGAGCAAATGCTGTCTTACAATTAGATGCTTTAATGAAGCTTATGGAATTCCCGCAAGTAGTAGGTGTGAAAGATGGAATTGGTAATATGGATTTAAACATTGAATTGACGCAAACGATTGGAGATCGTTTAGGTTGGCTAAATGGTATGCCTATGGCTGAAGTAACCATGCCGGCATACTTACCATTAGGTTTTGATTCTTATTCATCAGCCATATCAAACTATATTCCTCATATTTCTAGAATGTTCTATCAAGCACTATTAAATAAGGATAAACAACTCGTACGCGATATTTACGAAGATGTTATTTTACCTATAAACGGTATACGAAAAAAGCGTAAAGGGTACGCTGTTTCGTTAATTAAGGCAGGTATGGAAATTATGGGGTTACCAGTAAGTACAGCGGTTAGGCCACCGATTGTTCCAGTTGAACAGGAGCACTATAAGGAACTGGAAAAGGTGTTAAAGCAAGCTTTAGAAAAATATCCAGCAGATCATAAAGTATCACTTTAAAAAGATAGAACAAATTTAGTGACGTTAGGAGTGTGAACAATGGAATTACAAACCAAAAAAAATCTATATTTGAACTATATTAATGGCAAGTGGGTGGAATCTAATGCAGACGAAGTGATTGAAAATAAGAATCCTGCCAATATTGAAGATGTCATTGGTCATGTGCAAAAGTCAACAACAGGAGATCTAAACGAAGCAGTAGCTGTAGCGAAGTTAGCTCAAAAAAAATGGAAGAAATTATCTGGAGATGCAAGAGGAAAATTCCTCTATAAAGCAGCAGATATTCTTGAGAGTCGGATCGACGAAATTGCCGAAACAATGACGAGAGAAATGGGAAAAACACTTCCGGAAGCGAAAGGCGAAACAGCTCGTGGAGTAGCTATTCTTCGATATTATGCTGGTGAAGGACTACGAAAAGTAGGAGATGTGATTCCTTCAACAGACAAAGATGCCTTAATGTTTACTACTCGAGCGCCATTAGGTGTTGTTGGTGTCATTACTCCTTGGAACTTTCCTGTTGCCATTCCAATTTGGAAAGCTGCACCTGCATTAATTTATGGAAACACCGTTGTTCTAAAACCTGCCACAGAAACAGCCGTAACTTGTGCAAAGGTATTTGAATGCTTTGCAGAAGCTGGGTTTCCATCTGGTGTGGTAAATATGATTACAGGTGCTGGTTCTGTTATTGGTCAGGGGTTAGCTGAACACCCTGATGTAAATGGCATTACATTTACAGGTTCTAATCGTGTAGGAAAACAAATTGGGCAATTAGTACTAGCTCGAGGTGGAAAATACCAATTGGAAATGGGTGGAAAAAACCCTGTCATTGTAAGTGCAGATGCTGATCTTGACCTTGCTGTAGAAGCGACTATTAGCGGTGGACTACGATCAACTGGGCAGAAATGTACAGCCACTAGCCGTGTTATTGTGCAAAACGATGTTTATGAATCGTTTAAGGAGAAGCTTCTCACTAAAGTTAAGGAAATTACAATTGGAAATGGTCTCGAGAAAGGTATTTGGATGGGCCCAAGTGCAAGTGAAAATCAATTAAACACAGTACTTTCCTATATACAAAAAGGCATCGATGAAGGTGCATCTCTACTTTTAGGCGGTGAGAGACTTTCAGGTGAAGCGTATGATAAAGGTTATTTTGTCCAACCAACCATATTTGAAAATGTAACCACTGATATGACAATTGCACAGGAAGAAATTTTTGGACCTGTTCTTGCACTTATGAAAGTAGATACCATTGAAGAAGCATTGGAAGTAGCTAATGATGCGGAATTTGGATTGAGCGCTTCTATCTTTACTACAAATATCCAACAAATGCTATCCTTTATTAATGAAATGGACTCTGGTCTCGTTCGCATTAATGCAGAGAGTGCAGGCGTTGAGCTGCAAGCACCCTTTGGTGGTATGAAACAATCCAGTTCTCATTCCCGTGAACAAGGTCAAGCCGCAATTGAGTTTTTCACATCCATTAAAACAGTGTTTGTAAAATAAAAACTATTGTTCAATCTAATCGGTTTTTATTACCTCTCCATCTTCCACACAATGCTGTTTAATTATATTCAACTTCTAAGTTTTTAAAACGCGTAAAATATACTTATATTTACAGAATAAGGAATTCCACTAAACGGTAATGAATTTGTGTCTGATAAGCAATTCTTCTTCCTACTACCAAAGGACATCAATCCAAGCTTTGCAGCAGCTTTAGATCCTTATTTTAATAGGGGAGGATGTCAGTATTTATTAGTTTGTAGAAAGGAGAAATATGATATGGCATTAGAAAAAACGGAAAACGAAATCCCTCTTTATATAAGAATAAATGAAATGGATAATGTTGCGACGATTGTTAATTCCGTTGGGCTTAAGGAAGGTACTATTTTTTCTTGTGGGTTAAAATTGCGGGAGTTTATCCCCGGGGGACATAAAGTTACCCTTGCAGATTTAAAACAGGGTCAGGAGATTATTCGTTACGGTGAAGTAATCGGCTATGCAGCGGTTCCGATAAAAAGAGGAAGCTGGGTGAAGGAGAAATATGTACAGCTTCCGACTCCTCCAGCATTAGAGAAACTTCCGATTGCAACAAGGTCAAATGCAGAACAGTCACCTCTTGAAGGTTATACGTTTCAAGGTTATCGAAATGCAGATGGAAGTGCCGGAATAAAAAATATTTTAGGCATTACAACGAGCGTTCAGTGTGTAGCGGGAGTTCTTAATTATACTGTTAATAAAATCAAGCAGGAAATATTACCGAAGTATCCAAATGTTGATGATGTTGTCGCACTAAATCATACCTATGGATGTGGTGTAGCAATCAATGCACCTGAAGCAAATATTCCTATTCGGACTATTCAAAATCTGGCCACACATCCCAACTTTGGTGGAGAAGTAATGGTGGTTGGGTTAGGCTGTGAGAAATTATTTCCTGAGCGTTTAATACCAGGTGATAATCCAGAAGCAAATATTATTTCCCTTCAAGATCAACAAGGTTTTAACAGAATGGTTGAATCGGTAATGAAAATGGCAGAAGAACGTTTGCAAAAACTAAACGAGCGTGAGAGAGTTACTTGTCCAGTTTCTGATTTAGTAATTGGATTGCAATGCGGGGGCAGTGATGCATTCTCCGGTGTAACTGCCAATCCGGCAGTAGGTTATGCTGCTGATTTATTAGTGCGTGCAGGTGCAACAGTTTTATTTTCGGAAGTAACAGAAGTTCGAGATGGCGTTCATCTATTAACACCACGAGCGATTAATGAAGAAGTAGGTCGTGCCTTAATTGACGAAATGAAATGGTATGATGATTATTTGCAAAAAGGTGAAGCAGACCGAAGCGCAAATCCAACCCCTGGAAATAAAAAAGGCGGATTAGTCAATGTTGTCGAAAAATCACTTGGTTCCATCGCTAAATCTGGAAGAAGCCCAATCTCAGGTGTGTTATCATCTGGTGAAAAGGTGAAGAAAAAAGGCCTAATATTTGCTGCTACACCTGCAAGTGACTTTGTTTGTGGTACGTTGCAGTTGGCTTCTGGCATGCACATGCAAATCTTTACTACAGGACGTGGAACACCGTATGGCTTACAAATGGCCCCGGTAGTTAAAGTCTCTACTCGGAATTCGCTTAAGGAGCAGTGGATGGATTTAATTGATATTAATGCAGGACAAATAGCCACCGGTCAGGCCACCATAGAAGAAGTAGGATGGGATATATTTCATTTTATGTTAGATGTTGCTAGCGGACGTAAGCAAACGTGGGCGGATCATTGGGGACTTCATAATGACTTAAGCTTGTTCAATCCCGCCCCAATAACTTGACTTCAAAATTATCTTTTAACAGATTTAGCGTATTGTGCGGGCAATTATTGGAGCAGTATTATTAGTAAACAGACTAGTTGGCGTCAATCTAATTGAAATAGCAATTAGACGTTTTATTATTTTTTAGTGGTTGCATACAAATAAAATGAAGAATCAGTTTTTGTTATATAATATACATTAAATGTTAAGTTTTAATTAAAATAATGAACATTAATATTTGGTGTTATGGTCATAGGAAGTATTCCTCCAGGCTTTATGGGATGTGTTGGTCGACTACCATTATACGAGATTTGGGGGGGACTTCCTTTTTTATTTTTAAGTCCTTGCTAAGAATTTTGAAATTCATTCAAATAATAAATTCAAGCTTTTTGAGCGTTATTTATCACGGTGAACAATCGTCCGTAAGCCCCCTAATTCCAGACTTAGAATAATGAAAGAAGTATATGTGGGGGATAACGAACGCTAGCACCCTGGTAAGTTTCGCTAATCATCAGTGGGGATGAAAAGAATCCCCACTGATGGAAGTCTCTCTTTATTAAACTAAAAGGTGTCTTGAATTCAAAAAGAGAGATGACAGCAATAAAATAAGATGCACAAACGAAATATGTTATAAGCCCTCTAAAAATTTTCTCATAAGGGAAGTGAGTGATACTTATGACAGTAGAGAATGCATTGAATTCAAAGACTTACTATAAACAATTTGTAATAGAAAATCCAACAAATAATCCACTTAAGGCCCTAGCAGAAATGCAAATGATTGGACAAAAGGATGAATTACTAACTACTGATGAAGAACTTCGTTTTTCGCAAGGTGAATTGTATTTTCATTATAAAGATTTTGAGGCGGCCATTTTTAAATGGGAGAATATTTACGGTGAACTTGAACAATGGGCTGAGAAAAATAAGGCTGATGCTTACTATGAACTTGGTCAATTAGTGTACGCAGAGAATATTTACAAGTCGATTCATTCAGATAACTTAATATTAAATACAGAGGTTGAGTTAAATTTATTTTACATATATGTTGAGAAGGGTTACTTAGATATGGCAACGAAAGTAGTTAAGAATGTAATTTCGCTTAACCCGGACCATCCAAATGTAACAACCATTGCTTGCTCTTTCTTTGAAAGATACCAAGATTGGGAGAATGCTATTGATCTCGCAGTTAATGAGGCCCTTCGGACAAACTCGATTGAATGGTACGAACGATTAAAAATCTATATTGATGAAGGAAATGCAAAAAGAATTGCACCGGATTATTTCACTAAAATATTACAAGCTTTATATTCTATTGATCAATTATTGTTTGTTGATCTATCTAAATCACTATGGAAAACTTATAAGCCAGACCAACAGTATCTTTCGTGGGTGAAAGTTTTTAATGACCATTTCCAACAGGTAGACACTTCCGATTTTAAAAGTTGCGGAGAACTATCAAACCTTTTTCAGTGGACATACACAGAATTGTTTAGGAAAAATTATTCTATAAAACAACTTTCAGATATTGTTCCAACTCTATTATTACATTGGATGGAAGTAAAAGACACTTCTGATTCTGTCGTAGTATCTGCAGCAGTGATCTCGTGGAGTGAATTTTTCCCTTCAAGTATAGATTCATCTGTCGTTAATGAAGCTGAAGAGATCTTTTACTATTCCGAAAATGTATATAATGTTTTAGGTGAAAGTCTGGATTTATTTGAATCAATTGCTAAGTGGACAAATAGGAATGGGTTAGATGAAGAAGATAGCAAACCGCTTGATGATTTAACAGAGTTTGCTACATCTTTATTAACAAGAGGCGATCATCGGGAAGAAAACTCTGAAAAATTATTGTATTATATTCGACAATCACTAGAACATCTTTATAGCAAGAGAGTAGAATTGGAAAATAGATTAGTAAATTCAATTGCATTGAATGAAGAAATTACTTCTAAACTAAACGGTGCGGTTCATCAGTTACATGATATAGAGAATGAAATATCGGAGTCTCTTACAACCTCTTTTTTTATCATCAGAGATGAGATGAAAGAGAACTTAAATGAGGTGATTCCGACTCTTTTAAGAGAATGTTCCAATGTGATTGATGAAAATAGTAATTTAGGAAACATACATAAAGTGTTAAATAAAGAGATGAACGAAGTGGTTCGATCTTATATTCAACAAACCATATTACCGAAGTTTTCTAAAGAGATTCATGAGTGGGTAAAGGTTGCAGAACAAGAATTTACAGAAAGCCAAACCTATTTAGACGAATTGTTTGAAGGTTTTAATACTTTAAATGAAGAAAATAAATTGACATTAACTTGTGATTTTCAAGTTTTAAACGACTGGATCCGTGACGCAGATCGAATGACGAACGTCGTTGAAATCGATAGTGTCTCGATACTTACAGGGTTTAATCCAACCGTTTTGCTATTAAAAAATTCCGGGAAACTTATAGGGTACCTACGAACAAATAAAGTAAATCTTTACAAACTTTATCGAAGGTTCATAGAGAAGGGAAACTATGATGAAGTCGTTGCCTCAATAAGCAGCCAGTTTATGATGCCGTTTGAATTATTTGAGAAATCAATAACACGTGAGGTTAACATGTTTTTCAGAGAACCATTTAACGTTTTAAAAGAAGCAATCCTAGATTGTGAACAAATGATTGAAACGGATAAAGAATCGTTAAACATACTGAAGACAAATCCGGAAGTCTATTTTGATCCATTAATCCTTTTTGAAATAAGAACACGACAATATGAATTGATGTTGCCTGCTGAGAAGAATACTGTCCCAAAAGTGTAGTACAAGCAGGAATCATATAGAAGTAAGGAGGATACACATGTTTGGGTTAGATACAAATATTGATCAATTCGCTAAAATAAAGGTCATCGGTGTAGGTGGCGGTGGAAATAATGCAGTGAACCGAATGATTGAAACGGGAGTGGAAGGTGTGGAGTTTATTGCAGTGAACACTGATGGACAAGCTCTTAATCAATCAAATGCGGAATTTACTATACAAATTGGTGCATCTTTAACAAGAGGACTTGGTGCAGGTGCAAGTCCAGAAATTGGTAAAAAAGCAGTAGTAGAAAGCAGAAACGAAATCGAAGAAGTATTAGAAGGTGCAGATATGGTATTTATAACTGCAGGTATGGGTGGTGGTACCGGAACGGGGGCAGCCCCTGCGATCGCTGAAATTGCAAGAGATTTAGGTGCACTGACGATAGGGGTCGTCACACGCCCATTCAAATTTGAAGGAAACAAAAGAGCAGTAAACGCAAAGAATGGGATTGACGCAATGAGAGAGGCGGCAAACACATTAATAATCATTCCGAATGAACGTTTAATTGAAATTGTTAGTAAAAAAACACCGATGATTGAAGCATTTAAGGAAGCAGATAATGTTCTTCAAAGAGGTGTGCAAGGCATATCTGATTTAATTGCAATTCCAGGTTTAATTAATCTTGATTTTGCTGATGTCAAAACAGTGATGTCACATAAAGGAACAGCGTTAATGGGGATTGGTATAGCTACTGGGGAAACTCGTGCAATGGAAGCTGCACAAAAAGCGATCAACAGTCCCTTACTAGAGACATCAATTAGCGGTGCAAGAGGGGTAATCATGAACATTACTGGTGGACATAATTTAAGCCTTTATGAAGTGCAGGAAGCAGCAGACATTATAGCCTCGACAACTCATGATGATTTAAACATGATCTTTGGGTCCGTAATAAATGAAAACTTAAAAGAAGAAATTATCGTGACAGTGATTGCAACTGGGTTTACGAAGCAATAGTGTCTAATACATAAGCATGTATAAAAAAAGAATTGTAAGGAATTGAGATGAATTATAGCTAGGGCGCTATTCTCCTCTATATATTCATCTCTTTTTTATGTCATTAAGCGACTGGTTGCATTTTGTCTAGAATTTATAATAAGGAACCTAGAATAAGGTTCCTTATAGAGTGGCTGGCCGAATATACTTTGAAATTAATCCATGTTTTGGAGAAAAGCAAAAGCTTACTAAGAAAACGAGTCCAGTAGCGAAGGCCATTGAACCAGAAATAGACGTATCGATCCAAGCCGCTAAAAAATAGCCAACAACTGCTGAAATAACTCCAAATGAACCACTTAGAATAAGCATAACAGCTAGCTTATCTGTCCAAAGGTAAGCAGAAGCTGCTGGTGTAATTAGCATCGCCACAACCATAATAGCACCGACTGCGTCAAACGAAGCAACAGTTGTTATCGAAACTAGGCTCATAAATACATAATGCATGAGGATCACTGGTAAACCTAAACTTGCTGCTAAGGCAGGATCAAATGAAGTGATTTTCCATTCCTTGTAAAAACCGACGATAAATATAATAACAATGAATAACACAAGTGCCAGCATTGCTGTTGTTTTAGGCATCTCCCCAATCACAGGGAGTGTTATTGTATTAAAAGGGATAAAGGTAATTTCCCCCATTAATGCGTGTTTGACATCTAAGTGAGCATTTCCAACGGATGTTGCGATTAGGATGACACCGATGGCAAATAGCGTCGTAAAAACAATTCCCATTGAAGCATGAAGTTCAATATCAAGGGAATTGAGCCACTGCACAAGAAAAGCAGTGAGCAAACCAGCGATGATCGCCCCTATAAGCATGTGAGGTCCATTTAACTCATGTGTGATAAGAAATGCAATAACAATACCTAATAGAACGGTATGGCTGATGGCATCTGACATCATCGCCATTTTTCGCAGGATTAAGAACACACCTATGAGTCCACAGGATAATCCTACTAATGAAGCGGTCAAAATAATCCATCCTGTATAAATCATTTAATCCACTCCTTTTTCATAAATACGAGTGTGTAGTTGTTGTGCATTCACATGCTTTTGATGATTTTTATACTGCAGATGGTTGATAAGAAGTCCTTTTTCTTTTCCAAATACAAGAGATATCACAAAAAAGGATGCTGCGACAACGACAATAAATGGTCCAGTAGGCCACCCTTTTCCCAATGCACTAATCGCTGTTCCTACAGCTCCGGCTATCCCTCCGAACAGTGCCGAGAGGACGAGCATCCACTTAAACGACTGGGTCCAGTAACGCGCACTCACCGAAGGTATGATGAGTAACGCTGCAATTAAAATAACACCAACGGCTTGAATTCCAATGACAATCGTTGTAACAAGAACGAATGTATAAAGCACGTTCATCCATGTGAGGGACAAACCTAAACCTTGTGCAAATGAAGGATCAAACAGGTACATTTTCCATTCTTTAAACCCAATAACGATGACTAAAATGACGAATGAAGCTAGAACTAGCATCGTGTTCACATCAGATCGAACCATGGCTGCTGCCTGACCGAAAATAAAGCTGTCGAGGCCGCTTTGATTTCCCCCTGCTGTTCGATTGATGATAGAAAGAAGCATTATTCCAAGGCCAAAAAAGATAGAGAGGATCATACCCATTGCTGTATCCTCTGTGACCCTAGTAGACGACTGGATCCACTGAATAAAGAAAGCGCCAATTAACGCACTAATTGCAGCTCCTATAATTAAAATAAATAAATTTTTATAACCGGTTAGAAGAAATGCTATCACGACTCCAGGTAAGGCAGCGTGAGCCAATGCATCACTCATCAAGCTTTGTTTCCGCCAATAAGAGATACATCCAATGGCCCCAGCTGCAATGCCAAGGATCGTTGTACTAATTAAAACCCATTGCGTATTACTGCTTGAGAGTATGGCCCACATGGTTTTGCCCCCTCTCCAGTAAACGCATAGTTTCTCCATACGCTTTGGCAATGTTTTCTTGTGTAAACGATTGGTTTGTTTTTCCATAGTCAATAACCGTTTGGTTTAATAAAAGGACATGATCAAAATAGTCTTCAACAGTTTGTAAGTCATGGTGAACGACCATCACCGTTTTGCCTAATGAATTTAATTCTTTTAATGTAGTCATAATTGCCCGTTCAGTTGCGGCATCGACACCGGCGAGAGGTTCATCCATGAAATAGAGGTCAGCATCTTGAACTAAGGCGCGAGCCAAAAAAACACGTTGTTGTTGACCTCCAGAGAGTTGACTAATTTGTCGATTTGCATAGGCGGTCATTCCCATTTTTTCGAGAGATTCATATGCTTTTTTCTTGTGAGAACGTGATGGCCATTTTAGCCATCCGATCTCTCTGTACAATCCCATTATTACGACATCTAATGCATCGGTTGGAAAGTCCCAATCAACTGAACCACGTTGCGGGACATATCCAATTCTATTTTTGACTTTTGATAATGGATTTCCAAAGTAAGTAACAGTTCCTGACAAAACTGGATGCAGATTTAACATTGTTTTTAAAAGAGTTGATTTTCCAGCTCCATTTGGACCGACAATTCCAGTTAACGAACCAGCGGGTACTTGAAAGTTTACATCGAACAGTACCGTATTTTTTCGGTAGGAAGCAGCTAAATTATCAACTTGAAGAACTGTCTGTTTCATATTACTCCCCTCCTTTGCTTAGCGCGCTAAAGATGGTTTCAACATTATGTCGATACATCCCAATATACGTACCCTCCTCTGTACCTGCTTCTCCCATAGCATCAGAGAAAAGTTCCCCTCCGAGTTCTACCTGAACACCTTCACTGGCTGCACCTTCAATGACAGATTGAATACTACGATCGTCGATGCTGGACTCTACAAAAATTGCAGGTATTTGATATTCTTTAATAATAGCAATTGTTTCATTGATATCGGAGACACCTATCTCATCTTCTGTACTCAATCCTTGAAGACCAATAACTTGCATTGAAAACTTGTTTCCGAAGTAGCCGAAGGCATCATGTGCAGTAACAAGGGTTCTTTGTTCTTCTGGAATAGTAGCTAGCTTTTCAACTGCCATTGTATTTAACTCATCTAATTCAGCAAAGTAATCCTGTTTATTCTTTTCTAAAAGCTCTGCGTTATCAGGTGAATATTCTTTTAATTCTTCCACTGCAGCTTCCAGTGCTTGTTGCCACAGCTCAATATCAAACCAAATGTGAGGATCAACAACACCTGATTCCTCCTCTAATAATTGATCCTCAGATAACGTATCACCAATAGCAAGAACGGGCTTTGTTTCAGCGATCTCATCAAAAATCTCAACCATATTCACCTCTAAATCAAGCCCGTTGTAAAAGATAAGATCAGCCTTTTCAATTGTTGTGATATCACTTTGAGTTGGGTTATATAAATGGGGATCCACAGAAGGTCCCATTATGCTTTCCACTTCAATAAGATCTCCTCCGATAACGGATAAAGGTTCTCCAATTTGAGCTATGGTTGTAACAACTTTAATATTCTCCGTTTCTTCTTGTTCATTATTAGTCGTCTCACTTTCACTGCAACCTGCGCCTACTAAAAGAGTACAAGCAACAACTATCCCATAAATCCAGTTTTTTTTCTTTAACATGTGTATTCCCTCCATTTTTCATTTTGATGCATGCCTTAAGGCGAAGATGCGTTTAGTTGCACTTACACTAAAGCCTCTTGATTTTTTCTACACTGAATTTTTCAGAGCTAGATTTTTATAATTTTTAAAGCACCAACACCTTTACCTACGGACAACTATATTAGAAAAGGTAATAAAAGTTTCTCTAAGGAAACAATATGCTAATTGAGGATAATTGTCAATGATTTTTTTGATTTTTTAAAATATCTTTGGGGATATATACAATAAAGGTTATCTAAAAACGGATTAACTTACTCAAATCCTTAGGAATCCTTTTAGATGTTTGGTAAATAACTCCAAAAAAATCCATTGTATGAAAAGCTCTTTTACATATTAATCTGTAAAACTTTTAAAAAAGATCTTTGCTAAACTTGAATGAATTGCTTTAATAGAGTTGAAATAGATTGGTGCAAAAGGTCTTACGGATTCTAGTTGAATATTCAAGTGATTAATATTTTCTATCGGACTAATGGTTTGTATTTGATAAATAAAGATAACTTTAAAGTATAACGCTTAACTGTACAGTTTGAGATGATAGAATTCGAAAGTTGTATAAAATGTTCAAGTTAAAAGTAAACGTGATGGTGTAAACGCTTAATAATAAACTCGACTATTGTTTTATTGGTATTATGATTAATTGAAAATAATATAAATGAACATATTACAGGAGTGTGAAATTTTTGGATGATATACCTCTGAATTCAATAATTTTGTTAGCTGCGTTAATTTTGATGTCAGCATTTTTTTCATCTGCTGAGACAGCTTTCTCAAGTGTCAATAAAATTAGATTAAAGAATTTTATTGATGAAGGTAGACGAGGGAGCAAAAAGGCTTTATATCTTGCTGAAAATTTTGATAACACGTTGTCTACAATATTAGTAGGAAATAACATTGTTAATATAGCAGCTGCAAGTATTTCAGCCACAGTAGCAACTGAATTGTTTGGTGGAAATACTGGTTTAGTAATAAGCACTGTAGTAATGACTATATTGGTTTTGATCTTTGGTGAAATCCTTCCTAAATCTTTGGCAAAGGAACACGCAGAAACCTATTCATTAGCTATTTCAACTATTTTATACCTATTAATAAAATTACTAACACCAGTCAATTTCTTTTTTGTAAAATTAAAGAAAGCAGTGTCTAATCTCTTTGAAAAGGGGAGTGACTTACCTTCCGTAACAGAAGAGGAAATTAAAGTAATATTAGACATAAGTGAAGAAGAAGGGGTTATTGATAAAGAAGAAAGGGAACTTATTCATCGTTCCATGGATTTTGATGATAAGTTAGCAGGTGAAATTCTAACACATCGTACCGATATGGTTGCAATTGATATAAATCAATCCATTGAAGAAATAAAAAATATATTCTTTGAAGAACGGTTTTCAAGAATTCCTGTATATCGTGACAGTATTGATAATATTGTTGGGATTTTATCAGAAAAAGAATTTTTTACCCATTTGATTAAGTACAAAGATGTCGAAATTAGCGAGTTGATAAGAGATCCACTCTTTGTTGTTGAATCAATGAAGATTTCCACCCTTCTTCCGAAATTACAAAAAGAAAAAGTGCATATGGCAATCGTATTGGATGAATTCGGAGGAACATCTGGTTTATGAAGTGAAACCAGTTTTAGTATTTAAAAAATTGTGATGAGTCCACTAAGCAAATTATTAGAAAAAGTTAACTGTAAATAGTTCATACCAAGCGAAGGAAATTTTGAATAGTTATAAAACATGTAGGACTGTCAAGTTAAATGACAGTCTTACTTTTTTGATTTCTTATGGAATTACTCTATAATTGTATTGTATTTTCATTATTATGCAAGTTATACTATGTCCTTAGGATAAGCTGTACTTTATAATATATATATCATATATTTTTAACATTAAATAAAAGACAAAGGGTGATAAATTTGAGTTTTGAGAGCATGGATACGGGTTTAAATAAAAAGATTGTTATACTTGGCGGGGATGGATTTTGTGGTTGGCCGACTAGTCTTCATTTATCTAATTTAGGCCATGAGGTTGTGATTATTGATAATTTATCTCGAAGAAATATTGACAATGAACTAGAAGCAGAATCCCTAACTCCAATTCAACCAATGGGTACTAGGTTAAAAGTTTGGGAGGAGGTTTCAGGAAATAAGATTGGATTTTATAATATTGACATTGCCAATGACTATAGTGAATTATTGAAAGTAATGAATGATGAGAAACCGGATGTAATTGTTCACTTTGCTGAGCAACGTTCTGCACCATATTCGATGAAATCGCCAAAACATAAGTGCTATACTGTTAATAACAATCTAAATACTACACATAATGTATTATGCGCGATAGTTGAGTCAGGTCTTGATATTCACCTTGTTCATCTAGGTACAATGGGTGTTTATGGATATGGTACTGCAGGGATGAAAATTCCCGAAGGTTATCTTGATATAGAAGTTAAGTCAGAGACCGGGGAACGATTGAACCAGCAAATCCTATATCCAACGAACCCAGGTTCTATTTATCATATGACAAAGACCCAGGATCAATTATTATTCCATTTCTATAATAAAAACGATAATATTAGAATTACTGATCTTCATCAGGGGATTGTTTGGGGAACTAATACAAAAGAAACAAGTCTTGATGAAAGATTGATTAATCGCTTTGATTATGATGGAGATTATGGAACGGTATTAAATCGATTCTTAATGCAAGCGGCTGTGGGTTATCCAATCACCGTTCATGGAACAGGTGGTCAGACACGTGCATTTATCCATATTCAGGATACAGTTCGATGTATTCAATTGGCAATTGAAAATCCACCGGCACGTGAAGAGCGCGTTATGATTTTTAATCAAATGACAGAAACGCATCGTGTAAATGATTTGGCTAAGCTTGTTAGTAAAATTACAGGGGGAGAAATTGCTTATGTATCAAATCCTCGTAAAGAAGCTGCTGAAAATGAACTACACGTGGAAAATAGCCTTTTCTTATCAAAAGGGTTAGAGCCAATTACGTTAAATACAGGATTGTTGCAAGAGGTAACGAAGGTTGCCGAAAAATATGCATACCGGGCAGATTATTCGAAAATCCCTGCTAAAAGTACATGGACTAAACAGCAACAACCGGGTATTCCAGAGTCAGGAGTTCTCAATTAGCAAATTAATTAATCAATCATTCCTGTTTCGATAATCTACTATATAAATTTAGACAAAAATTAACTAAATTACATGAAAAATTACTCAGTAACAGGCTTTACTTCCTAGGGAGTAGAGTCTTTTATATATTGTATTCCGCATAAGGTCAAATATTTGGGTATCAATTTTAGCATAAAAATTTATGATTTAGAAAAATTCTCGCCGGATAATATATATAACTGAAACAATTTCTAAATCTAAAAATCTATAAAAAGATGGAGGAAAAGTACATGGATAGAACACGTCTGTTAATAAAAGCAGCAGCAATTTTTGCGTTGATAGGTGCGTTTATTGGTTCGGATATGGCTGGTAGAGGCTCTCTATCTTTTAGAGCGGTTCACGCTCATATTCTAGTAGTAGGTTGGCTTTCTTTATTTGCATTTGCTGTTTTTTATAAAATTTTCCCAATACCCAAAAAGTCAATGTTATCGAAGCTCCATGTCATAACAGCAATGATAGGCTCAACTGGTTTACCAATAGGGATGTGGCTATATTATATGTCTCCGTTTAACTTATCACAAGCTTTTTCAACAGTGTTTTTTATCGCCAGTGGTTCAATTTTGCTTGTTTGTTTTGTTATTTTTGTATGGATAGTATTTGTCCATGGAAAATTAATTAATGAGGATTAAGTAGTGATATTGGATTTCGTATAGGGAAAGTATAAGATAAGTGTTAGTAAATGATATTAGATTACATTGGTTAACTAATTAAGGGATTTGCAAATTCCAAAAATAACTAAAGGTTACATACTGTAACCGTCAAGTTAAATTGAACACTTTTTGCTCATTAATTTTGAACAGTTTTTTCTTTGAATA
>NZ_WIXM01000023.1 GCF_010993965.1 Gracilibacillus sp. YIM 98692 | reverse complement strand
AATATCGAGCTCAGTTTGAACAAGTAGCGTAAAAAGTGTCCAATAAATGGGGGTCACTCCATTCCTGCGGGGTCTTCAGACTGTTCCTTTCCCACAGGAGTCTCGTATTTTCCCGCAGCTTAGAGTGGTGCTCGTTATGAGTGAGAAAATATCTAAAAATTTATGAAAAATAGAACACTTCATAAATCTTAACACTAACCAGCGGTGACAACATACGTAGACTCCTGCTCAATTGCGCAGTTTTGCTCAAGTGTGTAATAAAACAAAAAACAATGCGAGAAAAGGGACCTAATAAAAAATGGTGCAGATACAATGAATCATTTAATGACAAAGGAGCTGACTATGAAGCCAGCTCCTTTTAGATACAACTAGAATTAACTTCCTCGTTATGAGGAGTCACATCTAATCACTCTATATTCCTCTGTAAATTTGGAGGCAAACAATTGTCTGGAAAATATATTCTACTATCAGAAAACGAGAAATCATAACCTTAATTCAATTTTGCTACTAGAGTTGGAGCCGCTTGTTCGAGCGCTTGTATATTTGTTCCCTGATAGTAATATTTAATAATGTCAGCATAATTTTTTCCTTCTTGTGCCATTCCATTTGCACCATATTGGCTCATGCCGACACCGTGCCCATACCCTTTCGTTGTAAAAACATAATGGTTATTTTTTTTCGCAATCGTGAAATCATTAGATGCGAGGTTTAACTTTTCTCGAACTTCTCTTCCTGAAAGAGTGGTATTTCCAAATTCGATTTCTGCTACCCGATTACTTTCGGTTCGCGTTATTTCGAAATTCTGCTGCTGTCCGCTTATCGAAACACCGAGTTGTTCTTCCACTTGTGCTTTTGTAAACACTCGCTGATCTAAGTATTTCGGTGATATTTCTACATCCCATGGACTTGCCACTGTACGAAGGTATGGAAGTTCATTTTCCCAGTAATCCTCTGAGTTTTCTGTATAGCCATTACTTGTAGAGAAGAAAGCAGGTGTTATGGGGTCATTATTATGCGTAATAATCTCCCCTTGTGTAGCTGCGACCGCTTCTTTCACTTTATCGATCTTCCAATGATAATCCGTTCCCCACACTTCTCGCAGTTCATCATTATTTTTATACACTTGATGCTGCACTGTGTCGGTCACATCAGCACCTCCTGGAAGATCTTCCGTACCACCATGCATTAAAAAGCGAACAATATATGTTCTAGCAGCTAATGCTTGAGCTTTTAATGCTTCTAACTCAAAATCAGCCGGCATCTCAGAAGCGACAACATGGACCACATAGTTTTCTAGTGGTATTTCTTCCACTAAGTTTTGCTGTGTTCTTAACACATTAACATGAAAAGGGGACTCAAGCTCGATTTCTGTCGTTTCTTGAGAGGATGCTGGAATAGATTCTATGGATGCTTGTGATTCATCACTCGGTCCATTAAAAGGCAATACAATGATGGAGGGAACGATAAACATAATCGTTAGCAATGATGTGATAACCATTATAGTCGCGAGCTTCCATTTCAGTTTTGTATTTTGCTTCTTCCATCCTGCCATGTCTAACCTCCTTTATCATTCTCTACTCTAGTTATATTCTAACACCCTAAAAATAGAACCCAACCTATCCGACAAAATCCGAGTTAATAGAAAGCCTGTCTAGCACAACCAGAATTTTGTCAAATCAACAAGAAATGTCCCCCATCATAAAAAAACGAGAAAAACCCGCTCGGCCCTTCATAATTTTTCTTACATGCATAAACATGCATAATTTTCGTATAGAACAAAAAAGGGACATAAACTAATTGAAGTATATACAATATGTATGATTAAGAATGAGTTAAATCACCGCTGTGGAAAAATACTCGCTTTTCTGAGGGCAGCACCTAAGCCTCTCACGAAACCCGTTCAACACAGGGGGTTCAGAAGCTACTCTTCCCCCAGGAGTCTCGCATTTCCCGCAGCTTGGTTTAATGCTCGTTCTGATTAAGAGATCAAAACCATACTACTCATAAGAAAGAATGGCAGTAAGTCACTTTAATGTTGCATAGCATTTTATGTATATAACAAACGGATTTGATACATCCTGCTCTTATAATAAAAGGGACTCACACTATTGTGAATCCCTTTTATATCGTATATATTACTACTTATTGCGCTTTTAAGCGTTTCGTAATTGGTATAACATCTTCTGCTTCTTCGGCTACCCTTTCAATATCTGCTCCAAGTGCTGCAAATTTCCCAGTAATATCGACATAACCACGATCAATGTGATTCAATTCTGTCACACGGGTATATCCATCTGCCACTAATCCAGCTAAAATCAGTGCTGCTCCAGCCCGCAAATCCGTTGCAGCCACTTCAGCTCCTTGAAGCTCTACAGGCCCCTCAACAATCACACTGCGCCCTTCAATTTTCAAAGAGGCATTCATTCGACGGAATTCTTCCACATGCATAAAACGATTCTCAAATACGGTCTCTGTAATCACACTGGCACCTTCTGCTTGAAGCATTAATGCCATCATCTGTGATTGCATGTCAGTTGGAAAACCGGGATGCGGTAATGTTTTGATATCGGTCGCCTTTAACTTTTTCGGCCCAATCACTCGAATACCATCTGGTTCTTCAATAAACCGAACACCCATCTCTTCCATTTTCGAGATAATGGAGCTTATATGCTCGATTTCGGCATTTTGAATCAAAATATTACCGCCAGTAATTGCCGCTGCCACCATGAAAGTGCCTGCTTCAATACGATCTGGAATAATTTTATGCTCCACACCGTGCAATTTTTCGACACCAATTACTTTAATGGTTTCCGTACCAGCACCGACGATATTGGCCCCCATTTTATTTAAGAAATTAGCCAAATCAACAATTTCCGGCTCTTTGGCAGCATTTTCAATAATGGTCTTGCCTTCCGCTAATGCAGCAGCCATCATCACATTTTCAGTTGCTCCGACACTTGGCATATCCAAATAAATTTTTGCACCTTTTAACCGGCCATTTGTAGAAACTTCGACAAACCCATTTCCAACATGGACATCTGCACCCATCGCTTCAAAGCCTTTCAAATGTAAATCAATCGGACGAGATCCGATAGCACATCCTCCAGGCAGCGCCACCTTTGCATGGCCATAACGAGCTAATAACGGCCCCAATACTAAAACAGATGCTCGCATCATTCTCACATGTTCAATTGGTGCTTCTGTGTTTAATGGTTTGGTTGCATCAATCGTAACGGCATTTCCTTCATATGTGACATCAGCATTCATATGCTTAATTACTTGATTTATCGTTTGTACATCTGCTAACGCAGGTACGTCATGTAACACACTTTTCCCTTCACTTGCAATAATACTAGCAGCAATGACAGGCAGTACAGCATTCTTCGCACCCTCCACTCTAACGGTGCCATTTAGCTGCCTCCCACCGCGGACGATGATTTTCTCCAAGGTTCATTCTCCTCTGCAGTCCAATTTCATTATTCATTCAATATTATTAATATTCAGTAACTAGGATAGGTGTTCCTATTGTAAGAATTGTTTTATCCTCTGGTTTTTCTCGAAGTGCGATTTGTACATTCATATCAGACTCTCCAAGAGGAATAACATTTTCCCATTTAGGCGTATATCCAGACCATGTATAAAAATTCTCTTCTTCTATCTTATCTATATATTTCAAATCTAAGTATTGTTCTACGCTTTTAATAAAAGAAACAATATCAATCATACCACTATTCACAGACTCGATACAAGAGAAATTTTGTGCATTTTCTGTGAATAAATCTTTCGTAATAGATTCTACATAACCCTTGTAGTCTTGATGTAATGATTGATCAAATTCACTACCTGTTATGATATATTTCAATTGATAGATGGAAGATTCTTTTGCACGCACTATTATAAATGTTTCGTTCCAATCAGCCATTTTTTGTCGGTTTCCCACATATTTTATCGAATCCGCCCCTACTTCTTTCTTTAAATGAACCCCTCTTTCCTCTAAAGAGTCTAATAAACCTTGGATATCCACTTCTCTGCTTTCCTGTATCATGAACTGCCATTTATTTAAACGAAAGTCGTTCTCTTCACTTATGTATATCATTTCCTCTATCTCGTTAAAACTGCTCTGTTTCCCTATCGCCTGATCCTCCGGCATAAAATTAATCACACTAAAAATAGTAAATAATATAAATAAAAACTTCATTCCCCGCACCCCTTTTACTTTTTAGTAGCAGTATCGGCCGGGAATGAAGTATTCATACTTGCTTTTCTTCGACAATTTTAGAATAAATAGATAAGCTGTTGAGACCACTGTAAGAAGTCGAGAAAGAAATTACTTACGGCTGTCCCTATGGCTATAGTAATGAAGATTATTAATATTCTTGCTTCAAATATTTTGTTTTTGCGAAATAGTTCGTCAAAGTTTAATGACTGCAGCACTTGCCATGTAATAATAATGAAGATAACATGTGACATCATGCTAATAATAGCTTCTTGAGCTAGTGACTGTAACATCGTTTATCCCTCTTTTACTTTATAATCCTATTCTTCTACATCATAACATATTTCTATAGGAAATGACTCCCATCGATATTTCCCGGGAAATTCCCTAACCAATTCGACAGCAAATAAACTCGATTAACTTCCTTTGTTGTAGGTATTATGGTGAGTGCTTAACTGACGCTCCTGAAATATACTTCGCTTTCCGTGGGCACGGCTTCAACTTCCTCGGCAGAACCCTACTGCCTGCGGGATTTTCAGCTCGTGCTGTTCCCACAGGAGTCTTCGTATATTTCATCCGCTGGGGAGTTGAAAGATTTATGATATGTTCCATTCCTATCAGTATTTTTGATCTTTCTCTCTAAACGAGAACACCAATATAAGCTACGGGAAAATGCGAGACTCCTGGGGGAAGAGAAGCTTCCAATCCCCGCAGCGTCGGTTAAGCTCTCACCAAAATGAATTGGCAGCCAAGTAACCATTTTTAGAATTTTGAAAAAGGGCTGTCTCTCCCGTGATGGGGTAGACAGCCCTTTGTTTCAGTTGCTTATTTATTTTCTACGACGTCGAGTCGATTTATGGCACGTTTTAGTGCTAATTCTGCCCTTCTGAAATCCATCTCATCTTGTTTAGCTTGCAGGCGACGTTCTGCTCGTTCCTTCGCTCGACGTGCACGTTCCACGTCTATTTCTCCAGGTCGTTCTGCAGATTGCGCTAAAATTGTCACTTTGTCAGGTCGCACTTCAAGGAAACCGCCACTTACCGCAATGCGTTCAGCATTTTCCCCTTTTAAACGAACTGAGCTAATGGACAATGGCGCAACAAGCGGAATGTGACCGGGTAATATACCGAGCTCACCACTTTCTGCTTTACAGCTAACCATCTCAAAAGAATCTTCCAGAACAGGGCCATCCGGAGTAACAACACTCACTGTTAGTGTATTCAACAGAACCCCTCCTTAGGCTGGAATAAAATAGGGTTTAGAAAGAAGAGGCGAGCATGTATCGAAATGATACACTTACGCCATTTCTTTCGCTTTTTCTACTACTTCTTCAATACGTCCAACTAAACGGAACGCATCTTCTGGAAGGTCATCATATTTACCATCAAGAATTTCTCTAAATCCTTGAACTGTTTCTTGTACTGGTACATAAGAACCTGGTTGACCTGTAAACTGCTCAGCAACGTGGAAGTTTTGGGATAAGAAGAATTGGATACGACGTGCACGAGAAACCGTCAATTTATCCTCATCTGAAAGCTCATCCATACCTAAGATTGCAATAATATCTTGAAGTTCTTTATATTTTTGCAATGTTTGCTGTACTTCACGAGCTACATTATAGTGTTCTTCCCCAACTACTTCTGGGTCAAGCGCACGAGATGTAGATGCTAATGGATCCACTGCTGGATAAATCCCTTGCTCTGATAATTTACGGTCAAGGTTGGTTGTTGCATCTAAGTGGGCGAATGTTGTAGCCGGTGCCGGGTCTGTATAGTCATCGGCAGGCACATAAATCGCTTGGATAGATGTAACGGAACCTTTATTCGTAGATGTAATACGTTCTTGAAGTTGACCCATTTCCGTAGCAAGTGTTGGTTGGTAACCAACGGCAGATGGCATACGGCCAAGCAATGCAGATACCTCAGAACCTGCTTGTGTGAAACGGAAAATGTTGTCAATGAATAATAACACGTCTTGGCCTTGTTCATCACGGAAGTATTCCGCCATTGTAAGACCTGTAAGTGCTACACGCATACGAGCACCAGGTGGTTCGTTCATCTGACCGAACACCATCGCTGTTTTAGAAATAACACCAGAGTCTTTCATTTCAAAGTAAAGGTCGTTCCCTTCACGGGTACGCTCCCCTACACCAGCAAACACGGAAATACCACCATGCTCTTGTGCGATGTTATTAATCAATTCTTGGATAAGTACCGTTTTCCCTACACCGGCACCACCAAATAAACCGATTTTACCACCTTTGATATAAGGTGCTAACAAGTCAACTACTTTAATACCTGTTTCTAAAATTTCTGTTTCTGTTGCTAAAGTATCAAACTTTGGTGATTCACGGTGAATTGGATCACGACGAACTTCCTCACCAATTTTTTCATCAAGGTCAATATTATCACCTAACACGTTAAATACACGACCAAGTGTTTCTTCCCCTACTGGTACGGAGATAGGTGCTTCTAAGTTTGCAACCTCGGCACCACGTTGTAAACCTTCTGTAGATGACATCGCAATGGTACGTACAGAATCATCTCCAAGGTGTAATGCTACTTCAAGTGTTAGCTCTTGTGCTTCACCTTCCACTTGATATTGCACTTTTAACGCGTTATAAATTTCAGGGAGTGTGCCGTCTTCGAACTTTACGTCGACAACAGGTCCCATAATTTGGATAACGTGTCCTTTTGCCATCGATTTCCCTCCTAACTGACTATTTACATTGCGTACTATTTTACACAACTTATATCTTCTATTTACGACGTATATTTAGAACCGATCGTAATCTGTTTTTTCGTTATTCTAATGCTGCTGCCCCACCAACGATTTCGGTAATTTCTTGCGTAATTGCTGCTTGTCTTGCACGGTTATACTGCAAGGATAGATCAGAAATAAGATCATCCGCATTATCGGTTGCACTTTTCATCGCTGTCATTCTAGATGCATGCTCACTTGCTTTACTATCTAATAGTGCACCGAAAATCAAGCTCTCCGCATATTGTGGCAGCAATACATTTAAAATTTCTTGTTGATTTGGCTCATATTCGTACATGCTTGAGCTGCCGCTTGCCTCTTCTTCTAAATCGGTAAGTGGCAGAAGCTTTTTCTGTGTTACTTTTTGTGATATCGCACTAATAAAGTGATTATAGAAGATCACTAACTCATCGATTTCTTCATCAATATATAGTTGAACCGTTTCAGAAGTAAGGTCTTTGATATCAGCAAAATTTGGCTGATCATCTAAACCAGTAATCTCTTTCGCAATCGGCATACCACGCTTTTTAAAGAAGTCGCGACCAATACGACCTACTGTAATCACTGTATATTCATCTTGTGATTGATGACGCTCTTGAATCGTACGATATACTTCACGAAGAATACCACTATTAAACGCACCAGCTAACCCACGATCAGAAGTGATGACAAAGTATGCGGTTTTCTTTACTTCTCGTTCTTGAAGCATTGGATGCTCTGCATCCTTACCGCTGCCGGCAATACTTGCAACTACCTCTTTAATCTTACTGCTGTATGGATCAAACGATTTAGCAAACTCTTCTGCTTTGCTCAATTTGGACGCAGATACCATATGCATAGCTTTGGTAATTTGCTTCGTTTTTTGTGTGGAATTAATCCGTGTTTTTATATCTCGAAGTGATGCCACTATGTTTCACCGCCCTTTCATTTCGCAGGTAAGAAACTAAAACTTTACATCCGGATTGGACGCTTAGGCTTCACTAGTATCGACATGGCCACCAAAATAAGACGATCATGCCGATATTAGTTGTTACATACATGAAACTGACACAATGCTGATCAGTCATGTATTTTATTTAAATCAAACAACGAGTGATTCTTACTCAGAAATAACGAATTGTTTTTTGAATTCTTTTACAGCACCGCTCATATCATCGTCATCTGCTAACTTGCCTGTTTCTTTAATAGTAGAAAGCAAGTCATTTTTGTTTTGCTCTAACCATGTTAAGAATTCATCTTCAAAACGAGTGATATCCTCTACTGGAATATCATCTAATAATCCTTTTGTTAGTGCATAGATGATCATTACTTGTTTTTCTACTGCTAATGGCTTGTGTAAACCTTGTTTTAGTACTTCTACTGTTCGTGCCCCGCGGTTAAGTTTTGCTTGTGTTGCTTTATCAAGGTCTGAACCAAACTGTGCAAATGATTCAAGCTCACGGAAAGAAGCCAAGTCAAGACGCAGCGTACCCGCAACTTTTTTCATTGCTTTAATTTGTGCGGAACCACCAACACGTGATACAGATAAACCTGCGTTAATCGCTGGACGAACACCAGAGAAGAATAAATCGGACTGCAAGAATATTTGTCCATCTGTGATGGAGATAACGTTTGTTGGAATATAAGCACCAATGTCACCAGCTTGTGTTTCAACAAATGGCAATGCAGTTAATGAACCGCCGCCTTTTGCATCACTAAGCTTTGCAGCACGTTCTAATAAACGAGAGTGTAAGTAGAATACATCCCCTGGGAATGCTTCACGACCTGGCGGGCGACGTAGTAGCAATGATAATTCACGATAAGCATTTGCTTGCTTCGTTAAATCATCGTAAACCACTAATACGTGTTTGCCATTGTACATGAAATCTTCACCCATCGATACCCCTGCATATGGCGCTAAGTATTGAAGCGGAGCTGGTTCACTCGCACCTGCAGAAACAACGATCGTATAATCTAATGCACCGTGCTTACGTAAAACTTCTACTGTTCCACGTACTGTAGAGTCTTTTTGACCAATTGCTACATAGATACAGATCATATTTTCATCTTTTTGATTTAAGATAGTATCGATCGCAACTGTTGTTTTACCAGTCTGACGGTCACCGATAATTAACTCACGCTGACCACGACCAATTGGTACAAGAGCATCAATTGCCTTAATACCTGTTTGTAATGGCTCATCAACTGATTTACGATCCATTACACCAGGTGCAGGTGATTCAATTGGGCGCGCTTTGGATGTTTCAATCGCACCTTTTCCATCAACAGGTTGTCCTAATGGATTAACAACACGGCCAATTAGTTCCTCCCCAACTGGCACTTCCATGATACGGCCAGTACGACGAACTTCGTCTCCTTCACGGATTTCCGTATATGGACCAAGGATTACAATCCCGACATTTGATTCTTCTAAGTTTTGTGCCATACCCATGACACCATTTGAAAATTCTACAAGCTCACCAGACATGACATCATCTAGACCGTGTGCACGTGCGATACCGTCACCGATTTCGATAACTGTACCGACATCGTTCACTTCGATGTCTGAGTCATAGCTTTCAATTTGCTGTTTAATCAGTGCACTGATTTCTTCAGCTTTAATGCTCATGCCATTTCACCCCTATCATCATTAATTCGCAGTTACAATATTACGTTCTAAACGCTCAAGTTTTCCTTGAATCGTTCCATCATACACTGTGTTGCCGACTTTAATCTTCACACCGCCTATAACAGAAGGATCTACTTGATTGTTCACTTTTAATGTTTGGACATTTAATTTTTTCGTAAATACTTGTTGTATTTGTTTAATTTCAGCTTCAGACAATTCTCTAACCGAATAAACCGTTGCTTGTTTTATCCCTTTTGATTCGAATACAAAAGTTTGGAAATAGTCAACGACTTCCGGAACGATTGCTTCGTTATGGCGATCTACAAGTAACGAAAGTGTATGTAATACATCCTTCGAAAAGCCTGCGAACGCTTTGTTGAGCAGTTGTTTTTTCTCATCAGCATCTACTTTGGGATGCTGTAAAAATTTCAAAAAAGATTCGTTCGATTCAAATACTTCCTTCACTGTTTGAAGTTCTGTATCAAAAAAATCGATTGTTTCCTTTTCTACACCAATCTGAAAAAGAGCTTCTGCATAACGCTTTGCTACATTTGCTTTACTCATCGCTCTTCTCCTACCTCTTTAATGTAGTCACTGATCAACTGCTCTTGGTCTTCCGCGTTAATTTCTTTTTCAATTACTTTAGCAGCAATCTGAACGGACAATGTTGCCACTTTATCTTGCAGAGCTTCAATCGCTTTTTCTTTCTCACGTGCGATATCTTCTTCCGCAGACTTTTTCATTCTTGCCGCAGATTCTTCTGCTGCTTTAATGATTGCTTTTTCTTGACCCTGTCCAGCTTTCTTCGCATCTTCAATGATTTGCTGTGCTTCTTGACGAGTCGCTTTTAGCTGCTCGTTTGCTTCACGAGATGCCTTTTCTGCTTCTTCGCGGTTCTTCTCCGCTGTATCTATTTCATTCGCGATATGGTTTTCACGCTCTTCCATTTTGTTCATTAACGGTCCCCATGCGAATTTCTTTAATAGATAAAGAAGAATTGCAAAGCTGACAAGCGCAAATAACATATCTCCACCACGGAAACCACCAACGGAAGCTCCGATAATGAGCTCACTTGCTAATAGTTGCACAGTGTTCACTCCTTCCTGCAAATCGTTTTCCATCTATTTATCAATCATACATTTCATTCTGCTTTTACTACAAAGGAATGGCGAAAGTTGTCATAGACGAACTTCGCCATTCTATCCGTTTTACTGTTAATCGTTACATTACCATGAAGGCAATAACAACGGCGAAAATCGGAATCGCCTCAACTAATGCTACCCCGATAAACATTGTTGTTTGAAGAGTACCGCGTAATTCTGGCTGACGCGCAATCCCTTCTACTGTACGACTTACGATTAAACCGTTACCTACACCAGCACCTAGTGCCGCTAAACCAATTGCAATTGCAGCTGCTAAAACTCCCATTTGTATGTTTCCTCCTTTAAAATGTATAAACTATTTCAAAATTTTAATTATTTTAATGGTCTGAACTCACTTTATGAGACATATAAACCATTGTTAACATTGTGAAAATAAATGCTTGAATAGCACCGATGAATAAACTGAATCCTTGCCATGCTACCATTGGAATCAATGAAAACACGGTTGTAACTGGAATAGCTATCATCGCCATTTTCGTAATTAGTGCTAATAATATTTCACCAGCAAAGATATTACCGAAGAGACGCAAACCTAATGTTAAAGTATTCGCAAATTCTTCAATAATTTTTAACGGAAATAGTAACGGGATTGGTTGGAAAAATGATTTTCCATATTCCTTAAACCCTCTTACTTTAATTCCATAGAAATGGGTTAACAAAATAACCATTGCTGACAACGATAGTGTTAAAGTCGCGTCAGAGGTTGGTGATTTCCACCATAATGTGTGCCCCCATACCCCCATCGTAATAACACCAAGAATGTTACTAACAAATAGGTATACTAATAATGTTAAACCTAGTGGAAGGAAAACTTTCCCTGTCTTCCAGTCCATGGTATCGCCAATGATGCCTTTAACAAACTCGACGATCCACTCCATAAAGTTTTGAAAACCTGTTGGCTTCATCTGTAGATTTCTTGCTGCTAAAACGCAAATAATAAAGACAATGACAGATGAAATAAAGGTCATTAATACAGTTGATAAGTTAAAATCTAACCACGGAATTCCCCATAGATCATGATACAGCGGTGATTCGTGATCCAATTGCTTCACCTCACTTCCCTTTGCTAGTCTTGTTTTCTAGATAATGCAAAATCTATCATAATAACAACATAAGTTGTCATTAATCCTAATATCACAGCGATGAAATGGAAATACTCTTCGAAACGCAGGGCAATAATCACAGCTAATGCTGCGGTTGCTAATCGTGAAAATGTTCCGATTCCTGTTGATCGTGTTCCTTTTGAAACAGCTTGTCCAAAGTGCGCCACTTTTCGCTGCATAACCCATAAGTTATAAAAGCTTAAAGCTGTTCCTAGGAGGAGTCCGAGGAATATACTTGTATACGGAGTGAATCCCCATCCAAGTACAAAAAGTGCAAGAAGATAGAACATCCATTTACGCTGACGGGTTATCATTTTGTTATATTGATCCATGTTTCTATTCTCCCGTTAGTTTTCGTATAAAATGAATCGTTCCATAAAGTCCGGCTCCTAGTCCTAAAAGTAGTCCTAGCACTAAACAAAGTGGTGATGTGGAAAGATGTTGATCCAGCCATTTCCCTAAGAATATTCCAACAAGTGGTCCACCAACCAATTGTGACAATATTGTACTTCCAATGGCTAAACCTCGAAAGGGATTCTTCTGGGGAGGTTGTGACAAATTTCTCACTCCTATGTAAGAAAGAATCTTACCTTATGACTTCAACGCTAGCTTCCAACCCATTTGCCTGCAAACCTCTGTAAACCTTATCATCCACACTCAAATAGCATACAATAGGGGGTGCTTTATGTCAATCATTTTAAAGCATAAATCGCCAGAATATACAGACAAAACATGACATATCCAGTCAAAATCCTCTCGTCAAGGGATTTGTAAGATGTGTTCACAAATTCAAACAATATGTGACAATTATTTCGCAATACGAAACATATTGATTTTTGGTTGAATTTACCTTATACTAATTTTGTCCATACACCTCTAACATGGTTTGATATTGAAACACATCGTCCGCAAACTCCACTGTAATATTTGCCAAAAACATCCCTTTTTCATGCACTGCATCCTTTTCAATCTTCCCTTTAACCACACCTTGTTCAGGACTTTCTAACTGCAACAATGTTTGCTGAAATGCAAAAGTATATGGATCATACAAATCTACCGTGACACTTTCTGCTTCCTCTGTTAAGTAAAATTGATATTGATAAGCATCATCCAAAGGCTCTAAAGCAAACTCCAACCCCATCGCTTTTGGTAATGGCGTATCTTCTGTTAAAAACAGATAAGGCAGTGAAAAATCATTTAATTGTAAATATCCTTGTACAAAAGGTTCTTCTATTTGATGATGACGAATGGTTGCTTCAACGGTCACCTCTCTTTTTTCACCTGGAGCTAACGAAAATGACTTTGGCAGCTTCCAACGAATGCTTTGCTTTTGTTCTGGCTGTTTGAAAGCATAACGCTTTTCCTTTTCTGATACATTCTCAACGGTTATTGTCGCCTCCTTATATTCTGAGATATCCTCCACTTTTCCAAAATGAATAAACGAGTCGTATAATAGTGTATCTGCTTTTAAAGCTTCATCCACCACTACTTTTCCCGCTCCTTGTTCATTTGGCAAAAACTGCTGAAATGGATCTGCTGTCGTTATTAGTGCTGCCTTGATTTGCTTTGGTGTCCAATTGGGATGTGCTTCCTTTAGCAACGCAGCTGCCCCCGCTACATGCGGTGACGCCATACTTGTTCCGCTTAACGCTTGATAACCGCCTGGTACGGTGCTCATAATTGCTGCCCCAGGTGCTACTACTTCTGGTTTAATCATCCAATTTACTGTAACAGGTCCTCTGGAGCTAAATTCTGTTACCGTATCCTTTATTTCCTGATGCTCTACCTGTAAATAAGTACGATCAGCTTGCTTCAGCCATTCTCCATCTTCTTTTGAAATAGCGGCTACTGGTATATCAACGTTTGCCTCTAGAGCACCTTGAAATACCCCCTCTTCTTTATTAGCAATTAAGAGGGCTTTTGCTCCCATTTCATCTGCTTTGATTGCTAATTGTGCAAACGGAACGGTGCCGCGATCCATCACTAAAATGGTATCCATCGGAAGCTGCTTCGGTGCATTGTCTTCATGCAACACCTTCAGATCACCCTCAAACGCCCAGTTGCTCGATCCTACCAGTGACAATATCTCTACTTTCTTTTCACTAAAACGATCATACAAATAAGGCTGCTTGAGTAATGGGGTGGAAGCGCCGACGGAAATGACACTGCTTGCCGTTGCTGGTGATCCTACTGTCCATGGTTCTGGTCCTGTATTGCCGTTAGCGATGACTACGGTTACGCCTTGTTCGGTGGCACGGTTCACCGCGACACTTGTTGGCCAGTCGGGACCGTTTATGGTATTGCCTAGGGATAAATTGATCACATCCATTCCATCTTTGACTGCTTGTTCGATTGCTGCCATGACTTGTACAGAACTGCCTGATCCGCCTGGACCAAGTGCTCGGTATGCGTATAATTCTGCATCCTTTGCGATACCTTGCATGCTGCCATTTGCCGCAATAATTCCTGCTACATGTGTCCCATGGGAAGTGGGCATTCCTTGTTCAATCGTTGTTTCCATTGGATCTGCATCAAAGTCCACCAGGTCATATCCTCCCTGATAACTATGTTGAAGGTCAGGGTGTGTATAATCGATCCCGGTATCGATCACCCCAACTTTCACCCCTTTCCCTGTATAAGGGAGCTCTTTAGAAAGGAAAAACGGAATGCTTTTGTTGATTGGCTCAACCTCTATTGCTTGGTATGTATGAACCGGATAACTTTGTTTCCACGAGTTATCTTCTTTAAGTTGCTCAATCGCTCGTCTGTCCCCTTTAACCGCAACACCATCAAAAATCGTGTCATATACAGCTAGAATCTCCATTCTTGGATGGTATGTTTCGATTTGTTCCGCAAAAGCATGCGGATTATCTTCTGTCTCGACAATAAGCGAAATATCTTCTGATTCAGACGGCTGAATCGATATGGTACTAAAAAGCATCGCCGCAACAATTAACCATTTCATCCAAAGCACTTCCTTTTCCCATGGAATATACATATTTTGTGCAAGAGAGGATTAGATATACTAAAGAAAACTTGTCGATCGACGAGCCTTTGGCGAAGTCAGAGACATAGTTGCCCTTATCAATCTTCCTAAAATGGTCTACTACGTCGATAATTCTTCCTTGCTGACCATTTACTTTCTGATACGGAAAAAAAGCCCCGATTCAATCGGGACTTAAAACGAAGATGGTTTTTGATTGGTTTGGTTAAAAAAGTAGCGGATCGCTTCAGCTATGCGCTCGGAGGCCTTACCGTCACCGTATGGATTAGATGCGCGAGCCATCTTGCGGTGGGCTTCCTCATCAGATAACAGCTCATTAGCAAGTGAAAATATGTGATCTTCGTCAGTACCTGCAAGCTTTAGAGTTCCTGCATCAATGCCTTCTGGGCGTTCTGTCGTATCTCGCAGTACCAGGACAGGAACTCCTAGA
Organism: Gracilibacillus sp. YIM 98692; assembly: GCF_010993965.1. Taxonomy (GTDB): domain Bacteria; phylum Bacillota; class Bacilli; order Bacillales; family Amphibacillaceae; genus Gracilibacillus. The sequence goes on along the minus strand of NZ_WIXM01000023.1, from coordinate 46,276 downwards.
GACGGTGCTTCTTCCTGCACTCCGCCAGAATCGGTCAAAATTAAATGAGCACGGGATGCGAAGTTATGGAAATCGACCACTCCCAATGGTTCAATGAGCGAAATGCGAGGGTGATCTCCTAATATTTGATTGGCTGTTTCCTGAACGACAGGGTTCAAATGAACTGGATAGACAACATGAATGTCTTCATGCTCTTCGACTAGACGCTTAATTGCTCGGAACATTTGCTGCATGTTTTCACCTAAGTTTTCTCGTCTATGTGCTGTCATCAGTACAAGGCGCTTATTGCCAACTTCTTCTAGTACAGCATGTGAATAGTTTTCATCTACTGTTGTGGATAACGCATCGATTGCTGTATTTCCTGTAACAAAAATCGTATCCTCTTCTTTGTTTTCGTTCGATAAATTTTGTTTCGCTTTATTGGTTGGGGCAAAATGCAAGTCAGCCATCACCCCTGTTAATTGGCGATTCATTTCCTCTGGATATGGAGAATATTTATTCCATGTACGCAATCCTGCTTCCACATGCCCTACCGCGATTTGGTTGTAATAGGCTGCAACAGATGCCGCAAAAGTTGTTGTTGTATCGCCATGCACTAGCACAATATCTGGTTTTGCTTCTTGCATGACTTGATCCAGACCTTCTAACGCTCTGGTCGTGATTTGGGCTAAAGTTTGTCTTGCTTTCATAATGTTCAAGTCATGATCTGGTGTAACATCAAAAATTTCGAGCACTTGATCTAGCATTTCTCGGTGCTGTGCTGTTACCGTCACAATTGCTTCAAATTGCTCTGGTCGTTTTTGCAGTTCTAAGACAAGTGGTGCCATTTTGATTGCTTCTGGCCTTGTTCCAAAAATCGTCATCACTTTAATTGGTTTAGACATTTTCCGGTCTCCCCTTGTTTACTGATATTATTTTGTTCCAAACAAACGGTCTCCAGCATCTCCTAAGCCTGGGATAATATATCCTTTTTCATTTAACTTCTCATCAAGAGCACCTAAATAAATATCAACATCTGGATGATCTTTTTGTATGATTTCTACCCCTTCAGGTGCTGCGATCAGGCACATTAATTTAATGTTTGTGGCACCGCGCTTTTTTAAGGAATGAATCGCATCATTTGCGGAGCCGCCTGTTGCGAGCATTGGGTCGATCACGATTAATTCTCGTTCTTCTATGTCGGAAGGGAGTTTGATGTAGTATTCGACTGGCTTTAAGGTTTCAGGATCACGGTACAAGCCAACATGTCCTACCTTTGCTGCTGGGATTAAGCGAAGGATACCGTCTACCATGCCAAGTCCGGCTCTTAAAATGGGAACGAGTCCAATTTTCTTCCCGCTTAATACTTTTGTGGTTGCTTCCATTACAGGTGTTTCAATCGTTGTCTCTTCTAATGGAAGGTCTCTTGTAATCTCGAACGCCATTAAAGCAGAAACTTCGTCTACTAGGGCGCGGAATTCTTTGGTTCCTGTATGTTTATTTCGTATGTACGTTAACTTATGTTGAATAAGCGGATGATCTAATACATATACATTACTCACGATGGGATCGCTCCTTTTTTTTCGATAGTTTACCTCAAATGAATTTGTTCATCCTAAAAATTGTACTCAAAAATATACCACCTTTCAAGGAGAACAAAACATTTTGATTGAATTATCTATAATTTAGGAGAAGCAGAGTAGAACAGGGCTCTCTATAATTTTATGGTTAAAACTGAAATAATGAGCTCTACATACCGCTACGGAAATATACTTCGCTTTCCGCGGGCAACGCTTCAGCTTCCTCGGAAGCAAAAACCGCTTCCTGCGGGATCTTCAGCTGTTGCTTTTCCCGCAGGAGTCTACGTATATTTCCTCCGCTGGTAAGAAATAAAATTCGCGGTATAATATGTCCTATTTTCATAAGATTTTATGATTTTTCTCACTTAAAATGAAATTCAATTTAAGCTGTGGAAAAATGCGAGACTCCTGGGGGAAGAGCAGCTTCCGAAGACCCCACAGCGATGGTTTAGCACTTATCCCTATAAAAAAAGCTAGACCTGACTAATGATGAGTCAGATCTAGCTTGTATGTCCGATTACTGATATAAAGGGAATTTTGCTGTTAGTGCTTCTACACGTTCTCTTGCTTCTTGTAGTTTTGCTTCATCGTCATGATTTTTCAAAGTGAAAGCGATAATTTTCGCTACTTCTTCCATTTCTTCTTCGCCAAATCCTCTAGATGTTACTGCAGCTGTACCTACACGGATACCGCTAGTTACAAATGGACTTTCTGGGTCAAAAGGAATCGTGTTTTTGTTGGTTGTAATACCAACATCATCTAATGCTTTTTCTGCATCTTTACCTGTTAAGTTCAAACCGCGAACATCTAATAATAGTAAGTGGTTATCTGTACCGCCTGAGACAGTACGGATACCTTCCGATTCTAATACTTCTCCAAAACGTTTTGCATTCTTAATGATATTTCCACCATATTCCTTGAATGCTGGTTGTAAAGCTTCCTTGAATGATACAGCTTTAGCTGCAATCACATGCATTAATGGACCACCTTGCATACCAGGGAATACCGTTTTATCGATCTGCTTCCCGAACTCTTCTTTACATAAAATCATACCACCGCGAGGACCGCGTAATGTTTTATGTGTCGTTGTTGTCACAAAGTGAGAATGCGGCACTGGATCTGGGTGTAATCCTGTTGCAACAAGTCCTGCAATGTGCGCCATATCTACCATTAGATAGGCATCAACTGCATCAGCAATTTCACGGAATTTTTTGAAATCAATTTGACGAGGATAAGCACTTGCCCCAGCTACAATTAACTTCGGCTGTACTTCTTTTGCTTTCGCAAGTACTGCATCATAATCAATTTCCTCAGAATCTGCATCTACTCCATAGTCCACAAAGTTATAAAGCTTTCCACTAAAGTTTACCGGACTTCCGTGAGTTAAGTGACCACCATGACTTAAATTCATCCCTAAAACCGTATCTCCTGGCTCCAATACAGTAAGATATACAGCCATGTTCGCTTGTGCCCCAGAGTGCGGCTGTACGTTCACATACTCTGCCCCGAATAATTCTTTCGCACGATCACGAGCTAGATCTTCTGCAACATCGACATGCTCACATCCACCATAGTAGCGGCGACCTGGGTAACCTTCTGCATATTTGTTCGTTAAAACCGAACCTTGTGCTTCCATTACTGCTTCAGACACAAAGTTCTCAGAAGCGATTAGCTCAATCTTATCATTTTGGCGTTTTCTTTCGTCTTCCACTGCTTGAAATATTTCAGCATCAAAGTTTTTTACATGATCCATTTTTTGCTCCTCCTAATGTTTTTGAATAGCTAACACGTAAACATTCGTTATTCAGTTACTCCATTTATAAAATAACATCATTTTAAAATAATTTCCATAATTTTTGCGAATAAAAAGACAAAAAACGCACCTTTTGTTCGTAAATTAGAAAAAGGTGCACTTCTCAAATAGTTATGTTGCATACACAGCTCTAGGGCCGCCAATCAATTTCGGTCTTGTCAAAGCACTATTAACACGTGCATGTCCCACCCATCGCTGCTTCAATCTTAATGGAACAACTACTGGCTTAAGATGCATTCCAATCATCGTTTCTCCTATATCGATACCAGCATCCGCACGGACATTTTCTACGACTACCGCATCTTCTAACTGTTCAAAGGCATATGCTGCCATTGAACCACCTGCTTTTCGAACGGGGACTACAGACACAGGGTCGAACCCGCGCTCTCGCATCACCTTTTTCTCGACCACTAACGCACGGTTGAGATGTTCACAGCATTGAAAAGCAATATCGACCCCTATCTTTTGCTTTAATTGCTGAACTTTTTCAAAAATCATGGCGGCAACTTCTTCACTGCCGGATGTTCCGATCCGTTCTCCAGCTACTTCACTGGTCGAACATCCGATGACGAATAAATCTCCTTCAGAAAGGAACTCTTGTTTTTCCCACTCATCAACAATAGCTTCGATGTCCTCTGCCCATTGATCCAGTTTCATGATGGAGTGCCCCTTTCCTTATTTATTCTCGTAATCAGTCATTTTTCCGACACGATTCGCATGACGGCCGCCTTGGAATTCTGTCCCTAACCAAGTACTGGCAATTTCACGTGCAAGACCTGCTCCGATAACACGTTCACCCATTGTAATCATGTTAGAGTCATTATGTTCTCGTGTTGCCTTCGCACTAAAGACATCATGAACTAATGCTGCACGGATACCTTTCACCTTGTTTGCCGCTATCGACATGCCAATGCCTGTTCCGCAGATTAAGATTCCGCGGTCAAATTCACCACTTGCTACACGTTCTGCTGCAGGGATGCCATAATCCGGATAATCTACAGAATCTTCACAGTTACAACCAATATCCTCATACTCAATATTCAATTCCTCTAACAATGAAATGATTTCTTTTGCTAAATTTATTCCACCGTGATCGGACGCTAATATAACTTTCATGACGATTTCCCCTTTACAAAAAAGTCCTTTAGCTAAGCTTAAATTGCCTCATTGTGTTTTTCAAGTTTTGTGCTTGATTTTCTAGTGAAATCGCCAATTCTTCTAAATTTTCTGCAAAATCAGCTTGTTCTTCCACGGTAGAATTAATTTCTTCTGCACCAGCTGATGTTTCTTGTGCAATGGCAGCGACATTTTGAGACTTGGCTTGTGTTGCTTCGATTTCTTTTACTTGCTTTTCTACCAACCCTGATATTTCTTTAATGACAGATGCTACATCATATATAGAATCTGACATATCATCGATAACAGAAGTGGTTTCTTCACCTTTTTTCACTTCATTTCGTGTGTCCTCCACATGTGTGCGCATGTTGCCGACAACAAGCTCCACATCCTTTTGCATATCTTGAATGAGATCGGAAATGCTTTGAACAGCTTGCGAACTTTGATCCGCCAATTTTCGCACTTCTTCCGCAACAACTGCAAATCCTTTTCCTTCTTCTCCTGCACGAGATGCCTCAATCGAAGCGTTTAATGCAAGTAAATTCGTCTGTTCACTGATATCCCCTACAAGTGAAATGACGTTCTCCACTTCTTTTGCCTTTTGCGATAAACGATTTACATCATGTAAAGCATTATCTTGGTTTTCTGCTAATTTTTCAATTCCTTGAACAAGGGTATGGATCACTTGCTTAGAATCGTTTAATTGCTCCACCATTTCATTTGATTTCCCTTGAGAATCTTCTGCTTTTCCATCCACTTCGTTCGCAATTCTCGTGGAGTTATCTACCGCATCAGCTGTTTGTTGAATCGCTGCTGATGACTCCTCTGCCCCTGAGGCAATTTGGCCAATGGTATCCTCTAGAGTTTCTGCTTGTTGTTTAGAACGAGTGGCAGCATCTCTAATCGTATGTACCGTTTCCTGTGTTTCCTCGGCGTGGTTCTCTATATTTGTTAACATACGATTGACATTTACCACCATTTTTTGCACCGCAATCGTAAGAGAACCTATTTCGTCCGTGGTTGTTTTGGGTGGATCTATTTCCTGATTAAAATCCCCATCTGCCACTTTTTCCGCAAATTGCTTTAGCTTTATTAAAGGTTTGGTAATAAAACGTGCTGCGATAAATGCTAGTATTCCTGACCAAATAACACCAAGCAACAAGGTAAATAATACGTACCAAACTTCTGAAATTTGCACATATGGACGTATTGCATCTTGTACATAATAGATAAAAATCGCACTTACAGAATAAGTGATTAGAGCTAAAATCGACGTAAACAACACTAACTTCGTTCGAAGGCTTGCACCTTTTCTTTGTTTTGACATTTTATTGCTCCTCCCCAAACTAGCATGACAATTTAACCAGAAGCGGGGTATGAACCCCCACTGATGGAAGTCTCTCTTTAACTATTATTATTGTCTAACTTTTTGGATAATAGTTCAAGATACTTATGCAATTCTTCATACGTTTTCTGGTAAATCATGACATTACCCCCAAATGGGTCGGAGATGTTTAGGTCTTTCATACCACTTTCTAGATGGTTAATTTTTTCTATTAGCTTGGATTTTTCTTCGGAGGAGGAGTTTTCATCTAATTTAAGTTCTTCTAATTGGGTATACGCTTCTTTTAATTGTTGCCATTTCTCTTCATAAACGGGATCAACATATTCCTTTAACGTATACATTTTATCGTTCATGTTAGTATACTGTTGTTTTAACATATCACGATGGCTTGTCGTCATCGTTAAAATGAGATCTGCCCATTTCACTAAATCTGGATCTATCATTTTTGACTGATGTTGATGCTTGATTCCGTTTTCTTCAAGCACTTGTCGGGACCCTTCCGATATGGGTTGTCCATTTCCAGCAAAAATACCTGCTGATTGAACCTGATGATTGGTCAAATTTGTCATAATTGCTTCTGCCATAGGACTTCGACATGTATTGCCTGTACAAACAAATAAAATATTCATGGTATGGTCTGCCTCCATTACTACCTTTTCTCATGATGTATTATCTCCTATTATATTAAGATATGTAAACCAAAACCAAATAAGATGCTACCACCTAATATTTCACTGTACGTTCCTAAAAGGTAATGAGTCCGTCGTCCGATCAATAGAGCAGTCCATGTAAGAATGGTAGCAAATATACCAAAGATAATTATGGCGAATGCAGTGGCAATGCCTGATAACCCCAAGGAAAGACCAACAGAAAAGCTGTCTAAACTGACGGTAAAGGCAAAAACAAATAATCCGAACCCAACAGGAGCAAGCAGCTGCCCTCCATGATCGATAAATGTTTGCATAATCATTTGAAAACCAATCCCGCACAATAAAAGACCTGCTGCCAATACGGCAATGCCCTCCACTTTTCCTGATATAAAAGAACCTACCATTAATCCGATAAACGGCATCAATATATGAAAAAAACCTACTACAAGACCGATGATGAAAATCCGTTTTAGACGAATTTCCTGCATGCCAATCCCTAACCCTACTGAAAAAGCATCCATTCCTAATGCAAATGCCATAAAGAAGATGGATAGTAACTCCCCAAAAGCTAATGTTGCCACAGTGAAGCGCCCCCTCTTTGTACATTAGTACGTTCAAAACCGTTAGAAAATCTTGTACTTGTTGCCCTTACGGAGAAAACTTTAGATTTTCTTAAATGTCACCCTTTATTATTGTGGAAAAAAGGAAGGCTTTCGTCTTTTGTTGACGACAAGCCTTTTTTAGAAAAATTCCAAGGACATGCCATTTCAATCTATTCGTATGCAAGTCCAAGAGGGGATATGTTTATTTTTGTAAGTTAGGAAAGTTTAAAATTTTAGCAGGAAGTTACTCGACGTACTAAAAATTTCAAGGTGCGAACTACGACTCGGCTATCGTCCAAAGGCTCGGTACGCCTGAGTTTTCTTTATAAGTTAAGTGGACTCTATCTTTATCCTATCAATACGAGAAGATAGAGAGATTCACTTCACTTTTTCTAACGTTTGGGGTACTACTCAGCCAATTGACTGGATGCCGCTTTGGTTAGTCGATTCATAATCGCTTCTCCTACACCTTCAGTTGGAAAAGTCTCACATAAAATGATATCGACTGGTTTATCATTAAAATATCTAAGCGCATAATAAAGTTTGGCTGCTACTTCTTGTAAATGATCACTTGATCCGCAAACATAAAGATCATCTGCCTGAAGCTCTTCCGAAAGCGGGGAACTAGCAATCACCCCAACTTTTTTTCCTTCTTTATGATATTGGTTAATTTGTTGTTGAAAAAATGTACTAGAACCATCTATCAGTTGTAATGGGGCATCTGGTTCATAATGATTATACTTCATTCCAGGTGATTTCGGCTGCTTTTCCACTTGAGTAAAGGACTTGTTTTGTTCCAATTGACCTGTGACTTGTTCGATCTCCTCTTTCGTCACGCCTCCTGGTCTTAAGATAACTGGCGTATCTTGCGTACCATCGACAACCGTTGACTCCAATCCTACACCTGTCGCCCCACCATCTATAATACCTGCAATTCTACCATTTAAATCTTGATATACATGATCTGCATTTGTCGGACTAGGTTTTCCAGATAAATTGGCACTTGGTGCTGCTAATGGCAGTTGAGCTGTTTCCAATAAAGCCTGACTTACCGGATGATCTGGAATGCGAATGGCTACGGTATCAAGGCCTGCTGTCACTGTATGGGCTGCTTTTCCATTACTCTTTAATATAATCGTAAACGGACCTGGCATAAAATGATCAATCAATTTCTGAGCCAGTGGTGGTATTTCTTCCACATACTGTCTAATTTGTATGGGATGATGCACATGGACGATAAGCGGATTATCTGCTGGCCGCCCCTTTGCTTGAAAAATTTTTTTCACTGCTTCTTCGTTTGTCGCATCTGCTCCTAGCCCATATACGGTTTCTGTTGGAAAAGCGACTACTTCTCCCTGTTGTAAACATTGTGCCGCTTCCTGTAATGCTTGATTGTGAATTTTCCACATTTTTGTTTTCATGATGATCCCTCGATCTATAATAATCTAAACTTATTATGGAATGATTCGATGAAATGTGCAAGTATAGGGGGAATTCTTGATAGTAAGAGATAAAAACCAGAAACTGCCTGAAGACATTTTCTGGTTTTTTATGTTAGAGCTCGGATGTGTGCGACGGCTTGAATCTGTGGTAAAACTTTCGCGCCACAATTTGGTGTTTTCGCTCCACTTTTTTTGCTTTTCGAGCCACAATCTTCCGCTTTCGAGCCACAAATCAAGTGATTCGAGCCACTATTTAGCTTTTTCGCGCCACTTCCAATTCTGGCACTATGTAATATGCTCCTTTTCCCGTGCCTACTCTCTCAAACCCTGCTCGGATGAGAAGTTTTGCTGCAGCATGTCTTGATTCCACCATCAAAAATTCTCTTGTCATCTAAAACACTATAACGATATAAATTCTGGTTTGAGAACATAAAAATGTGGATATCATGTGGACAAAAGGACCTTTTTTCCACATGATATCCACAAAAATGTATGTTAAAGGGGGATGATATAGTATAGTTATTCACAAATTAACAGATTTTATTCACATAACCTGTTATTTTTGTTGATAACTCTCTTTTTTATCCACATTTACCTGTGTGTTTATCCACCATTGTCCACTTTTTCCTTCGATAATGCCTTTATCTGTTGTTTGATAATTTAATTGTGCCAACAAATCGTCTACTGCTTTCGTAGAGCTGTGGATATAAACGTTCTCTGCACCTTGATATTTTGCTAATTCTTCTGCAGATTGAATAATCATCACTGGTAATGTTACAGGTGCATTTTCTTTCATCACGAATGCACGAAGCCAAAAGTTCTGGGAATCTACTGGCACGAGCGCAAAAAATGCTAGCTTTTTGTTATCAATGATGACAAAGTAACCGTACTCCTTTAATTGATGGTCTTCTAGTATGTCGAGTTTTGAACCGAAGAACTGTTGAAAAGTGTGGTTATCCACAGATTTAGTTGCTTGTAATTTCATTAGAACACCTCTATCATTTTTTTATCTATTCTATGAATCAAATGATAGATTTATGACTAATTATTGAAACCATTTTAAAAAGAAAAAAGTATATTCTACTTCTTCTTTCTCCTCAGATGATTCTGAATCCTCTTGTTCTTCTCTCTCTTCATCCATTTCTGATTCTTCTGCATCAACTGATGTACCGAATGAAAAATCTAAAAAGCAAAGCGGCGGGAATACGACGCACCACCAATTGGAACCTTCTGCTTCCCCTAGGGTAATTAAGATAGCTTCATATTCTCCAGCTGGATAAAGGTAGTTTCCGTACAATTTGGTAGGGAATTTTACGTCTTTACGATAGGAAACCGAATATTCTATCGTCTGGTTTTGTTCTTGTAACACATCATCCACAATTTGCTCTAATTGATGGACTTGAGAAGAGATAAGTTCTCTGGCAGCATTAATATCCGAAAAACCTTCCACCCATTTCGTTACCTCTTCATTCACAGCGTCACGAACTTGATGTTTAACCGCTTGATCTCCTTCTTTATCACTATTTGCTAGAATGCGAAGCCGGATCGCTTCGTCCGGTATCACTTGATAGTTTTGCTCATTTATTTGTTGATTTGATGGTTCACTCATTATTTTTTGCGGATAAAAACCGATAAAAAGAATAGTAATAATAATAATCCATAATAGCTTTTTCATCCTATATTCCTCCTGTCACTAATGAATCGATCACTAGTCACATTGTGGACAATGAACAAATCTTTTAAACCATCAAACTATTAAAATTTATTCGCTTGAAAAGGTTAGCGTTAAATCGCCGCTGCAGAAAAACAGTCGTGTTTATCTAATTGGAAGGCTCCGCGGTATAGAATTATTGTCTTTTGCCAAAATGATAAAAGCCTTAGATTTCTTATATTTTGTACCATACAAAGACTACTTTAGAGTATTTCTCGATACCATTTCGCGAAGCTCTACCATCAAAAAGCGGTCCGATTCACTCAATACGTAGTTTTAAAGACATACTCAGAGGTAACTGCTATTAAAAGCTCTCTATACGCAGTTTTAAAGACATACTCAGAGGTAAACTGCCATTAGAAGCTCTCTATACGCAGTTTTAAAGACATACTCAGAGGTAAACTGCTATTAGAAGCTCTCTATACGCAGTTTTGAAGACATACTCAGAGGCAAACTGCTATTAGAAGCTCTCTATACGCAGTTTTAAAGACATACTCAGAGGTAAACTGCTATTAGAAGCTCTCTATACGCAGTTTTAAAGACATACTCGGAGGTAAACTGCTATTAGAAGCTCTCTATACGCAGTTTTAAAGACACAGTCGGAGGTAAACTGCTATTAGAAGCTCTCTATACGCAGTTTTAAAGACACAGTCGGAGGTAAACTGCTATTAGAACGTTTCTTTTGATACCACTTCGTGACGCATACCTTTCAAAACCACTCGAGACCTTTCTCGAAACCATCCCATTCTAATTCAAAATGACCTTGAGACCAAAAAAGCTAGATCTTCATCTAGTGGCGATTTGATGCGTCAGCCTTATTTAGATAATTGTATATCGCATTTTCGTTCAACTATGTACAAAAAAATTGGAAGGTGTTTGGCCTTCCGATTAGGTTTGGGTGATGATGATGCGGTTTTTTTGGTTGATGTCTTGATACGTTTTCACCTGGCTGTTTGGATACGCTTTATGGATAATAGTCTGGATATCTTCCGATTGGGTATGGCCGATTTCAAAGGCGATGATCCCCCCTGGCTTCAATACCTGCGGGGCCTGTTCCATGATCGCTTGATAAGCCGCAAGTCCATTTTGATCTGCAAATAAAGCCATATTTGGATCAAAGTTCTTTACCGTGTCTGATAGCTCTTCTGTTTCTGCGTAGCTAATATAAGGCGGATTGGATATGATCATATCCACTTTTATTCCTTCCTTGATTAATGGCATTAGAAAATCACCCTCTAAAAAACGGATACTCGCTTGATGGTTTTGCGCATTGTTTTGCGCCACTTTAAGAGCATCTGCCGAAATATCTGTTGCCATCATATCAAACTCTTCCAACTCTAACGCCAATGTAATCGCAATAATACCACTGCCCGTCCCTACATCAACAAAAGTTGCGCTCTTCCAACCCTTTTCTCTTACTAAACGGATAACACGGTCGACTAATTCTTCTGTTTCCGGTCGAGGAATCAAGACATCTTGATTTACCTGAAAGGTTCTGCCAAAGAATTCTTCTTCTCCTGTTAAATGTTGAACAGGAATGCCCGTCGCAGCGTGCTGTTCGATTTTCTCCTTATAGGAGTGATACGTGTATGAGTTCATCGTATCGCGTAAGCGGCTGATTAGTTGAGCCTGGTTAAGGTTTAACTCATGTCGTAATAGGATCTCTGCGACCTTGGTTTCACGGGATGCGTTTTCTAAAAAAGAAGAAGCCCAGCGGAGGGCTTCATGTATCGTTATCGTTTCTTGTTTCATGTTATTCTCCAATTTGCTCCATCTTTTTGGCTTGCTCTTCGATGATCAAGGCGTCGATTACTTCTGAAATTTTTCCTTCTAAGATTTGATCGAGCTTTTGAATCGTTAGGCCGATACGGTGGTCGGTTACACGGTTTTGCGGGAAGTTATATGTTCTAATTCGTTCTGAACGGTCACCGGATCCAACTGCTGATTTCCTTGTTTCGTCATATTCTGCTTGTGCTTCTTGTTGGAATTTATCATAAATACGTGCGCGCAATACTTTCATTGCTTTTTCTTTGTTTTTAATTTGTGATTTTTCGTCTTGGCAGGATACAACGGTTCCTGTTGGCTCGTGTGTCAGACGTACTGCTGACATGGTGGTGTTAACACTTTGCCCGCCTGGACCGCTGGAAGCAAAGGTATCCACTCGAATATCCTTTTCATGAACATCCACTTCAACTTCCTCTGCTTCTGGCATTACCACAACGGTTGCGGTAGATGTATGAATGCGTCCGCCTGATTCGGTTTCTGGTACACGTTGTACACGGTGTGCGCCATTTTCAAATTTTAATTTCGAGTAAGCTCCGGTTCCGTTGATCATGAATACGACTTCTTTAAAGCCGCCAACTCCTGTTGTATTGGAATCCATGATATCGATTTTCCATCCTTCTGATTCTGCATATCGAGAGTACATACGGAAAAGGTCGCCAGCGAAAAGTGCTGCTTCGTCTCCTCCGGCCGCTCCTCGAACTTCCATGATAACGTTTTTGTCGTCGTTCGGGTCTTTTGGTAATAGTAAAATTTTCAGGCTTTCTTCTAAATCTTCTTTCCGTTCGGACAGTTCGGTAATTTCCATTTTTGCCATCTCGCGCATTTCATCATCCAAGTCATCTTCTAGCATTACTTTTGCATCGTCTAACTCGGATGTCACCTCTTTATATTCGCGATATGCGGTAATTACTTCTTGTAAATCAGATTGTTCTTTTGAATATTCTCTTAATTTTTTGGAGTCATTAATGACTTCTGGATCACTTAATAATTCATTTAATTTATCATAACGCGCTTCTAGCGATTCTAAACGATCTAACACGTTCTCTCCACCTCTTTCTTGTTATCCCGAAAACGTCAGTAGGTACATTATATTATAGTATAGGCAGAGCGTCAAAAGTGTGCCCGCTTACAGCCTGTCATTTCTACTTGATGCCTTGATGATTAGTTATAGATAGCGGAATCTTTGGTTCATAGACTCGATTAAAATTTCATTTTTAAATAAAATAAAACTTAAGAATAAATGCCAGCCGCCATTCACCCTTAAGTTTTATTTTTCATACATCCAAATACTATGTAAGTACAATTAATGAACTGTTATTTAACAATTAGAACAGGGCAGTTTGCTCGTTTCGCAACCTTATGACTAACACTCCCTAAAACAAACTCCTGCAATCCATTAAGTCCCCTGCTGCCAATTATAACGATATCAACATTATTTTTATTGGCATAGTTCACAATAGAAGGGCCCGGTTCACCATGTAAAATTTTTACTTTATAATTTATTCCCGTTTCTTTAGCTAACCTCTCGGCTTCATCGAACTGTTTTTTTCGTGAATCGTTTACATCAATGGAATTCCAATTATTTATGACATCAGACTTTGCCTTATCGACATTCACTACATACACTACCTCAAGTTGTGACCCGGAGCTGCATTGTGCAATATGAAAGGCATTTTCTGCAGCCCTTTTTGAGTGTTCTGAACCATCTGTCGCAAGTAATATTTTTTTATACATGGTATTACCCCCTTAATGTGATGACAATTTATTAGCTAATTTTCCTATTAACTCTGTACTATCCTCATTCATACCCGTTACTTTTACATGTTTCCCATTTTCCTTAAATTTGGCGACAATTTTCTCTACTGCAACAACTGCAGAATCATCCCAGATATGAGATCGACTTAGGTTAATCTCAACATCTTTTACATCCTCATCATAGTTGAACTTAGGAAGGAGTTCCGTCACAGACGCAAAGAAAAGCTCTCCTCGGATCTTATAATATCGTTTATTTCCTTTCATAGATGATTCTACTCGAACTTGTGAAATTTTAGAAACAAAAAAGAAAGAACTTAATAAGATCCCAGCAAATACACCAATTGCTAAGTTATGGGTTAAAACTACCGTTAGTACGGTCACCACCATCACAACTGCATCACTTTTGGGGACTAAATGGAGTGTTTTTAGTGAATTCCAATCGAACGTACTTATGGCAACCATAATCATCACCCCAGCTAAAGCTGCCATTGGTATTTGGACGACAATGTCACCAAGTACAACAATTAAAAACATAAGGAATACCCCGGCTATTAAGGAGGAAAGTCTACCGCTTCCCCCTGATTTAATATTAATGACGGATTGCCCGATCATTGCACATCCTGCCATACCGCCAAATAATCCAGTCACAATATTAGCTATCCCTTGTCCATTACTTTCGGTGTTTTTATTACTTTCCGTATCTGTAGAGTCGTCTACAATAGATGCCGTTAATAAAGACTCTAATAACCCTACCACTGCAAGTGCTAATGAGTAAGGTAAAATGATGGTTAATGTTTCAAAATTCCACGGTATATCTGGTAATAAAAAAATGGGTAATGTTTGAGAAATACTTCCAATATCACCAACCGTTCGAACATTAATATTCATAAAGAGTACTAACGCTGTAACAACGATGATCGCCACCAGGGTTGCTGGTATCGTTTTGGATAAATAGGGGAATAAATATATAATCGCTAATGTGATGGCAACTAATACATACATAATTAGTGCTTCCCCTTCAAAATGTTGAAGTTGAGACAAAAAAATCATAATAGCTAACGCATTAACAAAGCCTACCATAACGGAACGAGGAATGAATTTCATATACCTTGCAAGTTTAAATATACCAAATAGAATTTGGATTATTCCCGTTAATATAGTGGCTGCTAACAAATATTGCAGACCATACCCAGCCACTAAATCGATGAACAATAATGCCATTGCCCCAGTCGCACCAGATATCATACCTGGTCGGCCACCAACAAAAGCAATCACAACGGCTATTGTAAAAGATGCATACAATCCAACCATTGGATCAACACCAGCAATAATAGAAAATGCAATTGCTTCCGGTATTAACGCCAAAGCAACAACTAACCCAGACAAGATATCTCCTTTCATATTTCCGAACCACGTTTGACTATAAGTACTCAATCGATCATCCTCCCTTCACATTCCATTTTATTTTTGTCTAAATGTGAAGGAAGAATACTGTAAGTTTATGGAACCAGAAAGTGTATCACCTATTTGCCTTCTTTGATTTTTACCACATAGTTGATGAAAAATGTGACAAAGAAAAATATTAATAAAGTACTTATATCTTCCTCACTTTTGAACACTGCTACCATACGCTCCGACAACATACTTCGCTTTCCGCGGGCACGGCTTCAACTTCCTCGGCAGAACCCCACTGCCTCCGGGATTTTCAGCTCGTGCTGTTCCCGCAGGAGTCTACGTATGTTGTCTACGCTAGTGAGTGATACGATTTATGAAGTGTTTCATTTTTCATAGAATTTATGATATTTCCTTACTCAAAACGAGCACCAACCTAAGCTGCGGAAAAATACGAGACTCCTGTGGGAAAGGAACAGTCTGAAGACCCCGCAGGAAGCGTCCTTTGCTTCCGAGGAGGCTGAAGCGTTCCCCACGGAAAGCGAGTGTTTTTCCGCAGCGCCGATTACGCACTCATTGAGACAAGCGGAGGAAAACTTCCCCAAATTTACTGCGTAGTTTATGGATATTGTGCTGTTAGAACTTTTCGTTCATCATGAACACATGCTTTAAAGTGGCGGATTTCTATGACATTTACGACATACTGGGTAGTAGGAGTCATTTCCGCCAATTTGAATCTGTTCACCAGTATAAACAGGCTTATCATTTTCATCTACTCGCAAATTCATTAGTGCTTTTCTTTTACAAAACCAACATATGGTTTTCATTTCTTCAATTTTATCTGCATAAAGCAAAAAGTATTTACTTCCCTCAAATAATTCATTTTGAAAGTCATTTTTTAGTCCAAAACCCATTACGGGTATATCTAGAAAATCAACTATTTCCGTTAATTGCAACACATGTTCTTTATCTAAGAATTGCGCCTCATCTACCAGTACACAATAAGGCCTCTGCTTAGCATTTTTCACAACATCAAAAACATTTGTTTTTTCAAAGATTGGGAGAGCTTTTCTTTTAAGCCCTATTCTACTTGATACAAACCCAACCCTTTCTCGATCATCCATACCTGAAGTAAAAATTAAAACCGGCTTATTCTGCTCCTCGTAGTTATGAGCTACCTTTAATATCTCGATTGATTTCCCACTGTTCATTGCTCCATATTTAAAATATAACTGTGCCACAAATTTCTCTCCTTAACCCCTACTTGCCTGGTTTTATTGTCTTCTATATAAATTTTGACATTTTTTATACCTTTCCCGCCCTAACGTATGTAAGAGCTAAACAACAGCCTTTGCATTTATTTCACAAACAAAAAACAGGCAAACATATAGAGCATTTGCCTGTTTCGTAAGGATTATATCCTGTTATATCAACTAATACTGTGAAAAAATACCGATTAGCTAAGGTTGTATTTTTTCTTGAATCGGTCAACACGACCGCCGACTTTATCAGCTTTTTGCTTACCAGTATAGAACGGGTGAGAAGCTGAACTAATTTCTACACGGATTAATGGATAAGTGTTTCCATCTTCCCATTCGATTGTTTCGTCAGATGACGTAGTAGATCCGCCTAGAAATTTGTAGTCAGAGCTTGTATCAAGAAATACAACTTTTTTGTATTCTGGATGAATATCTTTTTTCATGTCTGTCCACTCCTTTTGCCCTGAATCCTTTGGAAACAGAGTTAGTTTATGCTCGATGCATTTTTTGTCATACAGAAGCATTATATCAATCTCCTAACTGGTTTGCAAGGAGATTTCCAAATTTATTTGCTACGCTTTTTTAGCAGTACCTTTCCGCTTCATTTCCTCTTCTAGTACGGAAATAAACTCGTCATTATTTTTCGTGGAACGAAGCTTTCTTAAGAAACGCTCAAGGAATTCTGGTGAATCCTGCATACTTTTTCGGATCGCCCACATTTTTTCTAAGTGTGCTTTGGAAACAAGTAATTCTTCTTTTCTCGTACTGGAACGTAAAATATCAATCGCAGGGAAAATACGGCGTTGCGCCAAGTTACGGTCTAAGTGTAATTCCATATTTCCTGTCCCTTTAAATTCTTCATAAATCACATCATCCATACGTGAGCCTGTCTCAACTAAGGCGGTTGCTAAAATAGTAAAACTGCCGCCATCTTCGATATTACGTGCAGCACCGAAGAATCGTTTTGGTCTATGGAATGCTGCTGGATCGATACCACCTGATAACGTACGTCCACTTGGCGGGATCACAAGGTTATAAGCACGGGCAAGACGCGTGATACTATCCATTAACACGACGACATCTTTTTTATGCTCTACTAAACGCATCGCTCTTTCTAAGACTAGTTCTGCGACTTTAATATGGTTTTCGGGAACTTCATCAAAAGTGGAGCTGACAACATCTACATTTTCATCTACAGATCTTTCTATATCAGTTACTTCCTCTGGTCTTTCATCTACTAATAGGATAATTAGCTTTGTATCAGGATGGTTGTGCGAAATACTGTTTGCCATTTGCTTTAACAGCATCGTCTTCCCCGCTTTTGGCGGTGCCACGACTAAACCACGCTGCCCATATCCTACTGGTGTCAAAAGATCCATAATTCTTGTCGAGATTTGTTTCGTTCCTGTCTCTAAATTCATTAGTCTATCTGGATAAAGAGGAGTTAGAGCTGGAAAGTGTACACGTTCTTTTGCAGCTTCTGGGTCTTCTCCGTTGACTGCGTCCACATGTAATAAACCATAATAACGTTCGTTTTCCTTTGGGGGACGAACCTTTCCTGAAACTTTATCTCCATTACGCAAATCGAACCTTCTGATTTGAGAAGCAGATATGTAAATATCCTCAGCACTTGGAGAGTAATTAATCGGTCTTAAAAAACCAAAACCTTCTGTTGGAATAATTTCTAATATGCCGTCCATGAAAAGGTACCCACTTTTCTCCGCCTGTGCTTTTAAAATAGAAAAGATTAATTCTTTTTTTGTTAGTTTCGCATAATAAGATACTTTATATTCTCTTGCTCTTGCATATAGTTCCTTTAAAGTCATCGATTCTAATTCTGAAATCGTTACTTCACTCACAAAATCACCACACCTATATTAATATTTATATCTATTTTTTATGTTAAATCATTTCCATCATCATTTGAGATTTTTTTATTTGTAGAAAGCATTGCAAGTGGGGAATGGAGCAGCAGTTTTTTATTTAAACTATTAAATTTTCCAAACTCTATTCTTTTTTTCTACAGTTTGATATATCTTAACTTAAGTGAATTAGGAAGCTCAAAAGGAGCACCGAGATCCATAATCAATCTCATGAAGAGTATGAGATGGAAGCTTGTCACACGAACTTATCAATATGAAGCATATAGGAAGAAATCGTATAAACATCACAAGCCACACTAAGGAGATTTCTTGTTCAACCTTTATACTACCTTTTTCTATACGAATATTCAACTTATTTTTAAGAAAAATTTAATAATTGCAGGAAAAAGTCTAATTTTTCTTCATCATGATTATATACAAAAAATGGTTGCGTTATACAGTGAAATCCCACAGCTTCCATTGCTGTGGGATTTACATGTACTATGAATTTTGAAATTGTTCGATTTCCTGCTCTGTCATATCTTCACGCCAAACTTTAGCACCTAAATCGGCGAGCTTCTCTGCGATGTTAGCATAGCCTCGATCAATATGGTCTAATCCGGTTATTTCCGTAATTCCGTCAGCCATTAGTCCTGCTACGATCAGGGAGGCACCTGCTCGTAAATCACTTGCTTTTACTTTGGCGCCTTCTAATTGTACAGGGCCGGATACGATGGCAGAGCTTCCTTCTACTTTAATTTGGGCATTCATTCTGCGCAATTCGTCGATATGCTTAAACCTTGCCTGGTAGATGGTGTCTGTGACAACACCAGTTCCATTGGCTCTCGTCAGTAATGCAGAAAATGGCTGTTGCAGATCTGTAGGGAACCCTGGATGAACTAACGTTTTAATATCTACACTTGATAAATTTTTCCCTCGATGAACGAGCAGCTGTTCTTCCCCTTCTTCAATGTGTATACCCATTTCCCGCAGTTTCGCTAATAATGGCTCTAAGTGCTGTGGAATAACATTATCAATTAATACTTTTTCCCCTTGAGCTGCAGCCATAATCGTATACGTACCTGCTTCGATCCGATCGGGAATAATCGTGTGCATGCAGCCAGTCAAGTCTTCTACCCCTTCAATTCGAATGACATCTGTACCGGCACCTTTGATTTTCGCACCCATACTTGTTAGAAGTGTGGCTACATCAATAATTTCAGGTTCTCTTGCTGCATTTTCAATCACCGTTTTCCCTTTAGCTTTAACCGCTGCAAGCATAATGTTAATCGTTGCCCCAACGCTGACCACATCTAAGTAAATTCTTGCGCCTCGAAGTTCATCCGCACGCAAATAGATAGCTCCTTGCTCATTGGAGACCGTCGCACCTAATGCTTCAAAACCTTTGATATGTTGATCAATCGGACGGGGACCTAAATAACATCCACCAGGAAGACCGATGACCGCTTCTTTAAATCGCCCGAGCATTGCCCCCATAAAGTAATAGGAAGCACGAAGTTTTTTAACACGACCATTAGGCAGTGGCATTGCCGTCATTTGAGATGGATCAATATGTACCGTCTGGCCACGTTGTTCGACTGTACCACCAATTTCTTCTAGTAAAAGGTTTAATGTATCTACATCAGATATCTTCGGTAACCCCTCTATGATAACTTTTGAATCTGCTAATATAGATGCCGGCAGAAGTGCTACTGCGCTATTTTTAGCACCACTGATTCGTACTTTACCGTTTAACAAATTCCCGCCTTCAATAAGCATTTTTTGCATTATTATACTCCCTCACTTTCAAGGATTCCGACCAACTCATTCCCCGTTTTCTTTGCACCTTAGTCTAACCCATTCTTCCAAAATCATGCAAAAAAATTATGATAAACTTGATTCATTTTAATAATCTTTATGGAGCGTCTTTCTAGCAGCAAAAGAAAGCATACACGGTTTGTTGACGAGTCCTAATGACGAATCACTATATTCGATAAACCGTTCTATTTTTGATACTAGAATAAAA
Source organism: Gracilibacillus sp. YIM 98692 (assembly GCF_010993965.1). GTDB lineage: Bacteria > Bacillota > Bacilli > Bacillales > Amphibacillaceae > Gracilibacillus. The sequence continues at coordinate 25,959 of NZ_WIXM01000023.1, read as the reverse complement.
AACACTGCTACCATTATATCTTAATTAAGCTTGAATGAAAACTATCACTTCATTCAATTCAAGCAGTACAGATAAATTAATGCTTTATTCCTTCATTTATACTCCAAAAGACCTTAGGTTCCTCATAAAGATATTCTTACATACAATACTTTTAGTCTAGTCAAATATAAGGGGGATTAACATGGATAATTATGTAATCAGATTCTATCTACGTGGCAAGGGAAGCCATTAGAAGGGGCTAAAACCATGATCCAAAAATATGGTTATCCACAAGAGGCTACATTTAGCCAACATAGGCTTGAATTGAAAGTGCAGCAACAGCTTTTCCTGCTGCCGGTTCCGTGATTTCAACAGATTGACAAACAACAAGCCCTGAAGGTTTTTCAACAGCCATTTCAATGATAGACATGAAACTTGAACTATCCATAATTCACCCCAAAAGAAAAAGCACCCCTGTTTGCAGGAATGCTTTCAAAATTCGCTTCAATGGAAAGAGTAAGACATTATAAAGTATTGTCAATTATTTTAGTTAAAATAAGGGATGTTTACTGTCATAAAACTGTCATTTTCTTATGCTGCTTATTTCGCCCCTGATTTCGTTAATGATTTCATTTTTGGCTTGCTCGGTTGCCTGAATACCTTTTTCAAAATCCTTTTTGCTTGTAATCTTGATGAATTATATTTTTCTCTAAACTAGATCCAATATCAAAAGAAATTCTTTGCTGCAATAAACTTTTCTGTTGGCAGGGTCAAACTGAACGACTTTGTCCTGAACAAAGGAAATATTCGCCAAATCACAAAGACCCTTTAAATCAATCCGAATATCCTCCTTATTATAAATTCCTTCTGTAAACCCAGAAAACATGCCTGAGTAATATTGATAGCGTGAAGGTTTTCCCTTTCATTCCGTAAGCTAACTTACGAATGAGCCTTATCTAGCACAACCGGACAACTTAGATACATCTTTATTAAAGGTTAACGTAGTCAACTTATACCCTTCAGCTATCGTTAAATAAGGAGCAAAGCTTTCTTGCAAATATTCCAGCTGTTTCATGATTAGCTAACTTGGTAGAGGAGGGAAAATTACTTGTTGCGGCTGAAAAGAAAATATGTCCTCCATGAATGTGGGAAAGTTAACTGAAAACTTAAATCTTGGATTTATCAATTAATAAATAATGGCAATAGGTAATACATTTTTTAAGAGGAGGATTTATATATGACAACGATATCCATTGAAACGTTAAAAGATGAGTATCTGCGAATTCGTAAATGCACTGAAAAATTAGTTGAACCTCTAGAAATTGAGGATTTCATTGTGCAAGCTGATACTCATGTCAGTCCGTCCAAGTGGCATTTAGCTCATACTACTTGGTTTTTCGAAACCTTTCTTTTAAAGAACTTCTTCACAAATTACCATGTTTTTCATAAGGGCTTTAATTATCTGTTCAATTCCTATTATGAAACGGTTGGAAAATTTCATCCTCAAAAAGCTAGAGGTCTAATCACTCGCCCTACTGTGTCAGAAACCTTTTCCTATCGCAAATATGTAGATGAACATATCCTTTCTTTAGTCGAAAAGACAAATCAAACAGATTTAGATCAGATTAAAGAACTGATTGAAATTGGTTTGAACCATGAACAACAACATCAAGAGTTACTATTAACTGACTTAAAATATAATTTTTCTTTTAATCCAACTCATCCTGTTTATATGGCGAATGATATTTCTGATAACTCCTCTTCTCCTCAAGACTTGTCTTTTATTGAAATAGAAGGAGGTTTAGTTGAAATTGGCAGTGATGGAGAAGGATTTTCTTTTGATAATGAAAGACCACGGCATAAAAAGTGGTTAGATCCATATCGTCTAGCAAATCGTCCTGTCACAAACGGTGAGTATATTCAATTCATCGAAGATGGCGGCTATTTAAAAGCAGAATTTTGGCTATCTGACGGATGGAATGCTGTTAATAAATACAAATGGCAAGCACCCCAATATTGGGAAAAGCATGATGGAAAATGGTATGCTTTTACTTTATCAGGCCTATTACCAATTGATGAGTATGCCCCGGTTACTCATATCAGCTTTTATGAAGCAGATGCCTATGCTAGATGGGCTGGTAGACGTCTTCCTACTGAAGAAGAATGGGAACATGGTTTACAACATACACCAGTAGAAGGAAACTTTGCTGACCAAGGTTATTTTCATCCGATTTCTAAAATTAAAAGAGATACTACTCAACCCTTTTTAAAAGGATTTGGGGATGTTTGGGAATGGACACAGAGTTCTTATTCCCCTTATCCAAGAAATAAACCGCTTAAAGGAGCATTAGGGGAATACAATGCTAAATTTATGGCTAACCAAATGGTTTTAAAAGGTGGCTCATGTGCCACCCCAGAATCCCATATACGGCTCACTTATCGAAATTTCTTTTATCCACAAATGAGATGGCAATTTAGCGGGGTGCGTTTAGCGGAGGATGTATTATGAAGATGGTAAACCAAAAGTGTCCTACAATTACAGACTATTCCCCTAAAAATGATCATTTTATTACCGATGTGATGAATGGACTTTCAAATAATCCAAAAAAACTTGCCGCGAAATATTTATATGATGAATTAGGATCAGAGTTATTTGAGAAAATTACAACATTAGAGGAGTATTATCAGACACGAACAGAATGGGACATCTTAAACGATTCTAAAGTTGCTATTTCCAAGTTAATCGGAGAAAACGCTAATTTAATAGAATTAGGAAGTGGAAGTAGTACAAAAACGAAGGTATTACTCGAAGAAAATAACTTAAACAGCTATATCCCTATTGATATTTCTAAAACAATGCTAAGGAATACGGTTGAACAGTTACAAAATATTTATCCTAAATTAAACATTTATGGTATAGTTGCAGATTATACCAAACTATTTTCGTTACCTACATTAAGTGGACATAAAAAGGTTATCTTTTTTCCTGGATCAACCATTGGAAACTTCGAGCCATTTGAAGCAGCCATATTTTTGAGACAACTATCCGCTATACTTAAAAAAGGGGATGGGCTGCTAATCGGTGTGGACTTGAAAAAAGATACAGATATTATTGAAAAAGCTTATAACGATGAACAAGGCATTACAGCCGCATTTAATAAAAATTTATTAACACGAATAAATAGAGAACTTCACACCGACTTCCATTTGGAGAACTTTTCTCATCATGCCTTTTACAACACTGAAAGAAGCAGAATAGAAATGCATTTAATAAGTAAAGTGAATCAAACTATACAAATACTAGATCAACAAATTAAATTTGCCAAGGATGAAAGTATTCATACTGAAAATTCCTATAAATACTCGATTCATTCTTTTCAAAAGCTTTGTTTAACATGTCGATTTAAACCAATAGAAGTATTTGTCGATAAGAAAAATTGGTTTAGTGTTCATTATTTAGAAGTAATATAGAGACTTACAATAGGTAGAGAACATTTAGTAATATGTTCTCTGCTTTTTTTCTTTTTAACATAATGATTTCCCCTGTAAGTTAGATTACATACAATTTTTTCACCGAACTGTAAACTAATAATATAACCTTGAAAAATATAAGGAGTGTTAAGAATGGGAAAAATGACGGAAGAAATTTCTACCACCTCTAAAGGAATGCAAACGATAGGTACTTCTAAAAATCATCAAGTTATCATTGATGAACCACAACAAATGGGTGGTCAAGATGAAGGGGCCAATTTACTTGTCTCTCTAGCTGGATGTGAAATGTGCCCAATTGGGTGAGAGAATAAAATTAAATAAAACTGCAAATAAGATAGAGTAGCTCATAATATACTACTCTATCTTATTTTTATATTTTTTAATAATGTTTTACATTCTACTTCTAATTCCCCAAACACGAGCATGTAATAGAAAAGACAAGCTTTATAACAAGGGGAATACTAAATGTTTTTACTGTTGGTTAAACAAATTATTCTTGGTTTATCTATTGCTGCACCAATCGGTCCTATTAATATAGAAATAATTAGAAGAGGAATGTATCAAGGGCTATGGGCTTCATTGCTTGTTGGAGCAGGAGGTATGAGTTCTGACCTTATCTTAATGTTTCTCATGTATAACGGCCTTTCTGACTTCCTAACGCTAAATTGGATTCAAATAATTTTATTGATATTTGGTACACTCGTTTTAACATATACTGGGATTCATGGCATCGTTCATCGATCAGAAACAATCGATGATTCTTCCGAAAGCAAGGATGATCGTAAAAAAGGATTAATCAACTCTTATCTTACAGGTATATCCATAGCAGCTTTCAACCCATTAAACATCCTATTTTGGTTAGGCGTTTATGGATCCATATTAAGCAATTCGTTCCAGAACGAGAATATAATTAGGGCATTTTATATTAATAGTATGATTTTTATTGGGATAGGTTTATGGAATGTTACATTAGCACTATCCATTCATTATAGTAAAATATTTTTAAAACCAACATCAAAAATGATGACCGTAATATCATTAACGGCCAGTCTCGTTTTATTAGGATTTGGTTTTCATTTTGCATATGAAGCAATATCTAGATTAAAAATATTACTATAGAATAACACTAGCTAAATGAATAACCACATTTACTTATCTTTTAGAAAAGCTGCAAGTAAATAATGTGAGATTAGATACCATAGTAAAGAAAGGACTGACACAGTCGTAAATGACGACTTTGAATCAGCCCTTTTGGAAAGCCCTTATTTAATATCCGTATCCAACGAAAACTCATTTACCCTACACAACGAATATGATTACCTCCTTCTGTCATCGTCTGAATCACAGACGATGGCTTTATTAAAACTAGTACGTTTTGAATATTATATTAATAGGCTGTTGAGATACCTCAACAGCCTAAAACTTTTTGATGGCTTTTTTATTTTTATAATGTGTGTCATCAATCTGCTTTGGTACTTTCGAAACCGCTTCATCTCTTTTACTTCATAGCAAAGCTTCCTTAGTGATTTGGCATTAGTACTGTGCAATTATACATTTCCCTCTTAACGTAAGCTTCATTACATAAATTGTATAAGTTAATCGATAAAATGAAATTAGTTATACTATGCTTTAGAGTTACAATATTTCTGAGCACGTTAATATATTACTATTTTTTAAGTAAAGATTGATCCTCTAAATATTCTTGATAATTTATAACTTTCTCAAAATCAAGTATATTTAATATATCGAATAGAATTTTGCTGCTTGATACAATACTTGGCATTTATTTTTTTGTAAGGCAAATTACATTGCCTGTATGATAAACAGTTACAATTTTAAACGAATGAACTAAATTGAAAAGGAGACTGTACATGGAAAATAAATTAATGCTCTTATCTCAAATCAGTTTATTTGAAGAGCTTCCGATGCATGAGTTGAAAATAATTGATGAAGCAAGTTTCATGAAATCATTAAAGAGAGACTTCCATCAGTGGGGTTTTACGAACGACGATTAACACAAAATCTCCTCGATATCGTATCCATATCTTTTATGTCCCATATAAACTACGGATATTCATTTATATTTGTTTTGATAATGACTAAGAGTGGTTAATGGCCAAATATAATTATAACTGTGATAATAAATATAAAAACTACCAGGTAAAGCTGCTCCGGTAGGATAAGTATAAGTCCAACCTCGTTTCTTAATATGTTGAATAATATAGTGAATCCCTTTATCAATCATTTCATTGGGAGAATCATAGACCGACATTAAGGCATCAACAGCCCAAGCTGTCTGAGATAATGTACTAGCTCTTAAAGCAATATACTCTTTCACTTGATCACTTTTACAAGACTCTCCCCAGCCGCCATCTTTATTTTGAATGTGTTCTAACCAAGACACTCCTCGATGAATTGCGTCGTTATCTTTTTTTACGCCTACTGCTCTCATACCTGTGATCGCAGCCCAAGTCCCATATATATAAGAAATACCCCACCGACCATACCACGAACCGTCTTTTTCTTGGTTTTTTTCCAACCAATCTACTCCACTTTTTATTTGTGGATGATCAATATTGAAACCAGCATCTTTACCTAGAAACTATAATGTCCGGCCTGTTAAGTCTGCGGTTGATGGATCAATACTTGCTGATTTTGAACCATCCATCGGAGTCATTGTTAAAATCTTTTGATCCGTATTTCTTTCAAAGGCTGGCCAGCCACCGTCATTATTTTGCATCGATAAGACCCAATCCATCCCTCTATACCAAGACTGCCTAACAGTTGGCACCTCTATTGCCATCCTTTTGATCGCTCTTAGTGCTGCTGTTGTATCATCCACATCGGGATTCATAGTATTAATATCGGAAAATCCCCATCCTCCAGGTAAAGTATGAGGGTTCTGAATAGACCAGTCTCCATATAGAACGTGTTGTCTTTGTAATATATATTGATTCGCTTTTTGTATCGCTGAAGAGAATATGTTCTCACCAGAATTTTGTAATGCGTAGGAAATAAGGGATGTATCCCAAACGGTGGAAGTTGATTCTTGTATATGAGGGTGTTCATTAGGATAACATACTAGCCCCTTTAATCCTTGTATGGCATTTTTGATTAAAGGATCTGTTTTGGAATATCCCAATGCTAATAAAGCAAAAATCATGAGGAAAGTCGTACTAAAATAACTATATAATGTTCCATCAGGTTCAATTCTTTTTAATATATAATTTTTGGCATTTTCAATTGCCATCTGATTCAGCTCACTTGGAAGTCCTACAAGCCTTTTGACACTTTGTACAATATGGGATAAAAATGATTTCGCTTCATTTGTCCTAAATTCCCTAAAAACATCATCGTCTAACTGTCTTTTAATAAACAAAGATGATAAATCAGGCGTGTTTTGATGCGACATTTTAAATTTTTTATCCGAAACAATTAAAATAGGGGCAAGATGCACTCTTGCATAACCGACAAAATCAAAAAAATTAACCATAAAGGATTGCGGCAACAGCAAAAATTCTATTGGAAAAGGAAAATACTTCGGCCAGGGATATTGACCTGTTATCATAAGCATCACTTTCGTAAGTGAGGAGACCTGTTCTATGCCGCCATGTGACATTATAAACTGCTTAGCTTTAATCATCATTGGGGCATCTACTTCTTTATAACCAGAATATAAGAGAGCATAGTAAGATTCTACAGTAGAAGAAAGGTTGCCATCTTCCTCATCCCCATAAAGTTTCCATACTCCATTTTCTTTTTGGGTAGATAACAGACGGTTTGCCAAACTTTTGATTAATACTTCGTCAGGAATCTTTAATGTTCTTAATAAAATAATCATATAGGCATCTGTCATCGGACTGCCCTCAAAACAAAAGTTCCAAGCCCCATCCTCTGCCTGCTTTTCTTTTAGGTTTTTAACAAGATAATCTATAGTCTCCTTTACTTCCTTTTTTAACATTGGAACATCCCTTCTTTTTCAGCCATTTCTAATGCTAATTTATTCATTAGAAAGTCCAATATGCCTATGGAGTTATCAGGATAAAATGGTACGTGAAGGCCTAAGAACAATGGAAGAAAATGCACCTCCTGAGTTGAAAACGTTTATTCATATTATTATCTGATGGCAATAAATGGAAGGATATTATTTGAATCAAGCTAAAGTTTCTTTGCAAAATATGGGAGTTATGATCCCTGCCGAAAGTGAACAGCAGAATGGTGAATATAATAGTTACTAGTTTTATCAACAGGTTGGTCCTAGTTGCCAGCCTCTTTATATTTCATTTAAAAAGCTATGAGAGTGTCCAGCTATAACAAAAAGCAGCGTTTATGTCTAAAGCATAAACGCTGCTTTTTATCTCTAATGCACGAGTCTATTTTCGAATGAAACAACCATCTGGCCCACAGACTAATCCTTGATTTCTTTGTTGTTGTTCTTCTTCTTTTTCCTTTTTCAATTGGTTTTGCTGCCATTCAAAATCAATGTCCCGACCAAATTTTTCAGGAAATCGAATATACCATCTTTGTTTTCGGATCGTAAAATTTTCAGGATCCAACAAAATCGCATCATCCAATTCTTTCAATGCTTCTTCTTTTCTATTCTGTTTTGCATATTCCATGCCAAGTTTAAATTTAGTCTGAGCAAGTTGAAGCTGTAAGTCTGATTGATCACTTTTTGGTGCTCCATCATCAAATTCAACCTTTTCTACTTCTTTGTTAATCAATTGTTCAATGGCCCTCACATGATCAGAATTCTCAACATGGAATCCTTCTTTAATTAAACGGATAACCCCATTTTCATCAATAAATATGCCATTAGGTACGATTTTAAACCCAAACATATTAACCAATCTGTTATCTACATCAACAACGGTTGCAAATGTTGTTCCTTTAATATAAGGTTTGACAACTTCAGGTCCTTGACCATCCACAGCAACCGAAAGAATTTCAAAGTTACTGTCTCTGTAGTGTTCATAAATCTCCTGCCAACCTGGCAGTTGTTCACGACAACGTCACCAAGAAGCCCACATGAATATTAATGTGTTTTTTCCCTGGAAGTCTTGAATGGAAACTTTTTGACCTTCAACATCTTCTAATTGTATATTATTCATTCGTTCTAATAACATCTTTCACCCTCCTTATTTTATGTTCTTATATATGTATTCCAGCTTAACAATCTAATTCCTGTTGAAAGTAAGTAAAAAGTAGCTTAGTTTTGCTTAAGCCAATCTGAGAAATGCAGGTATGAGCTCATCCATCTCTTCATTTGTAACTGTTCTAAAATCGATTAATACTTTCTCATCCTTGATTCTAGCAATGACAGCTGGTTTATTCATTCTTATCTTCCCTGCTAATTCTTGTGCAGTATAATCTTTATGTGAAATAGCCACTACGTATGTAGGTAAATAAACATCTGGCATTGTTCCACCGCCAATTTGCGAGGTGGATTTTTTCACTTCTAAGTCATATATATTTTGATATGGCTGTAGTTCTTTCATAAAACGTTTCGATTGTATTTCTATATCACTTAGAGGCTTTACTATGTCACGAACAGTTGGCAACTCTTCTGCAGCATTCCCCATCAAGTATGATAATAATGTTTTTTCTAGTCCTGCTAACGTCATTTTATCCACCCGTAATACCCTTGCCAGTTGGTGCTTTTTTAACTGTTGAATGAAAGACCTTTTTCCAACTATTATGCCAGCTTGCGGTCCGCCTAATAATTTATCCCCACTAAAAGAAACAAGATCTACTCCTGCTTCGATTACCTCTCGAACAACTGGTTCATTTCCTACTCCATTTTTCCTAAAATCATAGAGAGATCCACTTCCTAAATCTTCATACAACACTACTCCATCGTGTTGTTTTTTAAGCTGTACAAGCTCTTCTGTTCCAACTGTTTCTGTAAATCCAACCGTTTTAAAATTACTTGTGTGAACTTTTAATATCATTTTGGTTTCTTCATTAATGGCATTTTCATAATCAAACAAATGGGTTTTATTCGTTGTTCCTACTTCGACAAGGGTTGCTCCACTTTCCTCCATAATAGAAGAAACTCGAAATGAGCCGCCTATTTCTATTAATTGGCCTCGTGAAACAATTACTTCTTTTTCCTTTGCTAAAGCTCTAAGAATGATATAAACTGCTGCAGCATTATTATTCACGACCATTGCAGCTTCAGCCTCAGTAACCTCAACCAATAAATCTTCTATAATATCATGTCTCGATCCACGTTTTCCTTCATCCATGTTGTACTCTAAGTTGGAATAATTAGCAGCTACACTAGCCACATGCTCTATAGCACGTTCACTTAAGCGCGCTCGACCTAGATTAGTATGTAGAACGGTTCCTGTACCATTAATGACACGAGTAACACGATCTTGCTGAAATCTTTGTATGTTCTCCTCTGTTTTCATCCAAATATAATCAGCAAAACTCATGCGTGATAAACTAGCAGGATTGATGTCGTCTAATAGCTGATTTCTTAAATCATGAATCACTTGCTGAATGATTTTTGTGATCTGGCTTTCCATCAGTCCTGATCTATTAACTAAATCCAGGAAACGATCACTAGATTGGAATTCATGTACTGGAGGCAACTGACGTAGTAAGTGCTTCAAATCCATCATCCCTTTTATTAGAAAAACCGGGTAAAACCAGCCCGATCCTTCATGATTTTTCTCATACATAAATGTCGTAGTAGAACCAAACTGCGACACTGTAAAATATTAATATAGTGCTTAAATCTCCCTCATTTTTGAAGCCTGTAATCATACGCTCCGACAACATACTTCGCTTTCACCCAAGGGCACAAGTGCAACATCTACTCAAGCAAAGATCGCTTTCGTAGTGTTTTCTATGCCGTCGGGCTCGGCTTCAGCTAACTTGGTAAAGAAAAACCCTTTACCAAGTGGATCTTCAGCTCTCGCTGTCCCACAGGAGTCTCCGTATGTTGTCTACGCTAGTAAGTGGTACGATTTATGATTTTTTTCATTTTTCCATAGGTTTGATGATATTTTCTCACTCAAAACGAGCACCAACCTAAGCTGCGGAAAAATACGAGACTCCTGTGGGAAAGGAACAGTCTGAAGACCCCACAGGAAGCGTCCTTTGCTTCCGAGGAGGCTGAAGCGTTCCCCACGGAAAGCGAGTGTTTTTCCGCAGCGACGATTAAGCACTTATCGAGACAAGTGAAGGAAAACTTCCCCAAATTTACGTCGCAGTTTATGGATATTACGAAGTTTTATCATGGTGAACAATCGTCCGTAAGAGTCCCCGCTGATGGAAGCCTCGCTATATTTTTCTATAGTATAAAAAGGAGCTGTCTTATAAACTCCTTTACTTTAAAGACAGCCCCAAAAAGTTTTTCATTCATGGCTTGTTACGTTCCAACATTTTCTTCAATATTTATACCTTTGTTTATAAATACTTGTTTCACCACTATAAGTTATCCATTTCTTGTGTGATGAAGTCTAAAGTTGGATATTGTCCAGTGTCTAGCTTAGAATGTAGTAATTTTTCGTTAACAGTAACTTCAAATGCTCCACCGGAACTCGGAATTAACTCCATTGACGTAATTTCTGAACGATAATGTGTAAATAACTGTTCCGCAAAACTTGCGGCTTTTGGTGCATAGTTTCACTGCATACAAAACTTGATAGAAACTTTATAGCTCATATGATTTGTCCTCCTTCTTTCAATTAGATTACACCCTCATCTTATAACCAATGTCTTTCGTTGTCGACCCTTTTGGTTATCTTCAAATAATCTAACAACTCCAATAGAGGTATTAAAAATTTTCTCGATACATTCCAAACATCCTTCGCTTGCTTTAAGTTAAAAGAATCACCTGTTTGTTCTCTTAACTTTTTCACAGCATGATCAAATGACCTTTTGTGTATCATTAAATCTTCTGTTAAACGGTAAGCTTGGTTTGTCTGTAGCAAAAATGCTTTTAACTCACTTGCCTCTCTCTTAGTAAAAGGGCTGTTATTTACATATTCTTCCCAATTCCTTACGGATAACCCATCTTTTTCAAGGTTTGTTATAACCTCTTCCATTCGTTTTTTCCATTTTTCGGGGAGATGGGGTTGAAAGTTTGTTTTAGAAATATATGGATTCACTTTTTCCAATTGACCATTTTTCATTAAAATATCTATGGTATGATCTATAAAAGCATTTGGATAATTTGCTTTAACGGATTGAGTGAGTTCCACTTTATTGATCCCTAAACGCATTGGAAAAGACTGATGATAGTTTTCCATTTGTTCCATTACCATATTCATCGCATCTTCTTCCAGCTTTTTCAGTGAGAACTGGCCATTTTTTAAAGAGACGAAATCATCGCCATCTACTATCTCTTTCACTTCTTGCATATCTAATGAAGTAACTTGGACGATTTCATCCAGAGATAAAAGTACATTTGCTGAAAGAGCATCCTTGACTAAATCGGCCGGCGTTCCTTCCTTCTTTTTTTGGAGCATCGAAACGGTCTCATTTCCAAAACGATACTTCTCTCCCTTTGGATCAATAATCCATCCACCACCAATCGTCTCTACTGGAGTTGGACGTCTTAAAATAAAACGATCTCCTCGGCACACAACAATCTCCTTATCTAAACGAAGTTGGCAAAGCACTTCTCCTGCCTTTTCCTGAACGACATTACGGTCAAAGAACACTATTTTACCCATCACTTCTGAGGTACCTACGTGAATTTTTACCGGCATACGTTGTTTTACAGCAAACATTAGATGGTGGACAAATTGAATCGAAACATCGATCGTGTTGGTAACGAGGAAGTGATCAGATGCAACTAACACATCCCCTCGCTGAACCTCATCACGATCCACACCGCTAAGGTTTATCGCCGTTCTCTGACCAGCTTGAGCACTCTCCTCATCTTGATTGTGAACTTGTATATTTCTTGCACGCACTTTTTTTTCTGAAGGCAGAATCATTAACGGACTAGCCTTTTTGACCATCCCCTCGTAAACAGTACCTCGAGCAATGGTCCCTTGCCCCTGCACCGTAAAAACTTGGTCAATCGGCATTCTAAAGGAACCATATTGATCTCGATTTTCTATCCTTTGGAGATATTCAAAAACCGACTCCTTTAAATCCTCTATTCCTTTTCCAGAAACACTGTCGACATAGTGCATGGTGACATCGTTGAAAATGGTACTTTCTAACGTTTCATTTATATCTAATCGAACGAAATCTAACATCTCTTGATCTACTTGGTCTATTTTCGTTACCGCAATAATAGCGTGTTTAATACCTAAAAATTCTAGTATTTCCAGGTGTTCTTTTGTCTGAGGCATGACACCCTCGTCTGCTGCAATCACAATGATGACTAAATCGATTCCCGCAACACCAGCAATCATTTGTCGAATAAAACGTTCATGACCAGGTACATCAACAATAGAAACATGTGACCCGTCTTTTGTATACAAAGGAGCGTACCCTAACTCAATGGAAATACTACGTTCTTTTTCTTCTTTTAATCTATCTGTATCGATATTTGTTAAAGCTTTCGTTAACGATGTCTTCCCATGATCTATATGACCTGCCATTCCAATCGTATAATATTTGTCTTCCATTGATTCCCCTCCTTTCTATGACTTCTTATCATTTTTACTTTAATTCTTAGAATCGATGCGTTCAAGTGTAACGAATTCAAAATAGCCTCTCATTTGCAGAATCTATGCTTGCATTTTTTGAAGTCATACATTAACTTATTTAATAGAGCTTTTGCTTCGAATACTTACTTGTTCTACTTATTTGATAAATGTATAATGATATAAGAATTTCATTGATGAAATCTATTAGTTAGATTTTAGTGATGGGTTTGGATGGGTGACTGGTGTCCCCCTGGGTCTTCAAAACCCTGAGGGAGGCGCGTGCCGTCTCCGGTGGGTTCGATTCCCACACAATCCCGCCAATTTCTTACATATTACTTCGAAATAACACCATATTGCACTGCACCTAGTTTGACAAACAGTCATATAAAAACATTACTGTTTCTATAACGTTACGGTTTCGTTTAATAAAAATACAGAGAGCTTCTTCAAAATAATCTTCCAGTTGGATAACTTTCCCATTGCACCTTTTATCATGACATATTCGTATCCATCAGCAGACTATGTAGGGAAAAGTAAAATGTACAAGATAATCGCCTTTCCAAAGTTTAGTGCTATCCATAGTTTATATAGTAGCCGTATCTATAATTCCATGTTATGAACATCCTCTCAATAGGCCATCGTCGAGCGTATGACGGTGGTCATAAGTATATTAAAGTCCTAAACGTGAAATTGTTTACTCCCCTTTTTACTCTCCTATTAGAACTAGCTCCAGTATTTTCTCTTTAGGTAGTAGCTTACAAACTCACCCTTGTAAATAAAGATGGTTTCTACAGGCAAATAAAGAGAAACTCCCATTAGTAGTGGTCTTACGGACGAGTTTTCACCGTGATAAATGATACCGAGTACAAGTTGTCCCACTTCCATTATTAAAAAACTAGCCCAAAAAAGTTTGAGCTAGTTTTTGGGGCAGTATTTTTTAGTAACCTCCATAACCCCAAGTTGCTCCAACAATAATTAACAAAATGAACAATACGACGATCAGGGCAAAACCGCCTCCATATCCATATCCATAAGACATATAATATCCCTCCTTTCCAATATTAATATATGTAGAATTAATCCTGTTCGTTAGGGCCCTTGTTGAGAGAATAAAAAATGGACGCCCAATATAATATTGATAGATACACAATATTTACAAATTCTGTTCGTTTATCCATATGCATTATTATGTAAATATGTTTGGGATAATTTTGCATAAGGTCTATTATATATTTTGGTTATTTAGTTCTTGTTGCTGGTAAAAGGTCATGATGTAGCTTAACCTAACGTTCATGAAGATAAGAGGGACAAGTTAACGAACTTATAACTCGTATGTTAAAATAAAGAGAGATTTTTATCAGTGGGATTTTTCTTCATCCCCCACTGATAGTTAACGAAACTTATTAGGGTACCAGTCAATACATATCGACTTTCTGTTCATAAAATAGACGTTTCTTTAGGTACAACCAATTAAAAAATCATTTAAAAGGTAAGCTACCTTACTGTTAAAGGATGGATGATAAGTGAAAATAGTTTTAGCTACTCCGAATTTCCACCAACCAAGGGGTAATACGATAACCGTACAACGAATGGCAGATGGTTTAGAAAAATTAGGGGTGGAAACAGAAATCATATCAATTACGGATGACAATACCTATTCCTCCCTGCCTAATGCTGATGTCGTACACGGCTTTCATGCGTACCGCTTTTACCGATTCATGCAACAATTAGAACACAAGCCTGTCTCCTATATCATTACACTCACGGGGACTGATCTTAATCATCATTTATATGATGATGAAACGCGCCAAGATGTTCTAACATGTTTAGAAGAGGCCGAAGCAATTCACGTTTTTAATCAAGAAGCGAAACAAATCATTACCAAAGAATTACCAGGAATATCTCATAAACTCTATATGCTTCCTCAAGGAACCAGTGATTTTAGTCAACAAAATTTTCATGTAACGAAAGAAGACAATACTTTTCTATTTGTATTGCCAGCGGGAATTAGAAAAGTAAAAAACATTCCTTCTGCTATCAATATGCTAAGTGAGCTGTATAAAAAAGATCATTCTATTCGCTTATGGTTAGTTGGTCCGATTTTAGAGGAAGAAGAAGGACAAGTTGTATTGGATCTAGTAGAAAAAAATAAGGAATGGATCAAGTATATCGGTCAAGTTCCTCACGAAGAAATGGGAGTAGCCTATTATCAAGCAGACTGTATACTGAACACATCGATTTCAGAGGGGCAGTCATCTGCCATTCTTGAAGCCATGGGACACGGCATTCCAGTATTAGTCGCTGATAATCAAGGAAATGCTAGCATTGTTTCTCACAAAAAAACAGGATTCCTATATGCAAACCAAAACGAATTTCTTGATTATGCGGAACAAATCATGAATAATATCGAATTAAGGCAGGAAATTGGACAAAACGCCAAAGATTACATTGCTAAAAACCATTCAAGTCAGCACGAGGCTGAATTTTTGCTAAATGTATACAAAAATTCGCTAAACCAATGACAGGAATGGAGATGACATTCCAATATAAAAAGGAGTGAGTTATTGTGTCTAAAAAAGAGGAAATCATTAAATTAACTTCTTTGTCGACAAAAGGTGGCTGAGGATGCAAAATTGGTCCTGAAGACCTGTCGCAGGTTCTGCGGCACTTACCTAAATCTGTCCCAGATCCCAATTTGTTAGTTGGGCTAGACACTTCTGATGATGCTGGTGTGTATAAAATCACGGATGATATCGCACTCGTACAAACGTTAGATTTCTTTACACCAATTGTGGATGACCCTTATATGTTCGGACAAATCGCAGCAGCCAATTCATTAAGCGATGTGTATGCAATGGGCGGCAAACCGATTACGGTCATGAACATTGTAGGATATCCAGTTCATACACTTGATAAGAGTATTTTAGCTGACATTTTAGCTGGTTCATCTGATAAAGTAAAAGAGTCAGGTGCGACTCTCGTCGGCGGTCATTCCATTGATGATCAAGAACCTAAATTTGGTTTATCTGTAACTGGAACAGTCCACCCAGACCGTATTCGAGCTAATGTTGGGGCTAAACCTGGAGACCGCCTTATACTAACGAAACCAATTGGTGTTGGTATATTAACTACTGCAATTAAAAAGGATTTACTTGACGAAACCTCTTTACATGAAGTCATGAACATTATGGCTACATTAAATAAAGATGCTGCCGAAGCAATGGAAGACTTCACGGTTCATGCCTGTACCGATGTAACAGGATTTGGATTGTTAGGACATGCTCGTGAAATTGCTGAAGGTGGTAATGTTGGGATTAACATCGATCATAAGAATGTACCTTTATTATCAAAAACGAAAGAATTAGCAGAACAAAACATCATCCCAGGCGGTACAAAGAAAAACCATCAATGGTTATCTGATTGTATTGATTATAGTCATGATGTTAGTGAATTAGATCAATTGATCCTTTGTGATGCAGTCACTTCTGGCGGACTTTTAATTTCTGTTCCTGAAGCAGAAGCTGAACAACTGCAACAAACTCTCGTAGATAAACATGTACCTTCAGCTATTATTGGTAAAATAACGGAAGAAAAACCAGGGCGAATTACAGTTCATTAAATGTTAATCAACGAATCTATAAGAGGTACAACGTATATCTTAAAAGTAAACCAGCCCTCTGAGGATGAAGAAAAAGAAGGACCCTCTCTTGGGTCCTTCTTTACCGTATCAGAATGTATAAATGGTCAGCAAGGAAGAATTCTCGACGTAGTAGCCCATTTTAAGGAGATAGATAAGAGCAACTAGGCTACCGCACTGCGCCATATGGCTTGGCGGATAGACAAGTTTTCTTTACCTTTGGTTTTTCCACTTCGGATTTCGGGATAGGAAAGGATTTATAAAAATGAAAGTTCTAGTGACTGGCGGTTGCGGTTTTATTGGACAACATATAGTAGAAGAGTTAGTAAAACGTAATTATCGTGTTGCCGTCATTGACGTGACATGTTATGAAGATTGTCATGTTTTACATTCGGATGTTCGATACTACCATGCTGATATTACAGAAAATCTTGATGATATATTTGAGAAAGAAAAACCTGATTATGTGATTCACCTTGCTGCACAGGTGGATGTCGTAAAGTCGATAGAAAAACCTAAGCTCGATGCAACAATCAATATAACAGGAACGATAAACATACTAGATTGTTGCTATAAACACTCTGTAAAAAAACTGATTTACGCATCATCCGCGGCCGTTTATGGCGAACCAGCTTACCTTGGAATTGATGAAGATCATCCGCAGAATCCAACTTCATTTTACGGTATCTCTAAGCATTCTGCCGAATTATATATCAAAGCATTTTCGGATCTTCATGAGCTAAATTACACTATTTTGAGGTATGCTAATGTCTATGGGCCAGGCTCTAAAGCAAACGGAAATGTTATTTCCACCTTTATTGATTTGATGTCCAATGATAAACAGCCTGAAATTTTTGGTGATGGCAATCAATCAAGAGATTTTATTTTTGTTAAAGATGTTGCAAATGCTAATATCGCCGCGCTCCACCGTGGTGATCGACAAACGATTAATATTAGTACCGGTAAGCCTACCACTCTAAATGAATTAGTAAAAAAATTAAATAGCTTATTAAATAAAAACCTAACCGCTAACTACCTCCCTGCAAGAGATGGGGATATATCGCAAAGCTATCTTACTAATATAAAAGCACATGATTCGTTAAACTGGGGCATTGAATATTCATTAGAGCGAGGGTTACAATTCACTTTAAATCAGGATAAAGAAAACTTACATGACAAATGAATGTTTAAAGATATAAATGAGGTGAATGCAATATGAAAAAAGGATTGATCTCTACCATTACATTATTGTTTCTATTTGTACTTACTGCTTGTGGTGGTGGTGATGATGATACCCCCACTTTCACTATCGGAGTGATCCCAGCACAAACAGAAGGAGAAATGGAAGGGGCAATGGATAAATTACAGACTACTCTAAATGAAGGATTAAACAGAGAAGTTTCAGTAGAAGTTTATCCAGATTATAATGGTGTCGTAGAAGCCATGAATTATGAAAAAATAGATATGGCGTTTTTAGGGCCGTTAACCTATGTAATAGCGCAACATAAAAGTGGTGCAAAAGCCATCGTAACACAACTTATTAATGATGAACCTTATTATTATTCTTATATTATTACCCATTCCGACAATCCTTGGAATTCATTAGATGAATTCCTTAAAAATTCAAATGATGTTGACTTTGCATTTGGTGATCCTAACTCTACTTCTGGATCCTTAATTCCAAGCATCGAATTAGAGGATCGCGGTTTTTATGTTTCTGAAGACGAACATGCTTTTAACTCTGTTCGTTATACCGGGTCTCATGATGCTACAGCACTAGCTGTACAAAATCAACAAGTGGATGCCGGGGCCATTGATAGTGCAATTTATCATCAACTTGTACAAGCTGGTAAGATTAATGGGGAGAAAATCAATATCATTTGGAAATCAGATAAATTATTTCAATACCCATGGGCTGTACACCAGAACACAGATGAAGAAACAATAGAACAGCTTCAACAAATTTTTCTTTCGATTGAAGATAAAGAAATTTTAGATGCTTTTGGCGCAACTGGGTTTACAAAAGCAAGTAATGAAGATTATCAAAGCATTAAAGATGCAGCCATCAAACAAGGAATAATTAAAGAATAGAGCTGATAATTTTGTGGTTTAAATATAGAAGTATCTTTACCGTTATCTTGCTTTTAGTCTTAGTTTTTTTTAGTATGCGGCTAACGGAATTTGATTTATCCAAATTCAAAGAGTTTCGTAATATGATTGATTTTCTATCGCAGTGGTTTCCGATGGATTTTTCAAAATTACCGGCCATGATACATGATAGCTTAGAAACATTAGCACTAGCCTTCCTTGGGAGCTTTTTAGGGCTTATATTTGCACTTCCCATCAGTTTCATGGCAGCGGTGAACACTTCACCATCCAAGTACCTATATCATTTTACACGTTTTTCTTTAAGCTTTGTACGCTCTATACCTGAGATTGTATTTGGTTTGATATTACTTACAGCACTTAGCCTTGGGCCATTTCCTGCAGTTTTGGCTATTATGTTTCATAATGTAGGGGTATTGGGTAAACTAATTTCAGAATTAATTGAAGCATCGGACCCTGGTCCTCAAGAAGCCATGAAAGCAGTAGGGGCAAAAAAAGGGTTTGGTTATCTATTTAGTATTCTCCCGCAAATTTGGCCGAATGTTTTATCCCATTATTTTTACCGATTTGAAGTGGCCATTCGCACTTCACTTATTCTTGGTTTTATTGGGGCTGGGGGAATTGGTCAGCGGTTATTCAATGATTTTAAAACATTCCAATACTCCTCCGTTTCTCTGGACGTTTTAATGATCATGATCCTAGTCATTATGGTGGATTTAATCGGAAGTTATGTGCGAAACAAAGTAATTTAACGAAACAGCTTCACTCTCTTTGTTTCCTACAAGATGACACTTCCCTGTAATATATGAGGTGAAAACATGTTAAATATAAAAAATGTATCCGTACAATATGATAACAGTCAGGAAAAAGCATTGTCTGATATCAATCTTTCGTTCAACAACGGGGAATTCGTCTGTATTTTAGGAAAAAGTGGTGCGGGAAAGTCTACATTGATTCGCTGTATAAACGGTCTGCAAAAGCCGACACATGGCGAAGTGTATTGGCAAGATCAGCCTCTTTCCAAAATGAACGAGGAGCAGTTACGACAAGTTCGACGAAAAATGGGAATGATCTTTCAACACTTTAACCTTATCCCTCGACTAACTGTCATTCAAAATGTCATGACTGGTACCTTTGGATATCGTTCTACTTTTAAAAATTTAATTGGTTGGTTTACAGATGATGAAATAAAACGTGCTAAACAAATTATAGATGATGTCGGTTTAATGACACAAATAGATAGAAAGGTAGAACAATTAAGCGGCGGACAAAAACAGCGTGTTGGTATTGCGAGAGCTTTATTACAACAACCTGCTGTATTTCTCGGGGACGAACCGGTATCGAGCTTAGATCCTGGCATTTCCAATCATATCTTTCAATTAATTCAAGAAATGCACCATCGTCTTCAATTATTAACGATTATAAACGTCCATGATGTGGAACTAGCAAAACGTTATGCCACCCGCTTAATTGCATTAAAAGATGGAAAAGTCGTTTTTGACGATATCCCTGAAAAATTCGATGATGACAAGTTCCATTTAACTTATGGATCCACTGTAAACAAATTTCAAAATTACCTTAAAATAAATTGACAGAAGGGATGATAATAGTGAGAATAAAAAGTCCATGAGTGGTTGATCAATCAAGGGTCGTGTACGACTCATCAGATTCAAAAGTCATGACAAGTATTTGTTCCAATCATCCAAAGTCCGTCGTCTTAACATTTGATGATGGACCAAGCAGTGTTTTGAATGAAATATTAGATATATTAAAACAAGAAAATGCGCCTGCTGTATTCTTTTGGCAAACCAGGCTTCTATATGAGAAAAGACCATGGAAAAGGGTTTTAGATGAAGGGCATATAATTGGTACTCATACGATTAATCATCCTAATTTACAGATGCTCACATATGAACAGCAATATAAACAACTGTCTAACAGTGTATCAAAAATTGAAAGAATTACAGGTCAAAAAGTGACCTTCTTTCGACCTCCATTTGGTCAGTACAATAAGGAAACGATTCAAGCAGCTGAAGCGCTAAACTTAACAACAGTAATGTGGAGGGTCGCGTCCATTGATTGGGAACTGAAATGCGATCCACAGCAGATTATAGATAACGTGATTGACAATCTAGAAGACGGAGCTATTATTCTTTTACATGAACTCAGACAAACAGTTGATATACTCCCAGAAATGATAAAAAAAATTCGTGAGAAAGGCTATCAATTCACCTTATTACAAAATGATATATACGGTTAAGTATGAGTGCTAAACCACCGCTGCGGAAAACACTCGCTTTCACCCAAGGGCACAAGTGCGACATCTACTCAAGCTTCCTTTGGTCGCTTTCGCAGTGTCTTCTTTGCCGGGGCAGCACCTCAGCCAGGGGCTACTTGAAATAACATCTTTGTTCCCTTGCACCGAGGAAGCCTACTTCGAAGCTTTACTAGACGCAGGTGCATCCTGTGGGGTCTTTCGGAAGCTGTGTGAAGACCCCGCAGTGAGCGTTTTTTGGATATTACGAACAAATTTTATACTTTCTGTTGTGACAAAAAAGCTGTTCCCGCATGCGGGAACAGCTTTTTGTGATGCATATAATGCAATTATTTCGCTTGGTTAGAAGAACCAAATTCACGCATTTTGCCGATTACTGTTTCTTTAATAGCTTCGCGTCCTGGTCCTAAGTATTTACGTGGATCATATACTTCCGTATCGTTCTTCAGTGTTTCACGAACTGCATTTGTTTGAGCGATTTGGTTTTCTGTATTTACGTTAATTTTTGAAGTTCCATAAGAGATCGCACGTTGAATATCTTTTACTGGAATACCAGTACCGCCGTGAAGTACTAATGGTACACTTGCAGCAGAACCGATTTCTTCCATTTCTTTGAACCCTAAGTTTGGCTCACCTTTGTAAGGGCCGTGTACAGAACCTAATGCAGGTGCTAAGCAGTCAATACCTGTACGTTCTACAAGCTCTTGACATTCTTTTGGATCTGCGTAGATTACACCGTCTGCTACAACGTCATCTTCTTGTCCACCAACAGTTCCAAGCTCTGCTTCTACAGATACACCATGGAAGTGTGCAAGTTCTACAACTCGTGAAGTTTCTTTTACGTTTTCTTCGAATGGATCATGAGATTTATCAATCATAACAGAAGTGAATCCTGCATGGATCGCTTTTGCACAAGCTTCAAAACTAGAACCATGATCTAAGTGAATCGCAACTGGAACTGTAGTCCCATATTCTTCCATTAAGGATTTTACCATTGCTACAATCACTTTGAATCCACCTACATAGCGACCTGCACCTTCAGATACACCAAGAATGACTGGTGACTTCTCTTCTTCTGCAGCTTGTAAAATAGCTTGAGCATACTCAAGGTTGTTAATATTAAATTGACCAACCCCATATCGATTAGCTTTTGCTTCTTCTAGCATCTCTTTCATTGATACTAATGGCATTGTTTGCTCCTCCTTTGGATATGTAAATCTACATTGATAAACAACCGATCTATGGAACGATAGATTGCATCCATAAATAGAATACCAATTACTTCGAAAAGGTGCAACAAAACAATCAAATGTAATCGTTTACTGGCAAAAGTTTATTAAAACTTTTGTCTTACCCTGCCTATATTTGTAAAAAAAACGTTACAAAAACTTAATATAAAAAACATTTATGTTGAACAATAAAATCTTTTACTTTTAAAAAAATAATATGTATCATTCCTAAAACTTATCTTTATTCGGCTAATATAGAATTCACTAATTCCCTCATATCATTTAATTGAAAGGGTTTGCTAGAATATGCTTTAACATTTTGGAATTCCTTCATGTCTTCTTTTGCTCGGTCTGGCAATCCGCTCATCACAATGGTTGGAACGTTTATTCCTTCTTCCTCCAGTTGCTTAAGTACTTCATATCCATTGATAATAGGCAATTTATAATCTAATACTAACAAATCTGGTTGCTGTTCTTTGACGCTATCTAATGCTTCTTTTCCGTTTACAGCTTGTTCCACCTTATATCCTTCTTGGGATATAACTTCTTCGAGTAATAGTCGAATCCCTATTTGATCATCTACAACAAGCACTTGTTTTTCCATGTTCAGACTGCTCCCTCATTTCTTATTTCGTATTTATCCTATCTTTATTGTTCGATTGAGATTAATTTTTCTCTCTCTAAAAAAGATTCAATATTATAAATTATTCGATATATCTTAAAAAAATCCTTTCATTCTTATTCATGTTTCTTTTATTTTGTGTAGAAAAAATACATCAATTGGCATTTCATATCTTTTTTTATAGAAAAAAGCAACATAATGATATCTACCACTATGCTGCTTCTACTGTTATTTTGATAGAACAGATGCTCCGATAAATCCTTTAAATAATTCCTGTGGTCGTGTCGGACGAGATTTAAATTCCGGATGGAACTGAGATGCAACAAACCATGGATGATCATCCAGCTCGATCGTTTCCACTAGTTTTTCATCAGGACTTGTTCCAGAAAAGATAAATCCATTATCCTCCATTTGGTCACGATACTGGTTGTTAAACTCAAAGCGATGACGATGGCGTTCATAAACAATATCTTCATTGCCATACTCTGCTTTTGTTTTCGTACCGTCTTTTAATCGACATGGATAAATGCCTAAACGCAAAGTACCCCCCATATCTGAAACATCCTTTTGTTCTGGAAGTAAATCAATGATTGGATGTGGCGTTGACGGATCAATTTCTGCCGAATGAGCGCCTTCTAATCCTAATACATGACGAGCAAATTCAACGGTCGCTAATTGCATACCTAAACAAATGCCTAAAAATGGTACTTTATTTTCTCTGGAATAGCGAATGGCTTCGATTTTCCCTTCAATGCCTCGATCTCCAAAACCACCTGGCACTAAAACACCATCTACATCCGCTAGCTCAGCTTGTACATTTTCTTGTGTTATTTCTTCCGCATTGATCCATTTCACATCGACATCTGCGTCATGAGAGAACCCTGCATGCTTCAACGCTTCTACAACAGAGATATATGCATCTGGAAGCTCTACATACTTTCCGACTAATCCAATCGTTGTCTTCTTCGATAAGTTTAACACACGCTCTACTAACTGATTCCATTCTGTCATATCTGGAGTACCGAAATCTAATCCAAAATGGTCACATGTTAATTGATCTAATTTTTGCTCTTGCATTTTCAAAGGTACATGATATAAAGTATCTGCATCTCCAGCTTCTACTACTGCTTTTTCATTAATATCACAGAACAAAGCAATTTTCTCTTTCATTTCTTGCGCGATTTCTTTTTCTGTTCTTAATACGATCACGTCTGGCTGAATGCCTAAAGAACGCAATTCTTTCACACTATGCTGGGTCGGCTTCGTTTTGAGTTCTCCTGCCGCTTGAATATAAGGCACTAACGTACAGTGAATATACATCACATTTTCGCGACCGATGTCACTTTTTATTTGACGAATTGCTTCAATAAATGGCAAGGATTCAATGTCACCAACCGTACCGCCTATCTCGGTAATGACGATATCTGCGTTTGTTTGTTTTCCTGCTTGGAATACCTTGTCCTTTATTTCATTGGTAATGTGCGGGATGACTTGAACTGTTCCACCAAGGTAATCTCCGCGGCGCTCTTTCTTAATAACAGTAGAATAAATCTTACCTGTTGTAATATTGCTGTACTTATTAAGGTTGATATCAATAAAACGCTCGTAATGACCTAAATCTAAGTCCGTTTCTGCTCCATCATTTGTAACAAAAACTTCCCCATGCTGATAAGGACTCATGGTACCTGGATCCACGTTGATATAGGGGTCAAACTTTTGAATCGTTACTTTCAATCCTCTGTTTTTTAATAAACGCCCCAATGATGCTGCCGTTATCCCCTTCCCAATGGATGAGACGACACCACCTGTTACAAAGATATATTTCGTCACGTTGTATCCCTCTTTCTGTTGAATTATTTTCTATTTATAGCTTAGTATCATTGTTTTTCATGACAGTATGTGCTTAAATCCTAGAGAAAAACAATGAAGTAGGACAATTAATACGGCTTCGTAAAAATAAAAAGCGCTCCCCTTTTCCAGGGGAACGCTGTAAACTTTCCACTCTATTATGGAGCCCAAGTAAAATTGTACTCAGATCAGTTTGGAAAGTCAAGAGTGAGTAAGAACTTATTTCTCTTCCTCTTCCTCTGTTTCAAAATCTTCTTCGCTATCATCCAAATCTTCTAAATCATCTTCGTCAAAATCAAAATCATCTAGGTCATCTGCAACCACATCTTCATCGTCAAAATCCATAATCTTGGGTTCTACAGCGGACTCATCTAAATCATCAGTACTAGGTTCTACCGGAGCAGGTTTCTTCTTCTTCTTCTTCGCTGCTTTTTTCTTGCGTTTCTTCTTCGGAACAGGCGTAATATCTTCATCGATTTCTTCGACTGGGTACCAGCGCTTAAGCCCCCATAGGTTAGAACCCTTTGTCATAAAACGTCCATCAATATTTAAATCGGTATAAAACTGCGCAATCCATGCATCTTTCTGTTCTTCTGTAAATCCTTTTAAAGAAGCAACTCGCTCAAAGATATCGCGGAAATCCATTGCCTTATTTTCTTCTTTTAATACAACTGCCGCTACATCAATTAACGCCATTTCGTCTAGTTTATCTGGTGTTAACTCCTGCATACTCAACATTCAGCAACTCCTTTATCTTGAAATCTATGTCCAATTTCTATATCGCTCAAAGTTCTACTTTCATATTATAAGTTTTCAGTACATGAAATGCAACAATCTAAGGATAGAAGGAATGAGAAATAATGGATTACGAATTATAAAAAACATATAATCTTCTTGATAAAAAATAGGTTATCCGATGATTAAAAAATTTAACCATTTAATTTTAAAAATCTATTTTCAAATAGTTTGTTCTTTTCTAACACAGTAGTACCAAACTGCGACAGAAACTGATTGGGGTATATATACAATATGTACGATTAGGGATAAGTGCTAAATCACCGCTGCGGAAAACACTCGCTTTCCAGGGTAGAGTAGAAAACAGGAATTAAATAGTGCCTTCTTGTCTTCGGGTTTCAGGGTGTTTCACCTTA
>NZ_WIXM01000022.1 GCF_010993965.1 Gracilibacillus sp. YIM 98692 | reverse complement strand
TTAACCTTTCTTTATGCAAAGAAAAGTATTATCCGGTATTAGCCCCGGTTTCCCGGAGTTATCCCGACCTTACAGGCAGGTTGCCCACGTGTTACTCACCCGTCCGCCGCTCGTTCCACTAACGTCACCCCGAAGGGATCTGTTAGCTTCCCGCGCTCGACTTGCATGTATTAGGCACGCCGCCAGCGTTCGTCCTGAGCCAAGATCAAACTCTCCAAAAAAGTTTGTTTCTTAACTGTTCTTTAACGTTTGCTCGCTTTTATAAGCTAGCATGTACTTAACATACTGGTTGTTTTGTTCAGTTTTCAAAGATCAATTTTTGTCGTTTTTTTGCGACAAGACATAATATATCACGCTTTGAGTAGATTGTCAATAACTTTTTGAATTTTTGTGCCCTTTATTGGGGAATGCGTGTATGTCTTTATCAACGACAAGTGATAATATACCATAACCTTTGTATAATGACAAGGGTATTTTAGAATTTTTTTAGATGCACCCTAAACGTTATCGCTCCAGCATCATAACACAGGTTTAAAATTAACTTTTAAAGAGGTACTTTATTTCACAACCTGATATAATACCCTATTCTCAACCTTTATTCAATTTTCACTCTATCTGGTACATATTTCACGATATCATCATTACTAGCAACTCTTCGAAATAATTGAAATAATACTTTGTACCTTTCGCGCATTGCTTGCTTCACCACTTGATCAATTCGATGATCCTCTAAATCTAATAATAACTCATCTAATTCTCTTTTTATGACAAATTGCAATTCACTTTGTTCTTCATCATTTATCAGTAAACCTAACATACTTTCACTCCTATTAATGATACTGTAATATCGTTACGTACTATATTCCTTCATTTTTCTAAATTTAAACATTTTTAGACAACATATTTAATGATTATCCTTCATAGAATGAATTAGGCTTGTCTTTATGAGGAAAAATGAAGGAGGGAATTCATGAAGCAACTGTATATCATTGATATAAAAAAAGAAAAGAAACTATTCTTATTAGTACCAATCGCATTTTTTGTAGCATTGTTCTTATTTTTAGAAACTAATTACACCCCAACTGTTTTTTCTAATCAAGATGCACCTAAAGCTTTAAGTGCTGGGGACTCAGAACACTCCTCCATCTCCTTAACATTTAATATACATTATGGAAATGAAAAATTAGATCCTATTTTAGAGGAATTGAGGCAAAATGATGTAAGAGCTACTTTTTTCTTAAGTGGAGAATGGGCGGAACGTCATCCAGATTTATTGGAAAAAATTGCAGAAGATAAGCATGAAATTGGAATGTTGGGATACCAATATAAGTCATATGTAGAACAAGATACCGAGGCAATTAGACGAGATATGTTAAAAGCTAAAGACACATTCCGAAAATTGGGATTCGAAGATGTATACTTATTAAGGCCTCCAAACGGTCATATTAATAAAGATGTACTTTCTATAGCAGAAAATCAAGGGTTTAAAGTCATTCATTGGAGCATCAACCCTAATGATTGGGAAAACCCTGGCACAGATGTTATTAAAGAGCATGTATTATCTAATGCAAGTAATGGTGACATAGTATTATTGCATGCGTCGGATGCAGTCAAGCAAACAGATAAAGCTTTATCGACTATTATTCCAGAGATTAAACAGCGAGGCATGGAATTAACCACTATCTCCGAAATGATAACTCAAGCGGAATCAAAACAAGAGGAATTAACAAACTAAAATAGACCCTTCATTAGGGTCTATTTTTTCGTGAATCGATGCAAAATAAGAAGTTGATAAGTGTTACACAAAACTAAAGGGACAATCATTAACCATGCATAGTCCCCTCCACTTGTTCTTAAGCCTGGCACCCATTCAATAGTGGTAACCACAATCATAAAAAATAAGGCTGGTATAAAAGCTTTTTTATTCGTTTTCTTTGCTTTTATACCCGCTACGATCCAACCAGTAACAAATAATACAATGGCCGTTAATAAATATGGCATTAATGATTCATTACCCGCTGCGTTATACCGAAAATAAACTAAATCAAACAGAGTAAAAGCAATAAGAGCCATTTGAATCATCGGCCAAACACCGCGAAATAAACCAAGGGCAAATTGATTTACAGTTAAGTATGCAAAATACCCCATTTGACTAATTAAGCTAAATACAAAACCTAGAGCGATAAAAAAAATAAGTAAACCTAGAATTTCAAACCAGTTAAATGGGTTTAAAAACTCCTTATAGGAATCAGTTTTCACAAAAAAACTGGTGATTAATGTCGACATACCACCTATTAATAGCGTAGAAAAAAACAAACGAACTACATCACGGCTTTTCAAAATATATCCTCCTAGTTATAGCAATTCTACATGAAAACATTTTACCATGAACACGACTTTTTTTCGCTTTAAATACATATAAAATTTAAATGTCACCATATTATTAATAGCGGCTTATTTTAATCAGTGATTCTAAAATAGCTATACCATTAACGAAAGGTAGCGATATATCATGCAATATCGATATTTTCTTATTATTTTACTCACCTTATTCGTTTTGACCAGTTGCGGAGGCAACAATAACACCAGTAATCAAGAAGGTGAATATGAAGGAACGAAAAAAATGGTGACAGATATATTGAGTACAGATGATGGTAAAAAAGCAATCACAGAGGTCTTATCCAGTGATGATATGCAAAAAACCTATGTGATTGATTCTAAAATCGTTAAAACATCGATTGAAGAAGCTTTGTCTTCAGATAAAGGAAAAGAATTTTGGACTAAAATGTTTGAAGACCCGAAGTTCGTGGAATCATTCGCTAAAGCCTTGCAAGAACAACACGAGGATGTCATGAAAGGGTTAATGAGTGATCCGGAATTCCAAAAAAAATTAATAGAGGTATTAAGTAATCCTGAAATGGAGCAGCAAATAACAAAAGTTCTTACAGGGCAGCAGTTTCGAGAACATTTACAAAAAGTAATGGAAGAAACCTTCAATTCCCCAATGTTTAAAGCAAAAATGTCAGAAATCATTTTAAAAGCTGCTGAAGAAATGAAACCTAGTGGCGGAGGCCAGTCAGGCGACGGAGGTAAACAAGGAGAAGGTGGCGGCCAAGGGGGCGGCCAATCTGAAGGTGGTGGACAGTAGCAGTCATAAGTAAAAAAGTGGAGCGTTTAGAAAAACGCTCCACTATATTACTTACATCTCGTCTAATATTTTTTGAGCAATCTCTAGGTATTCCTTTCCGTTTGGATGCTCTTCTTGATATACGGATGGAGCAAAAACACCTTCTTCTTCGAATGGCTGCTGTAGTGACAAGCGTCCAATAACGCTTGTATGGAGGACATCAGCTAGCTTGTCCCCTCCACCTTTTCCAAATACATATTCCTTCTCCCCAGTAACTTTACTTTCAAAGTAAGACATGTTCTCAATAATACCAAGTATTTCATGGTCGGTATCTATTGCCATTTGTCCTGCTCTTGCAGCAACAAAAGCAGCTGTTGGGTGAGGTGTTGTGACAATTAATTCTTTAGAAGAAGGTATTAAATTATGAACATCTAATGCTACATCTCCAGTTCCTGGAGGTAAGTCTAATAATAAATAGTCTAAATCATCCCAAACTACCTCTTTGAAAAAACTTTTTAGCATTTTCCCTAAACGCGGACCACGCCAAACAACAGGTGAATTGTCTTCAACAAAAAAGCCCATGGACATGATTTGCACGCCAAATCGCTCCACTGGAATAATTTTATTACCTTTTAATTTAGGGCGCTCTTCTACACCCATCATATCAGGAACACTAAATCCGTAGATATCTGCGTCAATAATTCCTACTTTTTTACCTAGTCTAGCTAATGCTACCGCTGTATTAACAGTAACCGTTGACTTTCCTACACCACCTTTACCACTTGCAATAGCTAAAAATTTTGTTTTTGAATTTTCACTTAATAAAGATGGTCTTTCTTCAGATGTTGGTTGATACTTGGCAATAGTTTCTTCCGGAAGTTGAGAAAATCTTAATCCGACTGTAACAGCACCTAATTGTTTTAATGCAGCTACCAACTCTTGCTGCAATTGCATTTGTTCTGCTGTGTTCGTCTTAGCAATAGCCAATTTTACGCTAACATGTTTTTTTTCTTCCTTAATGGAAACCTCTTCGATCCCCTCTGTTTCCTTAAATGTTTTATGTAAAAATGGATCCTTCATCTTATGCAACAATTCTAGCACGTGTTGTTCCGTAAGCAAAATAGTCACCTCAATTATTAGTATGAATCTATTGCTAGTATAACACAAATTCGTCTTATACTATACCAAGCAGAATGAAGATACACTATCCTTGTTCTTTTTTATTTACCATAACGTAATGAAGAATACCCTCATAAATACTTGCGGCCATTTTTTGTTGATACCTTCTCGTTTTTAACAATCCTCTCTCTTCACTATTTGACAAAAAACCAATTTCAACTAAAGCTCCTGTCGTTTCTGCATATTTTAGTAAAAATATTTGATGAAGAGGTAATGCTTTTCGATTCGTATTTTCTAAATTACGAATAATCTCATCCTGTATTGATGTAGCAAGCAACTCATTCTTTTCTTTTCCCGGGAAATAAAAAGTTTGCGCACCTTTCCATTTTTTATTCGGCAGAGCATTTAAATGAACACTAACGAATAAATCTGCTTCTTTTTCTTTAATAAATGCAACCCTTTGATGAATATCTTCTACTTTTCTTTTGGAATAACCTTGGGTATCTTCTTCTGCAAGATCATAATCTCCTTCTCTCGTTAAATAAACGACAGCTCCCGCTTGCTGTAGATAGTCTCGAAGCATATTAGACACTGCTAATGTAATATCTTTTTCCAAGGTATTATCGTCACCCACAGCACCACCATCTACACCACCGTGACCAGGATCAATCACTACCGTTTTCCCTGCAAGTGGAAGTGACCATGATTGCCATGAATCCAAAGATCGTTGCATCGGATACTGCATTAAGATGATCAACAAAAACAATCCAATTAACCATAATACAACCTTGACTATGCTTGGCATACGCATTCTCCCCCTATAGGCTTTCCTGTATTTAACTATATGGGACAAGCGACGAGGTTATGCCAAGAATATCAAGCAATCCGAAATCTATTTAGCAGCATCTAATAGTAGGAGAAACAATTGATTTAACAGGATATAAGAAAAACTTGGTTAGCACTTAGTCTTTTACAAAATGAGCGCTATATCTCCGCTGTGGAAAAATACTCGCTTTCACCCAAGGGCAAAAGTGCGACATCTACTCAAGCTTCCTTTGGCCGGTTTCTACATAGGTGTAGGGTGAATATCTTTTTTAGAGTTAGACCGTATAGATTGTAATAAGAATAACAATGCCATAAATCCTACAGCAATCATATCTGTAACTAAATTACTTTGAATAAATAAAAGAGCAGAAACTAGAGCTAGTATTCTTTCAAACCAACGATATCGTTGAATAAACCAGTTTTGAATAAACGAAGCAAAAGCAATCATGCCGATAGTTGCAGTGATAATCGCCCATATTACCTCATACCAACTTGCATCTGTCAAAAATAAAATAGTTGGATTCATGGTAAAGACAAAAGGTAGTAATAAAGCTGCTGCATCATATTTAAAACCTTGTATACCTGTTCGTACAGGTCCTGCGTTTGCAATTCCAGCTGTCGCATATGCTGGTAAGTTAATAGGCGGAGTATCATCCGCTAGGACACCATAATAAAGGACAAACAAGTGTGCAATTAAAATATGAACACCCATGTCGGTTAAAATTGGTGCAACAATAGCAGCTAATACGACATAAGTAGCCGTTGTCGGTAGACCTAATCCTAATAATAAACAGGCAAACACTGTTAAAATCAGTGCAAAATATAACTGTGTGTTATCTGTTACAAGGAAACTCGGCAATGCATTCGTAAGGGTTTCTGAGAAGTTAATTACAATTCTAGTAAACTTTGTCGAGAGTCCAGATGTAGTAATCACACCGATTAATATACCTGCTGTAGCACAGGCCACAATTATGGATAAAGCATTTCTTGCAGCGGTTTCAAAACCTGCTAAGGTTTGCTTCCATCCAAAACGAACAGGGGCGGCATCAATCTTTTTTTTGTTCTGAAAAACAGCAAAAAGTAATGCGATCACAATACCTGATAAAATTAAGATTGTTATTTCCGGTTTCCAACGAATCGTTTCTACACTAAAGAAGCTCATGTTAAATACGTCATTTAAAGAATATAACCCACTATTAATGACATTTACTAAAAACTGAAAACCATAAGCAATCCCAAGCAGAACCACTGCGTATATAAGCGTCCTGCCAAAGCTTGCCTTAAAACGATGGGCAAAGACAGCTAATACCAGCAAGATAATGATAGAGAAGAAAGCAGAATTGTTTACAGAAACACGCTCATAGACTAAGTAATACAATAAGACAATAATCGGAATAATTAAATATCCCTGTTGGAGTAATAATTTTCTGCCTGAAGCTAAATCCTTTTTATTCATTCCGGTTATGTCATGCTTAGATGCCTCAAAATGTACCATGAACAAGATTCCAATATATGCTAGTACAGCTGGGATGATGGCACTTTGAATAATTTGATAATATGGAATACCTGTAAACTCAACCATAATAAAGGCTGCTGCTCCCATGATTGGAGGTAAGAACTGACCACTGGAAGAGGCGGCTACCTCCACCCCGCCAGCAACATGTGGTTTAAAGCCTACTTTTTTCATTAATGGAATGGTAAACGTCCCAGTTGTCACTGCATTTGCTGTTGAACTTCCTGAAATACTCCCCATCATACCACTTGCAACAACGCCAGCTTTGGCTGGTCCACCTTTATATTTACCGAATGAGCGAAGAGCTAAGTCAATAAACATTCTTCCTGCACCAGTTGATTCTAAAATCGCTCCAAATAAAATAAAGATGTAGACAAATTGGGCTGACGCATAAATAGGAGTCCCAAAAATACCATTGTTCCGATAAGTAATTTCATAGACAAACCGCTCAAAATCCCCACGGTTATGGAAAAACTGGCCTGGCATATATTCACCTAAAAAGAAGTAGGCGATAAAAATAGAAGCAATAATCACAAGTGGCTTTCCTACAACTCGTCTGGTTGCTTCTAAAACTAAAACAATAAGCGCTAACCCAAAAAACAAGTCCATTTCTGTTGGTCGACCAGACATTATCGAGGAAGATGTTTGATTTTGAATAATGTATATCCCTACAAATAAAGTAATCAAAGTAAACAAAATATCATACCAAGGGACAGTAGATTGACTAAGTCCTTTTTTAATAGGATATAGCAAAAAGACTAACAAAAGCCCCACCGTCAAATGTAAAATCAAGAAAGTTTTAGACCCGATACCTGGCAGACCAAAACCTGCTACATATAAGTGAAAAGCAGATAGAAATATTGCTGCAGATAAAGTAATCAAAGCCCAATAGTTTTTTAATTCTCGATCACTTCCTTCTAGCTCCTGTACCATCTTTTTTTGATTCTCATCCATAGCGTCATTCCTCTCTTTTATATAAGTTCTTTATTTATTTAAAATTATTTCGTATTAGAACCGCCGCCAAAATTCGTACCATTTTATTTTTTGTACATCGATACGAATGATTTTTTTCACAAAAGGTTCTTCTGATAAAAATAGCTCTTGATCTTGAAAACGAAAAACATGAGGATATAAATCAGATGGCTTCATGATTAAGGCACCACCATGTATTGGTCGATTTAAGTCTTTCGTTATGTAAAACCCGTTTTTTAATTCTACTGTTCCCTCGTGTTCATATGGTAAACCAGCACCAAAGGATTTGGTCCAGCTTTCCATGATGACTATGTCACTCGACGACGTGACTCTGAACTTTTCTATAACAGGCGATTTCTCAACAGAGTGAATATATTCATGTTCAAACCATTCGTTCTTCTTAACAAGACTGCTCCATAATATATCTTCTGTCTTCTCTTCCATTATGAATAGGACGTATCTTGGGCTCTGCATATGAATAAAAACGTATAACAGGAAAAGGCATCCTATAACCAAAAACAAGTAGATTTTCCGTTCGAAAAAGGCATTGCTGTTTAGCAATGCCTTTTCTATTTTATTTAAGTATGTGTTATTGTTCATTGTAGTATTTTTCAGCTCCTGGATGTAAATCAATAGACATACCATTTTGAGCCGTATCAATGGTTAAATCCTTTCCACGTTCATGTGCATTCTCCATTGCTTCGGTGTTCTCAAAAATCGACTTGGTTAACTCATACACTTGATCTTCTGGTAAGTCACTTCGTACAACTAACATTGCTTGAACGGCTACAGTCGTTGCAGTTGCATCAAAATTTTCATAAGTATTTTCATCTAGCTCTTCTCTTGTGTAATAAGGATATTCTTCTTCCAGTTGATCAATTTTATCAGAAGAAATACTTACAATACGGATATCTGTACTTGCTGCTAGCTCTTGAATACTTCCTGTAGGTGTACCAGCTGTAACAAATGCTGCATCAATGTTGCCATCCTGAAGGTTGGTAGATGCATCACCAAACCCCATCCACTCTGCACTAATATCATCATACGTAATATCATGTGCTTCTAGTATTTGCTTAGCATTCGCTTCTGTACCAGATCCCACATCCCCAACAGCAACACGCTTACCTTCTAAATCTTCAACTGTTTGGATACCGCTGTCTGCTAATGTCACAATTTGAATCGTTTCTGGATAGATAGTGAAAACACCGCTAAAGCCATCTACTACTTCCTCAAACATTTTTTCACCTTGATGTGCATTATAGGCAATATCGTTTTGTACCAATGCAAACTCTGCTTCACCATCATTTAATTCGTTAGAGTTTACAACAGATGCACCACTTGCTACACCTGTAGCGCTCACGCCATCGACATTCTCGTCCATAATTTCAGCCATAGCTACCCCCAACGGGAAGTAAACACCATTTTCTCCACCAGTTAAAATGGTTACATTTTCAACCCATCCGTCAGCTCCATCTTCTCCGCCGTTTTCATTATTGTCGCCACATGCTGCCAACAAAAATCCTAGAGATAACATGACTGCAAGTATGCCTATATACTTTTTCACACAATCTCCCCCTTGTTTTTTCATGTACACAATATCCATATATACGCTATGTCCTAATGTAATATTAATTATACTAAAATATTATATATTTTGAAATATTTTCTTGTTTTTGCTTAACACTATTTTTGTTGAGTATTGTCGCCTTCAAAATCCATGAGAGGAGATATTATGAAAACCATGCTCTTCACCTTTAGCTTGACGTATTTGTTTGGTAGGTTTGCGTTAAAATCCCTGTATACCATACAAAAAACCCTCTCTTTTTATAAAAAGAGAGGGTTGGGTTGCAAATATTAACGCTTAGAGAACTGTGGTGCACGACGAGCGCCTTTAAGACCGTATTTCTTACGTTCTTTCGCACGAGCGTCACGAGTTAAGTATCCAGCACGCTTAAGCGTTCCGCGATATTCAGGATCTGCTTCTAACAATGCACGAGCAACACCATGACGGATTGCACCAGCTTGACCAGTGAACCCTCCACCATCTACGTTTACTAGTACATCATAGCTACCTTCTGTTTCTGTAGCAGCTAATGGTTGTTTAATAATAGTACGAAGTGTTTCATATGGGAAGTAAGCTTCCGCATCACGTTTATTCACAACGATACGTCCAGAACCTGGAACTAAACGTACTCGAGCAGTTGATTTTTTACGGCGTCCGGTACCGTAATATTGTACTTGTGCCACTATATAACCTCCTTTTAATTATCCGCGAAGTTCGTAAACTTCTGGTTTTTGTGCTTCATGTTTATGCTCAGAGCCTCTATATACGTGTAATTTCTTGCCCATTTTACGCCCAAGGCTTCCTTTAGGTAACATACCTTTAATCGTAAGCTCTAACATTTGCTCAGGGTAATTTGTACGCATTTCATTAGCTGTACGAGATTTTAAACCACCTGGGTGATTAGAGTGACGATAGTATAACTTATCGCTTAGTTTTTTACCTGTC
Organism: Gracilibacillus sp. YIM 98692; assembly: GCF_010993965.1. Lineage (GTDB taxonomy): Bacteria > Bacillota > Bacilli > Bacillales > Amphibacillaceae > Gracilibacillus. The sequence goes on along the minus strand of NZ_WIXM01000022.1, from coordinate 52,143 downwards.
AATTCAATTTTGTCCGCATTGATAATGATCACATGATCACCAGTGTCAACATGCGGTGTATATGTTGGTTTATGCTTTCCGCGAAGGATTGATGCAATTTCACTTGCTAGGCGTCCTAGCGTTTGACCTTCTGCATCCACAACAAACCATTTGCGTTCAATGTTATTTTCATTTGCCATGAAAGTTGTGCGCATGATTGGTACCTCCTATATTTCATTCTGTCAATCGTTTCATCCGAATTTATATTCTAACACGAATTAACTTTCCGGGGCTAATCGTGGTATAGAAAATAAAATGCCATAGATCATAATATACTATAAGAGGGTTAATGTCAATAGATAAAACACAAGGAATCGTTGTTTTTATAAATGGCTTTTATTCATTCTTTTCATAAATGACTTCCCATAAATACAATCCCTGTGATGGCGCTGTTTTATCAGCATAAGTACGATCCTTAGCTTGCATAATAGTTTGCATGTCGTATGGCTGCCTATTACCTTTTCCTATTTCGATCAACGTTCCTACAATAATACGAACCATATTGTATAAAAAGCCTGTTCCTTTAATAGAAAATTGAATCTTATTGTTTTCGCACTCGATACTTGCTTCTATAATCGTTCGAACTTTATCCCCTTTCACTGTACTGTTTGCAGCACAAAAAGAAGAAAAATCATGTGTTCCAATTAAATACCTGCAGGCTTTTCTCATCTCCTCTATATTCAAGGTTTCTAAGACAAAACAAGCATAGTTTCGTTGAAATACATTTAACGTTTGCTGATGGTAAAGCATGTAACGATACTCTTTTTCTTCTACATCAAATCGTGCATGAAAATCATCTGATACTCGTTGCACGGATTGTACTTGTATGTCATCCGGCAGCATGGTATTAAGAGCTCTTTCCCAATTTTTTGGAGGGATCTTCAATACACTATCAAAATGAAAAACTTGTCCCATTGCATGTACACCTTGATCTGTTCTGCCAGATGCGTGTATCCGAATGGACTCACCTTTATGCATTTTTTTAAGTACCCTCTCAATCTCACCTTGTACCGTACGGGCATTTGGTTGAACTTGATAACCTGAAAATAAGGTACCGTCATAGCATACTACTACTTTTAATCGCATGAGAATTAGCACCTCTATTACAATATAATATAAAAAAACATGATAAGAGCGATCGAATAAAGGCAAATAAATTGTATATCAAGCCTAGTAAAAATTAATTTTCTTAGTTTTGTTCTACCTTCTCCTCCTTGATAACCTCGTGCTTCCATAGCCATCGCCAATTCTTCAGCACGTTTAAAAGCACTGATAAAGAGGGGGATTAATAATGGTACAATGGCATATATTCTATCTTTTAACTTACCTGTTTTAAAGTCGACTCCACGAGAAGCTTGTGCTTTGGATATTTTTTCAGTTTCTTCCATCAACGTCGGGATAAAGCGTAAAGATATAGACATCATCAAAGACAACTCATGAACAGGAAACTTCCACTTTTTCAATGGGGCTAATAGGTCTTCCAATGCATCTGTCAACTCCATCGGCGAAGTAGTCAATGTAAGAAGTGAAGCAATAAGGAATAGTAAGAAAAAACGTAAGGCAATAAAAGTTCCTTGACGTATGCCATTTTCATATATAGTTACAAAACCAAGTTCGAAAAGTAAAGTTCCTTCTTTCCTTAAAAATAATTGAATAAAAAAAGTAAAAACGACAAAAAACCAAACAGGAGTCATTCCTTTTAAAAGGTAAGTCAGCGGAATCTTTGATATCCATACAGCAAGCAAAGATAAACCAGTTAACAAACTATAACTAGACCAATTATTCGCAAAGAAAATAACGATAACAAAACAAAGAACAGACAACAATTTAGTACGTGGGTCCAATCGATGCAATAACGATTGCCCAGGTAAATATTGTCCAATAATGATTGATGGCTTCATCTCTTATGATACCCCTTTAAGAGTGTGGCTATTTCCTTTGCCATTTGGTCTATAGATTGATGGTGATAAGTTAAATTTGAACCAAATTTTTTATTCAGCTTTTGAATCAATTGGATACTTTCTGGTACCTTAAGGTTTACCTTTTCTAATACTTCATTTTGCTGAAAGACATCTGCTGGCTGACCTTCTAAATACTTTATTCCCTGATTTAAAACCATCACTTTATCAGCATAGGCTAATGCATCTCTCATTTGATGTGTCACTAATATAGTGGTTAATTTATGTTGTTTATGTAAATGGTAAAACAAAGACATAATTTCATCCTGACCTTTTGGATCTAATCCTGCCGTTGGTTCGTCCAGAACTAGTACTTCAGGTCTCATTGCTAACACACCAGCAATCGCAACTCGCCTCATCTGACCTCCACTCAGTTGAAATGGTGATTTATTTAACCAATGCTTTGATATTCCTACGGCTTCTATCACTCGCTCAATCCGTTCTTGTATTTCCGAATGAGGTAATCCAAAGTTTTTCGGGCCAAAGGCAATATCTTTTTCCACTGTCTCTTCAAACAACTGATGTTCAGGGTATTGGAAAACAACGCCTATTTTACTCCTCAAAGATTTTATATGTTGTCTTTTATAATGACGAGACAATGTAACATTTCCTATACGAACATATCCATCTGTAGCAAGTAAAAGCCCATTAATATGTTGCAGTAACGTAGATTTTCCAGACCCTGTATGTCCTATGATGGCTGTAAATGAGCCTGACGGAATAGTTAAATTTATATCTTTTAATGCATGATATTGAAAAGGAGTATTTTCTTGATATACATAATTTACTTGATGGAATTGTATTTCCATAATTCTTCAATAAGCTCCTCTATATTAATAGGATAATAGCGAAAATCATAACCATATGTCATTAATGCATCTGTTAATTGAACCGTAAAGGGTATCGTTAAGCCAATACCTTCTAATTCGTCTCTATAAGAAAATAATTTCTGCGGTGAAGTATCCAAATATACTTTACCTTGATTCATAACGATAATTCTATCAGCAAGCATCGCCTCATATAAATCATGTGTTATCATAATCATTGTCATATTATATTTCTTTTTCAGGTGCTGTAATGTCTTTAATATCTTTTGCCGACCTAATGGATCTAGCATAGAAGTGGCTTCGTCTAATACGATTATGCTTGGATGGATCGCTAAAACACTAGCAATAGCAACTCTTTGTTTTTGACCACCTGATAAATGATGTGGTTCGTGATCATCATATCCTTGCATGTCTACTACATCTAAAGATTGTTGAATCCGTACTAACATCTCTTCCCTTGGAACACCACGATTTTCCATTCCAAAAGCAACATCATCTTTTACCGTTGTACCAACAAATTGATTCTCAGGATTTTGAAAAACCATTCCTACTGATTTTCGAACATCCCAAATATTTTTTTTTGAAACCTTTTGTCCACCAACATAAATGGAGCCTGATGTAGGTGTAATCAATCCATTCATCAATTTAGCTATTGTTGATTTCCCTGATCCATTGTGACCTATGAGGGCAACTGTATCATTTTCATTTATTTTTAAATTTATATTGTTTAACATCCATGAATCAATCTCATCGTATTGAAAGAACACATTATGAAACTCAATGCCAGACATCGCCATTTCTCCTTAGAAATCATTATTTCCCGGGGAATACTAGTTGATATCTATTTTATCATAGATGAAACAGAGAGGTGATATAATAGGTGAAATCATTCTATTTACAGTCATCCTTAATATAAAAAAAGAACTGTCCAAAAAGTCAGTTCACTGTATATACAAATGGAATATACTCATTTCTAAACAGAAATAAGCATATTCCAGACTGCATTTACTAATCCCTCGCAAACTGAACTTATGAGACAGCCCCTTCTAAAAAAGCAAAACCGAAAATATTACAAGCATAGTTTTAAAAAACTCTTAAGAATAAAAAAGGGCTTGGGTACAACTCTTAATAGAGAGTAACTCCTGCCCCTTGCTTGTTCTGTAAATATATGATTATACAAGCTCGATAATAGCCATATTAGCCCCATCACCTTGACGAGGTCCTAATTTTAGCACTCTTGTATATCCACCCTGACGATCTTCATAACGACTTGCAATGTCATTAAATAGCTTTTGCACTGCATCTTCGTCCTCACTAGCTTCCGCATTGTATAGGAATGCAGCAGCTTGGCGACGAGCATGAAGATCTCCGCGTTTACCTAAAGTTACCATTTTATCTACAACAGAACGTAAATCTTTTGCTTTTGCTTCTGTTGTTTCAAGACGTTCATGAATAATTAGGTCTGTTGCTAAGTTACGTAACAAAGCCATACGCTGATCTGTACTACGTCCTAATTTTCTAGCCATGAAATATCCCTCCTTCAATCGGAATCTCTAAACGATGTCTATATTAATCCTCTTTTCGTAAACCAAGGCCTAGGTCCTCTAGTTTATGTTTTACTTCTTCTAGCGATTTACGACCTAGATTTCGAACTTTCATCATATCTTCTTCAGATTTATGGGCTAATTCTTGAACGGTGTTAATACCTGCACGTTTTAGACAATTATAGGAGCGTACAGATAAATCTAGCTCTTCAATTGTCATTTCTAAGACTTTTTCTTTTTGATCTTCTTCTTTTTCGATCATAATCTCAGCATTTTGCGCCTCATCTGTTAAACCTACGAAGATATTAACATGTTCAGTAAAAATCTTTGCTCCTAAAGAAACAGCTTCTTCTGGTCGAATGCTTCCATCTGTTAACACATCAAAAGTAAGCTTATCAAAGTTAGTGTCCTCACCAACACGGGTATTTTCCACTTGATAGGTTACTTTCGAAACAGGTGTGAAGATGGAATCAACAGGAATAACACCAATCGGGCGATCTTCATGATTGTTTGTATCTGCTGGGCGGTAGCCGCGACCACTTTGTGCTGATATACGCATCTTCAAATGTCCATTACTACTTAAAGTAGCAATCTGAAGATCTGGATTTAAGATTTCGACATCACTGTCAAAAATAATGTCTGCAGCCGTAACTTTCCCTTCTCCCTGTACATCTACCTCAAGCGTCTTTTCTTCATCTGAATAAATTTTTAGAGCAAGCTTTTTTAGGTTTAAAATAATCGTCGTAACGTCTTCTACTACGCCTTCTACCGTAGAAAACTCATGAAGTGCTCCATCTATTTGAACAGATGTTACAGCAGCGCCAGGAAGTGAAGATAATAGGATACGACGCAAGGAGTTTCCAAGTGTAGTACCATATCCACGCTCAAGTGGTTCTACAACGAATTTCCCATAAGTAGCATCATCGCTGATTTCTACTGTTTCAATTTTTGGTTTTTCTATTTCGATCATTCATAAACCCTCCTTTAAAACGTCGAAACCCCGGCTAGACAGTCGTCTAACCGAAATTCCCCAGGTAGGCAGTCCCGTTTCTGCACTTGCAATTGTAATTCTTTTTCTGTCAGATGCAATGGTGTTAACAAAGTCATATAATAAAACTTTATTAAGCTATCATATACCATTATAGACAGATAAACAAATAATATACCGTAATTATACTCGACGACGTTTTGGCGGGCGACAACCATTGTGAGGAACTGGTGTAACGTCACGAATGGCAGTTACTTCTATACCTGCTGCTTGAAGTGAACGAATAGCAGCTTCACGTCCAGCACCAGGGCCTTTCACAGTAACCTCTAAGGATTTCACACCATGATCCTGCGCTGCTTTTGCTGCAGCTTCTGCAGCCATCTGTGCTGCAAATGGAGTGGACTTACGGGAACCTTTAAAACCTAACGCTCCTGCACTGCTCCAGCTAACAGCATTTCCTTGAACATCAGTAATCGTTACAATTGTGTTGTTAAATGTTGAACGAATATGTGCAACACCTGTATCTATATTCTTTTTCACACGGCGCTTACGTGTATTTGTTTTACGAGCCATAGATCAGCTAACCTCCTTTTTATTATTTCTTCTTGTTCGCCATTGTCTTTCTCGGGCCTTTACGTGTACGAGAGTTGTTCTTAGTTTTTTGACCTCGAAGCGGTAAGCCACGGCGATGACGTACACCACGATAAGAACCAATTTCAATTAGACGTTTGATATTTAGAGATACTTCACGGCGAAGGTCACCTTCTACAGTGTAAGCATCTATCTTTTGACGGATTTGACCTAATTCTTCTTCTGTTAGATCACGAACACGAGTATGTTCGTTTACTCCAGATTCCTTTAAAACCTCTTTCGCTGTTGATTTACCAACACCATAAATATATGTTAAAGCAATCACAACACGCTTATCACGCGGAATATCTACACCAGCTATACGAGCCATAGCTTGATTACACCTCCTTCATTCTTATCCTTGTTTTTGTTTATGCTTAGGGTTTTCGCAAATTACCATAACTTTTCCTTTACGGCGAATAACCTTACATTTTTCACATATCTTTTTTACAGATGGTCTTACCTTCATCTTCCATACCTCCTCTTGTATCGGAGTATTTTATTTATAACGGTACGTAATACGACCTCTCGTCAAATCATATGGAGAAAGTTCAACCGTCACTTTATCACCTGGTAAGATACGAATAAAGTGCATTCTGATCTTACCTGATACATGTGCAAGTACGGTATGACCATTCTCTAACTCTACTTTAAACATTGCATTCGGTAAAGTGTCAATCACTGTACCTTCTACTTCAATTGCATCGTCTTTCGCCATCGAGTTGATCTCCCTTCTTCAAATCTGTCATTAATTCATCGACAAATTTATTAATAGCATAACGCAACTTTCCGTTGGTTACACGCCCTGTTTCGAGAAGGCTTCTTTTCACTTCAGGAGAAATATATTTCATACACGAAATATGATGAACATTCTTCTTCTTCGGTCGATCATATTTTCGTTTATCTCCATCCGCCAATAAAACAAAACGGCTGTCTATTATCTCAATAACAATTGCATACTGACCTGCTTCTCGTCCTTGTAGGATTTGAACAACTTGACCTAATTCCGGATACAACTCCGTATCGTTCAACCATCATCACCTTCATTTAGGCTAATTATTCCATAAACGACAACCCTATTACGACCATTATACCCAATTTATTGATATTTCAATTAAGAAATATTTCTTAATTTCTCATCTATCTCATTGAATACCTGATCAATTTCTTGAGAGCCATTTATAGTTGCCAAATCTCCTTTGTTAGCATAGTAGTCTAACATCGGTTGTGTTTGCTCAAGATTGACTTTCAGACGATTCTTCACTGTTCCTGGCTGATCATCTTCGCGTTGAATTAACGTTTCACCGTCTTTGTCACAAATCCCCTCTTTAGCAGGAGGATTAAAGATTACATGATAAGTTGCACCACATTTTGGACAGATGCGACGTCCTGTTAATCGCTCCACTAAATCTTCTTGTGGCACATCAACATGTATTACATAATCGATCGTTTGATTCATATCCGTTAGTAATTCGTCTAACGCTTCTGCTTGTGCTAGTGTACGCGGGAAACCATCTAGCAGGAAACCTTTTTGACAGTCTTCTTTACTAAGTCTATCTTTTACAATACCAATGGTCACTTCATCTGGAACAAGAGCTCCTTCATCCATATAGCTCTTTGCTTTCTGTCCTAGCTCTGTTCCTTCCTTAATGGCTAATCGAAACATATCTCCTGTTGAAATATGAGGGATTTGATACTTCTCTACTATTTTTTCTGCCTGAGTACCTTTACCGGCACCAGGCAAACCCATTAGGATTAGATTCAACGATTTTCCCCTCGCTCTCTGTCTAGTCCAATTAAATCCAGCTTATTTAATAAAGCCAGAGTAATTTCTTTTTACCAGTTGACCTTCCAATTGCTTCATTGTTTGTAAAGCTACACCGACAACAATTAATAGCCCTGTTCCACCTATTTGAACTGCTTGAGGTAAATCACCGATATTACCTAAAATAAGTGGTAATACCGAAACAGCAGCTAAAAACAAGGAACCAACAAATGTTAAACGGTACATTACTCTTGTTAAATATGCTTCCGTATTATGTCCTGGTCTAATTCCAGGAATATAACCACCCTGTTTCTTAAGATTGTCAGCCATTTGCTCTGGGTTTACTTGAACAAATGTATAGAAATAGGTGAAAGCGATAATCAGGATAACATATATAACCATACCAGTTGCATTGGTATAATCGAATATATTTGAGATCGTTATAGCAAACTCATTATTTTCAAAGAAACCAGCTATTGTTCTAGGTGCGATGATAAAGGAAATCGCAAAAATAACTGGAATAACCCCAGCAGCATTTACCTTTAATGGCAAGTGAGTGGAATGTCCTCCAACAGGTGAACGATTCACTAATCTCTTAGCATACTGTACAGGTATTTTACGTAAAGCTTGTTGGATGAAGATAACTCCAACTGTAACAGCTATAACGAGTAATGCGATTAAGGAAACAATAATAATGTTTAGAAACAGCTCATCCCCTGCATCAGAACCGAAATATTGAGCATAGATCTGATTCACACCATTTGGAATAGCTGCCACAATACCAGCAAAGATGAGAATGGATATCCCATTTCCTACTCCATTTGCTGTAATTTGCTCACCCAGCCACATTAAGAATGCTGTTCCACTTGTTAAAACAATCGCTATGACAATGAATTTACCTATGCCTGGATCACTAATAAGCATACCTCCAGACATGGCATTAAAACCTACAGACATCGCACACGCTTGAATAAAAGCAAGGCCAATCGTTGCGTAACGAGTAACTTGTGCTAACTTTTTACGCCCCATTTCTCCTTGCTTTTTCCATTCAGAGAACTTTTGTACGACGTCCATTTGTAAAAGCTGCATGATGATGGAAGCTGTAATGTATGGCATGATCCCCATAGCAAAAATGGAGAAGTTTTGTAGAGCTCCACCACCAAAAGTATTCAACAAACCAAATACATTTTGTTCGTTCATAAAGTCAATTGCACTTCTGTCAGTAAATGGTACAGGAATAAAAGTTCCAATCCGAAATACAATCAACATTAACAACGTAAAAATGATCTTTTGCCTTATATCTGCCACACGCACAAAATTGGAGATTGTACGGAACATTAAATCACCTCAGTTTGACCGCCCGCTGCTTCAATAGCTTCTTTAGCTGAAGCAGAAAACTTATGAGCTTTTACTGTTAATTTCTTTTCTAATTTTCCATTTCCAAGAACCTTAACGCCAGACTTCAACTTGCTAACGGTACCTGTTTCAAGTAAAAGCTCAGGTGTCACTTCTGTACCTTCATCAAAGTTATTTAATGTTTCTAAATTAACGATCGCAAAGTCTTTGCGGTTAATATTTGTGAAACCTCGTTTCGGTAGACGTTGGAATAGAGGCATTTGTCCCCCTTCAAAACCTGGTCGTACACCTCCGCCTGAACGCGCCTTTTGACCTTTGTGTCCACGGCCAGATGTTTTACCATTACCAGAAGACATTCCACGTCCTACACGATTACGATTTTTACGAGCTTGTGATGGCTTTAATTCATGAAGTTTCATGCGAGCACCTCCTCTATCAGAAATTTGTAATTTATACTTCTTTCACGTCAACCAAATGTGATACTTTATTGATCATGCCTCGCACGACAGGAGTATCTTCACGGACTACTGATTGATGAATCTTTTTTAGACCTAGTGTTTCAACAGTAGCTTTCTGAACTTCGGATCTACCGATGACACTGCGTTTGAGGGTAATTTCTAATTGATTAGACATTTGTTTTCCCTCCTTATCCTAACAATTCTTCTACAGACTTTCCACGAAGTTTTGCTACGTCTTCTGCACGTTTTAACTCGCTTAGTCCATTAATTGTTGCACGAACCATGTTGATTGGTGTGTTAGAACCTAATGATTTAGATAGGATATCACCGATACCTGAAAGTTCTAGCACGGCACGTACTGGTCCACCTGCAATAACCCCAGTACCTTCTGCTGCTGGTTTAAGCAGGATATTACCAGCTCCAAATTGACCATGGATTTCGTGCGGAATAGTAGTACCAACGATCGGTACATTAATTAAGTTCTTTTTCGCATCATCAATTGCTTTCTTAATAGCATCTGGTACCTCTTGTGCTTTACCAGTACCAAAACCTACATGACCATTTTTATCTCCAACGACTACCAATGCAGCAAAACGGAAACGGCGACCACCTTTCACAACTTTTGCTACACGATTAATTGTTACTACGCGTTCTTCTAAATCTAGTTTGTTTGGGTCGATGTTAGTATGCAATATATGTCCCTCCTTTTTAATTAAAATTCAAGACCTGCTTCGCGAGCAGCATCTGCTAAAGATTTGACACGACCATGATATAAATAACCACCACGATCAAATATAACACTCTTATACCCATTGTCTTGAGCACGCTTAGCGATTAATTCGCCTACTTTTTGAGCTGCTTCAACGTTACCAGTTGCATCTAAGTCGAATTCTTTATCTACTGTAGATGCGCTAGCTAATGTCACATTATTTACATCATCGATTAACTGTGCATAGATATGCTTGTTTGAACGGTATACATTCAAACGTGGACGTTCCTCTGTACCGAATAAGTTTTTACGAATACGCAAATGTCTCTTTTTGCGAACATCGTTTTTATCAGGCTTTGTGATCATCTAGGTCACTCCTTTCTGTTGCCTAACTAAATAACCTTAATTAACCTATTATTTAGCTGTTTTACCTTCTTTACGACGTACATATTCACCTTCATAACGAATACCTTTACCTTTATACGGCTCAGGTGGGCGAATTGAACGGATATTAGCTGCAACTGCCCCAACTAATTCTTTATCAATACCTTTAACTACAACTTTTGTGTTAGATGGAACTTCAATTTCGATACCCTCTTGTGTCTCCATCTCTACAGGGTGAGAATAACCAGCATTAACAACAAGCTTTTCGCCTTGTTTTTGTGCACGATAACCTACCCCTTGAATTTCTAATGCTTTCTCAAAGCCTTTGTGGACACCTTCAACCATGTTTCCAATCAAGCTACGAGTAGTACCGTGTAATGCTCGGTGCTCTTTGTTGTCGCTAGGGCGCTCAACAGTTAATATATTATCATCTATTTTAATCGTCATATCTGGGTTAAATTTACGGCTTAGTTCCCCTTTAGGTCCTTTTACCGTAACATTGTTTCCGTCAACCTTAACTTCCACACCTTCTGGAATTTCTAGAGTCTTAAAACCTATACGAGACATGCAATACACCTCCTGTCATTCAAAAATAAATTACCAAATATATGCAAGCACTTCTCCACCGATAGCTTGCGCACGTGCCTCTTTATCAGTTAATACACCTTTTGAAGTAGAAACGATTGCTACACCTAAACCATTTAAGACTTTTGGTAGCTCATCAGCTTTCGCATAAACACGTAAACCAGGTTTACTGATTTTCTTCAGACCAGAGATAACGCGTTGTTCGTTTGAACCATACTTCATAAAGATACGTAGAATCCCTTGTTTATTATCTTCTACGAATTCATAATCGCGAATGAATCCTTCACGCTTTAAGATATCAGCAACCTCTTTTTTAAGATTAGATGCTGGAAATTCTAATTTTTCATGGCGAACCATGTTAGCATTACGAATGCGAGTTAGCATATCTGAAATTGGATCTGTCATAACCATTTATTTTACCTCCTTCCCCTTACGGGTTTTACCAGCTTGCTTTTTTCACGCCAGGAATTTGACCTTTATATGCAAGTTCACGGAAACAAATACGGCAAAGTTTAAACTTACGAATTACGGAATGTGGACGTCCGCAACGTTCGCAGCGTGTGTATTCACGTACTTTAAACTTTTGCTTGCGTTGTTGTTTCGCAATCATTGATTTTTTTGCCACTCTTTTCCCTCCTTACTTGCTTAAGCTTATTTTTGGAAAGGCATGCCAAGCTGTGTTAAGAGTTCCGCAGCTTCTTCGTCTGAATCTGCAGTTGTTACAACAACAACGTCCATCCCTCTTACTTTGTTGACTTGGTCATAATTAATTTCTGGGAAAATCAATTGTTCTTTCACACCTAAAGTGTAATTGCCACGGCCGTCAAAAGCTTTTTTAGAAATACCACGGAAGTCACGTACACGTGGAAGTGATACATCAATTAGCTTTTGAAGAAAATCATACATACGCTCACCACGTAGTGTAACTTTTGCACCAATAGGCATTCCTTCACGTAAACGGAAGCCTGCAATTGATTTTTTCGCTTTTGTTATTACTGGTTTTTGACCTGAGATTTGTGTCAATTCTTCAATAGCTGCATCAAGAGCTTTTGAGTTTTGAACAGCATCTCCTACACCCATGTTAATAACAATTTTTTCGACCTTTGGTACTTCCATTACTGAATCATAATTAAACTTCTCTACTAATGAAGAAACAATTTCATTATTATATTTATCTTTTAATGTGTTCATCACGTAAACCTCCTTTCATCAACGGACACTATTTATCTAGAGCTTCACCAGATTTTTTAGCGATACGAACTTTCTTACCATCACGATCTTCATATCCTACACGAGTAGGCTCTCCTGATTTAGGGTCAATTGGTAATACATTTGAAACATGAATCGCTGCTTCTTGGTCTAAAATACCACCTTGTGGATTATCTTGAGATGGTTTTGCGTGTTTTTTCACTACATTTACACCTTCTACAAGCACACGATCCTTTTTAGGAAATGCCGTTAACACGGTTCCTTGTTTCCCTTTATCTTTACCAGAAATCACTTGTACTTTGTCACCTTTTTTGACATGCATGCTTATCCGCACCTCCTTACACGATTATTCCGTTACGTGCTTTATAGTACTTCTGGAGCTAGAGATACGATTTTCATAAACTTCGCATCACGTAATTCACGTGCTACTGGTCCAAAAATACGAGTACCTCTTGGACTTTGGTCATCACGAACGATAACAGCTGCGTTCTCATCAAAACGGATATAAGAACCATCTTTTCTTCTTACACCACTCTTAGAACGTACAATAACTGCTCTTACAACATCGCCTTTTTTAACAACGCCCCCTGGTGTTGCTTGTTTTACCGAGCAAACAATAACATCACCGATATTCGCAGTTTTTCGACCAGAACCGCCTAATACTTTAATCGTTTGTACTTCACGAGCACCAGAGTTATCTGCAACTTTCAAACGAGATTCTTGTTGGATCATCTTCGTGTACCCTCCCTTCGGAACTTATCCGAGCGAACTTTAATTAAATAATAACTGCTTCTTCCACCACTTCTATAAGACGGAATCTTTTTGAAGCTGATAGTGGTCGAGTTTCCATGATCTTAACAATATCGCCAATTTTAGCTTGGTTGTTTTCATCATGAGCTTTAAACTTTTTCGAATATTTAACACGCTTGCCGTACAGTGAGTGGAATTTATAAGTTTCCACTACAACAGTGATGGTTTTATCCATCTTATCTGAAACGACACGACCATTATAGACCTTACGATTATTGCGCTCACTCATATCGAGGCTAACCTCCTTTATTATCCGTTATTTACGCTAAGCTCTCTTTCACGAACAACTGTCTTCATACGTGCAATGGATTTACGCACTTCACGAAGGCGTGCTGTGTTTTCCAATTGACCTGTAGCAAGTTGAAAACGTAAGTTGAAAAGCTCTTCTTTTAAAGACTTGATCTTTTGTTCAATTTCGGCAGTGGTTAGTTCTCTAATTTCATTAGCCTTCATTGATTTCACCACCAATTTCTTCACGTTTTACGAATTTTGTTTTAATAGGCAATTTGTGAGATGCGAGACGTAGCGCTTCGCGTGCAACTTCCTCAGAAACACCCGCAATCTCAAACATTATTTTGCCAGGTTTTACTACTGCTACCCATCCTTCAGGAGCACCTTTACCGGAACCCATACGAACTTCTAATGGTTTAGCAGTGTATGGTTTATCAGGGAAAATTTTAATCCAAACTTTACCACCACGCTTCATATAACGAGTCATCGCTATACGAGCTGCTTCGATTTGTCGACTTGTGATCCATGCTGGTTCAACTGCTTGTAGCCCGAATTCACCAAAAGCAACTGAAGTACCGCCTTTTGCTTTACCTTTCAAACTAGCACGATGTTGTTTACGATGTTTTACACGTTTTGGCATTAACATAATGCTTGCCCCCTTCCTTAGTTATCGTTTTTTGTTGGAAGGACTTCTCCACGGTAGATCCATACTTTAACACCTAACTTACCATAAGTAGTGTCTGCTTCTGCAGTACCATAGTTAATGTCTGCACGTAATGTATGGAGTGGTACAGTTCCTTCGCTGTAGCTTTCTGCTCTTGCCATGTCCGCACCGCCAAGACGCCCAGAAACCTGTGTACGAATACCTTTGGCACCTGCACGCATAGCGCGTTGAATGGTTTGTTTTTGCGCACGACGGAAAGATACACGGTTTTCTAATTGACGCGCGATATTTTGAGCAACTAATGTTGCATCTAAATCTGCTTTTTTTACTTCCACAATGTTAATGTGTACTCTTTTTCCAGTTAAATGGTTTAGTGATTTACGAAGTGCTTCTACTTCAGAACCACCTTTACCAATAACCATACCTGGTTTTGCTGTAGAAATAGAGATATTTACACGGTTTGCCGCTCTTTCAATCTCAATTTTAGAAACAGCTCCGTCTTTTAGTCGTCCTTCTATATATTCACGAATTTTGATATCTTCATGTAAAAGGTCTGCATAATCTTTACCTGCATACCATTTTGATTCCCAATCATGGATAACTCCGACACGCAGACCAGATGGATTTACTTTTTGACCCATAGATTATCCCTCCTTTTTCTCAGATAAAACCACTGTGATGTGGCTAGTTCGTTTATTAATTTGTGTTGCACGTCCTTGTGCACGTGGACGGAAACGTTTCAAAGTAACACCTTCGTTTACAAACGCTTCTGATACAACTAATTCTTCTGGATTCATTTCATAGTTATGCTCTGCGTTTGCGATAGCAGAGTTTAGTAATTTTTCCACAACTGGGGATGCACCGCGTTGTGTATGTTTTAAAGTCGCAATTGCCTCTCCAACATTTTTACCGCGAATCAAATCAATTACTAAGCGGACTTTACGAGGAGCAATACGAACTGATTTTGCAACAGCTTTTGCTTGCATTAGGAGTACCTCCTCTCAATTAACGTTTTGTTTTCTTGTCGTCTCCAGCATGCCCTTTAAACGTACGAGTTGGAGCGAATTCGCCTAATTTGTGTCCAACCATATCTTCTGTTACGTACACTGGCACGTGTTTACGACCATCATATACCGCAATCGTATGACCGACAAAGTTAGGAAAAATAGTAGATCGACGAGACCAAGTCTTTACTACTTGCTTTTTGTCATCATCATTTAGTTTATCGATCTTTTTCATTAAATGGTCATCTGCGAAAGGTCCTTTTTTTAAGCTGCGTCCCATGAATAAGCCTCCCTTCGCGATTGACAGACGGGTATTTACTCCCGCCGTTCAACCCCGTTATTTTTTACGTCTACGTACAATAAATTTATCTGATGGTTTGTTACGTTTACGAGTTTTGTAACCAATTGTCGGTTTACCCCATGGTGATACCGGAGATGGCATACCGATTGGTGCACGTCCTTCACCACCACCGTGTGGGTGATCGTTAGGGTTCATAACAGAACCACGAACTGTAGGTCTATGACCTTTCCAACGTGAACGACCTGCTTTACCAACACTAATAAGTTCATGCTCTAGGTTTCCAACTTGGCCAACCGTTGCACGGCAACTTCCTAGAACTAAACGAACTTCACCTGAAGCTAATCTTACTAGTACATATTTGCCTTCTCTACCAAGGATTTGTGCTTGAGCACCAGCTGATCTAGCTAATTGAGCACCGCGTCCAGGTTTCAATTCAATATTATGAATAGTAGTACCTACTGGGATATCTGCTAACGGTAAAGCATTACCTAGTTTGATATCTGCTTCAGATCCAGACACGATTTTTTGACCAACTTGAATTCCCTTTGGTGCAATAATATAACGTTTCTCTCCATCAGCATAATGGATTAATGCAATGTTTGCTGAGCGGTTCGGGTCGTATTCGATTGTAGCAACGGTACCTGGTATTCCATCTTTGTCACGTTTAAAATCGATGATACGATATTTACGCTTATGTCCACCGCCCTGATGACGAACAGTTAATTTACCCTGGTTATTGCGTCCACCACGTTTGCTTAATGGGCTCAATAACGATTTTTCAGGTTGATTTGTTGTGATTTCAGCAAAATCAGAACCAGTCATACCTCTACGTCCATTTGAGGTTGGTTTATACTTTTTAATCGCCATCTGTTTTCCCTCCTTTTTAAATAGAATTATAATGTTTCAAAGAAATCAAGTTCTTTGCTATCTTCTGACAACTGAACAATAGCTTTCTTGCGGTTTGGACGATATCCACCATAACGTCCCATACGCTTAAATTTACCTTTTTTGTTCAATGTGTTTACATTTACTACATTTACACCAAAAATAACTTCAACAGCATTTTTGATTTCAGTTTTGTTCGCTTCTTTGCTCACTTCGAACGTGTATTTTTTATCTGCCATTAAATCAGCAGAGTGTTCTGTAATGACAGGGCGCTTAATAATATCACGAGGATCCTTCATTATGCAAGCACCTCCCCTGCTTTTTCAGCTGCCTCTTTCGTTAAGATCAGCTTGTCATGCGTAAGCAAGTCTAGTACGTTTACTTCACTTACAGTTAAAACTTTTACATTTTGTAGGTTGTTTGCAGATTTTGCTAGCACTTCGTCTTTATCTGCAGTTACGAATAGTGCTTTTGCGTCCGCATTTAAAGAAGAAAGAATGGAAACTACTTCTTTTGTTTTTGGTACCTCGATGGAAAGTTCATCCAACACAACTAAACTATCTTCTTTTACCTTAGATGAAAGTGCAGACTTAAGCGCTAATCTACGAACCTTCTTTGGTAATTTGTAGCTATAGCTTCTTGGGGTTGGTCCGAATACTGTTCCACCACCTACCCATTGCGGGGATCTAATAGAACCTTGACGTGCACGGCCAGTTCCCTTTTGACGCCATGGCTTGCGTCCACCACCACTTACATCTGAACGGTTTTTCACCGCATGTGTACCTTGGCGTAATGAAGCTCGTTGCATAACTACAGCGTCATGTAATACATGTTCATTTGGTTCAATCCCAAATACTGCATCATTAATCTCTACATCACCAACTTGTGATCCACTCTGGTTATATAGTGCTACTTTAGGCATGACATATCCTCCCTTCAAACAATAATTAGTTAGCCTTAATTGCACTCGTAACTTGAACGAATGATTTTTTTGCACCAGGAACGTTGCCTTTGATTAATAGAAGGTTACGTTCTGTATCTACTTTCACAACTTCTAAGTTTTGAACAGTCACTTGATTTCCACCCATTTGACCAGGTAATTTCTTTCCTTTGAAAACGCGCATTGGGTCAATTACACCCATTGCACCTGGTGACCTATGATAATGGGAACCGTGTGTCATTGGTCCGCGTGCTTGGTTGTGTCGCTTAATAGCACCCTGGAAACCTTTCCCTTTAGAAGTTCCTGTTACATCAATTTTATCTCCTGCTTCAAATGCCTCTACGTTTATCTCTTGACCTAAATCATATTCATCAAGATTTACGTCACGGATTTCACGAACGAAGCGCTTAGGAGTAGTATTTGCTTTTTCAGCATGCCCTTTTTCTGAGTTATTTGTACGAGATTGCTTTTTATCAGCAAAACCAATTTGAATTGCTTCATAACCATCATTTTCATTTGTACGCTTTTGAAGCACAACATTTGGTTCAACTTCTACTACAGTTACTGGAATTAGTTCTCCATCTTCAGAGAAAAGCTGTGTCATGCCGATTTTGCGACCTAAGATTCCTTTCGCCATCCGTTACACCTCCTAAATTTTATAATTTATATTATAATTTGATTTCGATATCTACACCTGACGGTAAATCAAGACGCATTAAAGCATCTACAGTCTTAGGTGTTGGACTTACAATATCAATCAGACGTTTATGTGTACGCATTTCAAATTGCTCACGAGCATCTTTGTATTTGTGCGTCGCACGTAAAACAGTGTATACCGATCTTTCAGTCGGTAATGGAATTGGTCCAGAAACTCCTGCACCAGATCTTTTCGCTGTATCTACAATCTTATCTGAAGATTGATCTAAAATACGGTGATCATACGCTTTTAAACGAATTCTAATTTTTTCTTTTGCCATTATTGACCCTCCTTTTCGCCCATTTTATGAATAGACATTCTCCGCGAAAATTCCTTGATACACCCGCCATGGCAAAGGGGCCGGGTGTGCCAACAACCTTCCGCATCATCGCCTGTTTATGACCAACATTGTACATTATATATTTTTCATAGAAAAAATGCAAGGTTTTATAAAAATTTTTTTCAAATCCTTTTATTCTACAAGATTATCGGCCATTTATCTCCCTGTTCCTATTAAGACAAAAAAGCAGATAGCTTTTTGCTACCTGCTTTAATATATTCATTGATTACTCAATGATTTCTGCTACAACACCTGCACCTACAGTACGTCCACCTTCACGGATAGAGAATTTAGTACCATCCTCAATCGCGATTGGTGAAATAAGTTCTACTTTCATTTCAACGTTATCGCCAGGCATTACCATTTCTACACCTTCTGGTAATTCGATAACACCAGTAACGTCTGTAGTACGGAAGTAGAACTGCGGACGATAGTTAGAGAAGAAAGGAGTGTGACGTCCACCTTCATCTTTAGCAAGTACATAAACTTCTGCTTTGAACTTAGTATGTGGAGTGATAGAACCAGGCTTAGCTAGAACTTGGCCACGGTTAATGTCTTCACGTGCCACACCACGTAATAATGCACCAATGTTGTCACCAGCTTCTGCATAGTCAAGAAGCTTACGGAACATTTCAACACCAGTAACAGTTGTTTTACCAGCTTCTTCAGCAAGACCGATGATTTCTACTTCATCTCCAACTTTTACAACACCACGTTCAACACGACCAGTTGCAACTGTACCACGACCAGTGATAGAGAATACGTCCTCAACTGGCATCATGAATGGTTTTTCAGTGTCACGGTCCGGGCGAGGAATGTACTCGTCAACTGCTTCCATTAGTTCAAGGATTGCGTTAACGTATTGCTCTTCACCTTCAAGTGCTTGAAGTGCAGAACCTTTTACTACTGGTACATCATCACCAGGGAAGTCATATTCAGATAGTAGATCACGTACTTCCATTTCTACTAGTTCTAGAAGTTCTTCGTCATCTACCATATCGCATTTGTTTAAGAATACAACGATTGCTGGTACACCCACTTGACGAGAGAGTAGGATGTGCTCACGAGTCTGTGGCATTGGGCCATCAGCTGCAGATACAACTAGGATCGCACCATCCATTTGTGCTGCACCAGTGATCATGTTTTTAACATAGTCAGCGTGTCCTGGGCAGTCAACGTGTGCATAGTGACGGTTTGCAGTTTCATACTCAACGTGTGCTGTTGAGATCGTAATTCCACGTTCTTGTTCTTCAGGTGCACCATCAATTTGGTCGTAAGCACGTGCTTCACCAGTACCTGATTGGTTGAATAGAACGTTTGTAATAGCTGCAGTTAAAGTTGTTTTACCATGGTCAACGTGTCCAATTGTACCAATGTTAACGTGGTCTTTGGAACGGTCAAATTTTTCTTTACTCATGTATATTTCCTCCTTTAATTAAGTAAAAAATGTATTTTTATTTTAATGTATCTCTGCTTAGAAAATGCAAAAGGGACATTTTCTAAGCTTACAATACAAGTTATACTTTAGATTGGTCAAAAAATCAATTATTCGCCTGCGTTTTTCTTAATAATTTCTTCAGAAATACTTTTTGGTACTTCTTCATAGTGACTAAAGTGCATTGTGTATGTTCCGCGACCTTGCGTGTTAGAACGTAATGCTGTGGCATAACCAAACATTTCAGATAGCGGCACGAATGCATTAACAACTTGCGCTGGCCCACGTGCTTCCATACCTTCTACACGTCCACGGCGAGATGTAACGTCACCCATAATGTCACCCATGTATTCTTCAGGAATAACAACTTCTACTTTCATCATTGGCTCAAGTAGTACTGGGTCACATTTACCTTTCGCAGATTTTAACGCCATTGAAGCTGCTACTTTAAACGCAGTCTCATTAGAGTCTACATCGTGGTAGCTTCCATCATACAATGTTGCTTTCACATCGATTAGTGGATAACCAGCTAATACCCCATTTTCCATTGTTTCTTTAATCCCTTGCTCAACAGATGGGATATATTCACGTGGTACTACACCACCAACGATCTTATTAACAAATTCAAAGCCTGCGCCTTCTTCGTTTGGTTCGAAACGAACCCATACGTGTCCATACTGACCACGACCACCAGATTGGCGAACGAATTTACCTTCCACTTCAGCAGAAGAACGGAAAGTTTCACGGTAAGATACTTGTGGAGCACCAACATTTGCTTCCACTTTGAACTCACGCTTTAGACGATCGACAATGATGTCAAGGTGAAGCTCACCCATACCAGAAATAATCGTTTGACCAGTTTCTTGGTCTGTTTCTGCCTTAAATGTCGGGTCTTCTTCAGCTAGTTTACCTAACGCCACTGCCATCTTATCTTGGTCAGCTTTCGACTTCGGTTCAATAGCTACAGAGATTACCGGATCTGGGAATTCCATAGATTCAAGGATAACTAAACTCTTTTCCTCACATAACGTATCCCCTGTACTAGTATCTTTTAAACCTACTGCGCCTGCAATATCTCCTGCATACACAGTCGAAATTTCCTCACGAGAATTTGCGTGCATTTGTAGAATACGACCTACACGTTCACGCTTGTCTTTCGTAGAGTTTTTGATATAAGATCCGGCATTTAATGTTCCGGAATAAACTCGGAAGAATGTCAACTTACCGACAAATGGGTCTGTCGCAACTTTAAATGCTAAAGCAGAGAACGGTTCTTTGTCGTCAGCTTTACGGACAACTTCTTCCTCTGTTTGAGGTATAATACCTTCAATTGGCGGAATGTCTAATGGAGATGGTAAATAATCAACAACACCATCAATTAACAACTGTACCCCTTTATTTTTAAATGCTGAACCGCAGAACACAGGATAAAACTCAACGCTTAATGTTGCTTGGCGTATAGCTGCACGCAACTCATCATTTGAGATCTCTTCTCCTTCTAGGTAACGCATCATTAGGTCTTCGTCTAGTTCAGCTACAGATTCTACAAGACCTGTGCGATACTCTTCTGCTTGGTCTTTGTACTCATCAGGAATCGGCTTAGCTTCCGCACGTGTTCCTAGATCATCTAGATAATAGTATGCTTCCATTGAGATAAGGTCAATAATACCTTCAAACTCATCTTCTGCACCAATTGGAAGCTGCACTGGATGCGCATTAGCACCTAAACGGTCTTTTAGTGTTTTACAGGAATAAAGGAAGTCTGCACCAACTTTATCCATTTTATTAACAAACACAATACGAGGAACACCATATGTGGTAGCTTGACGCCAAACAGTTTCTGTTTGTGGTTCTACACCTGATTGTGCATCAAGTACAGCTACCGCACCATCAAGTACACGTAAAGAACGTTCAACCTCTACAGTGAAGTCCACGTGACCTGGTGTATCAATAATGTTAATGCGGTGACCTTTCCATTGAGCTGTTGTAGCAGCAGATGTGATCGTAATACCACGTTCCTGCTCTTGCTCCATCCAGTCCATTTGAGAAGCACCTTCGTGTGTCTCCCCAATTTTATGGATTCTACCAGTATAGAATAAAATACGTTCTGTAGCAGTTGTTTTACCAGCATCAATGTGTGCCATGACACCAATATTACGTGTATTCTCCAAGGAGAACTCTCTAGGCATGAATCTTTCTCCTTCCTACATAGAATATAGTTTTAGATTACCAACGATAGTGAGCAAATGCTTTGTTTGCTTCTGCCATCTTATGCATATCTTCACGCTTCTTAACAGAAGCACCTGTGTTGTTTGATGCATCAAGAATTTCATTAGCTAGACGTTCTTCCATTGTCTTTTCACCGCGTAAGCGAGAATAATTTACAATGTAACGTAAACCTAACGCTTGGCGACGCTCTGGGCGTACTTCCACCGGTACTTGGTAGTTTGAGCCACCAACACGACGAGCACGAACCTCAAGTACAGGCATAACGTTTTTCATTGCTTGTTCGAATACGTCCATTGCATTTTGTCCACTGCGCTCTTGTACGATTTCAAATGATTTGTATAAAATCTTTTGTGCTTTTCCTCGTTTACCATGAACCATAATTTGATTGATTAAACGAGTTACTAGTTTAGAGTTATATAGCGGATCTGGCAGCACATCACGCTTTGGTACTGGTCCTTTACGTGGCATAACTCCCCCTCCTTTCAAAGATTGGTATTTTTAAAATTATTTCTTAGGTTTTTTAGCACCGTATTTAGAACGGCCTTGCTTACGACCTTCAACACCTGAAGTATCAAGTGCACCACGCACAATGTGATAACGCACCCCTGGCAAGTCCTTTACACGTCCTCCACGAATTAACACAACACTGTGTTCTTGAAGGTTGTGACCAATTCCAGGAATATATGCTGTTACCTCAATTTGGTTTGACAAACGCACACGTGCATATTTACGCAATGCAGAGTTTGGTTTCTTAGGAGTAAGCGTACCAACACGTGTACATACACCACGTTTTTGTGGAGAAGATTGGTTTGTCGCTACATTTTTACGGCTGTTATAACCTTTGTTAAGTGCTGGAGAGTCATATTTTTTAGCTTTTGTCACACGACCTTTACGCACTAATTGATTAATAGTAGGCATCTCATTTCCTCCTTTCTATATTCGAGAATGTAATACCACACACCCAGGTGGTTCATAAAAAGGCAAAAAACAAAGCCTTCGTAAACTATCATGTTCACCAAAACTTTATCGTTTAATCACCACTGCGGCAGCACCAACATCGATTCCACATGTTTTGCCCAGTTTTTGCATAGAATCTACATAGTCTATAGGAATCTCATGTTCTTTAGCTGCTTGTGACACTTTACTAGTAACATGCAAATCTGCATCACTAGCTATTATCACTTCTTTTGCAAAGCCATGCTTGATAGCTTTTAACACTTGTTTTGTTCCGATTATTTTTTCTACTTTCTCCTGTGCTACTTTTTCATAAGACATCAGTATATCCTCCAAAGCAACAAGGATAACGGAAGCACCTTTCATATACTATCATTACCCATTTTTAATGTCAACTTTTATTTCAAAAAATAAGTAATTTCTTATTTAAAAGCCTTCCGCTTTGGCACCTTGTTTTATTGATAGCTTTAGTAAGAGCCTACCACGACCCTTACTAAAGCAAACTCTTTTTTACATTTATTCTGTAAGTTCCTCTTCTGCTGTTGGTTCTTCATCCATCTCTGGACTAACTGGTACATTCTCCTTCATTTGTCGGTAACGTTGCATACCAGTACCTGCAGGAACAAGTTTACCAATGATGACATTTTCTTTAAGACCAAGTAATTCATCTCGTTTTCCTTTAATCGCTGCATCTGTCAATACTCTAGTCGTTTCTTGGAATGAAGCAGCTGACAAGAAGGAATCTGTTTCTAGAGAAGCTTTCGTAATACCTAATAACACTGGTCTACCAACAGCAGGTTGACCTCCTGAAAGTAGCGATTGTTTATTAGCATCTTTAAACTGGTGAATTTCAAGTAATGATCCAGGTAACACTTCCGTATCACCAGAATCTGCTACTCGTACTTTACGCAACATTTGACGAACCATTACCTCAACGTGTTTATCGCCAATTTCCACACCTTGCATACGATAAACTTTTTGAACTTCTTTCAATAGGTAAGTTTGTACTCCGTCTATTCCTTGTACTTTCAACAGTTCTTTTGGATCTATAGAACCTTCAGTTAATGGTTGACCAGCTTCTACTTCTTCACCGATATCCACTTTCAACTTAGCTCCATAAGGCGTAGTATATGTCTTCGCTTCTACAGCTCCTTGTACGACAATTTCCTGTTTATCTTTCACTTCTGTCACATCTTTGACTGTTCCAAAAATTTCAGAAATAACTGCTTGCCCTTTTGGATTTCTTGCTTCAAATATCTCTTGAATACGTGGTAAACCTTGCGTAATATCACTACCTGCAACCCCACCTGTGTGGAATGTACGCATTGTCAGCTGTGTACCAGGTTCACCGATAGATTGTGCTGCAATAATACCTACTGCTTCGCCTACTTCTACTTCTTCACCAGTAGCAAGGTTACGGCCATAACATTTTTTGCAGGAGCCATGTTTCGTATTACATGTAAACACTGACCTTATGGTTACTTCTTCAACACCTGCTTCTACGATTTCTTTTGCAATGTCTTCTGAAATCACTTCATTCTTTTCGATAAGAACCTCGTTTGTTTCAGGGTGTTTCACATTCTGGAATGCTGTTCTTCCGATTAATCGATCAATTAATGGCTCAATCATTTCCGTTCCTTCTTTGATAGCAGATACAGTTAAGCCTCTGTCAGTTCCACAATCCTCTTCACGTATAATTACATCTTGGGCAACATCAACAAGTCTTCGAGTCAGATAACCTGAGTCTGCCGTTTTCAGAGCTGTATCGGCTAGACCTTTACGAGCACCGTGTGTAGAAATAAAGTATTCTAATACTGTTAGACCTTCACGGAAGCTTGATTTAATCGGTAATTCAATAATTCTACCAGCCGGGTTGGCCATTAGACCACGCATACCTGCTAGCTGTGTAAAGTTAGATGCGTTACCACGTGCACCAGAATCACTCATCATAAAGATTGGGTTTCGTGGGTTTAATGATTGCATCAATTTATTTTGAATATCATCTTTCGCTTGAGACCATACAGAAATGACACGATCATAACGTTCTTCATCAGTAATAAGACCTCTGCGGAATTGTTTTAATACTTTATCTACTTTTTCTTGTGCTGCTGTTAAGATTTCTTCTTTCTCAGCAAGCACCACAATGTCAGATACACCAACGGTAATACCTGCTTTTGTAGAATAAGCGAACCCTAAGTCCTTCATACGGTCAAGCATCTTAGATGTTTCACTAATCTTAGATTTTTTAAATACTTCCGCAATAATGTCACCAAGAATACCTTTCTTAAATGGCAGTATTACATCCTGTTTTGCAATCTCTTCTCTCACATTTGCACCTTTTTCAATGAAATACTTATTAGGTGTTGCTTCCTCAAGGTTATATTGAGTTGGCTCATTCATATATGGGAAAGAAGCAGGCAACATATCGTTAAAGATTAGTTTTCCAACTGTTGTAATCATTAATTTATTATTTTGCTCTTCGGTAAAAGCTGCTTTGTTTAATGATGAAGTCTGAATAGCTACTCGTGAATGCAAGTGCACATAACCATTTTGATATGCTACAAGCGCTTCATTGAAGTCCTTAAATATCATACCTTCACCAATCGCATCTTCACGTTCCATTGTTAGGTAATAGTTACCTAATACCATATCTTGTGATGGCGTAACAACTGGTTTACCATCTTTCGGATTCAGGATGTTTTGCGCTGCTAGCATTAATATCCTAGCTTCTGCTTGAGCTTCTGCAGAAAGCGGTACGTGAACAGCCATTTGATCCCCATCAAAGTCCGCATTATACGCCGTACATACTAATGGGTGCAAACGAACAGCGCGACCTTCCACTAAAGTAGGTTCAAACGCTTGAATACCCAAGCGGTGTAATGTAGGTGCACGGTTTAGCAAGACAGGGTGTTCTTTAATAACATCTTCTAACACATCCCAAACTTCTTCGTGCAATCTTTCAATTTTTCGTTTAGCCGACTTAATATTGTGCGCTAGTCCACGCTCAACTAGCTCTTTCATAATAAATGGCTTAAATAGCTCTACTGCCATTTCTTTTGGCAGACCACATTGATACATCTTTAAATGTGGACCTACAACAATAACGGAACGGCCTGAATAGTCAACACGTTTACCAAGTAAATTTTGACGGAAACGACCTTGTTTCCCTTTTAACATGTGTGACAGAGATTTTAGTGGTCTGTTTCCTGGTCCGGTTACCGGTCTGCCGCGTCTTCCATTGTCGATCAGCGCATCTACAGCTTCTTGCAACATACGTTTTTCGTTTTGAACAATGATGCTAGGAGCACCTAAATCAAGCAATCTTTTCAGACGATTGTTACGGTTAATAACACGACGGTATAGATCATTCAAGTCAGATGTAGCGAATCTGCCACCGTCTAGCTGAACCATTGGTCTTAATTCAGGCGGTATGATTGGTAATACATCCATTATCATCCAACTCGGATCATTTCCTGAGTTACGAAATGCTTCTAGTACTTCCAATCGTTTAATCGCTCTTGTTCTACGCTGACCTTGAGCTGACTTTAACTCTTCTCGTAAAATTTCTACTTCCTTGTCTAAGTCGATATCTTGTAATATCTTTTTGATAGCTTCCGCGCCCATATCTGCTTTGAAAGAGCTGCCATATTTATCACGATAAGCACGGAATTCTTTTTCAGAGAGTAATTGCTTTTTCTCCAACGCTGTATCTCCGGCGTCTGTCACAATATATGCAGCAAAATAGATTACTTCTTCTAGTGCTCTAGGAGACATATCTAGAACAAGACCCATTCTGCTTGGAATGCCTTTAAAATACCATATATGAGAAACAGATGCTGCTAACTCAATATGTCCCATGCGTTCACGGCGTACCTTTGCTTTTGTTACTTCCACACCGCATCGATCACAGACAACACCTTTGTAACGAACTCTTTTATATTTACCACAATGACATTCCCAGTCTTTTTGCGGACCAAAGATACGTTCACAAAACAAACCATCTTTTTCCGGTTTCAACGTACGATAATTAATAGTTTCAGGCTTTTTAACCTCACCAAACGACCATGAACGAATCTTATTCGGCGAAGCTAAACCTATCTTCATAAACTCAAAATTATTTACATCTAACAAGGGGTCAACCTCCCTTAATATCTTTCAGTTTTGATCAGCCTAATACACTACCTCGCTTAGATAGTGTATTAGGCTGGTGCTGATATTTTTATTCCGTTATACGATTAGCTAGGTGTTTCTTCAATCTCTAGATTAAAATTTTCTGCTGATTGAACATCATCTTCTTCATCATCACGCAGTTCAATTTCTTGCTCATCACCTGTTAGCATTTTTACATCCATACCTAAACTTTGTAACTCTTTAATTAGTACTTTAAACGATTCAGGGATACCAGGTTCTGGTACATTAGAACCTTTCACAATAGCTTCATAAGTTTTGACACGTCCTACCGTATCATCAGACTTCACTGTAAGGATCTCTTGTAAAGTGTAAGCAGCACCATATGCTTCTAGTGCCCACACCTCCATTTCACCAAAACGCTGTCCACCGAACTGTGCTTTACCACCGAGCGGTTGCTGCGTTACTAGTGAATATGGACCTGTAGAACGAGCGTGTAATTTATCATCCACCATGTGTGCCAACTTAATCATGTACATGACACCTACAGATACACGATTGTCAAATGGTTCACCTGTACGTCCATCATAAAGGATAGTTTTGGCATCTCGAGGTAGGCCTGCCTCTTCAAGAGTCTCCCATACATCTTCTTCACGGGCACCATCAAATACTGGTGAAGCAGTATGAATGCCTAGCTCTCTTGCTGCCATACCTAAATGCATCTCAAGCACTTGTCCGATGTTCATACGCGACGGAACCCCTAATGGGTTTAACATGATATCGATTGGAGTACCATCTGGTAAGAACGGCATATCTTCTTCTGGTAAAATCTTGGAAATAACACCTTTGTTACCATGTCGACCTGCCATCTTATCCCCTTCATGAATCTTACGTTTTTGAACGATGTAGGCACGAACAAGTTGATTAACTCCTGGAGGTAATTCATCACCTTCAGATCTATTGAAGATTTTTACATCAAGTACAATTCCTCCTGCACCATGTGGCACACGTAAAGAAGTATCTCTTACCTCTCTAGCTTTTTCACCAAAGATAGCATGAAGTAAACGTTCTTCTGCTGATAATTCTGTTACACCCTTAGGAGTTACTTTACCAACTAATAAGTCACCGTCTTCCACTTCTGCTCCAACACGGATAATCCCTCTTTCATCCAGATCACGCAATGCATCTTCTCCCACATTTGGTATATCACGTGTGATTTCTTCAGGGCCTAGCTTTGTATCTCTGGCTTCTGATTCATACTCTTCAATATGAATAGATGTATAAACATCATCTTTAACCAAGCGCTCACTCATGATAATCGCATCTTCGTAGTTATAACCTTCCCAAGTCATAAAACCTACTAATGCGTTTTGACCTAAAGCAAGTTCTCCTTTCTCCATAGATGGACCGTCTGCTAAAATTTCTCCCTTTGTTACACGGTCACCTTCGGATACAATAGGCCTTTGGTTATAACAAGTACCTTGGTTAGAGCGAATAAACTTTTGTAGTCGATAACGATCTAAATCACCTTCGACTTCTTTTCCTTCTACATTTGTGATTCTGCGAACGTGTACCTCTTTTGCTTCTACTCTTTCCACGATACCTTCATATTTACAAATGACAGCAGCACCAGAGTCTTTACCAGAAACATATTCCATACCAGTCCCAACGATTGGAGACTTAGGCTGCATAAGCGGAACTGCTTGACGCTGCATGTTCGCACCCATCAATGCACGGTTAGAGTCATCGTTTTCCAAGAAGGGAATACATGCTGTCGCCGCTGATACAACCTGTTTTGGCGAAACATCCATGTAATCGAGTTTTTCACGTTTTACGATCGTGTTTTCCCCTCTGAAACGTGCGATAACTTCATCGTCAACAAACGCTCCATTTTCGTCAAGCTTCGCGTTCGCCTGAGCTACTACATAATGATCTTCTTCATCTGCCGTCAGGTAGTCAAACTGCTCCGTTACCTGCCCAGTCTCAGGGTCAACTCTTCGATATGGAGTTTCAATAAAACCAAATTTATTAACTTTCGCATAAGAAGATAATGAGTTAATCAACCCAATGTTTGGTCCTTCTGGGGTTTCGATCGGGCACATACGGCCATAGTGAGAATAGTGAACGTCACGTACTTCAAAACCTGCACGTTCACGAGTTAAACCACCAGGACCTAAAGCTGATAGACGACGCTTGTGTGTTAATTCGGCTAATGGATTTGTTTGGTCCATAAATTGAGATAGCTGAGAGCTACCAAAGAACTCTTTAATGGAAGCAATAACTGGTCTAATATTAATTAGTTGTTGTGGTGTAATCGAAGAAGTGTCTTGAATAGACATTCTCTCGCGAACAACACGTTCCATTCGGGATAAACCAATTCTAAATTGGTTCTGCAACAACTCGCCAACAGAACGTAATCTACGGTTCCCTAAGTGGTCAATATCATCTGTTCCGCCTACTTCATGTAAGATATTAAAGAAATAGCTGATCGATGACAAAATATCTGCCGGTGTAATGTTTTTGGTACTATCATCAACGTTACAGTTTCCTAACACAGTTAGCGTTCTTTCCCCTTCTGGGTCTGTAGGATCCATGATTTTTATGGATTGAATCCGGATTGGATCTTCTATTACTCCTTCATTCGGTTCTAACACTCGCTCACCAAAGCGATTTGTATCAGAATCTAAGATAGGTAGAATTTTATCTAATAAACGTCTATCTAACTTATCTCCTCTATTCGCAATCACTTCACCTGTTTCCGTATCCACAAGTGGTTCTGCAAGAATTTGATTAAATAAACGGTTTTTTATATGCAGTTTCTTATTAATTTTATAGCGTCCAACATGAGCTAAGTCATATCGTTTCGGGTCAAAAAACCTTGATACAAGTAAACTTTTAGCATTTTCTACCGTCGGCGGTTCGCCAGGGCGTAAACGCTCGTAGATTTCTAATAAAGCTTTTTCGCTTGTTTCCGTGTTATCTTTTTCTAATGTATTTTTTAAGTATTCGTTTTCTCCGAACAAATCTAAAATCTCTTGGTCATCACCAAAGCCAAGTGCTCTAAGCAACACGGTGATTGGCAACTTTCTAGTACGGTCTATACGCACATGTACAACATCTTTAGCATCTGTTTCAAATTCTAACCATGCACCTCTGTTTGGAATAACCGTAGCAGTATAGCCGCGCTTTCCGTTCTTATCTACTTTATCATTAAAATAAACACTTGGTGAACGAACAAGCTGTGAAACAATAACACGTTCTGCACCGTTAATCACAAAAGTACCTGTTTCTGTCATTAACGGGAAGTCACCCATAAATACTTCTTGTTCCTTCACTTCACCTGTCTCATTATTTAATAAGCGAACCTTTACACGAAGAGGAGCGTTGTATGTCACATCTCTTTCTTTGGATTCTTCAACAGGATACTTTGGCTCTCCAAGGCTATAATCAACAAATTCTAAGGATAAGTTTCCAGCAAAATCCTCGATAGGCGAAATGTCTTTAAACATTTCCCTTAAACCTTCATCTAAGAACCATTGGTATGAAGCGGTTTGAATTTCAATTAAATTTGGTAAATCTAATACCTCACTAATACGCGCATAACTTCTGCGTTGGCGGTGTCGTCCGTATTGAACTAGTTGACCTGTCAACTGATTCACCCCTCGATCCATAATAAAAGATAGATGCTATAAAAATAGCAATAAATGAAACCACACTTACTTTTATACTTTTTCCTATAGTGGATTTGACAATTTCTCTATAGAGCGTATAATTTAGTAAGTGTCCTACACTTGTTCGGGAATCACACACCGAACAAACTTGTAAAAAAATATGATTACAAGCTTTTATATTGACATTTGCTTCTAGCAAATGTTATTCAATTACATCAGTGGTTTGTGGAAAATAAAAAAGGAAATCTAAAAGGTTTTGTAGAGAACTCTATTAGCTAATAAATTACTGTTTATATAGTTAAAAAGTTCGTCAAAGCTCATGTTGATTAGTTTTACCAAATTTCTTTAAAATTATACATAAAACTTATATTTTCTCTTGACAAACTTTCCTTCCTATTGGCATTTTTCAATACTATCACAAACAAAAAGCATAGTCAAATTATTTTGCACGAAGAATAAAATAGCCTTTATTTTTTGAGACTACTTTTACAGATGAAAATAGTTCTTCTAGCTTTTTCCTAGCAGATGGTGCTCCTTGTTTTTTTTGAATAACTACCCATAGCTCTCCACCTTCTTGCAGAGAACGACTGGACTGTTCAAACATTTCATGTACAATTTGTTTCCCCGCACGAATCGGCGGATTTGTCAAAATCGCTGCAAATCGTTCACCTTGCAAACTGTTAAGCATATCACTTTCCACAAAACGAATATTGCTAACTTTATTCACTTTTGCGTTTTGCTTCGCTAAATGTAACGCTCTAACGTTTACATCACTTCCTACAATTTTCCTCTCAGGATATGTTTTCGCAAGCGCTAAGCCTACAGGCCCATACCCGCACCCTAAATCTAATAAAGGCCCGCGAACTTCAGGAAGTTCAAATGCTTCGATCAAAGTTTTGGAACCAAAATCCACTTCATTCTTCGAAAAAACTCCATTATCAGTTTTAAATGTGAAACGATAACCATTCAAAATGTATTCCCAAGATTTCGGATCACTTTTGACATCAGGAAACTTAGAAAAATATTGATCTGCCAATTTACCCCTCCGTCCTTCACCCAATTTATTAAGCATAAGAAAAGCCCGCTATTATACAGCGAGCTTCTCCTTTATAAACGAGCTTATTTCAATTCTACAGTTGCACCAGCATCTTCTAGCTTAGACTTCAATTCTTCTGCTTCTTCTTTATCTACGCCTTCTTTGATAGCTCCAGGTGCGTTATCTACTAGGTCTTTTGCATCTTTAAGTCCTAGTCCAGTAATTTCACGAACTGCTTTAACAACTTTGATCTTAGAAGCACCAGCATCTTCTAGCACTACATCAAATTCAGTTTGCTCTTCTGCAGCTTCCGCAGCACCTGCACCCGCTGCAGCTACCGGAGCAGCTGCAGTTACTCCAAATTCTTCTTCAATTGCTTTTACTAAGTCATTTAATTCAAGAACTGACATTTCTTTTATCGCTTCAATGATTTGTTCGTTAGACATTTTTATTCCTCCTAAATAATTTTTTTATAAACATAAACGATATATAACCGAATTCTTATTATGCGCCTTCTTCTTCTTCTTTTTGTTCCGCAACAGCTTTTGTTGCATACGCAAAGTTTCGAACAGGTGCTTGCAGTACGCTAAGCAGCATAGAAACCATACCTTCGTAGTTTGGAAGGTTTGCAAGTTCCTTGATTTGCTCAAGTGAAGCAACAGAGCCTTCTACTACACCGCCTTTAATTTCTAGCGCATCATGTTCTTTAGCAAAGTTGTTTAAGATCTTTGCAGGCGCTACTATATCATCTTTACTAAATGCAATAGCAGTTGGACCTACTAAAACTTCATTTAAATCAGTTAATTCAGCCTCTTCTACCGCACGACGTGTCATAGTGTTTTTATAAACTTTAAAATCCACGCCAGCTTCACGTAATTGTGAACGTAATTCCGTTACTTCTGCAACGTCTAAACCACGGTAATCAACCAATACAGTAGATTGACTGTCACGTAATTTATCGGCAATATCTGACACCAATTGTTTTTTGTGCTCAATTACTTTTGACATGATTCCACCTCCTATTACTCGATCATTATACCGTCCACTATAAAGAAAAACCTCCATGTAGACATGGAGGTTCAGATCGATCGACGTAAATACAATAAGATGATACTTACTGTACCGCTATCTATCCAGACACACCTCGGCAGGAAATTAAGCTGAAAAGCACCTGCTGTCTACGGTATAATGTATAAAGTTTATCATAATTAATGGTTTTTAACTTAACCCTTGTGAATTATACAAGGTATTTACTCTATTGTCAAGCCCCATTATTTTGCGAATGGTGATGAATCAACTTTTACACCAGGCCCCATTGTAGAAGATACAGCTACGTTTCGCAGGTATATACCTTTTGCAGCCTGAGGCTTAGCTTTTACAATCGTATCAGCTAAAGCATTAAAGTTTTCTACAAGCTTATCTAAGTCAAAAGAAACTTTTCCGATTGGTACATGAATATTAGACTGCTTGTCTACACGGTATTCTACTTTACCAGCTTTAATTTCTTGTACAGCTTTTTCAATTTCGAATGTAACCGTGCCTGTCTTAGGGTTAGGCATTAAACCTTTTGGACCTAATACTCGACCTAACTTACCAACTTCAGCCATCATATCTGGTGTTGCTACAACAACATCAAATTCAAACCATCCTTGGTTAATTTTGTTAATAAGTTCTTGGTCACCTACGTAGTCTGCCCCAGCTTCTTCTGCTTCTTTCGCTTTATCACCTTTTGCAAAAACTAGAACGGTTTGTGTTTTACCAGTTCCGTGCGGCAATACCATTGCTCCACGGATTTGCTGATCTGCTTTTTTAGGGTCTACCCCTAAACGAAATGCCACTTCAACTGTTTCGTCAAACTTAGCACTAGAAGTTTTTTGTACTAATTCTAATGCTTCTTTTGCTTCATATGCTTTTGAACGATCAACAAGCTTTTGAGCTTCTTGTTGTCTTTTTGTTTTCTTTGCCATTATTATTTCCTCCTTCATGTGGTTTTAACGGTTATACCTCCCACTTTCAAAAGCGGAACATCTATTTGTATATCTATACAATCATATATTCATTAAATGCCTTCATTAGTAAAGGTTGCGACGATGAAGCGTTCCTCCACTACCGCAACCTTCCGCTTTTGCTACAAAGCTGTGAGATTAGTCTTCGATAACGATGCCCATGCTGCGTGCAGTTCCTTCAACCATACGCATTGCAGCATCTACATCAGCAGCATTCAAGTCAGGCATTTTCACTTCTGCGATTTCTTTAACCTTGTCGCGTTTTAATGTCGCAACTTTATTGCGGTTAGGTTCACCTGACGCTGATTCAATACCAGCTGCTTTCTTAAGCAATACTGCTGCTGGTGGAGTTTTTGTAATAAATGTAAATGAACGGTCCTCAAAAACCGTAATTTCTACTGGAATAATCATACCAGCTTGATCCTGTGTTTGAGCGTTGAACTCTTTACAAAATCCCATAATATTAATACCCGCTTGACCTAATGCCGGCCCAACTGGCGGTGCTGGATTCGCTTTTCCTGCTGGAATTTGTAGTTTTACAACTGTTTCTACTTTTTTAGCCACGAGACACACCTCCTTAAGTCCGTGATGTGGTAATAGGGTCAAACACCCTCCCACTCATTTCATATGCTAAATTAAACCTTATACTCGAGGCATAACGAACATAAGAATTTTAGCATTATTCTACATAAAATGCAAGTGGGTAGAGCATTTTTTTTAAATCTCCCAATTTCTGTTGATTGCTTTTAAGGAGACCTAAGCTATTAAGATAATTTTTTAACCTGTGAAAAATCTAGTTCAACAGGAGTTTCCCTTCCAAACATGTTTACATGTACTTTTACTTTTTGTTTATCTAAGTCGATTTTTTCAATCGTTCCAGAGAAATTATTGAAAGGTCCATCGATTACTTCCACCGTTTCATTCAGTTCAAAGTCGACTTCAGTAACCGGTTCATCATATCCCATTCTTTTTAAGATAGTTTCCACTTCTTCCTCTAATAAAGGGGTCGGTTTAGAACCAGATCCAGCAGAGCCAACAAACCCTGTTACACCTGGTGTGTTACGGACAACATACCATGAATCATCCGTCATCACCATTTCTGCTAACACATATCCAGGGAAAACCTTCTTTTTTGCAACTTTTTTCTTACCATTTTTAATTTCCGTCTCTTCATCTTCTGGTACAAGCACTCTAAAAATTTTATCTTCCATGCCCATGGATTCTAGACGCTTTTCTAAATTGGTCTTTACTTTGTTTTCATATCCTGAATACGTATGCACGACATACCATCTTTTTTCCATGTTATGAGGGGCTTTACCTCGCCCTTCCCTCCCTTAAATATCTTCAATTTATATCGATCGATTTCATTGCAATTAAAAAACCCGCCTAACGGGTTTTTGCTTACATATTTAATAACATTATAACTATATCATAGCAATTTATTCAAATAACAGATTAAGAATTTGAGTAATGCCTAAATCTATCACAGCAAAGAATATGGTAATAAATGCTACAGTAACAATGACTGTAATCGTATAGCGCGTTAATTCTTGACCTCTTGGCCATGATACTTTTTTCATTTCACGGTTTACATTTTTCAAAAAAGTTACTGGTTTCACAGAAGGTACCTCCAAACTGTCTTTCACTACCGGTAGATCTATTTTGTTTCTCGATGTATGGTATGCCGCTTACACGTTTTGCAAAATTTCTTTACTTCTAGCCGGCTTGTGTCGGATATATTCTTCTCCGTACTATAGTTTCTTGTTTGACAAACCTCACAAGCTAGAACTATTTTTTTACCCATTTTTTATCCACCCCAAACTTAGGGTTATCACTTGTACTAATGTAGCACGGTTGAATACCCCTGTCAACGACATTGGCGATAGGATATATCAATAGAAAACTAGGTGATATGTATATCACTTTCTTCTAAATATCTTTCCAGCTTTCTCTTTACACGCTGCAGAGCATTGTCAATTGATTTAGAATGTCTATTCAGTTCTGCTGACATCTCTTCATACGACTTCCCATCTAAATATAATAATAACACTTCCTTTTCTAAATCACTTAACAATTCTGCTAACTTATGCTCCATATCTCCATATCTTTCCCTGCTGACAATCAATTCTTGTGGATCAATCGTGATCGTTGCTTCTAGCACGTCTAATAATGTTCTATCTGTATTATCATCATACATCGGCTTATCCAAAGAGACATAGGAGTTCAGCGGCATATGCTTTTGTCTTGTAGCAGTCTTTATTGCCGTTATGATTTGTCTCGTAATACATAACTCTGCAAAAGCTTTAAAAGAGGATAATTTATCAGTTTGATAATCTCTTATCGCTTTGTATAAGCCTATCATCCCTTCCTGTGTGATATCCTCATGATCAGCACCAACTAAAAAATAAGTCTTTGCTTTTGCTCGTACAAATGATTTGTATTTTTGTATTAAAAATTCAAGTGCCTGTGTATTCCCCTTTTTTACAAGTAACACCAATTCATTATCGTCTAACAACTGAAAATCTGGGTTCATATTTTCTGTGTGCATGGCGGTCTGTCAGACTCCTCCTGGCTATGTGCCAAAAAATAGATATAGCAGACTGATAATAGCAATATTATACAGGAAGCGCTTTAACTGCGTCAACATAACTCATTCATTTCCTCGGCGCCATTTTTCAAAAACTTGTAAAATATCATCACTAATCGGGATTTTACTCTTGATTTTCTTTTGTTGATGTTCTCTTATATCATTAGCAATTTCCTTTTGAATATTGTTCCATTCAATTTGCAGCTCCCTTGCTGATATACGAAAAGCGCCCTGAGCAAAAATGGTACGCTGTTCTGTATAATCAGATGTTGCCACATAAACTTTTGTTTTGACGTTTTTAAATTCTTTTACTAATCGTTCGATACATTGGTCAGCCGTTTCGTTTTCTTTTGTAAAAATGACATCTACTTTATACTCCTGTTGTCTATTTTCTATACCTCTTACTTCATACGCATCAAAAACTATAATTACTTTTTGATGACGGTATGCTTGATATTCTGCCATTTTCTCAATTAAAAGTAATCGTGCTTTTTCAAGATCCTTCTCTCTTAATTGCTTCAACTCCTCCCATGCTCCGATCATGTTATAGCCATCTACTAATAAAACATCCATTACCCTTCACCGTTTGGGAACCTTTTACGATAAATTTCATACATTAAAATGCCTGCAGCAACTGAAGCGTTTAGGGAAGAAACGTGACCTACCATTGGAAGACTCACTGTCCAATCGCATTTTTTTCGAACTAACCGACTCATTCCTTTACCTTCATTACCAACGACGAGCGCCATTGGTATATGGCCATCTAATTGACGGTAATCTTCTGTAGCATTCATTTCTGTACCAACAACCCAAACTTGCTTCTCTTTTAATTCATCTATCGTCTGAGCAATGTTTGTTACACGAACAACCGGAACATGTTCAATGGCACCAACTGAAGTTTTAGCCACTGTGGCCGTTAACCCCACAGCTCTTCGTTTAGGAATAATAACACCATGTACCCCTGTTGCATCCGCTGTGCGGAGAATGGACCCTAAATTGTGCGGATCTTCCATTTCATCTAATATGAGAAAGAATGGCTCCTCTTGTTTATTTTGTGCTAATTTAAATATAGAATCTAAATCAGCATATTCATAAGCCGCAACTAAGGCTGCAATGCCTTGATGATTCCCTGATACCATTTGATCTAATTTCTTTTTTGGAACACGCTGCATAACCGTGTTTTTTCCTCTAGCTAGTCCTTGTAATTTATTTACTAAAGACGAATTTAAATTTTCAGCTATATAAAGCTTTTCTACAGGTCTACTTGATTGCATCGCTTCGATAACGGTATTTTTTCCTATAATCCACTCTCCGTTCACATGTATCCATCTCCTTCCTTTGTGAAGTCAATCGCTTGGGCAATTAATTCTTCCAGCCTTTTATGACGCTGATCAAGATATAGGTATCCTATTAAAGCTTCAAAAGCTGTACTATATCGATAGGCTTGCATACTTGTGTTTTTGGGGACGGAACCAGACTTAGCATTTCGTCCCCTCCGAACAATTGACATTTCTTCTTCGGTTAATATATTATGGTTTAACCAATAGTGAATTACTTCTGCCTGAGCTGTCGCTTTTACAAATTGAACCGCATGTTGGTGCAACTGTTGTACTTGTACTTTTCCTTGTCGAATTAAATGTTCTCGCACATACTTTTCATAAACGACATCCCCCATATAAGCTAATGCTAAACTTTTTATTTCTTTTACATCCGTCATTACTTTAACCTCGTTTCCACCGGGTGCCTTGAGGCGTGTCTTCTAATATAATCTGGCGTTCTTTTAAATCATCGCGAATTTTATCTGCGAGTTGGAAATCTTTATTTCTTCGTGCTTCAATACGTTGTTCAATAAGTGCTTCAACCTCTTCATCTAATAATTCATCCGCTTGGTTCCTTGTAATGCCTAAAATATTTAGCCAGTCATGGAAAATCTTTTCTAAAGCTTCGATCACTTTTGTATGTGTCTGCTTTAATTCTAGATAGACATTGGCTTCTTTAACTAAATCAAATATCACAGCAATCGCATTAGCTGTATTGAAATCATCATCCATTTCCTTCTCAAAAGCTATTTCATATTGCTTAATTTTTTCTAGCCATTCATCAGATCCTTCCACGATATCTAAGCTTGATTGTTTGCGATGCTCTAGATTGGTAAGCACATTTTCTATACGATCAAAGCTCTTTTTCGCACTTGCTAACAAAGAATCACTAAAGTTAATCGGATTACGATAGTGGACACTTAACATAAAAAATCTTAATACTCTTGGATCATGTCGTTTAATCAAATCATGAGCTAAAACAAAGTTTCCTAATGATTTCGACATTTTTTCATTATCAATATTAATATAGCCATTATGCATCCAATAATTAGCGAAAGATTTTCCTGTACTTGCTTCTGACTGAGCAATTTCATTTTCATGATGCGGAAATGCTAAGTCTTGCCCTCCAGCGTGAATATCAATCGTTTCCCCTAGATACTTTTTCGCCATAGCTGAACACTCTATATGCCACCCTGGGCGGCCTTCTCCCCAAGGAGAGGACCACGCAATTTCTCCATTCTTCGCTTGTTTCCATAATGCAAAATCTATTGGGTCTTGCTTCTTTTCACCAACTTGAATTCTCGCCCCAGACCTTAATTCATCTATAGACTGATGAGATAATTTCCCATAATTTTCAAAAGAACGTGTTTTGAAATAAACATCTCCATCTGCTTCATACGCATGACCTTTATCTATTAATGTTTGGATAAACTGAATAATATCATCCATCGTTTCCGTCACACGCGGGTGATGGACCGCCTCCTTAACTCCTAATGCACCTACATCTTCTTTATAAGCCTGAATAAAGCGTTCTGCAATGGTTGGCACTTCTTCTCCAAGTTCGTTAGCAGCTTTAATTAATTTATCATCGACATCGGTAAAGTTGAGCACGTAATCGACTTGATAACCTTTATGCTCGAAATATCTTCTGACCGTATCAAACACAATCGCCGGGCGGGCATTCCCGATATGAATATAATTATAGACAGTTGGCCCGCAAACATACATTTTGACACGCCCTTCTTCCAGGGGCTGAAATGTTTCTTTTTTTCGAGTTAAAGTATTATATATGCTAATCGTCATCACGTTTCACTCCTTTTATTTCTTCTATCTCTTTTTTCAATGAGGTAATTTGCTGATCCATTTCTTTAAAAACTTCACTAACAGGATCTGGTAATTTATGGTGATCCAAGTCTGTTCTAACTTTTTCTCCATTTTGAATGACCACACGCCCTGGAATTCCAACAATAGTGGAATGATCTGGGACGTCTTTTAACACAACAGAACCAGCCCCTACTTTAGAGCTTTCCCCAATCACAATTGAACCTAATACTTTAGCTCCTGTTGCGATTAACGCATTATCACAAATGGTTGGGTGCCTCTTTCCTTTTTCCTTTCCGGTTCCTCCAAGTGTCACGCCTTGGTAAATGGTGACATTATCTCCTATTTCGCACGTTTCACCAATGACGACTCCCATACCATGGTCGATAAAGAAACGTTTTCCTATCTTGGCTCCAGGGTGAATTTCGATCCCTGTAAAAAAGCGGCTGATCTGTGAAATAGAACGAGCGATGAAGAAAAATTTTTTTCTATATAAGGCATGAGCAATACGGTGCGCCCATATCGCATGTAATCCTGAATAAGTTAAACATACTTCAAAATAAGTGCGAGCAGCAGGGTCTTGGTCAAAAACCACATCAATATCTTGTTTTAATATACGAAAGAAGCTCATTTGTCCTCCCCTCCCTTTAACTTAGATCTCTCTCTCATCACACTAAACTTAGTGAGTGCTAAGCCATCTGCTTATTCAATCAGCACATCAGATTTATAAACAACCGCCATTCTCCTTATTTTATAAAAAAACGCCTCTGTGTCATGATGACACAGAGACGTTAATTACGCGGTTCCACTCTGTTTAGAGGTTTAAGATAACTTACCTCTCCCTTTCACTGATAACGGCAGTTACCGTCTAACCCTACTCCGTGATTCAGGCTAGAACTCAGAGGTGCATTTCAAAAGCATGTGCTTCAACCACTCTCAGCCGTAGATGGTTTTCTCTGTGCAAGCAAAAAATGCTTTTTACTTCTCCCCTTCAACGATCACTTTTTATTCTATATTATATTATAATACCTTGGTC
The DNA here is from genome assembly GCF_010993965.1 of Gracilibacillus sp. YIM 98692. Lineage (GTDB taxonomy): Bacteria > Bacillota > Bacilli > Bacillales > Amphibacillaceae > Gracilibacillus. Next base: position 11,597 of record NZ_WIXM01000022.1, on the reverse strand, counting down.
GTGCTACTTATTTGATCATTTGTAATACTTTTTCCAACCTAGCTGACACAATATCTTTACCCAATAAGTAAATTGCATTCGGCAGCTCTGGGCCATGTGCTTCACCTGTTGTTGCAACACGAATCGGCATAAATAACTTTTTCCCTTTTTGTTTTGTTTCCTTCTGTGTTGCCTTAATGCTAGCTTTAATATCTTCTGGTGACAATGTATCTAAATCGTTAAATTGATTTAAAAAGGCGGATAAAACTTCAGGAACTTGTTCCCCTTTTAATACTTCCATTGCTTCATCATTATAAGTGATATCTGTTTTAAAGAATAAATCCGTCAGTTCTACAATTTCTGCACCATAAGATAGCTGGTCATGGAACAAACTTATAAGCTCTTCTGCCCACTTTTTTTGTGAATCATTCATTTCAGTAGGCAACTTCCCTGCTTTTATTAAATGCGGAAGGCTTAATTCAACTACTTTGTTTAATGAAGCTTGCTTCATATATTGATTGTTCATCCATTTCAATTTAGCTGGATCAAAGATCGCTGGTGATGTTGATAATCTTTCTGGATCGAACATTTCAATAAATTCTTTTTGTGAGAAGAGTTCCTCCTCCCCAACTGGTGACCAGCCCAACAATGTTATAAAGTTAAATAGAGCTTGTGGTAAGTATCCTAAGTTTTTATATTGTTCAATAAATTGCAGGATATGCTCATCTCTCTTACTTAACTTCTTGCGGTTTTCATTTAAAATAAGCGTCATATGACCATAACGAGGCGGCTCCCACTCAAACGATTGGAAGACCATCATTTGCTTAGGTGTATTAGAAATATGTTCTTCTCCTCGTAGAACATGACTAATTTTCATTAAGTGGTCATCAATAGCAACGGCAAAGTTATACGTAGGAATACCGTTTTTCTTTACCATAACCCAATCCCCAAAGTCACTGGACTCAAAGGTTATCTTTCCACGAACGATATCTTGGAAAGTATATGTTTGATTACCCGGTACACGGAAACGTATGCTTGGCTTTCTTCCTTCCGCTTCGAATTGCTTGATTTGCTCATCGGTCAAATCTCGATGCGCACCGGAATATTTTGGAACTTGCCCGTTTGCACGTTGCTCTTCACGCTCATTTTCAAGCTCCTCTTCTGTCATATAGCATTTATATGCCAACCCTCTTTCTAGCAACTCATCTACATATTTTTGATAAAGGTCTAATCTTTCTGTTTGACGGTATGGTCCGTAATCACCGCCAATATCTGCACCTTCATCCCATTCTATACCTAACCATTTTAAATATTGAAGCTGGCTTTCCTCGCCGCCTTCTACATTTCGTTTATCATCAGTATCTTCTGTCCGAATGATAAACGAACCTCCTAAATGTTTTGCATATAAGTAATTAAATAATGCCGTACGCGCATTTCCAATGTGTAAATGACCTGTTGGACTGGGCGCATACCTAACACGAACATCATTTCCCATTATCTTACGACTCCCTTCCCTGAATTTTCCTATGGTTAAATGGGTATATCCCTTCACTTCCCTATTCAACAGTATTCCTTATCTGTATTTTATCACTAACTTTTAAAAAATGTTATCATTTCATTATTTCTAATACTTCATTACGTGAAATTTAAACTTTCTTTACAAGTAATATGACTGCTTGTGCTGCAATACCTTCTTTTCTCCCAGTGAACCCTAGTTTTTCCGTTGTGGTTGCTTTTACGTTAACTTGATCCTGCTTGCAAACTAGCAATGCAGCTATATTACATTGAATACTTTCGATAAAAGGTGCTAGTTTTGGTGCTTGTGCCATAACCGTACAGTCCAAATTACCTAACGTATAGCCTTGTTCATCAACCATCTGCCAAACCTTTTGTAATAGATCTTGTGAGTCTGCATCTTTATACTCTGGATCTGTATCAGGAAAATGTTTACCAATATCCCCTTCTGCAATTGCTCCTAAGAGCGCATCTGTAATCGCATGTAATAGCACATCAGCATCAGAATGACCGAGCAAACCATATTCATGAGGGATGTTGATCCCCCCAATAATACACGGTCTATTTTTAACTAATTGATGTACATCAAACCCTTGTCCGATTCGGAACATGCTTATTCCTCTCCTTTTTCTTGTAAAATCGTTTCTGCCCGAGCGATATCTTCTGGTGTTGTTAATTTAACATTTTCATAGCTGCCTTGTACGATTTTCACCGTCTCACCCAAAGCTTCAACTAAGGAGGCATCGTCTGTACCAATGTACTGTTCCTCCAGCGCTTTTTGATGTGCTTGTTTAATCACCCTATATTGGAAAGCTTGAGGGGTTTGAGCAGCCCACAAGGTGGAACGATCCAAAGTTTGAATACTACCTCCTGTTTTTTGTTTGATCGTATCTGTTACTGGAACGGCCAATAGTGCTGCCTTGGAATGACTGGCTGTATGAGCAAGCTCATGTAGCAACTTTGTCGATACAAAAGGTCTTGCGCCATCATGAATCATTACAACAAACTCATCGTCCTCTTCTTTTATTGCAAGTATCCCTTTATACCCACTCTCCTGTCGCTCATTTCCTCCGTCTACTAGTTGTAACCTGTGCGACCAATCATATGATTGAAATAGTTTTTTCATTTCGATACGATCTATCGGATTAATCACAAGATATATTTTTTGACACCAAGGGTCCTTTACGAAATTTTTAATAGTATGTACAATGAGAGGTTCCTCTTGCAGCGGAATAAATTGTTTGTTTTTCCCAAAGTTCATTCGTTTCCCTTGACCTGCCGCTAATACAATTACATTATATTTAATCATCCGGCCACCTCATACTATCTTCACCTTTAATGATAGATTGACATAGATAAGAAAAAGGTGCTTATCAAATCTGTATTTTTTATTTCTTACCTATTTTAAAAATACTTATAAGGAAATAAAAGTGATAACACTAGGTTATCACTTTATCATATCCTTTATAAGTTATACCTTTTTTAAAGAGCTTTTTCAAGCAATTTTGGTTTTGCGAAAATCATTCGACCTGCAGAGGTTTGTAAAACACTTGTAATCACAACATCAATAGTTTGACCGATATAGGTTTTCCCCTCTTCTACAACAATCATCGTCCCATCATCTAAGTATGCGACACCTTGATTTTGTTCTTTTCCATCTTTAATCACTTGAACCGCTAACTCTTCTCCTGGAAGGACAATTGGTTTTACCGCATTTGCTAGATCATTAATATTTAAAACTTGTACTTTTTGAAATTCACAAACTTTATTTAAATTAAAATCATTTGTCACCACAATACCATTCATTACTTTGGCGAGTTTTACCAATTTACTGTCCACTTCTTGAATATCTTCAAAGTCACCTTCGTAAATTTCCACGTTAATAGGCAGTTCCTTTTGAATTCGATTTAATATATCCAAGCCTCTACGTCCACGATTTCTTTTTAAAACATCTGATGAATCCGCAATATGTTGTAATTCTTCTAAAACAAACTGTGGAATAATGATAGTTCCTTCAAGGAAGTTTGTCTGACAAATATCGGCTATTCTCCCGTCTATAATAACACTGGTATCTAGGATTTTTGGTTTAGGCTCTTCCCCTTGTATTTCCTCTGGCAATAAAGTTTTCTTCTTTTCTTTTTTAGTCAATGTTAAAAGGTTTAAAAATTCATCTCTTCGTTTAAACCCAACCTGAAATCCAAAATAAGCTAATAATACACTTAAGAAAATAGGGACTATTTGAGAAACAATTTTAATTTCAATAGCTTGAATCGGGATAATTAAGAAATAGGCAATGATCAATCCGACAATTATACCTAGACTCCCAAATAACAAATCAGCTACTGGCGCCCTGACTAAAGTTTCCTCAATCCATGTAAAAAAGTTAACAATCGAATCAGCAATCCACAACGATAGAAAGAATAATATAATAGCTCCTATAACAAGCCCTGCATATGGGGCTACATGACTAGCACTTAACCATGAACCTTCTAAAAATCCTATGAATTCCATAACATCTGGAATATATAAATAACCTGCGGTACCACCTGCAATAACAAAAAATATTTGCACAAATCTTTTCAGCACCACGTTCACCTCCTATATGATATTCTCTCCCAACAAACCAATTTTAAACATAATTTCTGCAAAATTATTATATATAACTTCAAAATGTCTAATATCCTAACGTAACTTGGATTGCTTCTTGTACAGTTTGAACACCTATTAGTTCTATGTTCGTCGGAGTTTTCCAACCATCCATATTTTTAGCAGGAATAACAGCTCGTTTAAAGCCTAATTTAGCTGCTTCCTGTACCCGCTGGTCAATACGAGATACACGGCGGATTTCACCAGTTAATCCAACTTCTCCTATAAGTACATCATCATTATTAGGTGCCTGATCTCTGAAACTAGATGTAATACTAATCGCAACCGCTAAATCAATTGCAGGCTCATCTAACTTTACACCGCCAGCGACTTTCACATAAGCATCCTGATTTTGAAGTAATAAACCGACTCTTTTTTCTAACACGGCCATTAATAATGGTACTCGATTATGATCCATCCCTGTTGCCATACGTCTCGGATTTCCAAAGCTAGTTGGGGAAATGAGAGCCTGTATTTCTACTAAAACAGGTCTTGTCCCTTCCATGGATGCAACAATTGTAGAACCTGCAACCCCTTGAGAGCGCTCCTCTAAGAAAATTTCCGAGGGATTCAATACCTCTGCTAGCCCTTCTTCCTTCATTTCGAAAATACCCATTTCATTTGTGCTTCCAAAGCGGTTCTTCACGCTTCTCAAAATACGAAAGGTGTGATGTCTTTCCCCTTCAAAATATAAAACAGCATCCACCATATGCTCTAGTAATCTAGGACCTGCAATAGCTCCTTCCTTTGTTACATGTCCAACAATAAAGATAGGGATATGATTTTTCTTTGCCATACGCATTAATTCACTTGTACATTCTCTAACTTGCGATACACTTCCGGGCGCACTAGTTACTTCTTCTTTAAAAATAGTCTGAATCGAATCAATCACAACAAAACCTGGATTTAGCTGGTCCATTTGAGTGCGGATATCAACTAGATTTGTCTCAGACAAGACATATAAACCATCCGCTGAAATACCTAAGCGATCGGCTCTTAACTTTGTTTGCCTTGCAGATTCTTCTCCCGAAATATACAGTACATCTACATCTCTTTCTGCTAACTGACTAGATACTTGTAATAATAAAGTGGATTTTCCAATACCAGGATCACCACCAATTAACACTAGTGACCCAGGTACAATGCCTCCGCCAAGCACTCGATTGAATTCCTGCATCGTTGTTTTTACTCTAGGCTCTTCCTGTGATTGAATCTTATTCAGCTGTTCTGGTTTTTGAGTATTAGTTGATGTCGTTGCCCAGTTACCTCTTGGTGATGTGGGAACAGAAACTTCTTCCACTAGTGTGTTCCATTGCTGACAGCTTGGACATTTCCCCATCCATTTCGGCGACTCATAACCACATTCTTGGCAAACAAACTTCGATTTACGCTTAGCCAATTTATATCTCTCCTCTTTATTATATACGAAAAAAGTGCCTTATAAGTTACAAGGATCTATCAATTTCATTAAAGTTATATGTAAAAAGTGTAAAAAAATTGAAGTAAAGAAGTCTATTATAATGTATTTGAAAATATTGCAAGGAGCTGCCTCAAAAGTCAGCTCCTTGTACATTCGCAAACTAACCTAAGAGACAGCCCCCTCTTGGAAGCGTTTATTGAGCTGTAACCGTGAAAACTCCAGATTCATTTAAATCTATATAGACCTTCTGTCCTTTTGTGATAGACTCTTTTAATAATTCTTCTGATAAAAGGTCTTCTACGTTTTTCTGCAGTGAACGACGCAATGGTCTTGCACCGTATTCTGGGTCAAAGCCCTCATTTGCAATTTTTTCTAATGCTCGATCAGATAATGTGAATTCTACTTCTTGCTCACTTAATCGTTTTTGTAACTGTTCTACCATTAATTCCACAATATGCTTCATATGTCTCTTTTCTAACGAGTGGAATACAATGATTTCATCTATACGATTTAAGAACTCTGGGCGGAATGATTTTTTCATTTCATTTGTTACTTTGGAACGCATTTCTTTATAATCTTGTTCTTCATCCCCAAGGCTAAAGCCAACATATTTATTTCGTTTTAACTCACTGGCTCCAACATTGGAAGTCATAATCAACACTGTATTACGAAAATCAACTACTCTGCCTTTTGAATCTGTTAAGCGTCCATCTTCCAGCACTTGCAGTAATATATTAAAGACTTCAGGATGCGCTTTTTCTACTTCATCTAATAATACAACAGAATATGGCTTTCTTCTCACCTTTTCTGTAAGCTGACCACCTTCCTCATATCCAACATATCCTGGTGGAGACCCTACTAAGCGGGAAGTCGCATGTTTTTCCATATATTCTGACATATCAATTCGAATCATCGCATCTTCGTCACCAAACATGGATTCCGCTAATGCGCGAGCTAATTCCGTTTTCCCTACACCTGTAGGCCCTAGGAAAATAAAAGAACCAATTGGTCTTTTCGGGTCTTTAAGACCTGCGCGAGCACGTCTAATTGCTTTCGATACTGCTTTTACTGCTTCTTCTTGACCAATTAAACGGCCATGCAATGTCTCCTCCATTTGTAATAAACGTTCACTTTCATCTTTTGTTATAGCAGAAACCGGAACTCCAGTCCAAGTAGATACAACGCTAGCAATATCCTCCACGATTACTTCAGAGTTTTCTCTACCTTGCTTTTCCTTCCACTTCGCTTCTGTCTCCTCTAACTCTGTTCGAAGTTGTTGTTCTTTATCTCTCAAGGATGCTGCTTTTTCAAATTCTTGACTTTGAACTGAAGCATCTTTTTCTTTCTTCACTTCTTCTAGGTTTTGCTCTAATTCCTTTAAATTAGGGGGAGTCGTATAAGAACGCAAACGCACTTTCGATGCAGCTTCATCAATTAAATCAATCGCCTTATCAGGTAAAAAACGATCCGTAATATAACGGTCAGAAAGCTTTGCCGCTGCCTCTATTGCTTCATCTGTAATGGTAACACGGTGGTGTGCTTCATAACGGTCTCTAAGACCTTGTAAAATTTGTACAGATTCTTCCACTGATGGTTCATCAACTTGTATTGGCTGGAAACGTCTCTCTAATGCTGCATCTTTTTCAATGTACTTACGATATTCATCTAATGTGGTAGCACCAATACACTGCAATTCTCCTCGAGCTAAAGAAGGTTTTAAGATATTAGAAGCATCAATTGCACCTTCTGCTCCACCTGCACCAATTAATGTGTGAAGCTCATCAATAAATAGAACGACATTATTGGCTTGGCGAATTTCTTCCATCACTTTCTTCAAACGATCTTCGAATTCACCACGGTATTTAGTTCCTGCTACGACTGTTCCCATATCTAGCGTCATAACTCGTTTATCTCTTAGGATTTCAGGCACTTCATTTTGTACGATTTGTTGTGCTAACCCTTCTGCCACAGCTGTTTTACCAACACCAGGCTCTCCGATAAGGACTGGGTTATTTTTGGTCCGACGGCTTAATACTTGAATGACACGTTCAATTTCCTTTCCTCTACCTATTACCGGATCAATTCCTCCTTCCTTTGCAATGGCTGTTAAATCACGAGCGAGTGAATCTAAGGTTGGGGTGTTAACAGCATTGTTTTGTGACCCGCGACCATGCTGAGTATTATTAGATTCATTACTGCCTAATAGCTGCAATACTTGTTGACGAGCTTTGTTTAGACTTACACCTAGATTATTAAGTACACGAGCTGCTACGCCTTCTCCTTCACGAATAAGCCCTAGTAATATGTGTTCTGTTCCTACATAAGAATGACCCAGTTTTCTTGCTTCATCCATGGAAAGCTCGATTACTTTTTTAGCTCTAGGTGTATAATGGATCGTTTGAGAAACTTGATTACCCTTACCTATAAGAGATTCTACTTCTTCCCTGATTTTTTCTGGGCTTAATCCAATGGCGTGCAAAGCTTTTGCAGCGATTCCTTCTCCTTCACTGACTAATCCTAACAAAATATGTTCTGTTCCAATATTATTATGCCCTAATCTTACTGCTTCTTCTTGTGATAATGCTAATACTTTCTGTGCTCTTTCTGTAAATCGACCAAACATCATTTATGATTCCTCCTTTTTCTCTATAGAAAACCGCTCACGAATTAAAGATGCTCGAAAGACATCCCGTTCATGCGGGTTTAACGCTTTTTTAGCATACTGTTGTAGAAAAGCTGGCTGTGTTAGAACCATTAATTCATTTAAAATAGATTGAGATATATCCTTTATAAATCCTAAGTCGATACCAAGCTGCACATCAGATAAACATTTTGCCGTTTCTTTTGATTCAATAATACGGCTATGTTGTAATACGCCATAAGAGCGAAATACACGATCTTCTAACTCCAATTCAGACTGTTGCATTAACCAGCTCCTAGCTTGACGCTCTTGCTCAATTAATTTTTCTACAACACTCTTCAAATCTTCTATAATATCCTGCTCTGATCGGCCTAAAGTAATTTGGTTAGAGATCTGAAAGATATTCCCTAAAGCTTCACTTCCTTCACCGTAAATACCGCGTACCACTAACCCCAATTGGTTAATAGCAGGGATCATACGATTTATTTTACGAGTAATGGCAAGTGCAGGTAAATGCATCATCACTGAAGCACGTAACCCTGTACCTACATTGGTAGGACAGCTAGTTAAATACCCCCTGCTTTCATCAAAAGCATAATCTATTTTTTCTTCTAACCAGTCATCCAGCTGAAATGCCTCTTCTAAAGCTTTTTCTAATTGCAAACCAGGGAAATATAGCTGCATTCGGATGTGGTCCTCTTCATTAATCATAATCGATACTTGCTCGTTTTTCGATATTAGAGCTGCGCCGCGCTTAGATTTTTCCGCAAGGTGCGGACTGATTAAATGCTTTTCTACTAATACTTGTTTTGCTATCTGTTTTAACTCTTCCATTCTAACAAATTCTAAATCTTTATATTGTAAAAGAGATTGGTGATTATATTCTCTCTCAATAAAATGCAGAATCCCATCCAAATGCTCCTCTTTTGCAATTAATGGAAATGGGGACTGTTCGAAGTTTCTCGCAAGTCGAATTCTACTGCTCATCACGATATCGCTATCTGGACCTTCTTCTTTTAGCCATGGACTGATAGCTTCATTTATAAATTGCTCTAATCCCATTACTTTTCACCCTCCCCATTATGGTTTAGGTTTTGTTCTAGAGCCTTAATCTGGTCTCTTACTTTTGCAGCATGTTCAAATTCTTCTTCAGCAATTAATTGTTGTAATTCTAATTTTAATTCTTTTAACTGCTTTCTTTGGTAAATGTCGGATCCAGCTCTCTTAGGAACTTTACCACTATGAGCTGTATTCCCGCTGTGCACTCGTCTAAAGATTGGATTCAGATGACTAGAAAAGGCTTCATAACAAGAAGAGCAACCAAATTTCCCTACTTTAGTAAACTCCTTATAAGTCATCCCGCATTTATTACATCTTTCTTCTGTCTGTTGATTACTTGAATTCTCTTGCGATGGACTTAAATTGACTGAATCAAAATTAAATAACCCAGATAATAAATCATGCAACGAGTATGCTTCTTCATCCTGAGATACATAACCTTTTTCCTTTGCACACTGTTCACAAACATGTATTTCTGTCTTATATCCATTAATTACTTTAGCAAAATGAAGGGTCGCTGGATTCTGTTTGCATTCTTGACATTCCATGCCGCACACCTCCTAAGAATCATATTTTAAAGATTGTAGCATTGCAGCCATAATTTTTGTACGAATTTCATCACGAGCAGGTAATTGAAAAGGCAATGTACTCCTATTTAATGCACTAATCATAAGCTTTGCCTCACGTTTTGTTATCAATTCTTCTTCTACTAGTCGCTCGATGATATTATATGCTTTCTGCTGTGAAATTTTTGGGTGAATCATGCCAATAATTTCATCAATCAATTTCGCCTTATCATCATTTGTAATACGACTTATACGTATATAGCCGCCACCGCCACGCTTACTTTCAACTAAATAACCTTTTTCTAAAGTAAACCGGGTATTTATGACGTAATTGATTTGAGAAGGTACACATTCAAAGCGATCCGCAATTTCACTGCGCTTTATTTCAATAATTTTTTGTGTATTACTTTGCATCACTTCTTTCAAATATTCTTCAATAATATCTGAAATATTGCGCATTTTCCCTCCTCCTATCTGACTTTGACTATATTTGACTATATAATCATTATACTGTATGTACTCATTGTTGCAACTATATTGTTCTACTATATTATTACCGTTTTTGATGGACAAAAAACATCGAATTCCTTTTTTTAACGAAAACGTATTTTTATTTTTTCAATTTCTTCCTGCTCTAACAACCATTCATATAAATTTGATCGTTTCTTTTGGTGAATAGCATCAACATACATTTTTATTCTTCTTGTATGGCCGTCACTATCATCAGAAATATCAAATTCCCTAATTTCAATAGGGAAGGATTGTATCTCCTCGATAAATTTAGAAGCAACCCTTTCTTTAGAAAGCTTTATTTCAAAAATAATATGGTGTGTTTTTTGATGTAGTTTTCTTTCTACTTTATTTAGTAACACTAAACTCACTAAGATAATAAAGGTGGTTACTACTGCTTCTTTATACATATTATTGCCCACAATAAGTCCTAAACCGGCAACGGCCCAAATCGACGCCGCTGTTGTCAGACCTTTAATGGTTCCCCTATTGACAATAATGGTTCCTGCACCTAAAAAACCGATACCACTAATCACATATGAGGGAATACGAGAGGGATCAAAACGTACAGTATCATAGTTTTCCATAAACGATTGAAATCCACTAATGGAAAGAATCATCATCAGGCAAGCACTTACTCCTACTAGTATATGTGTCCTAAATCCAGCAGAGTGTTTATTTATCTCTCGCTCAAAACCAATAAGTCCAGATAATAAAAGCGCAACCACCAATTTGGTGATCGATTCCAAAAATGCTGCATCAAATATACTTGCCAACATTTGTTTTCCTCCTCATAACTTTTATAGTTTTATACCCTTTTCTCCTTTATTTATTTCTTATGCATAGTTCTCTCTTCATAGTATGAACAATAGTAGCATTTTTTTATATAAAATTATTCATCAAAGGGGAGAATTATTAGATTTCTTTACAGAAGCTTTAATGAATACAAAAAAGCTCCTTAGTTAACACTAAGGAGCTTTTTAAACATATTGCCTGGCAACGTCCTACTCTTGCGGGAGCAAAGCCCCAACTACCATGGGCGCTGGAGAGCTTAACTGCTGTGTTCGGCATGGGAACAGGTGTGACCTCTCCGCTATCGTTACCAGGCCTGCAGGATGCAGGTCGATCGACGTTGTCACATGGATGTGACGATCTTAGTCGATCATCCTTTTCGTTTTAAAAGGATATACCCTAAAAACTAGATAAGAAAAATAGACATCAAAACCGAACGGTTTAAAGCGTTCATCATGATAGTTAAGTC
>NZ_WIXM01000021.1 GCF_010993965.1 Gracilibacillus sp. YIM 98692 | reverse complement strand
AATGTTTTGGGCGAAAAGCGTTCAATTTTATTGAGCAATAATTGACTATTTTAGTTTAGCAGTTACATCGTAAAAATATCCGCTACACTTTAGCCGTAAAAATGCCGTTAATAAGCCCCGTTAATATCCCACGTTTTAAACACGCCTGCTATACTACTGCAAGCCCGTTCAATAAAGTTACGTGCATTAGTACCGCTACAATCCATAAACATGCCTATTTCCCGTAACTTGTAACCTTGCCTATAATACGTAATAGCCTGCACTTGTTTATCGGTTAAGCCTGCCCGTTCTATTGCCGTATCTAAATCTACTAACATAACAACGGCATCATAATCGCCCCTGCTATATGGCATTTCCATAAATACATCCCAATCCTTCAATAACTTTTTAACGCCGTTACCTTCTGTTAATCCGTACTTATCTACCATCGTTAATTCCCCCGTAGTTTAGTATTAAGGCAAACAACGCCCTATTACTTATACAAAAAAATCTATTATCTTCGCACATTTATAATAGGGAGAAACACGAAAAAACCGAACTAAAATAACGATAAGGAAGATTTTGTTATTTTATGGTGATATAATTAAGGATAGTTAAGGAGGTGTGTATTTTGGGTGATATAAAACTTTTTAGGTTAAACGGAGATAGCGTTGATGAATTAGAAGGGCAATCAGTATCAATAGAAAAGTCGCTTCAACATATTATTGAACGGCATTTAGAAACATTTTTAGGTGTTCGCTTTTTAGCTTCTGAATATAGTACGGGCAAAAAACATGCTGGACGTATTGATACGTTAGGTATTGACGAAAATAACTCACCCGTAATTATTGAATATAAGCGTTCAATTAACGAAAATGTAATTAATCAAGGGCTATTCTACTTAGATTGGTTACTTGACCATAAAGCAGAATTTGAACTTATGATATTACGGAAGTACGGGGAAACCGTTGCAGACGCTATTGATTGGAGTAGTCCCCGTTTACTTTGTATTGCAGGCGGTTTTACTAAATATGATGAACACGCCGTACAGCAAATAAATAGAAATATAGAACTTTACCAATACAAACATTATAATGATGGCTTTATTCTACTTGATTTAGTTAATGCTACAACTGCACAAACCGTACATATTAGTGATGAAGTTACTGTTAATACGCCAACAAATAAAAATACAAAAGTAAAAACGGTATCTGATTACTTAGAGCAAGCTAATACGGAATTAACCGATAGATTTGAAACGTTAAAAGCCTATATGATGGCTCTCGGTGATGATGTACAAACGAAAATCCTTAAACATTACATAGCATTTAAACGGATTAAAAATTTTGCTTGTGTAGAAATACATCCGCAAACTGCAAAGATATTACTTTATTTAAAGGTTAAGCCCGATACAATTACGTTAGAACAAGGCTTTACCCGTGATGTTACTAATATAGGGCATTACGGCACAGGAGATTTAGAAGTTGTTATTTCTAATGATGAAGATATAGAAAAAGCTAAACATCTAATTAACATGGCTTATGATGTTAGTTAATTAAGGAGGAGTTTAACCATGACTGATAAAAAAACTACATTTGAAAAAGGAAAAGAAATGCTTGATAAAGTATCCGAAAAATTAGAGGGTTATTTGGAAATAAAGAAAGAAATTCTTGACAATGAATATATGCAATTACTGGGTGATACTTCAAAAGTAGTTGGTTTTTTAAGAAATGCCAATACTTTAATAACACAAAAAAGATTCGAGGCATTTCTAAAAGGTTTTAACAAAGATGAAATTCCAACTGAAAAACAATTAGCTAAATTATTAGACTATATCGATGATGAGGAAAAAGCACAATTTATTTCAGATACATTTTCAAAAATCTTATTATCTAAATCTACTAAATCATGTATGATTTTGGGGCTAATAATGTATAAAGTAATTGAAGAAAAAGAAGAGATAAGTCATAATTATTTGGTTTGTGTAGATGGACTAATGAACCTTTTTGATAATGACATAGATAATATTAAATTTGTTTATGATTACTTTAACGAGTCAGAGAAAACTATGTTTAGATTAGAAAGTAGAGAGTTTATAGACTTATGTCAATCACAAAATGTGGACAGAAACAGTTTAGAATTGTCCGTAGAAAAGGCACTAAACTATCAATTACTAAGAAAAACATACGAAATAGATTTAAACATAGACAGTGACGATCCTGGTTCTGGCTTTAGTGAAGCAGAAAATGACGAGTATATAAGAGAATCAGATCCAGGTAAATTGCTATATAACTATATATTACTTTCACAAAGAATTGAATAGTAAAATTTTAAACGGGCAAGCATTACGCAAGCCCGTTTTTCATTTTAACTTTTTGTTAGAGTTCGAAATTGCCTCGCATTTAACTTTATATCAATATCACACCAACAATCTACTTTTTCTTGATTAAATGTTATATTCGTTCGACTAACATATTTTATCAAATTTCTATACAAGCAATAGAATTGGTAAATATCATTTCCAATTTCCGGAGTATCCATATTTTGATTTTTATTTTGATATTCCCTAAGTAACCTTGACACTTTAAATATTTTACATCTATTTATTTCTTCTAAGACTATCATTAAATTATGTTCTATATTATTTATTAAAGGCACTTTATACATTCCTTCAATCTCACTTTGTATAATTATCGCCTGATCTACTAAATAATTTAATTCATTATAATCACCCGTATTACATAAAGCAGGACCATCCTTTGATTTATTTGGAAGTTGGTAATAAAAACTCATTTTATTTTCACTATCTAAAGTTTGAATTTTTTTAAGCTCTGCTTTAATTAGTCCTTCATTTGTTTCCTTATTTAGACCGTGCTTATATAAAAAATATTGGGTTGTAATTTCCATTAGTTCAGCAATTCTATTTAATCTTCCATTTATAATGTTCATTGCACTTTCTTCTTTTTTCTTGTCCGGTAAATAAACTACAACAAATGAAAAAATGGAACTTGCTATGTAAGCCAAACTAAGATTAAATAATATCTCCCCTAATTCATAACCATATGAAAACCATGATATCAAATCTATTTCAGAAGTATGCTTATCACTCCATACGGAAAATTTAATAACCCAAACAAAGAACACACTTAAAGCAAGCAACCCCCAATAAATAATACGAAACTTCTTTGATAGCAAACCTTAACACCCCTACTTTATTAAATTCTTTAACTCTGTAATTGATAACCACGGTCTTTTACGATGTAACATACGGTGGCAGTTAGCACAAACGAGGGCTATATCTTCTACTTTTGTTTGCTCGTTTTCACTCATTTCAGATATAGGCTTAGTGTGATGCCCTTCTATGTAACCATCACCTATTTCACCGTATCGTTCCATAAAATCAAACTCACATACTTCACATATTAGCCTGCCGTGTTTATCCAAATAGCGTTCTTTCTTTTACCCCTTGCGCTGAATAATCTTACTCCTCTTCTTAACTGGGAAGTGACCGGCAGCCGAAACTAATTATTTTCGCAAAATTTTCTCCATCGCTTTTCCTTTTGCTAATTCATCGATCAGTTTATCCAAATAGCGGATTTCCTGCATCGTTGGTTCTTCGATGTCTTCCACTCGAACACCGCAGACCACACCTTTGATCAAAGCCCGCGAAGGATTCAATTGGGGAGCTTCCGCAAAAAAAGTCTCAAAGTCTGTTTGTTTTTCCAGTTGCGCTTCTAACTCTTCCTGGCTATATCCTGTCAACCAACGGATGATTTTATCGACTTCTGCTTTCGTACGTCCTTTTTTATCTGCCTTCGCAACATAATGTGGATAGACATTTGCGAAACTCATTGTATAGATCTTATGTTTGGCCATCATACACATCCTCATTTATATGGTTTTCTTTATTTTATCACGAAAATAGTCGAACAACACCTAACACAGTGATTATGCCCCAATCTTAGCAACTAATTATTCTACTGTACTAAACGAGCTGCCATCCCCCCATTCCATTCAACAAAATTTGAGAAGTGACTGACACCACAAAACTATTCTCCTTTATTTTACATAAACCACATTATATTTCGTTAAACTCTGTTCTTGTTTCTTAGAAAATGAGTAAGAGGTTGTAAAATTATGAATAAATTAGAAAAAGATAACTTTCTAACTGCCATTGGCGCTCATTATAAAATCCAACGACAGGTACAAGGGTATACGCAGGAAGAAGTTGCTGAAATCATAGATGTTAGCGAGCGAATTATTCAACAATTTGAAAAAGGCGAAACCAACCTATCTATCACGAGTTTTGTTCAATTATCTTATCTATTAAATGTTCCATATTCCTTCGTCAAAGAACCATTTAACCAATACTTGTATGGTTCTTACCAAGAACGAAAAGAAATAATAGACCGTAAAAAGTAAGGAAGCGAAAAAAATGACCAAAAAAATTATCGTATTACCCGAAACACATTAGCCATCATCGCCATCCAAGACATCCACTATCAAGTCAAAATCATCGAGCAAGAGGAAGTAATATACCATACTTCCTCTGCCATCAGCATTATTAAAGAAAATTGCTTGTATTATGGTGCATCCTATAAAGGGCGACAAGCCTCCGTAAAATATCATTTAGATTTTCAGCAAAAGACACCCATTCCCATTCAGCCTACAAAAGATATTTATGCTTTCCCAACAGAATCACCCAAATCCTTTACATGTTGCTGGTTCTTCTTCCATGCTATTGCATCTATTAACCAAACAGAACATCAACAATCCGTCATCCATTTTGCGAATGGAAAGAAGGAAACATTCCCTATCTCCCATCACACTATGAAAAAACAGTATGACAGAACCGGAATGGTAAAAGTATTATTTGATCCATGGGGATAGTGCTGCTTACACCCCCGAATGTATTAATGTATAGTTCCATGCACTAGCTGTTGCTCAATACTTCACATGGGAACAAACAAAAAAACATCTGCCCCTCCCTTCATTCAACAAAAAAAGGGAAGTGACAGGGACCTAAAACTATAGAGAACCTAGTACTGGCATTTCCTTCATTTCATCAAACACTGTGTAGTGCAAAGTAAAAGTCGAGAGTATTGCACAAGCGCCATAAACCGTTGCAACTTTATACGGAGAAATGAGCATGATCCCCTTATTCACTTGGCCAAGTCTTTATATACCTGGCTTCTTGGCTAATCAATCATGCTCACAGAGGCTTCGTGTCAAGTTGCAACATTCTCGATTTTCGGTTGCAATGTTCTAAGGTTTTACATTGCAAAATACAAACACCTTACATAACTTGTTATTCCGTTTTACTATACTGTGCTTTTACTATCATAAGTGATTGTTCAGAAGTAGATATATATAGTGTGTTATCTTGATTTGAAACTATAATCCCTTTAACAGTTTTAATATTCCCATTCCAAAAATAAGAAATTTCCTGATATTTATCTTCTTTAAAAACGACTGATTGAAAGTAGTCTCCACCTCTTATTAAAACATTTGGCAGAATCATTATAACAATTAATAATATAGACAAGAAAAACATTCCAGCTAACATGGGTTTTTGAATAAATAATGGAGTATAATCATGATTTTTATAATTTTCATCCGTTTTTTTAAATTTTTTTATACAAACCTTTATAAGTTTTTCAATTATATTATTTTCACTAACTACTATTAGTAGTGTCATTATAATTAATGATAATAACAAAATGAAAAATATATTGCTAGTAATCAATTGAATAAGAGCTGGAATTAAAGGTAATGTTGCACTTAAATACATAAAGAATTTAATCGCTATTTTAGTAATCGTATTTTTTACTTTTTTAAACATAATTATTGTTGGTAATCCAAAATATAATATTAATAGAAATAGTTCTGGAAAAAGAAATGGTTTTAACAAATCTAATGGATAATTTATGTAAAGCACATACATATTCATCATAAAAAGAAATATGTAAACTGAAAATTTTCTTGCATCGCCCGGATGTTTAATCCAGACATAAAAATAAGCGATTACTACTACTAACAAAAATGGTAGTTCCCATAACTTTAACATTTTTATAAAAAGAGTAAAACTAGTCTCCCCATAAAAAAATAAGGAAAGTGCCATGTTAGTTAATACAATTGAAAATACCATATAGAATAAGTTTAGAAATGAAAACCCTTCTACAAAAAATGATATTAAAAACAGCCCAATAATGCTGATAGTAATTAAATACATAATACCTATAAAAATAGCTATTGGTTTATTAATAGGGATGTAATTAATTACCATTGAAAATAATGAAAAATCTTCATTACCTCCAAAATAATACCCCCATAAAAATAAATATCCCATCATATATACTAATATTGAAGAAAATAGTAACGAAATTAACCTTTTCACCTTGCTACCTAGCCATTGATTTGGAATGATATTAGTAAGTGTATTTACAATTTTATTGACACTTTTCAGCATTAAACCCCTCCTTTCCATTAACCGAATTTCACCTTGAATAATTAATGTTTCCTCACTAAGAATAGATTCATTGATTATTGGTGGTGATGTATGTAAATTATTCAGAGATTAATTTTTCAATAACACTTTAAAATCTTGAAATCCCCATGGAAATCAATAAATCAGAAAGATAGGACATAAAACAAAACCTGCCACCTCCCAATTCATTCGGCAAAAATCCACTAATATTAAGGAAGTGACAGGCACTGGAAATAAGGAATCCAAACAGTCACAAGTTCAGTAAATTAGTACTATCTTCCATTAAATCCAGCTGGTGGTGTTTTTAATTCCCCATGAGAAATTGGCTTGGATTCTTTCTTGAATATAGTCGGGTCAATATCAAATAAACTAATTGCAATTTGTTGATTTCCATGAACGTGTGCTATAGTCCGCTGATGGTGGTCTCGAAAAGGAGCCTGAACTGATGACCCACCAAACTCTCCTGTATTTGCTAAAATCACTGGTTGATACATATGATAATGTAAATACGCAACCATATTGTCAAAAGTATTAATATCTTTATTCAAAGCCGCTACTACAAAGACATCTGTTATATCTTTTAAGTCAGCTGCAATCGCTAAGTCAGTAGCATCATAACATATGGATCCAGATAACCGAATTGGATCTTTATTTTTTCCCTGTAATTCTACAATAAGCTGGTATGGCCTGTGAGACTGAATCCCCATTGATGCTTCTTCTTTTGTCATATTATATTTTCCTTGTTTCACTTCAATAATATCTGTTCCAGCACTGTCTCTATCTCTTAAAAGCCATAGTGCCTGATTGACAGGTTTTGCAAAAGAAGTAGAATGTTGAAATGTTAATCCAGCAAAGATATGTGCATCCGTTATATTGGATAACCTTCTTAAAAGGAAAACATCATCGGGATGAATAGATAGCTCTGGAAACACAATAATATCCACACCTAATAGCTTATCGATATCCTTATCGTTACCCTTTTCTATAACCTTTCTAGCACTAGCTGTAGCCTGTACGTGTTTATAAATTAGGTGGCACATTGATGCTAAATGATCACGTTGTATTTTTCGATATTCTTCCGTCCAACTCGTTGGATCTTTCATATTAAAATCCTTCATTTGCGGTAGCATTGGTTGTACAATTGCAAATCGCAACTTCGATCTTTCATCTAGAGTATATTGTCTAATTGGTATTGAGTAAGTAGGGAGATCTGACATTTCCCCATACATTTTGGCCTGATGAGATATTCTCTTCTCAATGATATCGTTTAAATCTTCTGGTTTGGAAACCAAATGCCAGTCTTCAATTTCCTTTTCCCATTGATTAATACCGGGCCACTGCAATAAAGTATACAAAAATTCACTAAGCCATGGTGTAATTGGCATAGTTTCTCCTGTTATTCCTTTACCATGATTAATAAGGGAAAAAGACCTTGTATAAGAATTTGATTTAATCCCTTTGTATATTCCCATGTCTCCTCTATATAGGTAAGTGTGCGCAGTGAAATCAAATTCCCCTACAAAAGCTGCTCTTAAAATAGCTCCTAATTTATACATCCATTCATACTCTTCCTCGATCCAAGATGGTATTTCAAATGATTCATTCTTACCATCCATTTGCTTATTCCATTTAACTGTTAAGCCTTTATACGTTGGATTCTGTACCTTTTTCCAATCATTACATTCTATCTTAATATTTTCAATTTTGTATCTATTATCTTGAAGGTAGTTAATATTATCTTTATCTAATAACTTCGTAGCTAATAATAGTAACGCATTCTCCTGTTTAAATGGATTGTTTTTATTTTTTATAATATTTACAAATGAATACTTCATGTTATTAATTAAAGTATGATCCATATTAACTTCACATGATAGAGAGTCTATAAGTGCTCTTGGTACGAATTTGTACCACTTTTTATGTTTCACTCTGTTCATTCTTAAAATTTGCTGAAATAAATCAGGACGATTCATTCTTATTAGATCTA
Organism: Gracilibacillus sp. YIM 98692; assembly: GCF_010993965.1. Taxonomy (GTDB): domain Bacteria; phylum Bacillota; class Bacilli; order Bacillales; family Amphibacillaceae; genus Gracilibacillus. Next base: position 54,362 of record NZ_WIXM01000021.1, on the reverse strand, counting down.
TCAATTTTTGTTGTGTCTTATCTTTAACTTGATCTAGCATATCAATAAACCAAGTAGTATATTTTTCTCGATTAGCATTTAGCTGTTGTGCAATAAAAGAAGCAGTTAATCTTTCTGTTACTTTATTATTATATGTATGATACAATGCAGCATCGTACAATAAGCGATATGATTTTAACTCTTTGTCATTGCTTATTGTAAAACCATAATCTTTGTTAGTTAATAAATATAAGATAGATTGCTGTTTTACGTACCAAGGCAAATCACGATAATTATTCATTAGATTTTTTGCAAAAGAACCAAGTTCAGAACGAAAAGTAGAAATATCAACAGATTTAGGGTAATTATCTCTCGATTTAAAACCTATATATATTGCTGCAGATCTTAAAAGATATGATAGTACGAATTCCGCTGTTTTTCTCTGATCATAACTTGGACTTTCTAACTTTGATCTCAATGCTTCCAAAACAGGCCCTAGTAGTTTCTGATCCGGGTATAATTCAAATCCATTTTGTAATAGTAATATGAGTGATGGATCTTTAGACCATGCTGCAATTAATCGCCTTGCCCCAGATTCAAATTCTTGATCAAGAAACTCTTCAGCAGTAATCGATGTTTCAGCAATCTTATCTTCCACTACCTTTTTATCATGTACTAGTAAGCTTTTTCGTGATTGTAGAGTTTTTACTAGCCTTGTTGCGCTAAAACGTTTCATGGTGTCATCCCGAATATCTGTTTCAGGTAATGCAATACGTGAAAGATCTAAATCATTAGATTTTTTGCCATCACTTGTTTCTTCCAATGTATCAGCTAACCTTAATAAACCTGTCAACTCTGTGATAACCTGTTGTAGCTCCTCTTTATCTGGTGTTCCACTTATTCGATGTTGAATCGCTTCCATATTAGATGTAATACTACTATTAGTAGATAACTGGCGATACGGTATTACTTTTGTTTTTTCCTCATTTATTTCTATCTGTTTCGTCTTAGCGTTTATTTTTGTTAAATGTTTCTCTAAAAAATTTTGTATAACAGCAGATACTTCATCTTCAATATCTTCAACTCTCTTTTTACCAGAAACCTTTATCACTAAACGAAGATCATCTACGTACCTACAATAATCAAGAATTTGAATATTCTTTTTTGTTTCTTCCTCTTTAATTTGTTCACCAACTAAACGGTCAAACCTAATTAAATATGCATTTGCTAGAAATCCACTAGCTACAAGTCCTTGTGGTAATCCCAATGAAGTTATTTTATCATTTTGTGCTTGTTTCTTATCTTCCTCCGACCAATCCCAATCAAAAATTTGTTCCACCTTATTCCAAAACTCTTCGTTATCTTGTATATTATCCGATAAGTCAAAATCTCTTACGTATTCTTGGTATAAATGCTTAAGTTCATCTATTAATGCGGGTATTTCAATACTATTAAAGTATTTACTTAAATCTAAACATACGACAAACAATTCTTCACTGGATGAAAGAGTTGGTGCATAATAATCACATACTTTTTTTGGCCTGCTTAAAAAATAGCGGTAATCTTCAAAATATTTTCGATAACATTTGGAACTTCCCCAACTAAACTGAGCTTGCTTTTTCTTATTCTTATGAACAAGCCAATTACATTGCAAACGATTTCCGTAACTATACATTTCGTTTTTTTGTTCTTTTAAAAAGTTATTTTCATCGGGTTTTCCTTGAGCAGATTCTACGGCATTTGCTAAACATAACATTACTGCTGTTGATACAGTTTGATCTTTAATAGATATATGTGCGAGAGAACGTAATTCCTGAATGTTGTCCTTGTTTTTATCATGTTCTTCATTAACCACTGGTTTCCACTGATCTTTACCAACAAACTCCCACCTTTGAGATTTAGGGGCAAGTACCATTTTTATTGGATTGGTCTTATATCCATTACTAATTTCACTAGACCACTCTTTAAGCAGCTCTTTGATGTTAACAGCAGAGCTATCAAGGTCTAACATATCAAAATACCAATTATGACCTCTTATATAGGTATGTGATTTTTTCCATGCTTGTGCCAAGACAATTTGATCGTTTAAATAATCTATAGTTGGAGAGATAGATTGATATTTTTCAATTACAGTTTTCATATTCGTCACCTATTCTTTAGACCTAATTCTAATTTACTACTAAAAATTCAATAGTTATCATTATAATATAATTCGGCATTATTCTACCATATATACGCATTTATGGTTCTCAACTCCAATTATATTTGCCACAAATCTTTGTTCACTATTTCACATAATGTCACAAAAATTCCCCTATTAGAATAATATTTAATACAAAATAGGATGTAAAAAGAAAATCAAATAAAACAAAGAGGTGTGACTAACACCCCTTCTAAAACCTCTCCTGCACTCTCTCATAACTCTCCACCGTCCCAATATCATACCTCTGACCTTCAAACAAATAAGCATACACATCCTTATGCTGAATCAACCATGGAACAAAATGCCCCGGCGCATCCGGATTATTCCCTTCCTCTATGTATCGCTTAATCATCGGTAACGTCTCTTTCTGATAAATATAAAATGGCGGAACAGCTAAATTCGACTTCGGCTCCGCAGGCTTCTCTTCAAAAGAAGTCACAACCCCATCATCATCCACTTCCACAACACCAGTTCGCTTGATCTCCTCCGGATCATTCAATTCATGAACCGTAATACAATCCGCCCCAACCTTTGTAAAAAAGTCCGAGAAATCACTTAGTTCGAAATCAAATAAATTATCGCCAGCAAGTACCATCACATCATCCGTCATACCCGATTCTTCAATCACATACTGAATATCTGCAATAGCCCCTAAACGATTATCATTCGTAGTAGTATGATCGTTCACTACAGACACACTCTTACTTCCTTGATACTGCTCAGACCAGTCTACAAAACTTTGATAAAATTTATCATTCGTCACGATAAAGATTTCATCAATTGCTTTCACTTTCTCTACCTTGGTGACAATATGATCTAAAATGGTACGATCCGCTACTTTCAGTAAAGGTTTGGCTGTATTTTTCGTTAATGGATAAAGACGAGTTGCATAGCCTGCCGCTAAAATAATACATTTCATTGCTCCGATTCCTCCTTTACATTCTCCAAAATGGCCGCACCATCATTCGTCTTACAGAAGTTGATACGATAAGAATCTGCATAATCGGGATGCTGTACCGGATAGACATCTTCAATACGTTGCTGTATCTCCTTCTTAAACTTAGGATCAACTAGTCCAATACAACAGCCTCGATATCCTGCACCACTAAATCTCGCTCCATAAACACCTGGGCATTCCCGTAATATTTCAAAGATCGTAATCAACTCTGGACAACCAGACTCATATTGATGAATCGAGCTTTCCCCTGATTCAAACATCAACTGGCCAAACTGTGCGATATCACCATTCTCCCAAGCTTCCACACCTTGTTGCACTCGTTCTTGTTCTGTAAAGTAGTGATCCAGCCTTCTTTGAAAACGACCTGGCACTTGATCACGATATTCTAGATAACTAGCTCTCGGTATATCTCGTAATTGAACATCTTCCAATGCCGTTGTTTCTTGAGAAGTAAGATCTTGAAGCAGCCATCCTCCTACTTTACATTCATCTACACGATTATTATAATCCGTACCAATCAATGCTTTACTCACTCCAGAATAGACAACCAATACTTCAAAATCCGGCATCTGATCTGACTTTTTCACCAACTGATGCTCATTAGTCTGACAGTCCATCACCAACAGATGATTATCTTCACTCAAAATATTAGCGGATTGATCTAAAATCCCGTTCTTTAATCCGATAAAATCTGTTTCGACCCAATGGCTGTACTGGACAAGATCTTTTTTCGCAATCTCTAATCCATTCACATCACTTAATGCCATCAAATAGGCAGTAGTTACCGCAGCAGAAGAACTTAAACCACCAATCGGCAACTTGCCACTGATCACTGCTTTAAATCCTCGCTTCAGCTTTTGATCTTGCTGTAAAGATAAAACAGCCCCTCGAATATAATTACCCCAGAAACCTGGCAGCATTTCTGGGACGTTATCAATATGAAAATACTCAGTATCCGGAAAATCTAAGCTTTGAATCTGAATATAACCATCATCCGATGGAGCAAAGGCCATTTCCACACAGGAATCTAATGCCATCCCTGTCACCACTCCACCTTGATGATCAACATGAGCACCGAGCGGACAAATTCTTAAAGGAGATTGGACAACACGACAGTTATTCTCTTGATATAACTCATGAAACACTTGTACGATATCTCTCATATCTATTCCGTCCTTATCAAAAATTTGAAAAGCTACTCTTTCACCTTGTAATAATCTACATACCAATTGGCGAACTTCTGCAACCCTTCTTCTATCGATGTCTTCGGTTTAAACCCAACCGCTTCATACAACAAATCTGTTGACGCATAAGTAGCCGGCACATCACCTGGTTTAATCGGCTCAAACTCTTTCTTAAATTCCACTTGTTGGTTCAAAGCATGGCTTAACGCTTTTTCCAGTGCTCCGATAAATGTCATTAGCTTCTCCGGACTGTTGTTGCCAATGTTAAACACTTTGTGTGGTACTTCCCCCTTCGGGGCATGACTAATCAAGCGCTCAATGCCTTCCACAATATCATCAATATAGGTGAAATCACGGTACAAATCATTCTCAAAGTCACCATTGTTAAAAATTTTAATCGGCTCATCATTGAAATATTTGTTGGTAAATCCAAAGTAAGCCATACCTGGTCGCCCCATCGGTCCATACACCGTAAAGAAACGAAGCCCAGTTGCTGGAATCTTATACAAATGGCTATATGTATGTGCCATTAGCTCATTCGACTTTTTAGTCGATGCATATAGCGATACGGGATGATCCACAAAGTCTGTTTCCTCGAACGGTACTTTCTTATTCGCACCATATACAGAGCTGGAAGAGGCATAAATAAGATGATCAACCGGATGATGTCGGCAAGCTTCCAAAATATTAAAGAATCCAACCACATTGCTTTGAATATACGCATCTGGATTCTCAATTGAATAACGTACACCAGCTTGAGCTGCCAAATGAACGACAACATCAGGCTCGTACTGTCCAAAAACATCTTCCATCAGAGCCTTTTCGGAAATGTCACCTTGAACAAACGTAAACTTATCGTACGGTTTTAAAAGATCTAAACGACTGTGCTTAAGATTGACATCATAATAATCATTGATATTATCAATCCCAATAACCTGGCATCCAGCATTTAATAGTTTCTCCGATACATAATACCCGATAAAACCCGCAGCACCTGTAACCAAATACACTTTATTCTTATCAATTGTATAGTTCATGACTCCTTTACTCCCTGTCTTTTACTTGTAAATATTTCGACCATCATACACTAAACCAAACAAAAAAGCACCCATCCCTTCCCTAATCATTTTAAAAAATGCAGGAAGAGATGGGCAAAGCAAAACTAATCTCTATTAAATAAATCCCTTGTATATACTTTATCCTTAACATCTGTTATCTCATCTGTTAAACGATTAGCGACAATAACATTAGATATTTCCTTAAACTCTTCAAGACTATACACCACTCGAGAATTATAAAAACTCTCTTCTTTTAATGTTGGTTCATAGATTACTATTTTAATACCTTCTGCTTTGATTCTCTTCATGACTCCTTGAACAGCCGATTCTCTAAAGTTATCTGAATTAGTTTTCATTGTCAGGCGATAAATCCCAACTACTTTTGGTTCCCCAGCAATTATACTATCAGCTACATGATCTTTTCTCGTATTGTTCGCTTCCACAATAGCACCCACGATATTGTTCGGTACATCCTTATAATTAGCCAATAGTTGCTTAGTATCCTTTGGTAAACAATAGCCTCCATAACCAAATGAAGGGTTGTTATAGTGATTACCAATTCGAGGATCTAACCCAACACCTTCAATGATTTGCTTGGTATTCAGCCCTCGCACTTCTGCATATGTATCTAATTCATTGAAGAAAGCAACACGCATGGCTAAATATGTATTGGCAAATAGTTTAATAGCTTCTGCTTCTGCGGAATCTGTAAATAATACATCGATATCCTCTTTCAAAGCACCTTCCACTAAAAGGTTTGCAAACACCTCTGCACGTTCTGACCTTTCCCCTACTACAATTCGAGATGGGTATAAGTTATCATATAAAGCATGTCCTTCACGTAAAAATTCCGGTGAAAAGATAATATTGTTCGTATGATAATTTTCTCGGAGTTCTGATGTGAAACCTACTGGAACAGTGGATTTAATGATCATGATAGCACTGGAATTGAACTCTAAGACACTCTCTATTACTTCCTCCACGGTGCTCGTATCAAAATAATTTAAATCAGGATCATAATTGGTCGGAGTAGAAACAATAACATACTCTGCATCTCTTAATGCTTCCTCCATATCATTAGTCGCCTGGAGATTTAATGTCTTTTCAGTGAAATATTTTTCCATTTCACTATCCACAATAGGAGATTTTCTTTGATTGACACAACGAACCTTATCCTCAGAGATATCATAAGCTATAACCTCATGATGTTGTGACAATAAAACAGCATTAGATAAACCAACATAACCTGTACCAGCAACAGTTATCTTCAAGGGCCATCCCTCCACCGAACATTTATTAAATCTCTATTCTAAGATTAACCTATACTTCACTTATTAACTATACCTTAAGTTAGATATTTACATAAAATTTATAATTTGTTAAAAAGCAACATCAATTATAACGGTGCCATCCACCAAACCAAAAGCACCCATCCCTCCCCCCTCATTCAATAAATACCGGGAAGCAACAGTAGTCCGTACCCCTTACCATCAATCACTAACATCCAAATCCGATTCCCATTACATTGTCCCTTCTTAAATAATGAGCAACCTTTCATTCCTCATCATGAACATAAGCTCGTTCTAGAACCCCCCTCGAAATTTGTCGACCTAATGCGTGGTACACCACGTGTTAACTGCATTTCTTTTCTATGATAATGAAGTCAAAAGTCTAAAGGAGTAAGCTTTTGGCTCAAAAACGTACTATAGAAGGTATTATTTTAGGTTCATGTATTCGGGAAATTCGTGAACAATTAAAAGAAAAAGATTCTCAATGGACACAAGAATTTGTTGCTAAACAAATTGGAATGGATGAAAAACACTATGGAAAGTTAGAGCGAGGTTATTATCCTAAGCCTCAATTTCAAACCATAGCGAAATTAATGGATATACTAGATGCTTCCATAGATGAGTTTTGGAGAAATTATAAAGAAGAATTAAAGCGACAAAATATATCTTACGACTGTCCTAAAGAGAAATAATAAATATACAATGGATGTGTATGAATTGATAAGCTCCTATCAAATCACCCATCAAACGTTAGCCATATTACCAGCCTATGAGATGGAATTTCAGGCAAAAGTCATCGAATTTGATCAAGAAATACTTATTCAACAAACACCATTAGACATTATTAAACAAAACTGCAAAGATGGCGGGTCTACCTATGAAGGTCGTAAGCAGGCGGTATATCACCATTTGAACTTTAAACAAAAAACACCGATCCCCATCCATCCTATTCATTATATATATGCCTTCCCCACTAAGTCACCTACGGATCATGATTGTGTTTGGTTATTCTTTTACAATATTAAAAAAGTAACACCTGCATCACCAGAATCAAACGAACATGCACAAACTATGATTCTATTCCATAGTGGCCAACAACTAGCTTTAACAGAATCCCCGTACACCATCCAAAAACAATACGACAGAACCGGTATGTGTACTGTTGTATTTGGTTCCATGCACTAGCCGAAGCCTTGTCGATAAGTTTAATATATGGCATTATACGTTGTCTTGCTCAACACTTCACATAAGAAACCAAAAAGAACCCGCCTTCCCTTCATTCGACAAAATGCGGGAAGTGACAGGCACCCGAAACTAATTTTCCAGCCTCTATAGACAAAGAACTCAAAGTGGATTGTAAGCGATTTGACGTATGTTCGAGTTCAACAGAAATGGCATTATATCTGCGTTTTAGTAGATTTATATAACCGTGAAATCATTGCCTACAGCGCTGGACCTCATATGCTGAGTTAGTTAAAGGTGCCTTTGCATCCGTTAAATACAATCTTCATCGTCTTGAATTATTCCACACAGATAGAGGGAGTGAATTTAAGAACCAGCTTATTGACCATGCATTAGAAACCTTTGGCATCGAGCGTTCATTGAGTGAAAAAGGAACCCGTATGACAATGCTGTAGCTAAACGATTAAAACAGAATTCGTTCGTGGTACGGTTTTCACTAACCAACACGAACTTGACCTTGAACTTTTTATGTACACTAACATTTCATAAATTTATCTAGTTGTTGATAGTCTCCAATGAATTCATCAGTATAAATCTTATCCATATCAAAAATCTCTAATATTTCTTTTGCTTTTTTTATTTGATCTTTATTGATATTCTTTTTCCAACTCTGAATATTCGTAATTGAACTATCTTTTCTTACTGTATCTGAGGGAGTTGATAGGATTGAATATACTTTTTGATCATATTTTTTATCAATATATTTAAATAATCTACCCATTTCCTCTTCAGGATTTACAGCTAAATTTTCATAGAAAACCACATGAAACTCTTTATTTAAAGTCATTTGTTTTAAAGGTATATAATTTTCTATGCACCACATCATTACATGTTTTTCAAAAATACTACCATTTTCAAGCGTACCTTCTATATAGGCTTTAAATTCATTTAAGAAATCTTTCATTACTTCCTCTTGTTTTAAGAGATCATCTAGATGATCTCTCCAATTAAGCTTAATCCTTGAATTTGTCACTGCACAAGGATGTCTCATCAAAAATACAATTGGAATCTCTGGAAATTTCCTACTGATATACTTTAAAAATAGATTACCTCTTATAACTTTTATCAACCTTTTATCACTTACAATTCTCTTATTTAGTCCATCAATCCACTTATTTTTTATACTACCTGTAAGGACACTTTCCATCCGTTTTAATAATACATCATCATTTGTATTCTCTCTAATATACTTATGGAATCCAAAATCCTTAAATTCTGCTACTTTATCAGGATGAAATGGCTCAAACATATATCTGTATTCATTATCATAATTAATAATATTTGACACCCAAGTTGTCCCACTTCGCCCCGAACCAGCAAGTAAAACTGAGTTTCTATAATTATTATTTTTATCTATAGTAAAAGTTCGATAAAACTGTCTATTTATTCTAGTACTCACATTTTTTAGTACCTTATTCATTATTAACACCCCTTATAATATAACTAACTATTAAAATTGCTTTTTAATAATACGTCTTTACAGTACTGTCGTTTCTCATTTTCATCACTAGAAATTTTTATAATTTACCTATAATTAAAAATTATTTAGTTCTCAATATTTGTTCATAATTCTCCTCAAATCTCCAAGCATCCCTACACATTGTGGCTATATCTCTTTTAGCTTGCCATCCTAATTCCTTTTTAGCTTTTGAAGCATCAGCATAACATGAAGCAATATCTCCAGGTCTGCGCTCTACTATTTCATAAGGAACTTTAACACCATTAGATTCTTCAAACGCTTTTACTAATTCTAGTACGCTAGTGCCTTGACCGGTTCCTAGGTTATAAACATGGGCTCCTTTTTTGAGTTTATCTAATGCAGCGACATGACCCTCAGCAAGATCGACTACATGAATATAATCTCTTACTCCTGTACCATCTATCGTCGGATAGTCGTTACCAAAGACCCTGAGTTTCTCTAACTTTCCTTTGGCCACCTGAGTAACATAAGGCATAAGGTTATTGGGAGTACCATTAGGTGCTTCACCAATTAAGCCACTCTCATGAGCACCTACTGGATTAAAATAACGAAGTAGAGAGACTGAAAAACATGGGTTTGCTTTTGCAATATCATTTAGAATTCGTTCACTCATGGCTTTCGTTTCACCATAAGGATTGGTAGTTGGTAATAGATCCATTGTCTCAATAAATGGTACTACGTTATCCCCATAAACTGTTGCTGATGAGCTAAAGACGAATTTTTCCACACCATACTTAAGACACGCTTTAGCAAGTATCATTGTACTAACGAGGTTATTATAATAATAAGCTTGGGGTTTCTCTACTGATTCACCCACCGCTTTAAGGCCAGCAAAATGAATAACACCACCTATTTTATGTTTAGAAAAGATGGTGTTTACTGCAGCTTCATCTGTAACATCAGCCTGATAGAACATAATTTCCTTTTTGGTTATTTGCTTTACTTTATCAATATTTTCAGGTTTACTATTTATGAAATTATCCACCATCACTACTTTGTATCCTGCCTCTAACAAAGCTACACATGTATGGGAGCCAATATATCCTGCACCACCAGTTACTAGTATTTCCATAAAATCATCCCCTAGATAAAATCCATTTTATATTTTCCTAACTATCTTTCTTAATATCTTTCTAAAAGGTTTTATTAATAATTCCTTTTCAAAACTATTCATTGCTAAAAACCATGCTATAACAAAGTAAATAATCATAAACAGGGTTATTTTAACACCTAGATTAGAAATATCTGGATAGAAATTAATCTTTTCTATGAAAAAGCCAATAAAAAATACAATTAACAAGGGAAGGGTTATATTTAGAATTTCTTTCCAAAACTTAACTACATCAATTTTTACTTTTTTAAAATAATATATATTCATTATTATTGCATTACCCACAAAATATGAAATCCCAGATGCTATAGCAGCCCCTATTCCTCCAAGAGCAATTGCTAAAGGTACTGTCATTACAATGTTTATAATTGCAATCACCAGAAATACTTTTGCCCTATACGCATACAAGTTTTTCGCTTTTAATATTATTAACCCCATATTCTGAATGAGGTCTATGGTAAAAGGGATCATAATAATTAAGGTTATATAGTATGAGGTATAAAATTCTTCTCCTACCCATAGATTAATAAATTGTTTCCCAAATAATATAAACCCCATTAGTACACATAATAATAAGAGGTACTGCAACCTTCCAATTTTTATAAATAAATTTGTTAACTCATTATCAGATGCATTTCTTTCTACCCTTTTAGTAACATTTGGTAGAAAAATTCCCGACATGGCAGTTGATAAATTAGTATAATTTAATACAATCTGCGAGGCTATAGCATAGATTGCAACTGAGGAAGTTCCAGCAACAATACCTAATATTATCTGGTCGGACCGCCAAAAAATTTGATCAGTAATAGCAGTAATAAATATAAAAAACGAAAACCCAAACATTTCTTTTAAAAGCGGTATATCTAAATAGTGCAATTTAACTTTAATCTTTATTTTTGAAAAACTGTAAAACACCATAATGATTATTATTAATAAGTTAAAAAAAGTTTGAGTCAATACTACATTGAATGCATTAGCTTCGAAGGAAAGTATCGCTATTATTGCAACAGGAGTCACTATACTTTTTACTAAAATTAATGTCCTCATAAATATAAACTTTTCATGTGAATTAATAATTGCTCTAAAGAATTGAGATCCAATAGATAGCCCTATGTTAATAATAACGATTATAAATATTTTTTTTGCAGATATTAACTCGCTAGGTGTTAAAGAATTTTTAAATATTGAATCTAAATACTGATAAATTATTATACTGATAATTATTGAAATTAATGTGATAGAGAAATATAAAACAGCGGCAATACCTAGTATATTCTCTTTATTCTTTTCGTTATCTTTAGCAATATATTTTGAATAATATCTAGTAATAGTACTAGATAATCCAAAATCAATTATTGCCATATAGGCAATAATTGAACCCATAAGTTGGTATAAACCATATTCATCTTGTCCCAAATAATGCAGTAAGATTGGTACAAATAATAATCCAATTATGAACTTTATTCCTACTTCAATGTATGATAATATAACACCCGCTTTTATTTGATTGACTTTCAAAGTACTTAGCCCCTATTCATCTGGTAAATTTATCGGATTATTTTCATAAATTAATACTTTAAAAAATAACCTGATTAAAACTTTACTAAACAACAAAAAGTCTTCTTATTTTTGATGTTAATTATTTAAATCTTTTCATTTTTTTCTTTGTGTATGCTAGTAACATCACAATACCCACCACCCTATATTTAATAAAAATATTTAGTATTTTACCTTGTAAATTACGCGGTTTAAAATTATCATAATATTGATTTCCATTAAGGATGTTCATTATTTTTTTGATTCTATTTTTTATTTCATGATGTTCTAGTTCAAAATTAAAATAATACCATATACATTCCAGCAAATTTTGAATAAATTTATTTTCAATTACTATTAAATTTTGACCTTCATAGCTTTCATTTCTTAAAAGAAATTCTTTCAATTTTTCATATATAAATATTTCATTGTATTCAATATTGTCCTGAAATTTTGAAGTTATAGATTGACTATCTTTTCCATATTGAACATAGTTATACCCTATATTTTTAGATAAATATATTCTTGAACAGCAATCAATATAATCAAGGTTAAATAGCAAATCTTCCCCTCTTCTTATCTCTTCTTTAAATTCAATACCATGTTTATCAATTATTGATTTCAAATATAACTTATTCCAAATTGCATTTATTAGTAGTTCATTATAAAGTAACCCTAATTTTAATAGCAATCTATCTTTATCTACCATTCCTTTAAGAATTGACTCGGGTGATTTTTTTGAAGTAACACTTCCATTAGAATTATCAATATTTTTATAGCCACCTATAACTAAATCACATTTATTTATTTCTATATCCCTAACAAAAGACTCAACCATATTTCTTTCAATATAATCATCAGAATCAACAAACTGAATATATGTTCCTGCAGCTTTTTTCATACCTAAATTGCGTGCTGCAGATACACCCTTATTTTCTTGATAGTGCACCTCTATATTACTGTATTGTTCCGCATATTTATTACATATTTTACGGGAGTTGTCTGTTGATCCATCGTCAACTAATATTATTTGAATATTCTTGTATGTTTGATTTAAAACACTTTCTAAAGTTCTTTCAATATATAACTTAGCATTATATACTGGAATTATTATAGTTACCATTTAACCACCTTATTATTCCATCCTTTTTGTATTTATCAATCTACAAAATGAATTAAGTTCATCTTTTAATATAAAAAATTTAAATTAGAAAAAATTAGAATATGATAGTAAATTCCTGCGCAAGCAAAAAGAAATAACACGTAAAACAATAGAACCCTTAATTTATTTGGAAAATACTTCACTCCAAATAAAAGAGGTAAACTAAAAGCCATAAAAATAAATGATGTATATCTAAAAATAATGTTTATATACATTCCAAAAGTAGCACCAATTATAAAAAAGGAAACTATTTGGAGCATATTCATATATTTATATAACCCATAATTATTCTTTTTAATTTTATTAGATGTTAAGAATGTAAAAATCACAAAAATGATAATAATACCAAGTCTATATATAAGTATATCCCTACTCCAACTTAGGCTCCCTTTAGCCTCAATAGTATAATCAATAATCTTTCCAATTAATATTCCAACTATTTTATAATCAGGTAATAAATATAAGACATTTAAGATTTCATTTAGAAATAATGGCCAAAACAAAACGAATATTGATAATATAAATACTCTCTTTTTTGTTTTTAAAAATATAAGTAATATTCTTAAGAAGATTAAGAGAATAGCTGCTGAATGAATAGAGATTGAGATGAAATAAAAAATATAAGTTATATAATTCTTTTTACCCTGAACAGTATCTCTATATAGAGCAAGTATAAAAACTAAAAAACATAAAGCATTTCGAATTGCAGCTGAAATTTCCAAAAAGGGAATTATGCTAATAGTAAAGAAAGAGATAAATATTAGCAACTTAGTACCAACATTATTTTTATTAGCAAAGTTAAATATAATATAGAATAGTATGAAATAACCTATGAAAGCACTTATTGCAGGTAAAAGATGATTGTTATGAAAAAGAGAAATTATATAAAAATAATAATTAGTAACAAAAAAATCAGTGTACCCTGAAATACTCTGTACAAAATCTAAACCTCTCGTTCTCATCTGATCTAATGTAGTAAAATAGGAAAATAAATCGTCAGTAATCCTTGGTTTAATGCTATAAGCTACAATACTTATAACTAAACATAAAAAGGGAAGTATTTTAAGATAGTGTTTTCTAAATTTAAATAGCATTAGTAATATTATAGGTAGGGTAATTATCGGGATTAATAGAAAAATAACATGATTAATATTAATCATTCATACTTCTCCTGCTCGTTATATTTATCTAAATAAAATTTTTGAAGTTTCTGTGCTTCTTCTTTAATGCTAAAACCACATTTAATAATCCTTTCATAATAATCCTTCCTATAATTAATATGATTGGGCTCATACATTTGACATATTTTTTTTGCCCAATCAATCGGCCTCTCCTTTAAACTAAGAAAATTAATTAAATTTGTTAACTTTATACCCCCATCTATACTATCTGATATAAAACATTGTAATCCAGACGTTTGAGCTTCTATAAGTACTAAAGGATAGCCTTCATATAAAGAAGGAAATATTAATCCATCCATCAAACTCATTAATTCATTAACATCATTTCTTAAACCAAGAAATATTACTTTATCACTTAAGTTCATTTCATTTACCTTATTTATTATTCTATCCTTTAACTTCCCATCACCTATTAACATTAGTACAGAGTGATCTTTAATATTAGTTATTTCCTTAAAGGTATCTATAATGAATTCATGATTTTTAACTTCTAAAAATGTTCCAACATGACCTATAATAAATTTATTTTCTAATTGATACTTTTCCCTCAGTTTCTTTCTATTGTTCATTTCAAATTTAAATTTTTCCGTATCGATTGCGTTACGCATTAAATAATATTCTTCACTTTTTAGAATGTTATCATTAAAAATATGATTTACCATTTTTTCACTACATGAGAAATAATCAGTGGCTAAATAGGAAATAGTAGGCTTTGCATAAAATTGATTATAAATTTTTAAATATTTTAAATGGTTTTTGTTAATTCCATGAGAATGAGCTATTACAACCGGAATATTATATTTCTTAGCTTTCTTTAAAAAGCTTAAATTTAAAACTCCTTGATGAATATGAATTATTTTATAATCATTATGATAATTTTTAAAGAAGTTCTCTATCTCTTGAATATTTTTTACAAGATTATTTTTTCGAGGTGTTATTCTGTGAATTTTACCGCCTAACCTAATTACTTCATCATCATAGAAGGATTCTTTTTGTGATACTAAAAAATCAAACTGTATCTTATCTCTATCTAGATTTCTGTAATAATTCATAATCATAGTAGCCATTCCGCCAGAATTTAGTCCTCCAAGAACATGTAAAATTCTTACCATTTCAATTTTTTCCCCTTATAATAAGTTTATAAATAGATGAAATAACAAATAAAAACAATACAAAAAGAATATTTTTGTCAATATTTTTAGATATCTGTCTTAATGATCTGCCCTTCTTTTTACCTCTATAAATATAAGCTGAAACAATTTTTATTTTTCTGCCCCTTGGAAGATCATTATATTTTAATATTTCTTTTAAAAAAAATGTATAACCTTCAAAATTATCAATATAAAGCTTATCAATATTACGTGTTAAACCATCTTCTAGATAATCACATATATATATTATCTGGTTAAACCATCTTAATTTATAGCCTTTATTGGCTATTCTATACCAGACTAATGACTCAGTAATAAACTTTTCATTTTCAATCTCAGGGAATTTAAATTTTTTCAACAAGCTTGTCTTAAAAATCTCTGCTTTATCACCTAAAATGTTATGTTTTGATCTTTCTAAAGAGGTTGCATCTAGATGTTCTCCGTTAAACGTCTTCCCTACCATTTTATGTTTCGTGTAACCTTTTAATCCAGCAACTCCTGCAAAATCATTTTTATTCTTTACTGAATCATACCACTTAATTATTATATCTATTGCATCGTCAACTAATAAATCGTCAGAATCTACAATAAAAAAAAGTTCACCTTGTGAAAGTTCTAACCCTTTATTAATTGCCCTATGCTTACCACCATTTTTAGTTTCTTCATATTTAATAGGAAATCCATTGGAGATATCAGACCATTGACGAAGTAACATCTCAGTGTTATCAGTAGACCCATCATCAATTACTATCCACTCAAAAGATTTATTGGATTGTGCTTTTAATGAGTCATATAGTTTCATAATCTTATTTTCTCTATTATAAGTTGGCGTAAATACCGTTATTTTATACTTGAACTCATCTGAACCCATAAATACTCCTTTGATTCTAATATAAAAATATTAAAATAATCACAATTAAATTTTTTCACTTAAATTCATATAAAATTCCTCAAGATCTTTAGAGATATTCTTAGTATCAAAACCTGATGCTTGTATTATATCTTTCATATAGTCTCTTTTATAATTCTTTTTGCTTAATACCATATCTGACCATTTACTTGTAGAGTCATTAAGATCTAGAAAATTAACTAGATTGGTAATTTTCACCTCATTACTTACTGTCCTTGAAACCATACAAGGTAAACCAGATGTTTGTGCCTCGATTAGTGTTAAAGGTAATCCTTCATATAGTGATGGATGTATTAGAGCGTCCATAGCTTGCATTAAATCATTAACATCATTTCGATTTCCTAAAAATTTGACTTTTTCTTCTATATTTAATTTACTAATTTTATTCTGTAACATTTTTTTTCTATTACCTGTTCCAATTAAAATTAGCACTGCATTTTTATCTTTTTTTTGTATATCATTAAAAACATCAATCAAAAACGTATGATTTTTTGTTTTGGTAAATTTACCTACACTCCCTATTACAAACTTCCCTTCTAAATTTAATAATTTTCTAGTTTTATTCCTTATGTCTCTATTAAATAAAAATTTATCAACATCAATCCCATTTTTTATTATCTTAGAATTATCTAAACCCGTATATTTACTACCAAACAACCATACTAGTGCCTGTTTTGAACAAGCAAACCTATGAGTACAATGTTTATTAATAGACTGTTTTGAAGCTAATTTATATAATGATTTAACATTTTTAGGTACTCTTGTAGTATGACTATGAGCTATACGAAAGGGCAATCCAGCTTTTTTTGCGGCTTTTAATGGTAATGTACTTAATGAATCAATATGTGAATGTACAATCTTATACTCAGTATGGACATTAAAAAAATGCTTAAGATCCTTTTTGAAATTGAAATATGTTCTAGGATGAATAGGTGCAATCCTATATAGCTTGCCACCTAATTGTTGAATTTCCAAGTCATAATTACCAGGTTCTTCCTTATAAACTAAGAAATCAAACTGAATCTTGCTCCTATCAATATTACGATAAACATTCATAATAAATGTTTCAGCACCTGCACGGTTCATTTGTCCAAAAACTTGTAATACCCTTATAGGCTTCATTGATATCATACTCCCGTATTATTAATTCGTCCGCAACATTTTTTTATATATAAATTCTCTCAATATATTAGGAATAAAGGCCACGAAAATATTTACGCTACTTGCAAATAAATAGTCTGATAGTGAACAAAAACCAGATCTATACATATTTTTTCTAAAGTGTAACGCTGTAATCAACCTTTCTTTATTACCGCGCCTTTGATACATGTCCTTACCAACCCTTACAAAGACCAAACTATCATCTGTGTTACTACATTTTGATTCTAACATTAACATCCTGATCCATAAATCATAATCCTCATATCCCATTCCAGAAACTTTTCTGTAATTTCCTGCTTTTAAGACTGCTTCCTTTTTATACATAACTGTTACATGATTAAACGGATTTCTTTTTTTTGCATATTTATTTATTTCATCAGAAGATAAAGGTACCTTTCTTTTAGCAAGCTTATTGGAAACATGTCCCTCAAATTCAATTATATGGCTTCCTAACAAATCTAGTTCTATATCTGATTTAAAAAACTTAACTTGTTTTTCAAACCTATCTTCTCTAGCAACATCATCTGAGTCCATCCTTGCAATAAGATCATAACTACAATTTTCTACACCAATCGCCAAGGCCTTGCCTAACCCTACATTTTCTTCTAATTCTATTACTTTATACAATTGTAGATTCATTAAAGAGAACTTTTCTAGAACATCTTCTAAATCTTGTGTAAGTGGCCCATCTTTTACAATTACTATTTCATTTGGTAACACTGTCTGGTTCAATATACTAGTTAAACACTCATCCAAATACTCAGGTTCCTCTTTATAGTAAACAGACATTAATAAACTAAATAACATTTTTCACCCTACTCTCTTAATCATATTTAATTTTAACATTTCATTAAAAAACTAATTTTATGTGATTAATTAACATCTCAAAAAGTCTTTCATTAATTCTATTTGAAACGTATGAATTATGTGGTGTTAATAATACTCTCTTAAAATCCCATAGTGGACTACCTTCACTCAGAGGTTCCTCTTCAAAAACATCAAGAGCTACACCACTAAACTTATCTGCACGTAGAGCCTCAATTAGGGCCATTTCATCTATCACTCTACCTCGGGAAACATTAATAAGAACACTATTAGCTCTCATATTTTCAATCCTATCAGCATCAATTAGCTGTCTTGTTTCATCTGTAAGTGGTAGAGTCAAGATTACAATATCACTCTTTTTAAGAACATCATCTATTTGATCTATTAAGTAAAATTCATCAACATATAGAGATTCCTTTTTACTCCTACCAACGCCGACTATGTTTACATCGAATGCCTTAAGTCTTTTAGCAACCTCAGATCCAACATCACCAAATCCAATAATGGCTGCAGTTTTATTTGTTAACTCAAATAAAACCCGTTGTTTTTCCCATTTATGTTCACACTGAGCCTCATAAAACTTCCTACTCTTTTTATAGATTTCTAAAATTTTAAGTACAACCCATTCTGCCATTGGAACACTATACACTCCCTTGGCATTAAAAAGTTTAATACCTTGGTCCTTAATATAGTCGAGTGGTACCCTATCTAGACCTGCACTTGTGAGTTGTATGAATTTCAAGTTCTTAAACTTTTTGATGTCATTATATAGAAATAGACCGTTACAAACTACAGCGTCAATATCTGAAACATCAACTTCCAGAGGAACCCTCTCATCCTGAATAGACAGAATTTTATATCCAAGTGACTTTAATCTATCTATCTGCTCTTCACTATATTTAAATGCCTCAGTAAGTATTAGTTTCATATTTAACATTCCTTTTTTTATCAACTATTTCGTTATAGTGTATACAATTTCCATCACTTTTTCCTTAACAACTTCTATATTTCTTTCAAAGAAACATTTTTCTTTGTTTAACAAACTATTTTCATATTCTCTTATTTCATTTAGACCAAGTTTGAAAAACTCTTTTATTTGGTTCAAATCATTACTCTTATTAGTATTACAAAAGCTTCTAGATAAGATTACCATATTAGAACCTAAACGATAATGTTCCGCAATAATCTTCTCGGCTGGAAGAGCCCCTTGTCCTAGTTGTGCTATTCCTCCAAAACCAAACTGAATTCCTTTTCCGGCTATTTTTTTACAGAGCATTTCAACTGTTCCATTTGCTAGTAGTTCAAACATGAACTTCATATTATAACTAAGATGTAGATCATTTAATCCGATATGAATATAATCAATACCTTTAATTGTTAAAATAGAATCTATATTTTCTACCGCCTCAGAAGTCTCGCATAACAGACAGACCTTGGCCCTACCATTTACATAATTAACAAATAGCTCAACTTCTTCCTTAGTTTTAAAAAATGGGAGCATTACAATATCGGCTCCATCTTTAATTACTCTATCGATCTCATTTTTCGATCCTTGATATATTGGATTTACTCGTACAAGTAATTCAGAATTGGTTAGTACCTGCTTGATTTTTTTCACATCATGTATACTGTGTCTAGATATGACTGTATCCAAATGGCCTTGTCGTGCATCTTTCCCATTAATCTCAAGATCAATAAAGATCCAATCCACTCCACTATTTTCCGCTAACCTAGCGATTTTTTCTTGATTTGTAATGAACATCAACTTTAAAGCCATTTAAGAATTCCTTCTTTCTTCAATGGTTTCTGCTAATTCAGACTCATGATCTTTACCTGCAACCTTCTTACCAGTTTCACTCACATTGACGTTATCCTTCATTGCCAGAACTTTTAATATTGTTTTGAAGAATATCTTTAAATCGAACACGAATGAAAGGTTCTCAACATACGCAACATCATACTCAATCCTTTTATCCCATTGAACTTCCTTCCGCCCGTTTACCTGTGCCCATCCTGTTACACCCGGTCTTACATTGAATCTCTTTTTTTGCTCTTCAGTATATTCGTCAAGTGGCCAAGGGTGGTAAGTTAGGGTTGGTCTTGGCCCTATTATTGACATATCGCCTTTTATGATATTTATAAACTGAGGAAACTCATCAATGCTGGTCTTCCTAATAAATTTTCCAACCTTTGTAACTCTAACATCACCTTTAGTTTCATACACACCACTTTTTTCTGCCCCGACGCACATTGAACGAAATTTATATATCTTGAACACTTTTCCATATAATCCGAAGCGTTCTTGCTGAAAAATTATTGGACCCTTAGACTCCAATTTGATAGCAATAGCTACTATTAACAAAATAGGTGAAACTATTGCTAAGCCAATTAAAGATAAAACAATATCCAATAGCCTCTTAATCTTTTTATAAATCATAATAAGTTCAGACTCCTCTTTTCTTATTTATTTCCACAGAGTGGCATTTATTTTATATGAATTTTAGTAAATTAGGATTTAATTGGAATAATTAAATCTATTACTCCAACCAACTTCTAAACCACTAAAATATAATCCAATTTAGATAGTCAACTCGTATTATCTATTCAATCTACCAAAAAATACGAAATAGATATTCAACTTTTTAACACCCTCAACCGAGTTTCTTACTGTTATATATACCATTCAATCGATTAATCTCACTAAAACCGCATCAAACCCTTTTCCCACAAGTTTCTAGCGTTCAATCTAACTACGATACTCAGTTCCTCATTTCCAGTTAATCAAAAAAGCTTACACACACTAATTAAAGTTAAAATGATAAATTTTTTGTGAACTTTCTAAGTGAAATAATTATGACCTATCATTCTGAAAAGAGAACCTGTTGTTACATTCCTATACATATACCGTTCTCTTCTGTATTCACAAAAACGGCACACTACCTGAATTATCATTATCCTTTTCACTATGCTCACTACAGATCACTTCATCATCTTCATAGGTGAATCCTTTACTAGGACATAAAGGGTCTTTGTTGTATACGTGAGAAAATTGAATAAAATTCTCCTTTGAAACTTGTACAGATTCTAAAGCAACATATTCTTGATACAATCTTTTTAATTGCTTTCGATTAGCTTCACAAACCTCATGTTTTGATGATTCAATTACTGTTCCAAAACTTCATTTTTTATACTTCTCCATCAACATTTAATGTAAATAAAAGAGCTACCAACCAAATCCAGAAAGTAGCTTCTTCTATTTTAATTTCATTTCCTCTTATTAACAGCGCATGGCACCCCCACCTCACGCCACACAACCGAAAACCAGTATCTAAGGTGCCCCACACCCATTGCATGACTGAGTGCCTCCATTGATAAAGGTAAAGGAGACAATACCTATCAAAATTCGATCAAACACCCAAAATCTAGTACTATTGTTTCATATCTACTAACCACTTACAATATGGATTGTCACATTTTTACATAAATAAAATAATAGTACTTTTAAAATTGATGTTTCTCTTTTTACCCTTCCACCATCTTCATCTCTTTCTCTGCATAAACAATCGCCATCAAATGCTCTTTTAACTCTTCCTTCGTACTCTCATGAAAACTATTGATTAAACCCAGTAAACCTTTCTCATCTACCTCTACTGTTCTACCAACATAAATCTTGTCATAAATCGCATCTGGATGAACTTCATCATCGCCAAGCAATTCTTCAAACATCTTTTCGCCAGGTCTTATGCCAGAAAATTTAATCGGAATCTCTTCCTCTATATAGCCTGATAGTTTTATGAGATTTTTCGCTAAGTCCACTATTTTCACAGGCTCACCCATATCAAGGACAAAGATCTCGCCGCCTTTAGCAAGCGTTCCTGCTTGCACAACTAGCCTAGATGCTTCTGGTATGGTCATAAAATACCTTGTCATTTCTGGGTGTGTCACAGTAACTGGGCCGCCTTTTTCAATTTGTTTCTTAAATAATGGAATCACACTGCCACGACTTCCGAGTACATTTCCAAATCGTACGGCAACAAATTTGGTTTTACTTGTTTTAGCTAAGTCTTGCACCACCATTTCTGCCACACGTTTGGTTGCACCCATCACATTTGTAGGGTTGACGGCTTTATCAGTAGAGACTAAAACAAAGGTATGAGTGCCAAATGCATCTGCCGCTTCTGCTACATTTTTCGTGCCAAGCACATTATTTTTCACTGCTTCATGTGGGTTAACTTCCATTAGTGGCACATGCTTATGTGCTGCTGCGTGGTAAATCATTCTTGGTTGGTGTTCTTGTACTACTTCAAAAATACGTTCACGATCTTGTACATCCGCTATAATTGGAATAATTTCTATTTCTTGATCTTTGTATTTATTTCGCAATTCCATATCAATCGAATAAATACTAAATTCTCCATGCCCAACTAGTAATATGCGCTTTGGAGTGAATCGCATTAACTGCCTGCAAATCTCGGAACCAATCGACCCACCTGCTCCGGTTACCATTACTGTATTATCTGTAACGTATTCGGAAATTGAATTAATATCTAACTCAACTGGATCACGGCCTAATACATCTTCCACATCCACATTTTTTAATGCACTAACGGAAACCTTACCTGACACAATATCCTCAATTTTAGGCACCATCTGTACTTTTGCACTTGTTTGATTACAAACAGATACGATCTCGGTTAATGCACCATTCGATAAGGACGGTATGGCAATAACGATATGTTCAATATTTAAGTCCTTCACTAACTGTGGAATATCTTTGGTATTTCCTTCGACCGGAATATTATATAGTTGCATTTTGTGCTTGTTTAGATCATCATCAGCAAACGCAATTGGGCTAAGGTCTGTATTTTGTTGCTCATTTTTCAGCTGGCGAGCAATTAATGCTCCTGCTGCCCCAGCCCCAACAATAAGTGTTCTTTTTTTATTCGTTTTTTCATTAATATAACGATCTCGGAAAATGCGCCATACGAATCGTGAACCACCGATCAAGATAATGTGTAGCAACCATGTTACCAATAAGGCTCTTCGATGTATCACAAAGCCATTTATGATTAGCTGTACCACACCTGTTGCTGCAATAGAAAGCGTGATTGCTTGGACAATGGCTACTAATTCCCCTACACTGGCATACGCCCATACCTTATTATACAGCTTATACACCGCCGCAAAGATATGATGAAAAACGAGCAATGCCAAGGAGCTGTAAATAATGGTTTGCATATCACTTATCGATGTCGGATACACAATCCATGAGGCAACGAATATCGCAGTGCTGACGATCACTGAATCTAATAGAACCAATAACAGTATTCGTGCTCGATAATTCATGGGATCCAACCCTTTCGTTTTCCTAGTTTGTTCTTTATTGTCTTACCTGCTCCGTTAATAAATCCTTCAACATTTCACGTACGTCGTCACCAATCTCTTCGTTTTTTAGTGCAAATTCAATCGTCGTCTTCACAAAACCAAGTTTTTCCCCTACATCATAACGTTTCCCTGCAAAGTCATAGGCGAAAACACTTTGTGTTTCATTTAACTGTTGAATCGCATCAGTCAGTTGGATTTCTCCACCTGCACCAATTTCTTTTTTATCTAAGTATTTAAAGATTTTTGGTGATAATACATAACGTCCCATAATCGCTAAGTTAGAAGGCGCTGTTCCTTTTTCCGGCTTTTCTACAAAGTTACGAACGGCATAACGATTACCGTCTTGTCCTGCTGGATCGACAATCCCATAACGATGAGTTTCTTCTTCATTCACTTGCTGCACCCCGATAATTGAACCACCTGTATTTTCATACTGATCGATTAACTGCTTTAAGCATGGATTGTCTGATTGTACAATGTCATCCCCTAATAATACGGCAAATGGTTCATCGCCAATAAACTTACGTGCACACCATACGGCATGACCTAAACCTTGAGGTTCTTTCTGACGTATGTAATGAATATCCACTTTTGCAGGCTGTTTCGCTTTTTCCAGTAATTCATATTTCCCTTTTTTCAAAAGGTTATCTTCTAACTCAAAGTTATTATCGAAGTGATCTTCGATCGCGCGTTTCCCTTTACCTGTTACGATGATAATATCTTCAATACCGGATGCGATTGCTTCCTCGACAATGTACTGAATCGTTGGCTTATCAACGATTGGCAGCATTTCCTTCGGCATGGCTTTGGTTGCCGGTAGGAATCTCGTACCGAGGCCTGCTGCAGGGATAATCGCTTTTCTTACTTTTTTCATATTTCGTCGCCTCCATTTATTGGTTCTGGTTATAAAGACTCACGATTATAGGTTTATGGCTTCGTCCTACTATTCATTCCTGTTTTATGAAAAGATGCCTAAGATTTTTCTTTTTTTGATTGGCATCGGTTCTTCTCCTACAATCTTTTCTCCATCTAATAAGAGTTGTGCATTATCGATCATCCACTCCGACATCGCTTCTCCCATTTCCTGGCGAATGGTTCGATGTGCTTCTTGCATCATAAATCCTCGATTAGTTACATTATGTGCATCAGATGCGACAAAATGGGTTAAGTTAGCGTTGATCAATTGGTGCGTGAATTTTTTCACTTTTTTACCAAACTGACCTGTAACGCTTGCTGCGGTTACTTGGGTTAACGTCCCCTCTAGCACGATGTCATATAATAAATCAGGATTTTCGATGATTTCCTTATTGCGTTCTGGATGGACAATGATTGGTTTTACTCCAGCTAATTTTAAGTCATGCAATAATCGTTTGGTGTATCTGGGAACATGATTGGATGGCAGCTCCACAAATAAATAACCACTCGTTTCATTTAACGGGAGTAGGTGCCCGTTTTCTAAATCTGTCGTCATTTCGCCATTTATTCGTGTCTCTTGACCAGGGAGTATAGTAATCGGGAGGTTTTCCTCATGCAAACGTTGGTTTAGTGCTTTCACATTTTCGATTATATCTATTTTATAATTTTCATATCTGCCATTTAAATGATGAGGGGTTGCAACAATCGTGGTAATCCCTTGTGAAACAGCAAATTTCGCCATTTGCACACTGCCTTCCATATGTTTGGCCCCATCATCGACATTCGGTAATATATGACAATGGATGTCTATCAATCTCATCCCACCTATCAAACTAATTAACTATCATTTTTAACATGCTTGTTTTTTCTAGTATAACAGGTTTTGTCGAAAAATAAATGGCTATACACTCCCAATTTTTCACACATTTTACACATTTATAATGTAATTTTACCCAATTAATATAACGTTGGACCTATAACAACCCTAATATTTTCCTTTTGCGGATGCGGATGGGTTCCTCCCCAACAACTGGTTGATCTAACAGCATGGCTTGCGAATTGCTTTGCATCGCTTGTTCCATATTTCGATCAAACTGCTTGCGGAGCTTTTCCATCATTTGTTGAAATTTATACTCTTTTGGATTACTTGCTTCTGAACCTATAAAATGTACTAAATGGTGCTCAATTAATTGAGTGGTACATTTTTGAATTTTCTTGCCATGCTTTCCAATTAGACTGCGTCCATCTATTTCTACTAACGCCCCATTTTTGACCCATTCATATAAGAGGTTAGGATCTTCTACAATTGGTTGATGGCGTTCTGGGTGTGTGATAATTGGTTTGATTCCTTTTAGCTGAAGGTCATAGATAAGTTTTTTCATATTGGGTGGGATAGAATGCTCTACTAAGCCGATATAGGCATAGCTTGTGGTTTTATTAAGGAAAAGAAAAGATTTTTCCTCGATGACTTGCATCCAGTCCCCTTCTATCCTAATGGTTTGTCCGACGATGATATCTAAATCGATTGCTTCTTGTTTTAGTCTTTCTTCTAGTTGCTGCGTTTTTGTGATGATATCATCTGCAGTGTTCGTCGTGTGTGACGGGGCAACCACCACTTGCTTGACACCTTGCTTTGTCATTTGACGCACCAATTGCACACTATCCTCCAAATGTCTGACCCCTCGATCTTGATCAGGTAGTATATGGCATCTAACATCTATCATAAGTCCCAACTCCATTTTCTTTTTTCCCTTACAACCATGCCTATTGTACCGTCTTGTCTTAGATTAACACATTTTCCCTGTCTTTTGATTAGAAGTTTTGTCGAATTAGGTTTATCTTTTATGAATTTTTTCTGCGTTTATGTGTATCTATTTAGGACAAAGGTCTTTGGATCGCTCTTTTGTTCTTGGTACCTTTATCATATGTGTTATTATAAACACTTATGCGTTACAACTACGTTACACAGGATCAAAATAAGTAATTTTGTATTTGATACGTATTTGAATCTCTTGCGACGCCGATGGAATATACTCGCTTTCCGCGGGCGAACCACGAGCCTCCTCACTCGTCCCTCGTTGCGGGGTCTCTTAGGCCCGCTTTCCCGCAGGAGTCTCGCATATTCCATCAGCTGTGTCAGTATTAACCTACCTTTTACTCTATCTCTTTAAACACAAAAAGCTACCATATAGATATGGTAGCTTTTTGTTGGTTAATTATTGCTATAGTAATAGTATTGTCCTTTTTTCTGTTCGCGGTCGTTTAGGACGACGCCTAGTAGTTTTGCTTTGGCTGGTTCTAGTAGTTCTTTTGTTTTTTCTGCTGCTTCGTACTCGGTTTGTTTGCTGCGTACTACTAAGATCGTGCCATCACAAGCGTTCGCTAAGATTTGGGCATCTGTTACCGCTAGTACTGGCGGTGTATCAAAGATGACTAAATCATAGTTGTTATAAGCATCTTCTAATAGCTTATTCATCGATTTCGCACCCAGCAGTTCTGAAGGATTTGGCGGTATTGGTCCACAAGGAAGTAAATCCAAGTTTTCGACGTCACTTTCCGTTACAGACTGCTCTAAACTTGCTTCATTCACTAATACACTGCTTAACCCTCTTAAATTATCGATACGAAACGTATAGTGTAATGTAGGTTTACGCATATCAGCATCGATCAATAACACTTTTTTGCCTTGCTGCGCAAACACAATCGCTAAATTGGCGGTAATAAATGACTTCCCTTCTGCCGGTCCTGATGAGGTGACAAGCATAGAGCGTAAATCTCCATCAACATTGGAAAATTGGATATTGGTTCGAATCGTTTTATATTGCTCCGTAACAGGTGATTTTGGGCTAAGCTTTGTAATTAAATGTCGGACGGTTTGCTTAACTTGTTTTCTTTTGCGTACCATGAACCGCTCTCCTTTCCCTTACAGTGCGCGCGTTCGTTTTCGCCACATCTTCATCGGTAATATGGGATACCACCCCAAGGACTGGCAGCTGCAAGCGTTCTTCAATGTCTTGCTCATTTTTATACGTATTGTCTAGATATTCTAATAAGAAAGCTAGACCAACTCCGACCATTGCCCCTAATACAATCGCAATCGCGATGTTTAGTACTGGCTTTGGACTTACTGGTGTTGGATTTGCTGCTAATTCCGCTGGTGTAAGGATACTGACATTGTTGACATTCATCAGTACTGGTAAATCTTCTCGGAATGTTTCCACTGTCGTGTTGGCAATGTCTACCGCTAAAGCTGGATTATAATCTTCTACCGTTAAGGTTACGACTTGTGAGCCATCCGAGCTGGAAACTGTCATCTTTTCTCCTAATGCTCCTGCTGTTAGGTTTAAGTTCAGCTCATCCACGACTTGTTCCAAAATTCGGTTACTTTTGATGATGTCATTATAGGTATTGATGATTTCTACGTTTGTTCTGATTTGGTTGTAATCGAATTGATTGCCTTCATTGGTATCTTGATTGACTATAAATTGGGTGCTAGATTGATAGCTTGGAGTTAGGACAAAAAAGCTGACAACCGCACTGATGCCCGCTGCTCCAACTATTAATAATATGATTAACAGTATACGTTTTTTAATAATATCAAATATCTCTTTTAACGATATCGTCTCTTCCATGTATTTTCGTCCCCTCCGCAAGATGTACTCGAACGATCTATTTTAATTTTCGACGGTTTTTTAGGCATGGTTCTACATATGAGAACAAAATGATCCCATTATGCAGACTATAAACCGCATTATAACATACCTAGGCAGATAGTGGGATCATTTTTTTGTGTTTTTTTATTAAATATGCTTAACGAAATGATTCCCAAAAATAAGTGCTAAGAAATCGCTCCGGCAGAATACTACGCTTTCACCCAAGGGCACAAGTGCAACATCTACTCAAGCAAAGATCGCTTTCGTAGTGTTTTCTATGCCGTCGGGCTCGGCTTCAGCTAACTTGGTAAAGAAAAGCCCTTTACCAAGTGGATCTTCAGCTCTCGCTATCCCACAGGAGTCTCCGTATTCTGCCTGCGCTAGTTGTGGTGATTTAATTATCGAGAGAATGATGCCTATAGAATTAATGCTTAATGGCATATATCTAACTTAAACAGAACACGACACTAAGCAGCGGAAAAATGCGAGACTCCTGTGGGAAAGGAACAGTCTGAAGACCCCGCAACGAGCGGTTTTTGCTCGTGAGGAGGCTGAAGCGTTCCCCACGGAAAGGGAGTGTTTTTCCGCTGCACTGGACTAGCATTCATCTAAGAAAGAAGGAAAGAAAGTCACGTCGTTTATGGATTTTCTGATTTTACGTGAAAACGGAGACAGATCATCATTTTTACGTGATGATTGTCTCCGTTTAGGTTATGAGATAAAAAACCATTCGTTTCTTAGTGCTGTTAGAACGGCATTGGTTCTATCGGGAACGTTTAGTTTCCTTAATATAGAACTGATGTGGTTTTTGACGGTTTTTTCTGTGATGTAGAGATGTTGGCCAATTCGTTCGTTGCTGTAGCCTTGTGTGAGTAATTCCATGACTTCCCATTCACGGTTGGTGAGGACTCCTACTGGTCGTTTTTCCTGAGGATTGCTAGATGCTCGATAATATCCTAGTAACACTGGGGTGAGTTCATGATGGACATAACTTCTGCCAGTCATAATTTTCTGAATGGCACGAATCAGTTCATCCTGTTCCATCCCATTGTAGAAGTAACCATGCAGATTCATTTTAAACAAATCGTCTAAGTTTTCATGTTCCATGTTCTGTGTCCAAATAATTACTTTTTTGTTCTGTGTTGCATAACGGTTCACGATTGGCATCATATTTTCACTGTTGTCGATATCAATAATCAGTATGTCGATGATGTATTGGTTTAATTTATCGTGTTCGTTCGGTTCTATTGTGATGATTTCATATCTCGGAAATCCTTTTGTCAGTACGCCAATCAGGCCTTCCCTGTAAATAGAAGCTTCTTTCATAATGGCTATTCGCATATGAAATAGTACCTCCCCTTTTTGAATTGAATGATTTATTATGAATAAAAGGCTATTTCTAAGTCATCAAAAGTCCATAGAAATAGCCTTTTATTAGTTTCTAATAGGTAGTCAGGCTGTCCTAGATTGTTCCATCCTTAGACCCTCAACTTTGCGTCCTATTCTTTCAAATAGTTTGCCATTTTCTATTTCTAAAATGATGCACTATGTAATTTTGCCTTACTAACTATGATACCGAGTCTGTAACACTTCCGCAACACAATTCGGAAACTCCCGATATTTTGGTTCTTAAGTTATGATTTTTGATCGAATTTTGGCGATTATTAAGGTATTTTGTATGATTATTTATAGGTAATATGATCTATTAGAACATGTTCGCCGGTTCTCATGATAAGGATTTCATAGTTTTCGGATAGGTTTAAAGTAGTTTGTTGTTCGGTTATATAGTCTTGCGTCCGGGATTCTGTTCTATGTCTTTTGGTTTAGGTGCTCTGGCGACGATTATTAGGAGCAGTTGTTGAGTGTTTTTGCTCACTTTTTACTAAAAGATATTAAAAAAGGATCTAGCTTGTGGCTAGATCCTCTTTATTTGCTTCTATCCTTTGACGGAGCCTGCGAGGAGGCCGCGGACGAAGTATTTGCCTAGTAGGATATAGACGAGCAGTGTTGGCATGGCTGCGAGCAGGGCGCCTGCCATTTGGACGTTCCACTGGACGATCTGGCTTCCGGATAGGTTTTGCAGGGCGACCATGACTGGCTGAGATCCGGAGTTGGTGATCGTGACGGCGAATAGGAATTCGTTCCAGATGTTGGTGAATTGCCAGATGGCAACAACGACGAATCCGGTGATCGATAGTGGCAGGATGACTCGTCTGAAGATGCCGAGAAAGCTGGCGCCGTCGACTTGGGCTGCTTCGATCATCGAGTCTGGGATGTTCGCGTAGAAGTTACGGAACATGAGGGTGGTGATCGGCAGGCCGTAGACGACGTGGGTGAAGACGAGTCCTGCTATCGAGTTGTACAGGTTGATTTGGTTTAGAAATTGGATTAATGGGATGAGAATACTTTGGTATGGAATAAACATCCCGAATAGGATCATGGTAAAGATGATTTCAGATCCTTTGAATTTCCATTTGGATAACACGTAGCCGTTCATGGCCCCAAGTATCGCGGACAGCAGTGTTGCTGGGATGACCAGGTACAGGCTGTTCATGAAGTTGGGTGCGAGTTCGCTGAAGGCTTCGGTATAGCTTGAGAAATCGATCGCTGTTGGCAGTGCCCACATTTGCGATAAGGATACTTCGTCCAATGGTTTTAAGCTTGTGATGACGATGACATAGATGGGCAGTAAGAAAAAGATGGCGACTGCGATGGCGATCGTATATTTGATGATGGATCTTGCTATCATGAGGAAGCCCCCCTTCTGCTGTTAATTAAGTATGGCACGATGAATACGGCTACGAGTAGTAGCATGATAATCGCGATGGCTGCTCCGTTGGCGTAATAGTTGCCGCGGAAGGTGGTTTCGAACATATAGACACCTGGTACGTCGGTGACATAGTTGGCGCCTGATCCTGTCATCGCGTAGATTAGGTCAAATATTTTGAGTGAGATGTGTGCCATGATGATCACAACGCTGACGGTGATTGGTGTGAGCATTGGCAGAATCACTTTTCGATAAATCTGCAGTTCACTTGCGCCGTCAATGCGTGCTGCTTCTCTCAGCTCTTCTGGGATGCCGGTTAGGCCTGCGATATACATAGCGAGTGAGAAGCCGGTCATTTGCCAGACGGCTGCGATCACGACGGCGATCATGGCAACGGGCAGGCCGAATTCGATGCTGCCCCATTGGAATCCGAATAGGATGTTGGTGTCGGTGTACCATTTGGGTTCCCAGCCGAATATTTTTAAGAATTCGTTGAATCCGGTCGATGGGTTGAGCAGCCATTGCCATACGACCCCTGTAACGACGAATGAGAGCGCCATTGGGAATAGGAAGATGTTTCGGAATATCGATTTTCCGAGTACTTTTTGGTCGAGTAAGATGGCGAGGCTGAGCCCCATGATGATCACAAAGCCGATGAATAGGATCGTGAAAAAGACGGTGTTTCGTAGGTCGGCTTGGAATCGGTAATCGGCGAATAAATAGAGATAGTTTTTGAGTCCTGCGAATGACATGTCTGGCACGAGGGAGTTCCAGTTACTAAGAGACACCCATCCTGTCCAGCCGATGAATCCGTAGACGAATATGCAAATAAGGATGAATGATGGCGTTAAAAACAGGAGTGCCATGAGTTGGTCTTTGGTGATTCGCATGAGATTGTCCTCCCTTCAAGAGATACGGTTATGTTTGTGTTTGTACGTGTGCTTTTGCCACCGTTCGGGTTCGCTTTAGGCGGACGCTTTCCACGGGCATGGCCTCAGTCTCCTCGAGCTCATATCGCTCTGCGGGGTCTTCGGACTCATGCTTTTCCCGCAGGAGTCGCCGCCTGCCGCTCTCCCGAACTAATGAATGTTTTTACCGAAATGTTTTAGAAAACAACCTTCGACAAAGTTCGCTTTGTGATTGTGATAATCGGCAGGAATGAGTTTGGCTCGCAGGGTTTGCGAGCCAAAGTCTCTTTATTAAAGTTCTCCTGCTGCTTGTTGTAGTTTTTGGATAAATTGATCGATATTTTGTTGTGTGACGAAGATGTTTACTTCTTGGTTTGCTTTGGTGACGAAGCCTTCCGCTGCTGCTGAACCGTGTGCTAAGCTTGGTGCTAGGTTAGCAGATTGGAAGTCTTCCATTGTATCTGTTCCGTACTCGTCATATTTGGATGGGTCTGCATCCACTCGTGCTGGGATCGAACCTTTTAATGGGTTGAATGTATCTTGGCCTTCTTTTGATCCAAGTACGTTTAAAAATTCTTTGACCGCGTCTGGGTTCTCTACTCCTTTAGGCAAGCCGAATGTATCGGTGATCACCATGAAGTCTTCTGTTGTCCCTGGGAATGGGAAGTAACCGAAGTCTTCATTTGTTTCAAGATCTAAATCGTTAGAGAAGTAGCCTTTTGCCCAGTCGCCCATGTTAGTCATCGCTGCTTCACCTTCTCCGACTAGTTGGGATGCATCTTGCCAGTTACGGGATGCGTGATCTTCGTTGACATAGCCTAGGATTTGCTGGAAGTATTCTGCCGCTTCACGAACACGCTCATCGTCAAAGCCTACTTCGCCTGCCCATAGTGCTTTGTAATCGTCTGAGCCAAGGGTTGCGAGTAATAAGTTTTCAAAGATTTGTGTTGCGGTCCATGCTTCTTTGTCCCCTAAGGCTAATGGGGTAACGCCTGCTGCTTGTAGTTCGTCTAATACTTGGACGAATTCGTCTAATGTGGTTGGCTCTTCGATGTTATGTTCTTCGAAAACCGCTTTGTTGTAGAACATCACGTTTCCTCTATGGATGTTGACTGGGACAGAATAAATGTTGCCGTCTTTGCTGACTAGGTCGATGAGTTCTTCTGGGAATTTGTCGGTTAAGTCGTACTCTTCATAAAAGTCGTTGAGTGGTTCCATCATGTCTGCTGCTACCCAGCTTTCGTTAAGTTCCGCGCCGCCGTGTACTTGGAAAGTGGATGGCGGGTCATTCCCTTGCATTCTTGCTGCCAGTACGGCTTTGGCGTTGGTACCGGCACCGCCTGATACAGCTGCATTTTCTACTTCAATATCTGGGTGTTTTTCTTGGAATAAGTCAATGAGTGCGAGTAGTCCGTCTTCTTCTCCTGCACCTGTCCACCAACTGAAGATTTCGACTTTGCCGCCGCTTCCTTCTGATGCTTCTTCCCCTTCGTTTTCTGTGTTTTCTTCTTCTGTATTTTCTGTTTCGTTATCTGTTTCTGTTTCGCCTGAAGTATCGTCGTCCGATCCACATGCTGCGAGTGCAAATAGCAGGACTAACATCAGTAATGTGAGTGCTTTTTTCCACATATATATAAACCCCCTATAAATGATTACGCTTACCAGAAGCGCTTACATATATAGTAATCGCTTTCTTGTGATTTTTGGGCGGTGATTTTCTGTACAATCTTCAGATTATCTTCATTTTTTTAAGGTTGGGGTTTGTAAACAAGATTGTGATAAGAAGGTGATGGTTTTTACTTAGAGTAAGGAGAGTGCTATCATGCCAAAACATGATGACACAAACAAAGAAGAAGATATCTTAGAAGAAACAGCGCAGTATATAGATAAGGAATCAAAATGACATTTATGCTTACCCTCATGAGTTTGAAAAGGAAATAGAGGAAACACGTTGAGCAATGAAAGAGTTTATCAAGAAGCATATACAAAAATAGTCTCCTTTTTTCTGAAGGAGGCTTTTTTATTTTGAAACATTTTATGGATAGGTTACAGATAAATATTTTCTTTACGTACAAAGATAAGTAAAGGCCACCCTATCTAAGCAGATGCTTTATTAGGGTGGCCGAACCAAAAACTACTTATGAAGGATTCCCACTTTATGGGCAATCTACTTGTGACCGTTAAGGTGTGACCATCACCTTGGCGGTCATTTATACTTTATGAATTTTTTGCTTTTATTATACTCCAATATGCTAAAAAAATTTTTTCTTTCACATCGGTTGTATATTGCTAACTTACCACCATTTCCAACCAAGCATAAAGAACATAGTTACCCTATTTTATTAATTTGATATTAACTGACCAAGCTGTTGATCATATCACAAGGTTAAGTACCAAAATAAAAAAGCACTTTGTCAAAATAGTACTTAAACCACCATTAAGTACCGAAATTAATAACCACACGACCAAAAATGACACTTATAACGGTGATAAGTGCCAAAATCAAGACTAGATCTAATAAACTTGGTACTTAACAGCCGAATAAAAACGAAATCAATAAGAAATACAATGAAAATGACACTAACCGGGAGGTGACAGAGACCTTAACTAAGTCATGGGAGCAGGTATAGGATTTTATTTAAGAGTTCTTTTGGCAAAATCCATTCTGGATGGAATGTATATGTCTATTTATGGTTAAATTAAATGGCATAAAATCTTTGTTCGGAGGTTATTCGAGTGAAAGAAAAACAATTAAACCTATTGAATGAACTAACATCAAAACAGGAAGAAGCAACTCAAGCCCTTACAGAATACTGGACAGCCTATTCTAATATGGGAACATGGCAATTTTGGGCGATTCTTATAATGTTTCTTGTCATTCCCTTAATTGCACTATATTTCACGATTGATAGGAGCAAAATATTTCTCATCGGGTTTTATGGATTTAGCGTTCATCTTTGCTTTACCTATATCGACCTTATTGGCGCCAGGTTAGGAATGTGGAGCTATCCTTATATGGTCATTCCTTATACACCAGGTAATTTCTCATTTAATTCTGCATTAATTCCTGTTGTCTTTATGTTGGTTTATCAATGGACCATCAATCAAAATAAAAATTTCTATCTGTATTCCTTGCTGACATCTGCCATTCTCTCATTCGCATTGAATCCATTATTAGTTAGCCTTAATTTATTAGAATTGAATAAAGGAATTAATTATTTTCACTGGTTCTTGATCTTTATAGGAACATTTTCTCTCTCAAAATTAGTGACAAGTGTTTTTTTACTTATGAGAAAAAAGCAAAGTGAACATTCATCTAAATAATGGAAGATGGAGCTATAAATATTTTCAACTAATAACGAGGTGAGCATATGAATAATCAACACTCTTCCTGGAAGGAAACATTAAATATTCGCGAAACATTCCGTGAAGAATACTTGTCCTATTGGATAAACGATAATTTTCTTTCTTTAGGTTGGTGGATTATATTATTGTTTAATGTTGTGTTAATCTACGCAGCTTGGAAATTATTAGACAGAACACGTTTGTTTGAAATTTTGACTATAGGCGGTTTAACCATCACTTTTAGTACATTTATAGACACAGTTACGGTTCAATATGGTTTAACTGCGTATCCAATCAGTTTAACGCCACTTTCACCATCTTTCTTTACATCAACATATACGACACTTCCCATTATTTATATGTTGGTCTATCAATATTTCACAACTTGGAAGTCATATATTGTTGCAAATGTTGTAGTCGCGGTAGTCTTAGCTTTTGTGATTGAAAATTTACTGCATTGGTTAAACATTTATGAATATATTCAATGGAACTCCTTTTATTCTTTCATTATTTATATAGCGCTTGGAGTAATGATGAAGGGGATATTGGGTATGCTTCTTAAGGCTGATAAACACTGAAGTTCATTTTTTCTTAATTTTTTTCTAACATAAAGCTCCCGTATAAAATCACCAAGGGTTACATATTCAAATACAGAAAATATATGGAACATAATGGAAGAAGCAACCAATCAATAAAGAAGGGTACTTATCATTCTTATTGAAGAAAAGGACTTAAATTCCCTGTTCATGTGTTTTCAATTAACTGATCAAGCTTTTGATCATATCACAAGGTTAAGTGCCATAAAGAAAAACTTGGCTTATCGCCAAGTCTGAATGGCGAAAGCCTTAGTTTTACTTATACTATCAACCTTAAAACATTTATAAATTCTGATAGTGTAAAGAAAACTCGTCAATTGACGAGCCTTTGGTGAAGTCAGAGACGTAGTTGCCCTTATCTATATTCCTAAAATTGTCCACTACGTCGAAATTGCTTCCTTGCTAACAATTTATGCTTTCCTATACGGAAATAAAAAAGTACTTGGTCCAAATAGTACTTAAACCACCATTAAGTACCGAAATTAATAACCACACGACCAAAAATGACACTTATAACGGTGATAAGTGCCAAAATCAAGACTAGATCTAATAAACTGGGTACTTAACAGCTGAATAAAAACGAAATCAATAAGAAATACAATGAAAATGACACTTATCACCAGTTACCCCTAAAAAGTTATCTATTAAGTTAAGAAAATACAAACCATTTATGTTACAAAGTTCTAAAAATCGATTTATAAATCACGTCTTCTGCATTCCTGCCAAATAGTGAAAAAGTGTATTTACTCATTTAACCGGGAAGTGACAGGGACTTTAATTCAAGTTGGAATCTATCAAAACGAATTCCCTTCATTTCGCGCTACAAAACGCTTATAAAAGAACTTGTCGAACGGCACGAATTATTTCATATAATGACTTGTTAGGACGGAAAAGACCTAAAAAATAGAAGTTCCCTCTAGATGGTCCTGTCCATTTGTAAATGCAATAAATCTATTGTAAATCCTGCTCTCATTAGCAAACCTAATCCAAGCAATCCGTTAATGTCGTCATAACCAAAATCATTAAAATCTATCTCAATTTCATCAACAGTAAAACCGCTGATTTGAATTTGATCCACTTGTTTTCTAAAGGCATGTTCTTTGCCACCAACACCAAAATAGGTGACAATTCTATCATGTAAATCAACCTGTAGACCAATATCTTCAACAACATTTTGACTTATAAGAGTTCTAGCAGCTCCTGTATCTAGCACCATATTCTCAATCACTTTACTTTTTCCGTTAAATACCAAGGTTATATCTACTAAAAGCAATCCTTATCTATGCCTGATTTTCATTATAGTCGAATCTCCTTAAACCTACATCTTGGCGAACTTCAAGCACAATATTTTCATGAACCGTATGATACACCAACTCATCACCTTTTGATCTTAACAATTCCTTTGTTGCTAGTTTATCAGATATAGGTTTTATAACCGCAATATCTTCAATAAATTCTTGATCATTTTCAATATGAGACGATAACACTTTTAATTTGACAAATTGACTTGGGTACAATTGTCTAACCTCAGACCACTTCATACCTTTCACCGCCCCTTCTTTTATATCCTTATTATATCATTGTTCTTTACTTCTACCATATAATTACGCACAAATATAAGTAAAGGCCACCCTATCTAATTAGGGTGACCGTACCAAAAACTACTTATGAAGGATTCCCACTTTATGGGCAATCTACTTGTGACCGTTAAGATGTGACCATCACCTTAGCGGTCATTTATATTTTATGAATTTTTTGCTTTTATTATACTCCAATTTGCTGAAAAAATAATTTGTTTTATTCTCTTTCACATCGTATGTAAATTGCTAATCTGTTTCTGACACTGCATATAACTTGGAAGGGTGCGTATTTCTGTGTATGGCATGATTGCGCTTCTTTTCTTTATGGGATTTTTGCAATTTTAGTTAATTACATCAAAAATTTGCAATTTCTCCAGTTTCCTGCTATGATTAAGAAGAATTATTTTTGTTCGGTGGAAAGAATAGTATGAATATGTACTTTTCGTCTTGATGATACTTTGGGCAAGGATAGTAATACAATGTGTGGTAACGCACAAGGAGGCAACAAAAATGGAAAATGGTACAGTTAAATGGTTTAACGCAGACAAAGGTTTTGGATTTATCGAAGTAGAAGGGCAAGACGATGTATTCGTACACTTCTCTGCTATTCAAGGCGAAGGATTTAAAACACTTGAAGAAGGTCAAGGCGTTTCTTTCGATATCGAAGAAGGTAACCGTGGACCACAAGCAGCTAACGTTCAAAAAGCTGTTTAATCTTAAATCGTTTATACAAACAGGCTCTTTATATGGGGCCTGTTTTTTTATGCTCTCTGTATTTACAATTAAGAGGAAGGTTTTTTGGCACAAGCAAAAAACCTCACCATATTATTCTTTCAAGTTTGCTGTTGATAATATCACAAGGTTAAGTACCAAAGTAAAAATGTACTTTGTCAAAATAGTACTTAAACCACCATTAAGTACCAAAATGAATAACCATACGACCAAAAATGGCACTTATAACGGTGATAAGTGCCAAAATCAAGACTAGAACTAATAAGCTTGGTACTTAACAGCTGAATAAATACCAAATCAATAAGAAATACAATGAAAATGACACTTATCGTTTTATCCAGTTACTCTTTATCTATTGAGTTATGCGAATACAAACCATTTATGTTACAAAGTTCTAAAAATCGATTTATAAATCCAGTCTTCTACTATCCTGTCAGTTACTTTAAGTTCATTAATTTACAATCTTACATACATTTTACAGAGATTCCTCTGTAAGACTTCCGCATTTAAGTATACCTAAAAACGGGAAGTGACAGGGACCTTAACTATAGGTTAATTTATGTCATTTGAAATTTCGGTGAAAATCGGAAACGTATTTTGCTAAATCTCCTATATATAATATAGGAAACCTTCTATGATGAATCAAATATCTATAGACAGGTTTCCTGTTTAAATTTTAGGTACTCACTAGGTGAGGTGTATCTTTATTGTGGTAAAAATGATTCGCTTTAGGATTTTCAAGACAGTAGCCTACAAGGATCAGCAATCACCCTCACTATAAATTTACATTCAGCTGTATTACCCGAAGCATCTGTTGCAGTACACGTAACAAGTGTCTCTCCTATAGGAAAAAAAGAACCGGAGGCTGGTGTACAAGAGAAGGTAACTCCAGGACAGTTGTCGGTTACCGTAGGACTCGCATAATTGACAATGGCACCATTTCTTCTTGGATCACTTCTAACCGTAATGTTGTCAGGACAGGTAATCGTGGGCGGTTCATTATCAAGGACGGTAATAAAGAAAGAACAAGATTGATTTCCTTCTGTACAAATCACTTCAGTGGTTCCTACTTGAAAAAATGCCCCAGAAGCCGGCGTACAAATAGCACCAAGTGGAGAAGAAAAGCTGACTATCGCTCCACATTGACCATCATCATTGTTCACCGTGATATCATCTGGACAAATGAGACCGATTTTTGTGACAAAGGCATCCCCGCCACCTCCTCCAAATGTGGATTGAAAAGCATTCACAGTGGGAAAAGGAACACCTACCGAGAAATTGTTCGCAGTCTGGAAGGAGCCATCCCCATTCCCTTGCAAGATCGAAACACTACTTGAACCTAGATTGACTACTGCGAGATCAAGGTTCAAGTCACTGTTGAAATCCTCTGTCGTGATGGCAACCGGGATATCTCCAACCCCAAAGTTCATGGCAGCCTGGAAGGTGCCGTCTCCGTTCCCCAACAAGACTGATACATTCTCGGTAAATTGATTGGTTACCGCTAGATCAAGGTTTCCGTTACCATTAAAGTCCCCTGTCGTAATGCCTCTTGGACCACTCCCTACTCCGAAGTTCATAGGGGCCTGGAAGGTGCCGTCCCCGTTCCCTAGCAAGATCGAGACATTATTGGAGCTTTGATTAGTTACTGCGAGGTCGAGGACCCCGTTACCGTTAAAGTCCCCTGTCGTAATGCCTCTTGGACCACTCCCTACTCCGAAGTTCATAGGGGCCTGGAAGGTGCCGTCCCCGTTCCCTAGCAAGATCGAGACATTATTGGAGCTTTGATTGGCCACCGCGAGATCAAGGACCCCGTTACCGTTGAAGTCCCCTGTCGTAATGCCTCTTGGACCACTCCCTACTCCGAAGTTCATAGGGGCCTGGAAGGTGCCGTCTCCATTTCCCAACAAGATCGAGACATCATCAGAACCTTGATTAGCCACCGCGAGATCAAGGTTTCCGTTACCGTTAAAGTCCTCTGCCGTGATACCTGTTGGTGAACTGCCCACTCCAAAATTCATGGCAGCCTGGAAGGTACCGTCCCCGTTCCCTAACAAGATCGACACATTATCAGAAAATTGATTGGTCACCGCAAGATCAAGGTTTCCGTTACCGTTAAAGTCCCCCGTTGTGATACCTGTTGGCTCATTCCCTACCCCGAAATTCATGGCAGCCTGGAAGGTGCCGTCCCCATTTCCCAACAAGATCGAGACATCATCCGTTTCTTGATTAACTACCGCAAGATCGAGAATCTCATCATTGTTAAAGTCCCCTATCGTGAGGTCAATTGGTCGAGCTCTCGGCGAGTCAGTACCACCAGTAACATAGGCGTTTCCAAGGGCATCCACTACAATACCTCTACCATTATCTAACCCTCCGCCTCCTAGGTAGGAGGAGTAGATGAGAGAAGATCCATCCGGACTCAGCTTCGTCACAAATGCATCATTAAGTCCTGCAAGTGCTGGTTGGAAAGGATTCTCCGTCGGAAAATCGGTTGAGCTGGTTAACCCCGTTACGTAGGTATTTCCCTCAGCATCCACCGCAATAGAATTTCCTCTTTCACCACCGGATCCCCCTAGATAAGTGGAATATATAAGCGCAGAGCCTGCAGAGTTAAGCTTCGTGACAAAGGCGTCACTACCACTAAGAGAAGTATCAAAGGCGCCAGGAGTCGTGGGGAAATTTGGAGAGTTAGTAAACCCTGTGACATAGGCGTTACCGTCACTATCTAAAGCAATACCATTACCTTCATCTAATTCAGTTCCCCCTAAGAACGTGGAATAGACTAGCGCAGAGCCTGCAGGGTTAAGCTTCGTGACAAAGGCATCGAAACTCCCATTAAATGTGGTATCAAAGGCACCCGGAGTCGTGGGGAAATTTGGAGAGGTAGTTTCACCAGTGACATAAGCATTTCCTGCCGCATCAACAGCAATACCATTACCTTCATCACCTCCCGTTCCACCTAAGTACGTGGAGTAAACGAGGGCTGAGCCTGTTGGATTAAACTTTGTGACAAAGGCGTCAAAAACAGAACCCCCATAAACGGTCTGAAAAGCGCCAAGAGTCGTGGGGAACATATTTGAGGGTGTAACTCCTGCAACATAGGCATTACCTATGGGATCTACATCTATAGAAGTGCCCCTTTCAGCAAGTCCAAAACTTCCTCCTCCCCCTAGATAAGTAGAATAAACAAGCATGGATCCTGTAGAATTAAGCTTCGTAACAAAAGCGTTACTACTCCCGCTAAGCGAAGTATCAAATGCTCCGGGTGTCGTGGGGAAATTCGATGAAGTAGTACCTCCTGTGACATAGGCGTTCCCCAGGGTATCTACCGCAATACCTGCGCCAGAGTCACTATTGGTCCCACCAAGATAGGTGGAATAGATAAGAGTGGTTCCATCTTGACTAAATTTTGTGACAAATGCATCAGAACTTCCATTGAGTGAAATATCAAAGGAGCCGGGGGTTGTGGGGAAATTCAACGAGCTGGTACTCCCTGTGACATAGGCGTTCCCCAGGGCATCTACTGCAATACTTGCGCCAGAGTCTCCACTGGTTCCGCCAAGATAGGTGGAATAAATAAGACCGGGGTCAATGATGAGTGGATAGCGAGAATCATAATCATTCGCTATCTTAAAATGAATCACATCTTCCCCTTTACCATTCTGCAACAGTTGAAAGGAACTCTCCAAATATACCTGTTGCCCATCCTTTTCCTGATAACTAACCGGCCGTTCATCACGCATCTGCCCGAGGAGAGTATCAATCAACAAATTTCCTTCCTCGTCTAAATCTATATTTTTTGCCCCGTCATAAGTAAATTGAATATCTTCCACTTTCGCACCAGAATGCACCACAAACTCATACTTGATTTGGCCATTTTCCCCTCGAAATACGAGATCAATCCCCGGCCACAGGTCAGGATAGACTACTTTATCAAAGACAGAAATATTCGTATGCCATTTTGAAGGATCATTTCCTTTGAAATAGTTAACTTTACCAGACATTTCTCCCCTTCCTTCAGGTTTGACTCCTTTATTTGCATGAAGGAAGCGAAAATCTATACGAAATACTTGAACTTCTTTGGCTGGCTCTTCCAAATTACATTTATCTTCACGACTCTGACCTTCTTCTCTAGTACGTGGGGGAGTCTCCAAAAACAAAAAGCGGATCTCTTCAGTTGTGAAATAGACCGCACATCCAGATCCTTGCATATAATAATAAATAAACTCATCTTCCATCCGGCCAATATTCGGCACAAAATAAGTGGGTATCCGTTCAAATGTATCTACGGTCAACTTTTGGCTTTCATCTGTATTCGACATACATCCATATCCCTTTCTTACAGTATTTACTTTAAGATATGTATTGCTCCTTCAATCAGGTAGGGCTGCTAGTCTATAAGAGAATAGTTCCAAACCTTTCATTTGCTTAGAAAAAGCAATAGCCCCAATGATATATCTAATCATAACGGGTTAAACGGCAAAGCCTTAGCATTTAGAAATGATAGTTGTTTTAAGTTCAGCAATTCCTAATCTTTTTAGGTGA
The DNA here is from genome assembly GCF_010993965.1 of Gracilibacillus sp. YIM 98692. Classification (GTDB taxonomy): domain Bacteria; phylum Bacillota; class Bacilli; order Bacillales; family Amphibacillaceae; genus Gracilibacillus. The sequence goes on along the minus strand of NZ_WIXM01000021.1, from coordinate 11,506 downwards.
TTATCATAACCAATACATAGACAACAGCATAAAATAAGGGAGAGAGAAAAAATTCAAAGGATGTCTTTTGTATGCATTTCTATGATATGAAAGGAAAACAGGAAACAATTTGTATCAAGGTTCCAAAAGTCTATGATTGGGTGGTTCAATCAGTTGAAATTCCAGATCAAAGTTTTGTTGGATTTTCTGGTTTAGAAACGCTCGATCTTAATTGTGATCAAGTAAATGAGCAAGTTCCAGGTGGTCAAGTAACGGCGGAATGTTTCCTAACAGATGAAACTGGTAACCATATTGATCAATTACCCTCAGAATCGATCGTATGTTCAGAAATGACATCATTTGATGGACGTGAAGATATAAATGTGAGGCTTTCGACAGGAGAAACGATTACACTGCAAAAAGTCAGCGTATTAAAAAAGGGATTTTTTGTCGTTCGAATTACAAACGCTCGAGGGGAATCTTGCACATCAGTACCACAACCATTTACCGTTGCAGAAACGTTTTTCCTTTGTGCTCCGGCAGGCACTTTTATACAATGTGAAATCACCGACTTTGAGTGTAACGCAGATATTACATGCACCTTAGATAATGAAGGAGAGCAAACATTCCAACAAGTTGATGTTTCCATTAACATCTGTCAAAGTGTCCAAGTCAAAAGCATCGTAACAATAGAGATACCAGCAGACATGTGTCAACCACGTTCAGACTTAATCACCGATAATCGTTGTCCACAGGATAATTTACCACCTCAATGTCCGGTCATATTCCCAGGTTAAAAATTATGCGTTTTGTAATCAATATTCTAAAAAATTTAAAGGAAACCATCTGTGATGGATTAAAAATATCATCTATAGACAGGTTTCCTGTTTTAATTTTTATTTCAAGACAGCAACCGACAAGGATCAGCAACCACCCTCACTATAAATGTACATTCCGCTGTAAAACCCCCAACATTCGTAGCAGTACATGTGACCGTTGTTTCCCCTATCGGAAAAAAAGAGCCTGATGCCGGTTCACAGGAAAAGGTCACTCCCGGAAAGTCGTCCGATACTATAGGGTCCGGATAGTGGACAATCGCACCATTTTTTCGAGGATCATTTCTAACAGTGATATTGTCAGGACAAGTGATGGAAGGATTCGGGTTCTCCCGGCAACACGGATGGTTGGAAGGAACTAGTGAAGTTTCAATCGTTGAAGTTAGATTATATTCATTCGAAAACGGTCCACCAGCGCCTGGAGATAAATCAGCAAAACCATGAGCCCTTACGTCAAAATTAATTGGCTCAATGCCATTGCCAGTAGATTCATCTGCTACTAACTGAACCTGTACTAAACAACACTTAGATTCTACAAGATCTTCATCACCGGACCCGAAGCACTCAACAAAAAAATCACTAAATGAAAGAAAAATTAGTTTTCCATCTGGTGAAATAGCACCATTGACTGAGCCGCTTGGGCATCCAGTTTGGCAATCAGGGGTTCCAGTAGCCTCAAAACCTGTTATCCTTGCTGGACCATTGACCTCCCCTGTTAAATCATCTACAGTTATTAATCCAAAGCTCCCTGGTGAACAGCATACTTGGATCTTGATAAATATATCTAAAGTGAACGTTTCACCCGGACAAATAATTTTTGGGACCGTGAGAACGTTCTCGACTTTTGTACAGTTGTTTTCGAAGATTAATGCTTCACGATTCTGCACTTCTTCAGAACAAATGGAGGATTGGCTCAAAAAAACACATCCTTTTATAAAATGAATATTTTGTAAGAGTTAGGTACATGTGTTGAATGATCAAGTCTACTGTTCGATTTTTATATTGCCTATCTCATTATTTGGAATGAAAACTTTTCTTTATTTTATTCAATGAAATGTTATTCGGTATAGACTAATGCTAAATAGCTCGTCAGAATCAATCGTGAAAATAATATTATCAAGCTAATGAAGGGACCATTTATTAACCTAAGATCAAATAGCTCATTTTACATGGTATCTATAAGTTGGAATGGAACTTTATTAAACAACTTATAATGAAAAATTAAGCCTTCAACTCTTCTTTCACTTTAGCACAAAAAGCGACTGTTCCAACTGAACAATCGCCCCCTTTTACTGGTTAAGTACCAAAATAAAAAAGTACTTTGTCAAGATAGTACTTAAACCACCATTAAGTACCAAAATGAATAACCATACGACCAAAAATGGCACTTATAACGGTGATAAGTGCCAAAATCAAGACTAGATCTCATAAACTTGGTACTTAACAGCTGAATAAATACCAAATCAATAAGAAATACAATAAAAATGACACTTATCGTTTTATCCAGTTACTCCTAGTGATCTATTTAGTTAAGCGAATAACTATCATCCTCAGATATAGCTGCAATCGGTTCGTTTTTCACATCATCGTATCCTATCATGCGTAGCTATTGATAGAGATTGGGAAGAAAAGTATATATAAAGCAATTCTTTATACGAAATGACGCCAATATAGAAAAAGTGGTTGTCCCAACACCTGCGCTTGGGGCACCCACTTTTTTCTCAGATTTATACAGTTATGTTTTAAAAAATAATCTTCTTTATTCCGGTTCGCTTGCATCATACTCATCATAAACGAGTCGCGTGACTTTTGTAGATTCGCCTTTACGAACCTCATCATTTGTTGCATCTTCTCCATAGGAATCTTCTTCATTAACCGTCGGGGCCACATTCTTTTCTGTTAAAGCTCGCCTTTTTTTATCCATCTACATTAGCTCCCTCCAAGATGTATTGATGTGGTAGAAGGTATTAAAAGAGCAGTTGTCATTTGTATCTAAGCTTGTATACTCATAACCGCATCTTTCTTCTTCAACCATGTTATTAGCCTTTTCAGCAGAAAAAACCATTTTTTAATATATACATTTCCAGTTCTTTTACTCATTCTTTAAGGAATTTGTGTTTTTAACAGCAAGTGGTTTTAAAGAAGTGCATCAAGGTAAGATAAGTGAAAGGAATTGCCACATCAACAACACCTTGTTCAACCAACACTAACAGATGTTTGAGCAGAAACAGCAAATACAGTATAAGAAAGACCTGAGCTGACTTGAGATATGTTTATAAAAAAGAAACCTGGTGATCAATGTAACATGTATATTTAGTTTTCACCTGGTAAAAGAACAGCTAAAATAAAAACATCATTTTCATTTAACTTCTTTTTTGAAAGTGATTTTAATAAACCCGTGGTAGATATTCCATGTCCATGTTCATACTGTTCCTGACTTTCTTTTAACATCCGTTTAAGTTCAGGATTCTCTTCAGCTTCAAATTTTATTGATTGATCATCTTCTTCTTGAAGAACTAGTGTAAACTTCCCTTTTCCTGGTATTGAAAACTGAAATACGGGAATTGTCACTATTCATATTCGAAATATATTTCATAAGCTCTTCGGAAGTAAATTTATTTCGGTTAGTATAAAAAACAACACCTATACTTGTAGGAAATTCCACAATCGTATTAGATACACAAATAAAAATAGCATATATAATTTATTTACCTATCGGAACACTGAAATATAAAACGAAAAATAAAATGATAGGAATAGAGGTGAGTAAAGCTATGATCGGTTTTTTGTAATGCAGCCTAAGCATTGGAAACATTATGGAATTAAATAATATGGACCATCCCATTGACCAACCATTGTGATGAGAAACTAAGTCTAAATATTGTACATTTATATATTCAATTACTGAATATATAGTAACCCAAAATATAACCCAAATAAAACTGTTAAAATGTTTCTTCGGGAATTTTCCCAGGTAAATCAAAACAGTTGCTGGGTAGGTAACAAACATGATTAATAACGAAATAACCGTATGGTTGGACAAAAGACTTTCTGCAAATATACTCTCTTTATACTTCCACATTTTCAAGTCATAACAAAGAAAGTTATAAAGCAAGTCTCCAAACCATAAAAATAAAATGGTCGAATGGTACTTCCACCAGTTCTTCCAGTCACCCCATATTATTCCCGCACCTAGAAACAAACTATTTAGAATGAAATGCATGAAATCAACTCCGTGTTTATCTGATTCCTATTTTATACAAATATCGGAAATACATTTATCCGTTTTTCATTCTCTTAGTAAATTATAGTAGGGAAAATGAATATATTTTTGTGCACATTTTGACAGAGGAGCCAAAAACCCTGACACATCAGCGTGTCAGGGTTTTATTATCAATCAACCGAACTTTTAACCTATGCTTTATACTTGTAAGATAAGTTATGACTTTTTAACGTTTCGTCTTTGCCGAATAAGAAGTGTTTTTCCATGTCAGGTGAATACTTAGAGTTGATGGTTTCACGTCCAACTGTTTCGGCTACTTCCCGTAACATGCTTGGTGATGCTCCACAGCATAAGCCGAAATAATTAACTCCACTATCAAATGCTTTTTTCGCCCAGTTTGCTATTTCATAACGATTGCAATATAGCGGGTCTAATGAAGTAGGGAATGTTGTTTCAGTTGGTAAGTGACAAGAGCAACCGCCATCAGGTAAATTGAAAAACGTTGGGTGATCATCCGTTGTACGGTATGGAACAGGAAGTGCTGCCACATATCCTTTACATGCTTCTCGAATGTTGTCAACATATGGTTGCATAGTATCAGGACCGCGGAAGCAGTTCATCCCTACTACTAGGGCACCATGTTCTTCAAGTAAGCGACAAGATTCTTCTACTGAATAACCGTCACGTAATTCGTTTTCTCCCATAACCCCTAATGTGATAACTGCAGGCAAGTCTTGCTTTGAAATTTCTTCTAACGCAATTTTAGCTTCTTCATAATAATAAAATGTTTCTCCATTAACAAAATCTACGCCTTCTTCTTTACACCATTTAATCATTTCAGCAAACATATTGCGAACAGTCTCTTTGGATTCATCATCCTCTGGGTCAAATAAATTGGTGTTGGAGATATTTCCTGCAACAAGTGCTTCCTCAGTTGGGTGTTCTACCGCTACTTCTTTAGCCAACCGAATAGCTTGGCGGTTTAAAGGTTCAAGAAGATCCTCTTTCCCTATGATACGCATTTTTTCACGATGAGCATTATAAGTGAAGGCTAGCACAACATCTGATCCCGCATTCATATAGTCACGGTATGTCTGCTTCAAAGCTTGAGGATTTTCAAGTGCTACTTCCGGTACAAAAGATCCTGCTTGTAAGTACCCTCTTCGTTCCAATTCAAATAAATAACCTTCTCCACATATTACTGGTCCATCTTGTAAACGTTCTTCTAATGTTCGTTTCACTAACGTTCATCCTTCCTAATATATTTTCTTATTATTTTTCAAGAGGATCAAAAAACAAAAAAACCCTCTTCACTAAGAAGAGGGTTTATATACCGAACTAAATCCTCCTCTTATCTTTCAGACAATAACTGTCTGTAGGATGTAGCACCTTTTCAAACCACTGTTTGAAAGGTTGCCGGGCTTCACAGGGCCTAGTCCCTCAGCCACTCATGATAAGAGTTATGAAATTTAATAAAAATTATAAGATACAATATAGCAATGGTCAATTGTTTTTTTTACTTTTTTGAAAATTTTATTGCTGAAGATGTTATGAAATAACCAGCAGGGGAATGACTCTTGCATAAAATCTATTAGTTTCGCAGTTTATAAATTTACCAGTTGTTCACGGGTTGCAATAGCCATTTATTGTCTCCAACTGAACCAGTTGTTGCTGAAGTAATCACACCAATAATGCTAAGTTTAGATATGATTGTCATAAAACCTCCAAAGGTCTGAGTTACTCCATTTTTTCATCATCTTTTTTTGAATTGTAGTACTCATCCATTATTCTCTTTCCGATATTATGATGCGGAGCTCCTGTCTTTAATCCGTTTTTTGGTACAACTACAGCAAAGGCAATTTCAGGGTTGTTGTAAGGCGAATATCCGACTAGTATTAAATTTTCTGTTTCAGCTTCTAACTGTCCATCTTTATAAATATTGTTCTGTGCTGTACCAGTTTTCCCAGCCATTTTATATTCACTTGCTTTTGCTCCCCATTGATAAGATGCTGTGCCTTTACTATAAACATCTATAAATCCTTGCTGTACTCGCTCAATAAATTTGTCATTCATTGATATCTTATTCATGACATTAGCATTGAAACTTTTTATTACAGCTCCTAAATGTTTTTGTTCGGGTTTGCGACTTTCCTTTACTAAACGAGGGCGAATACGATATCCATCGTTCGCAATGGTTGATACATATTGCGCCAACTGTAATGTTGTATAGGTGTCGTACTGACCTATTGCAAAGTCCAATAAATTACCAGGTTGTGGATTTCGACCTACTACACCAGTACTTTCGTATGGTAAATCAATTCCCGTTTCAATGCCTAAACCAAATTGATTAAAATAATTTCGCATCGTTTGAAAACCTTCATAATTGAAATTAGCTAATGGTTCACCGTACTGGTACGTAGCTCCAGCTATATCGAGTGCAATATGAAACATATAAACGTTAGATGATTTTTCTAACGCTTGACGATCATTTATAATACCAATATCGTTCGTATGTGAACTTTTTTCTGGTGTGCTTGCAATCTTAACTGGAGTATCATGTATTGTAGTACCAATATTAATCACTCCAGAATCTAATCCCGCTAACACAGTTGCTCCCTTAATAGCTGAACCAGGTTGATACTGATCGTATATAACTCTAAATGATTCGTCTGAATATTCATTGCTTTCATGATCATAATGCACACCTGACATGGCTAAAATTTCACCTGTTTTAGGTTTTAACATGATCACAAGTGCATCCTCTAAATATTTATTTTTAACTGGGTAAGCTTCAATTGCCGACTTTAACTCTTCTTGAACAATTTGATCAACCTGTTTCTGTAATTCCAAATCTATTGTTAACACAAGATCATTTCCACGTTTTCCTTCAACAATAGTTTCCATTCCGATAACTGAACCAGATTGGTCAACCGTATATTTTACTTTTTCTTTTCTTCCTCGAAGTTCTTCTTCATATTCTTCCTCTAAGCCACTTATTCCCACACGATCGTTAAGATTATACCCATGTGTTAAGTAATAGTCTCTATTTTCATCTGGAATACTATCAATTCTACCTATAAAGTTTTGAAAAGTACCATCGTTAACAGCTTTTCTCTTCCAATCCATGGCAGCATCAATGCCTGGAAGCTCACTCATATGACTAGCTACTTTAGCATACTCCTCAACCGTTACATTTTCATTTTTTATAATATGTGGTGACAATTCATGTGCCTGATCTAATTCTTTTTTAATTGCTACAATATTTAATAATTTCTTATCGCTCCAGTCGAATTCATTGTAATCATCTGGTTTTATTCTATCTAACATGGTTTGATATTGCTCAGCATTATCCAAGTCCTCTTTCTCTTTATCAGAAAGTCGTTTAGCTGCTTCTTCTGAATGAAATAAATACCAATACTCTTTCTTGTCTCTTTCATTTATTATCCTCTTTAGTTCCTCTGAATTTTCTTCCATTTCAATAAAATTTGCGAGTTTTTCGGCAATCTCTAATCGTTTTTTTGCCGAATCTCCATATTTAGGTGGCGTATAAGTTATGGAACGAACTGCTTGATTTTCAAGAATAACTCTACCAAATCGATCATACATAGTGCCTCTGGGAACAGACAACTCCGTATTAGTATCAATTGTTTCATCTATTTCTTTTTGTGCTTCTTCTCCGTTTAATATTTGTATAACACCTAATTGTAAAATTAAGAATGAAAATAAAATAAAAATCAAAACAAATAATATATTTAATCGAAAAGAGATTTGTGATTTTCTTTTTTTGTATTTTTTCATTACTTGTTTTTTATATCTCATTTTTATTCCCCCTTATTACTTGGACCTATTCGAACAAAATCAATACCCTATTTCAATATATGCTGTTATTGTATAATCCTGCCTCTAAGCACATTTTTTCTGATTTTTTTATAAAGAAAATCTGGCTATCCGCGCTGACCATTTATACTGTAAAAAAAAGACGATCAATTTAATGATCGCCTTGTTTAACTCTTGCCACCTATTACTTTAACAATGGCAATTGTTTTATTTACTTTGGAAAATTCGATTCTTTTGATACTTTCTTGTACATTCTTAGAAGCACAAACGTTCCAGGAAGATTTAATAGTAAGGCTATAAGAGATAAATACCACCAAATATCCATAGGTCTAAACACATTTAGTATAAGAATAAAATTCACACTAATATTCATTATGAAATAAGGATAAAGTTGTTTTTCACTCATTGCCCCCCCCTATTCTACTTAAAACGTTTTACCAACCTAATATATAACAGGACTTGTCGCGCCCACCCATTAGTTTATCGAAGAATAGCAACCGTTAATGCAACAACTCAAGCTAAGCTGTTAGCCTATAATTTAATCTCAGAAACAAATAACTAATTGGAATAAATAAAATTGAACCAATGAATGAAAATGATAAAAACCATTTAAAACCTTCTAAAGAGGATACAGTCCAGTACATTTGTTCATTGAAAATATCATCTAAAAATATAGATAAAAGCAGGGATGAAAAAGAAACAAAAAAACCTAACAAAATACTATATATCACAATTATAAAACTACCTTTTTTGGAATTTAATTTCCTCAAAATAATAAATGCAATAATAGAAGGTACAAAAGAAATAATGAGAAAAAAGGTAAATGAAATCCAATTGGAAAACATTAAGTTACCTACAAAAGATATAACCAAAGATATGGAAACAGAATAAAACGCTCCTAATAATATTGATTTTGTATTATTGCTCAATTGCTCTCCCTCCTCACCGCTTAAAATTTCACCATAAAAATACAGTTGCTTGTTGCACATTACTGCCCTTTAGCATAATTACATTTATTCAATAAAGAAGGGGACTTATCCCTCGTGTTGAAGAAAGGGACTTAAATTCCCTGTCAATGTGCTTTCTATTAACTGACCAGGCTGTTGATCATATCACAAGGTTAAGTGACAAAATAAAAAAGTATTTTGTCAAAATAGTACTTAAACCACCATTAAGTACCAAAATGAATCACCACACGACCAAAAATGACACTTATAACGGTGATAAGTGCCAAAATCAAGACTAGATCTAATAAACTTGGTACTTAACAGCTGAATAAATACCAAATCAATAAGACATACAATGAAAATGACACTTATAGTTTTTATCCAGTTACCTTTAAAAAAGTTATCTATTTAGTTAAGCGAATAAAAACCATTTACTTAGTGTTTTCACCTTCAATGGTGTAGCTAACAACAAAGTAGTTTTCTTCGCTCTCCATTTCGTCAATAAATTCTATTGTAAAAGATTTGTTCCCTACTTTTTCTTCAATCACATCATAAACAGCATTTTCCAATTTGTCTTCTTTCAAATATAGAAAAACCGATGCTATTAAAACAATAAAACATAGTGTTATTCCTATCCAATCTATTACTCTTGTTTTCATATTCTTGTTATACCACATTATTTTAATTATAGATGTTATCAATGAAAATATTAAAACAGGTATAAATATAACAAATAGTGAAATTCGAAAGACGGTTGATACATATGTAACTACAAACCCAAAGAGTAGCATAAGAACAAACTTTTCAAGTCTATATTTATTTTCGTTAAATAGGAACTCTATTATATTAGTCTTAAACAAAATCCCACTCCCTCCCTTTATTTTATTAAACTGCTTCTTTAGCCAAATAAAAGCTGCCACATCGACAACTCCTTTTTCAACACTTGCCACCATTAATATAAGTACAATGGTTTATAATATTAGGCATACCTTAATCCTCTTTGTTATTTAATAACTCTTCCATCTTCTTTTCTAATTCTTCAATTCTGGATTCTTGCTTTATAAAAACTGTTATAAACACTGCTAATACGAATGAAATAAAAATAATTAAAGCCCAAATATTTTCTGTAATAAGACCGAGGAAGAAGAATGCACATTACTGCCCAATAGCCAAATAGCGACTGCTGCTTGTTCAGCAATCGCACCCTATAGCACAATAAGAAAATACCTTAATTACTATCTATATCTTTTTCTATTCTGGTTTATGTAGCCCAATACATTGGGTACGATAAAATTATTATTACTACCGACAATGCTAATTCATGAGCACATAGTGTTACTAATTTAACTTTATTAGATAAAGTAAAGCTCTTAACAGTAGTTAAAAAATCATACAAATAAAATCCTACGGCTAATATAAGAATTATATAGATGTAAGAAAATCCACTTAGTACAAACCAATCTAGCCGTGTGTTAAAGTCTTTTTGATAAAAAATCCAACCAATTAATTCTACTAAAAAGGAACATAATGTGAAAATTATAGCTCTTGCAATAATCAATCTTTTAATACTTCCAAACATAATTGAATTCTGAAACAAAAATTTCTTTGTAAAAAGATAGATTAATCCAAAATACATTGTATAAATTAAGAGGTGAGTTACTGTGAAAATCCCAAACCATATAGAACCAAGTATAATTAATAATAACGTCCATTCCCCAATCATAACTCTTACTCCTTTATATGTTATATCATTTTCCCTGTATTAGAATTTCTTACTTCATGGAACCAGACCCTTTACAAAAAAGATCAGTAGCAATTGATTTGCACCAATTTATCTCTCGCTCGGTTATTTCTTCTTATGTATCTAAATCACTCCAAGTCCAATTTGACCAATGAGTATTAGGCTTATTCAGCTTTATGTAAGAGATATCATTATTTTCAATAGCATTGGATAATTGTTGAAAGAAAGGGGAATCACTTGGCACCTGACCTTGGCTAATGTCTGGATGTTCCCACTCTTTTATTTGAAAAAACATTGGCATTTTGTTTTGTATCCCTACTTCCATTAACAGTTCCTGAGTGGACAGCCATAATTTTTCACTGTATTGTGAACTTAGGAAGCGAATTAGTTTTGTTAAACTGAATGGCTCCATTTCAATACCATATTTTTTATAATCCTCTTTTGTGGGGGAAATCTCTATTTGTTCTTGTTGAATATTTAACTTTAAACGCAATGGATTTAACACCAATTTTCCATCATCATCGTACCACCACTCATCATTATCTAAAGAAACCAAATTATCTACACTTATAATAATGCCGTTTTGTTTTATACAGTTACCATAGGCATAAATGACATTCTCTATGGCATCATTTCTAGCCCCTACCATTTCTATGATAATTAACCATTCTGCTTGTTTCTTGAATACAGTAAGTCTGCATTGTGCCAAATCGAAGTTATAATTATCTAATACAGGAAACTCAAACTCTGACGCATAATTGTCTAACATTTGTAAAATTTTTTTAGACTCCATATAATCATCCCTTTAATTTTTAAATCGTTTATTGCTTTTATGATAGTTCTATTTTTCACCTACCCTTCTTGAAGAAAACTGCTTCGTTAGTACAATAACTTTTATCTCAATAATATTTTAACATAAAATTCCAACAGACCTTTTAAATTT
>NZ_WIXM01000020.1 GCF_010993965.1 Gracilibacillus sp. YIM 98692 | reverse complement strand
CCCCGGAAAGCGAGTGTTTTTCCGCAGCGTCGATTACGCACTCATCGAGACAAGCGGAGGAAAACTTAACCAAAGTTACTGCGCAGTTTATGGATTATGTGCACTATTTTTATGCTTTCCTAACGTGCAAGCTCTCAACGAACGTACTTCCCAAAAAACGCCTGATATAAGCACAAATACCACGGAGAGTCTTGTTCTCCGTGGTATTCCGCAACGAAAGAAAACCTTGATAAAGTATTAATAAGCTTATTTTGTGCCTTGTGTGGTCATGGATCTTGCGACTGATATCATTTCCTGTTTCGTTAGTTGATCGCTTGCTAAGTAGTAGTTGACACCGTTTTGCGTCCATTCTATAGAGTTATTAGAAAGTGCTCCCATTGTGGAGCTTAAATGGACTGGCTCCCCATTAACCTGCTCTGGTGATTGTGCACTTGTTGGATAGGCACTAACCGTCTCTTGAATCACGGTAAAGCTTTTATCTCCTTCATAGGACAACATGATACGTTTCCCATTTTCCAGATCTTTTTGATTTTCTTCTACTAATTCTGCTCCAAATGTCTCAGCAGGATATTGAACGGTTAATTGCTGCGGTAAATCTTCCTGCGCCATTACTGGTACACCAAATATACTACTTGTCATATTTTTTTCCATTTCAAACGTATCATCAGGTAACTCTGGATCTATTTCAAAAGAAGAAAACTCCACTTCAACTAAAGTATTCTTATCTTGATCTAAGACTTTTACTAAAACAGGTGCATATGTTTTCTTATCAAAATAAATAGACTGATATGGTAAATTACTGTTGCTTTCATAGCTTGTTTTTGTTTCGAATACATAATAGTTTTCGGTTGTTGTGAAGGTTGCATCTTGGTCATCTAACAGATCTTGTACTAATGATTGGAATAAATATGGCTGACTGTTATTGTCTGGCCAATCACTTTGGAATTTAAAGCTTTTGTTGAGAGCAGGTGTTAAAACGAAGACTCCTTCATCATTTCGTAAAATAATTTGACTTCCTTCTTCGTCATTTTCATTTTTAAGTAAAACACGGTAAAAATCTTTTTTCTTATGTGCTACCTCAATTCGATATAATTGATCTTCTTTTCCTGTTTTCAATGTCATCATTGCTTGCATTTGATAACTGCTCATATCCTCGGCCATGCTTTCAAGCTTTTGCACCACATCTTCTTTTGATTTCTCCCCACAAGCAGCAAGTACCGTAATTAACAATATACCTATTATCCATTTTGTATATTTTTTCATCGCGACAACTCTCCTTTGTCTCAAATAAGAGGACAAAGGGAACACGATCACGCGCTAAGAAAATGTACGAAATACATGCGAAATTCCTTCTATCACATCAGAAGCAAGCATATCTCTCTCCGTATGCTTTCCTCTTTTCACTAGCAACTCTGCAGACTTACCATGAACAAAACAGCCATTATTCAATGCCGTCGAAACATTGTCATGCTGCATGACCATCGTTAACAAAATGCCAGACAAAACATCTCCAGTGCCACCTTTGGCTAGTCCTGTATTGCCCTTATCACAAATCGATTGCCTTCCATCAGGTGTGGTTATAATGGTGTATTTCCCCTTCAAAATCAGATAAACTTGATATTCGGCTGCAAATTCCCTCGAAATAGTAAAAGGGGCTTTTTTGATGTCAGATACAGAATAACCAGTTAACATGGCTAATTCACCATAATGTGGAGTTAATATAATCGTTTTATGGGATGGTTTCCATTCTTCTAACATATTAGAAATATGGTAAAGCCCATCAGCATCGATAATTACAGGCTTGTCAATTTTCCGCACAAACTTTTTAATAAAATCACTAGATCGCTGACTTCTTCCCATTCCCATTCCAATCGCTACTGCATCATATGTTTCCTTTGTTAAATGACCACCTGTAATCTTACCATCTTCATCGCTTAATATATGATACGTTGCTTCTGTACATTGATTGGCTATGATGGGAATCAATTCCTTTATTGTTGCTATGGTTAATAGTCCTGCACCTGATCGTAACGCAGCGTTAGCAGTTAATGTGATGGAGCCAGGCATTGTCAGCTGTCCGCCAATTACTAACCCCCGCCCATGTGAACCTTTATGAGAGAAAATGTCTCTTTGAGGCAGTGTTCTTTTCACATCGTGATCATCCCATCGTTTTACTCTACCTATTTCTAAAAAAGCTTCAATCGGTATCCCAATGGACACAACTTGCCAATCACCGTAATAAGAATTTGTTGGTTCTATAAAAACAGTTTGCTTCGGTGCTTCCACGATATAAGTTTGATCTGCTGCTATTGCAGCATCTACCTCTACTTGATCATTTGCAGGCAACCCGCTAGGTATATCAACAGCGATGATGCGAAGATTACTCTGATTAACGACTTCTATTATACTTCTAATCGGTTCACGTAAGGATCCGGTAATCCCAATACCTAGCATTGCATCAATCACAAGTTCATGATCCATTAGTTTTTGTTCCAGCTCGTTCGCATCTAGAACCAGCTCCACCCTCACACCTATTCCTTGTAATAGATGCTTGTGAATCTTTGCATCTCCTCGTATCTTTTCATCCTTCACTACTTGGAACACACTAATAGGATACCCAGCTTCTTTTAAAAATCTAGCAATAACAAAACCATCTCCACCATTATTTCCGCCACCTATTAATATAGCGATTCGTTGATTCAAAGTGACACTTTTGATCAGCCGATCGGCAATTTGTCTACCGGCATTCTCCATTAATCGTTCCCCTGATATTCCCCCTTTTTCCATTGCATATTGATCGATTTCGTACATTTCTTCCGCGGTTACGATGTACATCTTGTTCCCTCCTACCCGCACTAAAATAGTATGAGACAAACCTTCCTAATATGCAGAATCCGTTTCAATTATTACTTGTGCAACAGCATATGTATCACTATGCGAAATAGATACCCAAACTTTTTCCTCTGCTAACCTATCTATGTCCACCACTGGTGCTCCAGCTTCTGTTTTTAACACTTCAATTTCTTGAAAAGATACTGGTCCTATACCAGTACCATATGCTTTAGAAAATGCTTCCTTGGCTGCGAAACGCCCTGCTAAAAATTCGACCTTTCTTTTAGGGGTTTCCATTTGTTCATATAATAATTGCTCCCGTTGAGATAAAATACGACTGAGAAATCTCGGCTGTTTTTGCAATATTTGTTCTATGCGATTTAACTCCACAATATCAATGCCAATTCCTATTATCATATACTCCATCCTTATGTCATCCATTATATTGCTAAGTATATCGCACCTAGGCACCTTTTGCATGTAGAGATGTTTCTCACATACAATAGAAGCATAACCCTTCATTTTATGGTAAAATTGTGATAAAGAAAGACTTCCATCAGTGGGGGGGGTTCTTCATCTCCCACTGATGGTTAGCGAAACTTAAGGTGCTAGCGTCCGTTATCCCTACTTATCCTTCTTTCACTATTTTAAGTCTTAATGTGGGGGGCTTACGGAAGATTGTTCACCGTGATAAAATACATAAAGGAGTTAGCTTATGTTTATAAGAACAGAAAGCTTTAAAGATTTCCTCCATTTTTATCCGATTGTTTCTATTATCATCGGATTGCAAATTGGTTTATGGCTGATTAGTTGGATAGTTCCTCCTATTGGTGAGATCATTTACGATTATGGTGTCGGGATGAACCTTAAAATAAGCACGGGGGAATACTGGAGATTTATAACACCGATTTTCCTGCACAGTCAACATGGAACCGGACATATCTTATTTAACTCCTTTGCCCTCGTTTTATTTGCGCCTGCACTTGAGCAAATGCTAGGGAAAGCTAAATTTATCTCGACTTATCTATTTACTGGTGTAATTGCTAATATTCTGACATACATCGCTGAACCTAGTCCATTCTACACTCATGTTGGAGCATCAGGTGCTATTTTCGGTCTGTTTGGTCTGTACTTATTTATGATTCTGTTTGAAAAAAGGTTAATCGATCCACAAAACGCAAAATTGGTTACTATCATTATTGTCATTAGTTTAATCATGACTTTCATCCGCCCAGGTATTAATATTGCCGGACATTTATTTGGTTTTATTGGCGGGTTTGCATTAGGCCCTCTTCTGTTAAAAAATGTTCAGCCCTTCTCGCCATGGCGTAATCAAAGAAGAACAAAAGAGAGTAATGATATTGGTTTTGATCCGAACAGGTGGAATAAAAAAAGATATCGAATCAAACCATATATTCGCCCCATTATTATCAGCATCTTCGTTATATTAGTTATATTAGGATTATTATCTTCCTTGTTATAATAGCAACCGAAAGGAGCAGCATTACATATGGCAGCAGCTTGGATTTTTACCATAGCATCTGTGATAGCAGGAATCGGTATACTTTTTGCATTTAAACGACTAATGCGAGGACTAAGCTATCGCATCAAACGAAACGAATTCAATCAGCAAGGCCTTCAAAAAGACCAAACTCGTTACTTTATTCAAGTAGCATTGATTGAAGCAATCCCCATCTTTCTTGTTGTCCTTGGTTTTACTTTCATGGAAGAAGAGACAATACAAGTTACAAGTGCTATCATCCCTATTCTAATCATTCTTGCCGTTATAGCTTATAGTTCGGCTCAAATATGGATGACTAAACAAGAACTGATGTCTGAAGTGGATGAGTTGTCAAAAACAGAGAAGGGATATGTGAATTCCCTCTCGTTTATCGGTTTCGTCACTATTCTGACCATTCCATTACTATCGATTGTAGTCATCACGATTATATAAAGAAAACTTGTCGATGGACGAGCCTTTGGCGAAGTCAGAGACGTAGTTGCCCTTATCTATATTCCTAAAATTGTCCACTACTTCGAGATAACTTCCTTGCTGACAATTTATACTTTCTTTCCTATACGGTAAAGAAAACTTGTCGATGGACGAGCCTTTGGGCGAAGTCAGAGACGTAGTTGCCCTTATCTATATTCCTAATCGTGGGATCTACGTCGAATTCACTTCATGTGTAACATGATATAAATTCTGATATGGTAAAAAACCCTGTTGCAATGAGTTCGCAACAGGGTTTTTTTACTTAGGAACGTTTTCCTTTTGGCCTTTTATTCTGGAATTTGCGGTTTCTTCCACCTTGTTTTCCTTTTCGACCAAATCCTCGTTTATTATCTTTTCTAAATTTTGTATTTTTATTTTTTGTTGCTTGCTTTACGCTGACAGGCTGTACAGAAGTTAACGTAACTGGCGTCTGCCTGCGCTCTTTCGTTAATAATTTTAACGCTGCCGATACAACTGTGACAGAATCATAATTATCTAATAATTCACTAGCTGCCTCGCGGTAATCTTTCAAGTCTTTCTTTTCAACCGTTTTAGAAAGCTTTTTCATCGATAGCTGCTGCTGACCTTTTTTAGCATCGTCATAGCTAGGCGGGGTCATGCGTGTCATCTTACTTTTTGTTACCTTTTCAATAAGGTGAAGATGCGGTACTTCTCTTGGGGTAATAAAAGAAATAGCCTCTCCCATTTTGCCAGCACGACCTGTACGACCGATACGGTGAACGTAGCTTTCCGGATCTTGTGGTATATCAAAGTTGTAAACATGTGTCACACCAGATATATCTAAACCACGAGCTGCTACATCTGTCGCTACTAAAATTTCAATACGGCCAAATTTAAATTTCTTTAAGACAGATGTTCGTTTTCCTTGAGTTAAGTCGCCATGTATCCCTTCTGCGCGAAATCCTCTTGCTTGTAACCCTTCTGTTAATTCATCCACACGCTTCTTAGTACGGCCAAATACAATGGCTAATTCTGGTACATGGACATCTAACAAATTGGTTAAAGTATCAAACTTTTGCTTTTCATTCACTTCAACAAAATATTGATCAATATTGGATACCGTCATCTCTTTTGCTTTTACTTTTACTTCTTCTGGCTGCTTCATTAAAGTAGACGCAATATTACGTATCTCCTTAGGCATTGTTGCAGAAAACAATAAGGTTTGCCTATCTTCTGGGATCGCCTTTAAGATATCACGAATATCATCGATAAAACCCATGTTAAGCATTTCATCTGCTTCGTCCAAAACAGCTGTTTGGACATCATCTACTCGTATCGTACGGCGTCTTAAATGATCTAATAAACGCCCTGGTGTAGCCACAACGATGTGTGGACGGTCTTTAAGTGCTCTAATTTGTCGTTCCATATGCTGCCCGCCATAAACAGGAAGTGTTCGAACACCCTTAAATTTACCTAGTTTGTGCAACTCTTCAGACACTTGAATCGCTAATTCACGAGTTGGAGCTACAACCAAACCTTGGATTTTACGAGTATCTTTATTTATTTTCTCGATCATCGGAATACCAAAGGCAGCTGTTTTACCAGTCCCTGTTTGAGCTTGACCAATAACATCCTTACCTTCGACTCCTAATGGGATTGTTTCTGCTTGAATTGGCGTTGCCTCTTCAAACCCCATTTTTTCTAATGCTTTCATTATCGACGCTGAAATATTTAATTGATTAAACTTTGTCACTATCTTTTTCTACTCCTTTTTTCTTTCAAAATCTCATCTCTTATCATTTATTTTTCTCATTATAATCAGTTTATCCAATATAGCTATATAAAATAAAGGGAAAGGCCCTTTTTCTTCATAAAAATTAATTTAAATTACATGTAAAATATTGACTATTCCTAATGTGCAAAGAAAAAAGCCTTCCTCCACAGTTGGAAGAGGCTTATAAATGACCACTCAATGGATTATTTCATCATAACACACTCTCAATCAAAATTCCATATAATTTTTTCCATGCATGCATATTCTTACACGTTTTGATTATGATTCATGCAAATTACTGATATACTATACTTAAATTCAGCTAGAGAGTAGGTGAGCGCATGAAAGATAGACTGATCTATCCTTATATCGCCATTATGATTGGAGTACTTTCTGTTTCTACTGCTGCTATTTTCGTCAAGCTGGCAGAAAGCGCACCTGCTGCTATCATCGCCAATTACCGACTATTGATTGCAGCTGTCTTGATGCTCCCATATGTATTATTTATGAAACGAACAGAATTGTTACGGTTAGATAAAAAGGAATGGATATTCACGATATTTGCAGGTGTTAGTTTAGCTGTTCATTTCATCGTATGGTTTGAATCTTTCAACTATACATCTGTCGCTAGCTCTGTAGTTATTGTCACCTTGCAGCCTATATTCGCTTTTTTAGGGACTTACTTATTCTTCAAGGAAAGATTCTCTGCTGGAACCATCATCAGCATGTTCATCGCTATTTTTGGCAGTATTATAATCGCCTGGGGAGATTTTCAATTAGCGGGAAATGCTATATATGGAGATGTTTTAGCCTTACTTGGAGCTATTTTTATCACGATATACTTTTTATTCGGTCAACAAGTCCGCAAAAAAATGTCTGCTATCAGTTACACATGTGTGGCTTATAGTGTAGGCGCCTTTATTTTAATCGTGTACAACCTGTTGTTAAAACATCCATTTACAGGCTATGATACGAATCATTGGTTATTTTTCATAGGGATTGCTATTATCCCTACTATTTTAGGGCTTAATTTGTTAAATTGGTCCTTAAAATGGGTCAGTGCTTCTGTTATTTCAATAGGAATTGTATTTGAACCTGTTGGTGCATCCATATTAGCTTATTTTATATTAGATGAAGGTATTACGTGGACTCAATGGTTAGGCGGAATGATTGTACTGTCCGGTTTATTACTATTTATAGCCAGCACAAGACGTAAACGCAAAATGAAAATTACGATCACAAATTAGGCAACGACATTCCCTGATCTCAACTTCAGGAATAGGTCGTTGCTTTTCTTAATAAAAAATGATATACCGACTGAATGACGATATCTTTATCTTCTCCTAAGCAAATTAAATGTTTGGAATCATGAAAATATATAATCTCTGCATCTACTGGAATTTCTTTGTCTAAATAGTGTACAGATTTATATGGAACCATGCCGTCCTGTATGCCTTGTGCAATAAAAACAGGACAATGGATTTGCTTTAGGTAAGGTTTTGTAAATTTCATACATTTCAAAAATTCTAAATTAGCAGAAAGTGGGACAGAACCGTACTTCCCTTTATAATGATTGAATAACGGATCCTCTTTCAATTGTTTTTTTATGGCTTTTTTACCAAAGTCAAGAATATCTATGCTCATTTGTGAGATGCTTATAAATTTTCTAGAAGTAGACAATAATACGAGTTTTTCGCATGGGTACGACGCTGCTAAATAAGCGGCAATCATCCCCCCCATTGAAAATCCGATAATATAAATAACATCGTGTTTTTCTTTCAACTGTAAATAAGCATCCTCTGCCGTAGAAATCCAATCCGTATAAGAAACATCACCTAAATCTAATGCTTTACCATCATCCCCTAACCCATGACCTGGTAAACGGGGTGACATAACTTCCCAATCGGTTTGTTCTTTTAAATATGTAGCTAGGGGCTCGACTTCATAAGGACCACCGGTGTAACCATGGATAAGAAGACAAGCAGTCATACACACTCTTCCTTTCACTCTTTCTTATAATTCACTTACTCTTGTTGCTTTTTCTCACAGCAGTTGTAACCGGGCATTACTTTAGAAAAAAAGCGCTTAGATACCGCTCCGGAAATACACTTCACTTTCCGCGGGTAGCACTTCAGCTTCCTCTTCAGCAAAGTACGCTCACCACGAGGGATCTTCAGCCGTTGCTTTCCCGAAGGATTCCCTTGTATATTTCCTCTGCTAGTGAGAGGTAAGAATCATGATCATATGTTAACTTGTAAAAACAAGATCCTTGCCGATGCGGGACAAGGATTTTTTCAAAATATAATAAAACACATTTATTTTTGGAAAGCTTTTAGAAAACTACCGACGTTCTTAAAGATTGGTGACACTTGATTATAGGTACTAGCAAGTTGGTTGACGGTTTGAAACACCTTGTCAAAATCCATCTCACCATTCTTATCTTGAAAGTAGTGAACAAATGGATTCGGCTGTTTCCCCATTGGTACTTGGGGAAAAGACGTATCTTGCTGAATAGGCATTAAAGGTTTTTGGTAATATTGATAAGGTGTTACAGGTCCTTGCATTTGGTTTACAGGCTGATTTTGAATGAAAGACGGATTGACTTGTTGTTCATACATAGGCATATGATATGGATACGGAACTTTTCTATACATATTATCCATTCTTATCCCTCCATTTTCGCACATCTTTTCTAGTTTTAGCCTATGCGAAAAATGGAATTTCGTTCACGCTTTATAAACCAAGAACTTCTTTTAATTTATTTCTTTGAAATCCCAGTAAACGACAATGTTTACTCACGATAACAGCTGGCGTCAAGTACAGTCCGTTTTCCTGTAACTTCTCTAAATTATCTCTATTTTCTGATGTATTAATTAAATGAAATGGTACGTTATACTCTTCTAAAAAAGTTACCAATTGATTGCATTCTTGACAGCCGTCACTTACAAAAACTTGTATTGGTTTCCCATTCATCGGTGATCCTCCTAGCTGCATGATCATTTCATGCAAACTATTCCCCTCACCAATTTCTGCTAAACCTTTGTTTATTTTCCCGAAGAATTATCTGCATATGTACCAAGTCTTTTCAAGAACTCAATCGTTTGTATCTTCTCTTCTGTTTCTAACCCTGCGGTTATAGCTTCTATTTGCTTCCAATGTTCTGGAAAAATCTGATTCAATAAATCTTTTCCTTCTTGTGTAATGGAAGCATATGTTATGCGACGGTCATTGGGACATGGATTCCTTTTCACATATCCCTTTTTCTCCAGTTTATCTACAACATATGTAATACTTCCACTCGCTAATAAAATACGATCTCCTATTTTTTGCAGCGGCTGTTCTCCTCTATGATAAAGCAGCTCTAAAACACCAAAGTCCGTTGTATTAAGACCATGACTTCTAATATCTTTGGCAACTTGATCTGCTACCGATCGATAGGCTTTGGATAATACAACAAAAAGCTTCAGGGAAGGGTCCTGCTTTTTCTCATAATATATTTCTTTTTCCTCTTCCATCCCTTTCATCCTCTCAACTTCAAGATACTTTATATGTCATGCTTACAGTTAACCTTCACCGTCAAGGGTGGCTAAATACAATTTTAACTTATGTTTTTATTTTTTTGTTCATTTGTATATCTAAGATAACATAAAACGAAGCGATGTACACCGTAATTTGTGCAAATATCTTCCAATCGCATGAGCCAAACATAAATAAATGTAATTAACAAAACGAAACTAAACCTTTAACACCCCAATATTATATACGCAGAAAAAAGAAAAAAGGTTTCTAAAATAAAGAAAACTTGTCGATTGACGAGCCTTTGGCGAAGTCAGAGACGTAGTTGCACTTATCTATATTCCTAGAATTGTCCACTACGTCGAAATTGCTTCCTTGCTGACAATTTATACTTTCCTATAAAAAAAAGAAGCAAGAAAAGTTGTATTTCTTGCTTCTTAACTCATTACTTCTTTCATTTTTCTTGCAACTTCTTGTGGATTCTCTGATTTTGTAATAGCACTGCCCACAATGATGATATCAGGATCCTCTTTCGCAATTTCAGGAAGCGTATCTAAATGGACTCCACCAGCTACGGAAGTTTCGAAATGATATCCTTTCACTAAAGAGAATAAGTCGGTGTTAAAGCTACCTTCTTGTTGTTTGTCTTTACCAACGTGCAGACTCACAAGGTCTACATTTAAATCTTGTAATTGTGCAATTTTATCGCTTGAATCGACTTCCAACAAATCAATCATAATACGCTTTTCATATTCTTCTGCTACCTTCAAAGTATCCTTAATGGTTAAACTAGAAGAAAAAGCCATTACAGTAACAATATCTGCACCTGCATCAAAGGCTTGTTTTGCTTCATGCTTACCTGCATCACAAGTCTTCATATCTGCTAAAATTTCTTTGTTGGGGTACAGTTCTCGTAATTCACGTACAATGGACATGCCATATTCTTTAATAACTCCTGTTCCAACTTCCACGATATCTATAAACTCTTCTGTTTCCTTTACAATCCGAATACACTCTTCTCGTGGCAGCCTGTCTAAAGCTAATTGTAATTTCATCAAAAAACCCCTTTACCTTTCTATTACATCTATCTCACCAAGACGCCCTTGCACATCTTCATAATAAGGAAGCCCTTCATTATCTCCAATGACTCCTACTACCATAGAACCTATCGTGTTGGCAAAATCAAGTGTTCTTTCTAGTGACCAATCATGTAAAATCCCATAAAGGAAACCTGCATTAAAACCATCTCCAGCTCCTACTGTATCCACTACCTTTGGAGCTTTTACTGGCCCAGCTTCTATATATTCGCCGTTATGATAACCAACAGATCCATTCTCTCCTTGTTTAATTGCTATATAGGAAATCTCTAATTCTTTCAAAGCACCTACGATTGCTTTTGGTTCTTTTTCTCCGATAATGATTTCCATTTCTTCGTCGCCAGCAAGCAAAATATCCACATGAGGAAGTATCTTGGATAATGTATCCCTTGCTGCTGCCTTCGACCACATGCGTAAACGAATATTCGGATCAAAGGAAATTTTAACATCGTGTTTTTTAGCTAAAGAAATAGCTTGATCGAATATTTCTATATTTTTGGGATCAATAGCCGGAAAGATTCCTGTCAAATGTAACACTTTGGCTTGTTTAAAATAGTCTTCATTCAAATCAGCCGGTGTCATTGCTAAGATAGGAGACTTATCACGATAGTAAAACGTCCTCACATTTCCATCTTCCATAATCTCTTTAAAATTCAGAGAAGTAGGATAATGATCCACTAGCTGAACCTGTGACACATCAATTCCTTCCCCACGAGCAAAATTTTTAATATACTTTCCAAATTCATCATTTCCTAAAGTGCTAATATAACCAGATGATAGTCCAAGGCGGGAACAACCTATTGCTAGATTCAACTCTGCTCCTCCTATTTTTTTATCAAAACTATTTACAAATTTCATAGGACCTGTTGAACTAGGGTTAAAGGCAATCATTGCTTCCCCAATAGTAATCACATCATACATTTTCGCTCCTCCTCTGCTTGTCTTGATGATGTCTGAAAATCAGCCTTTCGTTAAGACCATATTTCTATCTTACCGTTACGTCCCTCTATGACTTTATCAGCCATATCAATAAAGAAACCTGTTTCCACGACACCAACAAGTAATTTCAATTTCTCATGTAAAGCTTTTGGATCCATAATGTTATGAAACGTACAATCCAAAATATAATTTCCATTATCCGAAATAAATACGTCTTTTCCTTTTTTTCGTAATGTTGGAACACATCCAAATAAAGCAATCTGTTTCGCTGTTATATTCCATCCGAACGGGAGTACTTCAATGGGAAGAGGGAAAGTGCCCAACTGTTGGACGACTTTTGATTCATCCACAATAATAATTAGCTTTTCTGCCATAGTATCCACTATTTTCTCCCTTACCAAAGAACCTCCTCCACCTTTAAGGAGCTGTAACTGAGGGTCTACCTCATCGGCACCATCTATAGCAAGATCAATATGCTCTACTTCTGTAAAATCCGTTAGAGGGATTCCTAATTCCCTTGCCAAACACTCCGTCTTAATGGAGGATGGGATCCCCCTTATCGTTAATCCTTCCTTTTCTATCCGATCTGCTAATCTTTTAAGCATCCAATTTACTGTAGATCCTGAACCTAGCCCGATGGTCATCCCATCTTTGATTTCGTTGACCGCCTCTTCTCCAGCTATTTTTTTGTTATAATCCATATGATTGGTAACTCCTTCTTTTATCTCATCAGTCCATCCAAACCATTAAAATAATGTCGGGTTTATCAACTTCGGAACATAAAAAGCAACATCAGGGAAAAATGCAATAAACATTAATACGATAATGACAATAATGATATACGGTAATACAGCTCTAAAGGATCTTTCAATGGAAAGCTCCCCAATTTTAGCGGCAAGTAATAAGCATAGCCCATATGGCGGTGTCACAAGGCCTATAGCTAACGTAATAATGACAATTAAACCAAGATGTATTGGATCAATGCCAAACTGTAATGCAGTTGGTAAAATAACAGGAACAAATAATATCATTGCTGGAATCGCATCCATAAATGTTCCAACAAAAAGAAAGAATGCAATAATGATTAGTATAAAAATGGCTTTGGAACCAATGCTGTTGGTAAAAAATTCTTGAGCTAGAGTCCCTAATTGGTAATAACTCATTAGCTCACCTAATGCACTTGCTGTAGCTAATGCAAATAGGGATAGTGAGCTTAACGCTAACGTATCGACAATTATTTTCGGTAAGTCTTTTAACTTTAAAGTTTTATAGAAAAACATGCTGATGAATAACGTATATAAGGACGCTATTGCTGCAGCTTCAGTTGCTGTAAATATCCCTGAAACAATGCCCCCAATAATAATCAGGACCGTCAGTAAGGCAGGCAGACTTTCCATGAATAATTTGAATATTTTAACAAATTCTACTCTTGCTGATTTAGGGTATTTTCTCTTTACAGCAATAATATACGTAAAAATCATCATACTTAATCCAATTAAAACTCCTGGCACAATTCCGCCAAGGAACAATGCACCGACAGATGCATTCGCAATACCAGCGAAAATAATCATTGGAATACTCGGTGGTATAACCACCCCTACGGTAGAGGATGCTGCGGTTACTCCTACCGCTGTTTCTTTGTCATAGCCTTTTTTAATCATGCTTGGAATAAGGATTTTTCCAACGCCTGCCGTGTCTGCTTGTGAAGCACCAGAAACACCAGCAAACATCATAGACACTAGAATGTTTGAATGTGCTAATCCTCCACGTATTGGCCCGACAATGGCTAACGCTAGATCAACTAATTTAACTGAAATTTTTCCAGAGTTCATTAAGTTAGCAGCTAAGATGAATAATGGAACTGCTAATAATACAAATGAATCTAACCCATTTAACATCTTCATCGGAACCGTCATTTCAGGAATGTATGGAATGTTCATAATTCCTAACAATGCTACTATACCGATGACAAATGCAATAGGCACACCGATAAACAGTAAGACAATAAATAATCCTATTAGTAGAAAGCCCATTATCCACTTACCTCCCTTAATGATTTTACGTGCTGAATCACATGTGATATTAAATAAACAACCATCGTACCTGCCATAATCGGAACCGCAATCCACACATACCCCATTTTCATCTCTGGAAGTGACACCCAATTATAATTCCAAAAACGCTGTACAGTCAGGATACCAAAATAGAATATGGTAATATTAAATAGAATAAGCATTGTATCTATGATTAAGGAAAGCATTATTCGTAATTTCCCTTTTAATTTTCTTTGTAAAAGGTCAAAGGTGAAATGCTCTTTTCGATTAACCATTACAGACGCACCCATAAAAACTGCCCATATAAAAGAATAATTCGCTACTTCTTCTGTCCAAATAACTGAAATTCCTAGTTGACGTGTAGTAATTTGAATCAAAATGACAGCAAAGAATAGCGCCAAAAATATGGCACCTGCTGCTAATTGGATTTTTTCTAGTGTTTGAATAAGCTTTTTCATGCTGTCCCTCCTCTTAACAAAATTTCACAAACGACACCTCCTAACATCACATACAGTACATGAAACCTATAACTTAACTAGGAAGTAATTAGGCTAATCATTTTGCAAGTGGCTTATTTTAGTTGGAAGGAGTTGTCCTAAAAGTCAACTTACTCTACACACAACTGGAATATACTTTCCGCTTGCTCCTTGCGAGCTAAACCTCACAGTTGTGTCTCTTAATCTCGCTTTCCCACAGCAATGTCGTATATTCCAGTTGATGAAACTGTTAACTCATCCACGTTCTTGAATTATGAACTTCTTTATTCCATCTCTCTAATTTGCTGCAGAAGATCTTCTGCTCCCATTTCTTTTGCTGCTTCATCTTGAATAGGTTTTGCTAAATCAATGAATGGCTGTCTGTCAATTTCATTCACTTCTGCCCCATCATCTAACGCTTTTTGCTTATATTCTTCTTCCTGCGTATATAGTGCTTCTCTCTCTGCTTGCACAGACTCTTCAGCAGCTTTCAAAATAATTTCTTTTTGCTCATCTGAGTAGGAATCAAACGTGTTGCCATTCACTAATAGCAATCTCGTTGTATAATCATGGCCTGTTTCCGTAATATACTTGCCATTTTCAGTCGTGTGGTGATTTTGCTGCACAAAGTATGGATATGCATTTTCAGCAGAATCTACAACACCTTGCTGCAGCCCTTGATATAATTCACCCCATGCTACAGATGTTGGAACCGCTCCAGTTTGCTTCCAGTAATTCGCTACAACTCCTGATGTTTGCGTTCTCAATGTTAAACCCTTTAAATCATCCATGGATTGAAGTGGTTTTTTACCATAATAGTGTCTTACACCAGCTGTCCAATAGCCGACAATCTTAAAATCATTATTTGATTTTTCATTAATAATTTCTGCTACTTGCTGACCAATTTCACCGTCCACCACATTTTCCCAATGATCATAACTACTAAATAAATATGGCAGTGCAAATAAATCTACTTCTTTAATTCCTGTTTGTGTCATAAATCCTGGGGAAACAAGGACAACATCCGCTCCACCTGTTTGCAATTTCTCAACAAGCTCTGATTCACTTGTACCAATTGTTCCGGCGTGTACCTCTACTTCAATAGCCCCGTCAGATTCCTCTTCTGCTACTTCTTTAAACTTCACTAATCCATCTTGATATGGGTTTTCTGTTGATGTTTGATTGTGTGCAGCAATCAATTTAATACTATCTACTGAATCACCATTTTCTCCATTCGCACTGTTATTTCCACAACCCGCTATAATAGTTGTCATTGCAACTAATAATAAAAATGCAATCCTTTTCATTTTAAACGCCCCTTTTTTATTAATTATGATAAATTCAATTCCTTTTGCATTGTAACAAAACGACTTGCCTGTAATGCTAGATTGTCATAGTCTTCCCTTGTGTGAAGCTTCGATACATTTACTAAGTTACTTCCAATACCCACAGCTTTACTTCCATGAGCAATAAATTCATTCATATTATCTAACGTAACACCACCTGTTGCCATTAATGGAATATGGGGTAATGGACCGTGAACATTTTTCATATACTTTGGACCAAATGCATCTGCCGGAAATACCTTCACCATGCCAGCTCCATGTTCGTAAGCAGTTACAATTTCTGTCGGTGTTAAGGCACCAGGTATATTTAAAACGCCATATCGATTTGTCAGTTTTAAAGTTTCTGTATTTAAGGTAGGGGAAACAATAAACTCTGCCCCAGCCATAATAACTGCTCTTGCTGTTTCTGGATCTAAAACAGTTCCAGCTCCAATGCCAATTTTCCCGCCATACTCCGCAACTGCTTTCTCGATTAGATTGGTAATGCGGGGAGTTTCAGCAGTTATTTCAACAGCTTTAACCCCACCTTCATCCAATGCTTTTAATATAGGAATTATATTGTTTTCATCTGCTTTTCGAATAATGGCGACAACTTTGTGCTCACTAATTGTTTGAATAAGTGACATTACTAACATCCATCCTATTCTAAATTTGCATGTTTTTTATTTAAGCTTGATTCATCTTCTATTTCTTGACTTTGCAAAAGATAAACGATTACAGCATCTAGCAATAAATGTGCTGATTGATCAAATTGACTTCCCAACGGTTGAATAGTATCTGGTTCATGTGGCAGTCGCTTTTTCGTTGCTGCTGGAATCTGAACATGACAATCACTAATCTTTCCGATTCCCGAGTCTTTATTTGTTGTGACTAGAGCGACTGCTGCTCCCACACTCTTAGCTTGTTTTGCATAATACTTTAACGTTTCCGTGCTTCCAGAACCAGAAATAACAAGTAAAATATCCTCTGCTTCAATACTAGGTGTAATGGTCTCTCCTACCACATAAACATGATAGTTACTATGCATTAAACGCATCGCAAATACTTTCCCTACTAACCCAGAACGTCCAGTACCGGCTATAAATATTCGCTTTCTTCCTTTTAACTCATTAGCTAATTGCTTCAACTCATCGGCATTGATTCTTTTCAATACCTCACTGATTTCATTTGCAATGGTTTCGGTTACCTGTTTCATTTGCATCACCTCTATATTACGTTTTCAAAACTGTATGAACCATTTCTACTAAACCGATTTACTAAACCGGTATAGTAAAAGTATAAAATACCTGTAAGCGTTTTACAAGGCTTTTTTTTTAATATAACCTGTATATTTATGGGAATGCTTTTCATTTACATCATATCACTGTATTATTGTTTAATTCCTTGGAAGAATCCCTGATGATAAGCTCACAAGGAAACGTCAACTCATGATTTTCTATCTCTTCTTTATTAATTTGTTTTAATAATAATTCAGAAGCCTTTTCTCCCATGTGATAAGATGGTTGAGCAATAGTTGTCACAGGTGGATGAACCAAATGTGCAAAAGGAATATTATCAAAAACTGCCAACGCGAAGTCTTTACCGACTTTCAGCTTGTGTTCCTTGGCAAATTCTAATACCTCTAAAAACACAAGGTCATTTCCTGCTAAAATAGCTGATGGCGGATCATCTAACGCAAATAGTTCTTCTAGTTCTTTTTTTATCTTCTTAATATTTGCGCTAATCATGAATGGTTGGCGTATTTCTATTCCATTATCTTGCAGCGCTTTTTTATAACCTTCTTGTCGTTCCACCCTAGTGGAAATTGTTAAAGGTTCTGTAGCAATAGCAATCTGCTTATGGCCATTTTCCATAAAATGCTCGATTGTAGTTTTCGTTGCTTCTATATTATTAGAAACAACGGATGGAGCTATTAAATCAGGTACTTTTCGATCCATAAACACAATCGGATACCCTTCCTTCATCATCCTTTTATACAGATCAAAATTTTCACCAGTTGGAAAAATGATCAGTCCATCCACTTGTTTAGCACGAAGCATCTCAATATATTTCTTTTCTTTCTCCGGATCATTATCTGCGTTACATACGATGGTATGAATATCATGTTTGTTAAAAAAGTCCTCAATAGAGCGACTCACTTCTGTCGAGAAACGGTGCATGATATTCGCTACAATGATTCCAACCGTTGATGTACGCTTTTGCTTTAAGCTTCTGGCAAGATAATTGGGTTGATAATGAAGCTCCTCAATGGCAGCTTCTATTCTCTTTCTTGTATCTTCACGCATATACTCGTACCGTTTATTTAAAAATTGTGAGACTGTACTTTTAGATACGCCTGCTTTTTTGGCTACATCTGCCATTGTTATTTTCCCCATAACATCTACCTCTTCATTTCGATAATCTTAGGATGATTTGTGCCATGTAAATGTGACATTTGCATAGATTCTACATTCATAATTGTAATTCTTCATGTTGTATTTGAGCCATATACTTGTTTATTCCGTTCAAATCCATCGGAAATTCCAACGCTTTCATTATATTAACCGGAAAACGACGAAGAATTCGTGTCCATTCCGCATCCTCCTTATTGGGAAGCGGTACAGTAATAAGTTCATCCTCTTGTTTCTCCACATGTTTAAAATGGAGATAACAGACATGACCTGCTAATTGTTCCAATGCGTTTTCTACATCTTGATTTGTATAATACCAGTTTCCGGTATCAAATGTCATGTTAACAGGAATTTGTTGATGAGTAGCTTGTGTAAAAAAGGATGCTAGTTTTTCTATATTGCCACCATACATCGTTTGGTCATTTTCCACCAGGAGTTGAACACTATGATAAGACTTCAGAAATTCTTTCAATGGTAGAAAATCAGAAGTATTCTTTTTATAATGCCCTAGTGAGACTTTTACCCAATTTGCTCCTAATTGCTTTGCCTCTAAAAAAACTTGTTGCAATGCTTCTTTATCAAACGTTCCATTCTCAAGCCAAAGCTCAATTGGTGCCGAATAAACAATAAACAAATTGTACTTTTCCGTTTCACTTCGAATCTCTTTTAGCGGGAAACGACCTTCTGGGAATAACTCTCTGCGAATTTCTACCCCATATGCTCCCGATTTAGCAACATGTTCCACAAACCAAGCCTGACCTCTACGCTTTACTGTGTCATAAGGAAAGGAGTTTAATGGAATAATAACACCACTCATAAGAACCCCCCCTTCATACATAAACCGATTTACTAAACCGATTTATAAATAATATAACATCCATGTAAGCGCTATTCAAGAGAAAATCCATATTATTATAAGATCTAATTTTTGGTAAAACATCCAATTAAGAAAAACCAGGCAAAACCCGCCCGGTCCTGAATGATTTTTCTAATATGCATACATTTCATAGTTGAAAAAAAACTGCAACATAAGCCTTAAAAAAGCTCTGAATACCGCTCCAGAAAGCGAGTGTTTTGCAGCAGCGACGATTTAGCACTCTTCTTTAAACGAGTGGGAGGAAAATATTTATAAGTTATTGAGTAGTCTATGGATATTACGAACAAATTTTATACTTTCTGTTATGATAAAGAAAACTCGTTGATTGACGAGCCTATGGCGAAGTTAGAAATGTAGTTGCTCTTATCTATCTTCCTAATCGTGGTATCTACGTCGAATTCACTTGATCTGTAACATGATATAAATTCTGATATGCTAAAAAAGAGCTGTCTAGAAATGACAGCTCACCTTTCGTCCTCTTTATTTCTTAATGCTTAGCCTAACTGTTCTTTTAAAAATTCTAATACATCGTCCGGTGTTTTCGTATAGGCACTATGACGGTGTGCAATTTTCTCACCATTTTGGAAGATCAAAAGACTTGGAATACCCATTACTTCATACTTCTCTGCTAAACCTTGGACTTCATCACTATTTACTTGATACCATTCATGTTGGTTATATTGCTCCATAATATCACCGATAAACATATCCATACGTTTACAATCAGGGCACCAATCCGCAAAAAATTTAATAATGACTGGGTCCTCTGATGCAATCACTTCATTAAATTGATCTACCGATTCAATTGCTTTCATGGCAAAAACTCCTTCTCGTTGTTCTTCATCCAAAATCTATCATGACGTACCCATTAAAGCAAATATTCTGTTTTACTTATACTCTACTCTCCCTAATAAGAAGGCAAATAATAAGCCTCCAGCAAACGTACCGATGCATACAACTGTTTCCCATACATCTGCAGGCCATCCAGGAAAAATAACAAATACAGAACCTATGACCATTCCAATCACAAAAGCATATGTACCATATGGAAAATGTTCAAGAAAGTAAAAAATAAGTTTACTCATTATCATGATTCCAAGAGCAATACCTAACCCTACAATTCCGATAATAAGGAGATTTAAATCTTTAATCGCACTGATGATAGTTGTGTAAGAACCAATAACGTACAACAAAAATGACCCGCTAATACCAGGTAAGATCATCGCAGCACTAGCTACAAATCCAGATACAAAAATCCAAATATAAGTTGACGTAGAAAAGCTCGTCACTGGCTCTGGTTCACCTACTTGAAATAATGCCATCGAACCAACTATAATCCCGCCTGCCACAATCAAGATAATATGTTGGACTCTAAATGTATTTTTAGCATTGGCTTGATGAAATAAAAAAGGTAATACCCCAACAATTAAACCTAAAAAAGCAAATTGTGTTTGCTTTGGATAATACTCAAAAAACCACTCTATTATATTTGCTAATAAAAATACAGCAGTTAAAATCCCGATTCCTAATGGGACTAAAAATAATAGATGTTTTTTAAAATCCTTACTAAAAAAACCATTTACTGCTTCAATCAACCGGTCATAGATACCTAGAACCACAGCTATTGTACCTCCACTCACACCCGGCACAACATCACTCGCCCCCATGAGCATCCCTCGATAAATGTTTCTCCACTCCATATTCTACTCTCCATTTCCTATTCTTTATCTAAAAATTGAAGCTCTGATAGCCTTCTGGAAAGGTGCTCCTTTATCTCATTTTGATGCTTATTTACATGAGATAATTGGCTTTCTGATACTTTATGTAAAGGCAACACCTTAAAACCTGTCATTCTCCCATTCTTTATTTGATAGTCTACAAATGTAGGCAAAAAAGCCGGAGAATGGACTTTCACATGTTGATCCTGAAGATCCTTTTCAATAGAAAATTGCAACATTCCTCCTATTCGGCGATATAAGGTATTTTGTCCAGACAAGAAATTCCCCAGAGAATAAGCCACTAATGTCTGATTTCCATCTTTCCCTTCAAGCCACTCCAATGGTTGTAAAACGTGAGGGTGATGACCGATCACTACTTCTACACCCATATTTGCTGCATATTGCGCTAACTGTTTTTGTTCTGAACTCGCAAATCGCTCATATTCACTTCCAAAATGATAACTTAACACCGTGACATCGGCTAATTTTTCTGCCTTCTGCACATCTTGTTTGATCTGCTCCCAATCCATCCGATTGACTAAATAATCTTTACCTGCAGGGGTTGGAATACCGTTCGTTCCATACGTATAGCTTAAAAAAGCTACCGAAATTCCTTCATCCGTTTCGATGACACGAATTTGATTACGGTCTTCTCGAGATTTAAAACTCCCTGTGTACTCCATTCCTATTTTTTCATAATAGCGTATCGCATTTTGAATGGCTGTTTCCCCGCGATCTAGAATATGATTATTTGCCATTGTGACTAGATCAACTCCCGATTGTTGGATGGCATCTGCCAAGGCATATGGACTGTTAAACCTTGGATAGGAAGATAATCCTATGTCTTCTCCACCTATTACCGTTTCTTGATTCGCTATGGTAATCGTCGGCCCTTGTAAATAACTAGTGACGGGTTCAAACATTGGGGTGAAATCATAACCGTCCTCTGTTGCCGCATCTTCATAGACTCGGTTATGAATTAATAAATCACCAATTGCTCCAATCGATATCTCAATACTCCCAGGAAAAAATGATTCAAACAGCACTCCTGTGTCACCTTTTTTGACATCCATAGGATTATTCTTCCCTTGATGATTATTAGCATTATAATTAGACGGAGACGGTGTACAAGCTGCCATGATTAATAGCCATAACAACACATAGATCAATGGTTGTATACGCAATGTTGATGATTCCCCTTTATACTCATGCTTGCTAATCCTCGAAGTTCTATTTTATCACGGTGAACAATCGTCCGTAAGACCCACACTTCCAGACTTAGAATAATGAAAGAAGTGAGGAATAACGGACGCTAGCACCCTGATAAGTTTCGCTATCCATCAGCGGGGGATGAAGCCCCCCACTGATGGAAGTCCCTCTGTATGGAAGCTAACTTCATTTTAACATAGGCATGGAAATTTATTTTGAATATTTTGTAATGAATATACGTTTTTTATCGTCTTTATAGTGTAGCCCATTTTACAAGGAGGACAAACATGATTGAAGTAAAAAACGTAAGCCAGACCTTTCAATTAGGTAAAAAAAATGATCAAACACACCTGAATGTATTAAATGATATTTCATTTCAAGTTGAAAAAGGAGAAATCGTAGCAATTACGGGAAGAAGTGGTTCTGGAAAATCTACGCTTTTAAACCTGGTTAGTGGATTCATGCAGCCCACACAAGGTCAAATCTTGATCAATGGGGTTGATGTGACAGCATTAAATGAAGGGGATTTTGCTGATTTTCGTTTAGAACATATCGGTTTTATTTTTCAAAGCTTTCAACTAATTCCCAGCATGACCGCTTATGAGAATGTAGAACTGCCACTTGTCTTAAAAGGAGTATCCGAAAAGGAAAGAGAATCGATTACAAAGAACACTTTACAAAAAGTTGGTTTAGAAAACTATATGACCTATTACCCTAGTGAACTATCAGGAGGACAGCAGCAAAGAATCAGCATTGCTAGAGCGCTTGTCATAGAACGGCCTATTATTTTAGCGGATGAACCAACAGGTAGCCTCGATAGTGAAACAGAAGCAGAAATACTAGAGATTATTCAGCAGCTGAACCGTGATTTAGGTATCACTTTTTTAATTATCACACATGATCATAAAGTTGCTCAATTTGCGAATAAACAGATTCATATTCATGATGGGAAAATAATAGAAGAAGGTGTTGCGATATGAAGTTTAAAGACCAATGGCGATTTGTTCGCCGAAATATGAAACGAAGTAAATCACGAATTTTTATGACTGTTCTTGCAACAGCAATGGGCTGTGCTTTTTTAATTGTATTAGCATCTGTAGGTTTTGGATTACATGATACTTTAGTAAAAGATATGCTAGAAAACCGAACGGTTACGCAAATACAAATAGCCGGGAAGGATCATGACGGGGAGTTTCAACAAATTACGGATAAAGAGATAGAAGAGTTAGAGTCTATGGAAAATATAAAAGCTGTCACAAGGCGTATGAACCTCAGGCAATCTCCGACCTATCAAATAGAAGATTATACAGGATATGGGCAGACAGTTGTTGCTCATTTTCCGTCTGAAATCAAGGCAGGGCTGGAGTTAGCTGACGGTAGATTACCCGAAGCAGATAATGAGGTTGTCGTTGGCTCTCATTTTTCTGAACAATTAGTTTCTACTGAGAGTGAACAGGAAGAAATCTATGATGAAAACGGCGATATAAAAGAGGCTTATCAGTATGATGAAGGCCTTGCTGGCAAAGAGATAGATATGATTGTGACCAAATCTTCTTCTAATGGAGAAGAGGAAGAATCCAAAACCATTTCTCTGAAAGTGACGGGTGTGGTCGAAGCGCCTGCTAGAGATTGGATGCGAGATAACACGGTGTACATATCGAAAACCATTTTAGCAGAAGTGGGAGCTTTTACTGGTACTGCTCGTGGTGCTAGATCTAGCCAAGAAGATAGGCATGTTGCACAAAATAGCGAGGGATACGACGAAGTATATGGGTATGCGAACAGCATGGAAGAAATTAGTGACATTTCGAGTGACCTAAAAGATCAAGGGTATCATGTATACTCTGCTGCGGATGAGCTAAAAAATTTGAATATGTTGTTTACCATCGCTAAAACCGGCTTGATATTCATTGGAACGATTGCGATTATCATTGCTTCTATTGGAATTTATAACACGATGACGATGGCGGTAACTGAACGAACACCTGATATTGGAATCATGAAAGCAATGGGAGCACACCCGAAGAAAATCAAACAAATTTTCTTATTGGAGAGCAGCTATATTGGCCTGCTGGGAGCCATTATAGGAACCATAGCAGCTTACTTGATTAGCCTCCTCGTTAATACTGGGCTACCGATGATTTTAGAAGCAGCTTTCCAAGAATCGTTACCAGAAGGATTTAAGTTTTCTGCTATTCCTCTATCGTTAATATTGATTTCGGTTGGGATTTGTTTACTAGTTACGATTATTTCTGGATTAAAACCGGCAAAACGTGCCACACAAGTAGATGTGTTAAAGGCGATTCGGAGAGAAATTTAAATTAAAAAATGAAGAATTTGCAGCTGCTAATGATCTTGTGATTTCTTAGCAGCCGAGATTTGTAGAGGGATTTCCATCATTTGGGGATTACGGACAATTGTTCACCGTGATAAATCATATTTCTTCCTTAATGATTCTGGAGCCATTTTTACCATTTGCTGCAAAATAAGTGTGGCTACCATTACATCATCTAATATACCGAAAAACAGTAAAAAATCAGGTATTAAATCAAATGGGAAAATGATATAAGCCGCGATTAAAAGAATAGATGCCAGTTTAGATGTGATCTTTACATCACCTGATAGGAAGAATTCTTTAAAAAATGGGAAAGATTTACGAAATTTAAATAGAAACTTTAATCTGCTGAAAAATCGCATAAAACATCCCTCTTTTCTTTTTTAGTCCAGTATCAAATCATAAATGAGTCAGACTGTAATTCATTTAATTTTAAACAAGAAAGTATAATCAGCTGTGGAACGATGCGGGACTCCTTTTCGTATATCATTCCCCTTAATCATAACAGAAAAACCAGTAAGGTTAGCCCTTACTGGTTTTTCTGTTTCTTCGCTGCTTTTTCTCTTTCATTTTTGTTTAGTATCTTTTTCCGCAGGCGGATTGTATCAGGTGTCACTTCGCAATATTCATCATCATCCAAGTATTGAATCGCTTCTTCTAGCGATAACTTTCTTGTTTTTCGAATAGTCGCCGTTTGATCCTTTGTTGCGGAACGCACATTAGTTAAATGTTTTTCTTTTGTAATATTAACGGTTAAATCATTTTCGCGATTGTGCTCCCCAACAATCATCCCTGCATATACTTCCGTACCAGGCTCAACGAAAATAACCCCTCTGTCCTCTAAATTCATAATACCATATGTGGATGCCTTCCCGTTCTCTAAGGCTACTAGAACACCTTCACGTCTACCGCCAACTTGTCCTTTTACAACTGGCGCATACTCTTCGAATGTATGGTTGATAATACCATACCCTCGAGTTTGGGTCATAAATTCCGTTGCATAACCGATTAGCCCTCGAGATGGCACCTTAAACTCCATTCTAACTTGTCCTGTTCCATGGTTAACCATATCTATCATCTCGCCTTTACGAGCACCGAGCGATTCCATGACTGGACCTGTATAATCCTCTGGCACATCGATTTGCACACGTTCAACCGGTTCACATTCTACCCCATCAATTTCCTTGATAATTACCTGCGGCTTCGATAACTGCAATTCGTAGCCTTCACGGCGCATATTTTCTACTAAGATAGAGAGATGCAATTCACCACGCCCTGAAACAATCCACGCATCAGGGGAGTCTGTAGGGTCCACTCTCAAACTAACATCCGTCTCTAGCTGTGTCATTAAGCGCTCTTCAATTTTTCTTGCTGTAATATACTTTCCTTCTTTCCCTGCAAACGGACTGTTATTCACCACAAAGGTCATTTGCAACGTCGGTTCATCAATACGTAAAATCGGCAGTGCTTCTTGATTTTCGGTTGGACAAACCGTTTCGCCGACGTTAATATCTTCCATCCCTGCTACGGCAATAATATCCCCTGCTTGAGCTTGTTCAATTTCCACTCTTTTTAAGCCGATAAATCCAAATAACTTGGTTACTCTAAAGTTTTTCACTGAACCATCTGTTTTTAGAAGCGATACTTGCTGTCCCACTTGGATCGAACCTCTAAACACACGCCCTACTCCAATTCGGCCAAGGTAATCATTGTAATCAAGCAATGTAACTTGGAATTGAAGAGGCTCTTCTCGATTATCAATTGGTGCAGGAATATTCTCCAGAATCGTCTCAAAGATCGGCTCCATTGTTTCCTCTTGTTCTTCTACTTCTAGCTCATAGCTAGAAGTTCCATTCAATGCAGATGCATAAACGACTGGAAATTCCAGCTGCTCATCGTCTGCACCAAGCTCAATGAATAGATCTAAAACTTCATCTACTACTTCATTTGGACGAGCATTTGGACGGTCAATCTTATTTAAAACAACTACTGGATGAAGCTTTTGCTCCAACGCTTTCTTCAGCACAAATCGGGTCTGCGGCATACAGCCTTCATAAGCGTCCACCACTAACAGTACACCGTCTACCATTTTCATAATTCGTTCTACTTCACCGCCGAAGTCAGCATGTCCAGGTGTATCTAATATATTAATATGTGTATCTTTATAATCAATTGCCGTATTTTTTGCTAAAATAGTGATTCCACGTTCTTTTTCAATGTCATTGGAATCCATCGCACGTTCGTCTACTTGTTCGTTTTCACGAAAAGTACCAGAATAATGTAGCAATTGGTCTACTAACGTTGTTTTTCCGTGGTCAACGTGGGCAATGATTGCAATATTACGAATTTCTTCTCTTACTTGCGTCATCTGCATTCTCTCCTCTTAATGAACGTTCAAAATATATCAACTTATCCAGTATAACACAATATTATTTTAATCATATACTGAATGTTTCTTTTTTTCATAATGCGAAAATGAAACCGTAAAAACAGCACCGCCTAACCGATTATTTTCCGCTTTAATAGTGCCATCTGACTGTTCGACAATTGCTCGGGCGATAGCTAAACCAAGCCCTGTCTCACCACTTTCTCCTTTGACAAAACGATGAAATAACTTAGACAATAATTCTTCATCCATACCTTCTCCGTCATCCATTACTTCCATACAGACTTGTTTGCCTTTTTGATAAACCGATAGCTCTACTTTATGGTTTGCATGCCTTATTGCATTTGTCACAATGTTCATGATAGCTTGAAGCATTTTATCATGATCAAAAGAAACAATGTATGGCTCTACCTTTTTCACTTCCCACTTTATTTCTTTTTCATTCGCTATTGGCAATGCTCGTTCGGTAATTTTTTCTACAAATTCTTGTAAATTTACCTCTGTTTCATCATAAATACTCTCTTCACTATCTAATTTAGCCAGTAATATAATTTCGTTAATAATTTTCTTTAGCCGGTTAATCTCTGCCACCATTACATTTAATCCGCGTTCTGCTTCTTCATTCTCAAAAACCCCATCTCTGATTCCTTCTGCATAACCTTGTATCGTCATCAAAGGAGTTTTTAATTCATGACTAGCATTTTGAAAAAAATGACGCTGTGATTGAATAAAGCTATGCAATTCATTCGCCATATCTGACACACTCTGCTCCACTTCCTTAATTTCACCCGTGGCTTTAATCTCCTGCATATCGTCAAACTTTCGCTTTTCTATTTTCTTCAATTGATGCTTCAATTGCGTTAATGGTGTAACGAGCTTAGATGTCAAATAATGACTTAACAAAACAGCTACCGCTATACCGATTAAAAAGATTAAACTCAGCCGCCATAACAAGCTTTTTTGTACTTCCTGTAAATCATCTAAGGGAGTCAATAATACAAGATGCTGCGTAGAAACGATTGAATAAAAAGGTAAGATAGACACCACGTATTTTTCATTATCCGCTTGCCATAACGGTTGTTCTGTCTCTTCCATATCATATCGATCTACCCAATCATTGACTACTTCTAACTCAGGTATGGATGAAAAAATAATTTGGTTAGATCGATCATCGTATGCAAATACTTGTAAGTTATATTGCTCTAACATATCCAGTAGCCGCTGTACATTAGACGTATTATTTAAATCCTGGTATAAAATAAAATTTACAATGAGCTGTCCTTTATCCTCTAATTGACGCTGCTCATCTTTAATTAACATTTGCAGCATTTGGGAATAAATCGTAATACCTGCCACTGTCATGATAACAACTAATAATGTTGTAAATGCAATCGTTAATTGATATTGTAATTTCATTATTCATTCTCATCCAAATGTAGTCTATATCCATATCCCCAAACCGTTTCAACAGGAAGCTTATCTAACTTCTTCCTTAAACGTTTGACCAAATCATCTACCGCTCGATCACTCCCGAAATAATCATCTCCCCAAACTAAGGATAATAATTCTTCACGGGAGAATGCCCTATTAGGCCTTGTTGCAAATATCTCTAACATATCAAATTCTTTGGCTGTTACTTCTATTTCTTCCTCATGCCAAAACACTTGTCTTGCTTGTTTATCAATTTTTAACCCTTGTTGTTCAATAAAGTCAGGTTGCTTCTGCTCCTGTTGCAACTGACCTTCCGCCCGCTTAAATAGACGTTTCACACGAGCAACAAGTTCTCTAGGACTAAAAGGCTTCGTTAAATAGTCATCACTGCCTAACTCTAAACCTAAAATTTTATCTACTTCCTCATCTTTAGCCGAAATAATAATAATAGGTACTTCACTAACTTCCCTTATCTTCCGGCATAATTCATAACCGTCCATTCCTGGTAACATAATATCTAAAATCCACATATCCGGAT
The DNA here is from genome assembly GCF_010993965.1 of Gracilibacillus sp. YIM 98692. Lineage (GTDB taxonomy): Bacteria > Bacillota > Bacilli > Bacillales > Amphibacillaceae > Gracilibacillus. The sequence continues at coordinate 34,195 of NZ_WIXM01000020.1, read as the reverse complement.
GCTCACTATAAGATTGTTCCCACGCAGCCTCTGCTGTTTCCATCATGGTTACTTGATAACCTTCCTTCTTTAGATAGGCTTTCACTATATCTCTAATATTCGCATCATCTTCTACAATGTATATATGCTGATTCATTGCTAACACCCACCTCTCTTTGTTAGTATTTTCGCACATTTTTTTCAAAAAATTAAGCAGTACTCCTCTTAACTTCATGCTTTACACATTATTTCCACAATTATCCCATTAATGTGCCATAAGTAATGGGTAGAATGAAAGTACAATAAAAAAACAAAGAAAGGGTGTGAATAGAATGAAGGAAGAACAAAATGATTTATATAATCAAGAACACAGACCAGAAACGAAAACAACCAAAAAGAAAGATCAAAATATGCTTTCTATGCTTTTAAGCGGTGTAGCAGGAGGGTTAATTGTCGCTCTATTCGGTGGAGGGATTATCCTCTCGATGATAGATGATCAAGAAGAAATAAGTCAGCAAGAAGTGGAGCAACAAACACAAGAAACACAGACTACGGAATCATCCGCCATACAGGCAACCAATGTAGCAGCAAGCAATTCTAATTCGTTATCAGGTATTGTAGAGAATGTTTCAGATGCGGTGGTAGGTGTATCAAATATACAACAGACAAGTTTATGGGAAGAGTCTGACGCAGAAGGTACAGGATCAGGCGTTGTGTATAAAAAAGATGGCGAATACGCTTATGTCGTAACCAACAACCATGTTGTCGAAGGTGCACAGGAAGTAGAAGTTATTTTAACAAATGGAGAGCATGTATCAGCTGAACTCATGGGTACGGATGCCTTAACAGATCTCGCAGTACTTCGAATCCCAAGTGATCAAGTAACGACCGTAGCACCAATTGGATCTTCTGCAGACTTACAAGTTGGGGATACTGCGATTGCGATTGGTAATCCACTAGGAACTGAATTTGCCGGATCTGTCACAAAGGGAATTATTAGTGGATTAGATCGTGCAGTAGATGTTGATTTAAATAACGACAGACGAGCAGATTGGACAACAGAAGTGATTCAAACAGATGCCGCTATTAACCCTGGCAATAGTGGTGGAGCCCTTATTAACGAGCAAGGTGAGGTTATTGGAATTAACTCCATGAAAATTGCATTAGGTGCAGTCGAAGGTATTGGATTTGCTATCCCTATTGATGATGCAAAACCTGTAATTGAACAGTTAGAAACAGAAGGGGAAGTTACTCGTCCATTTATCGGTATCAGTGCTGTGAACCTAGACACTGTGCCAGCACGTCATAAACAAGACACATTAAACTTAAGTGAAGATGTAGAGGAAGGCTTAGTGGTAGCACAAGTAGAAACAGGTTCTCCTGCAGATAGCGCCGGATTACAAAAATATGATGTCATTACCGCCATTGATGATCAAACACTATCTTCAATGTTAGATTTAAAAACTTATCTTTATAAAGAAACCAATGCCGGAGACGAAGTAACCATAACTTTTTTACGTAACGGAGAAGAACAAACCACTACCCTAACCCTGTCTGAACAGGGAAACCTTTAATATAGAATAGAAACCGGGCATTTAACTGCTCGGTTTTCTTAATTTTCTAATGAAAACGTTACCTATTTTTGATAAAGTAAAATAAGATAGAAATATATTGGAGGGATGAATAATGACTACTTCAAATCAGACGGTTATTGGCTTTATTGGTGCTGGTGTAATGGGGAAAAGCATGGCAAAACATTTAATCGATGCAGGGTACGATGTTCATTTATTTACAAGAACAAAAGAAAAAGCGAAAGACGTAATCGAACATGGTGCAGTTTGGGAAGATACGGTTGCAGATGTTGCCCAAAAAGCAAATGTGATCATGTCCATCGTAGGCTACCCAAGTGACGTAGAGGAAATATATTTTGGCGAAAACGGTATTATGGAAAATGCAAAACCAGGATCTTACATCATCGATATGACTACCTCTGATCCTCAATTAGCAGAACAAATTGACCAAAAAGCACGAGAAAAACAGCTACATAGCTTAGATGCACCTGTGTCAGGCGGAGATATTGGCGCTAAAAATGGCGCCCTAACAATCATGGTCGGTGGAAAACAAGCAGATTTTGATTATGTCCTGCCTATTTTTGAAGTAATTGGTACCAACATTGTCCGTCAAGGGGAAGCTGGCGCTGGGCAGCATACGAAAATGGCCAACCAAATCACCATCGCTTCGAATATGATTGGTGTTTCAGAAGCTATTATGTATGCCAAGAACGCAGGTTTAGATCCGGTACGTGTTCTAAAGAGTATTTCGCAAGGAGCTGCGGGAAGCTGGTCTCTTTCCAACCTAGGCCCTCGTATGATCAAAGGAGATCTAGCCCCTGGTTTTTATATTAAACACTTTATCAAAGACATGAAAATTGCTTTGACTTCAGCCAAACAAATGGGCTTACAAACGCCCGGTTTAGAGCTTTCGTTACAATTATACGAAGAGCTAGCAGAAAATGGAGAAGAAGACCGAGGTACACAAGCTTTAGTGAAATGGTTTGAGGAATACAGCAAAAGCACCGTGTAAAAAATTTCCCCAAAACTTATATTGATTTCTTGACTAAAAGTTTGTTACAATTAATGCTTGCAAGAGACAATGTAAATAAAATCACCCAACCTAAACACATTTATATCTTGCAAATATGAATTGATAGGTGGTTATAACATGGAGAAAAAAGAAAAATATCAAGTATTGTTGTATTACCAGTATGTCAAAATGGACGACCCTGAAGGTTATGCAAAGGAACATTTACAGTTCTGTAAAGACTTAGGTCTAAAGGGACGTATTCTTGTTGCTCATGAGGGTATTAATGGTACAGTCTCTGGTACTGTAGAACAAACCAACAAGTATATGGAGACCATGCATGAAGATCCTCGCTTTAAAGATATGGTCTTTAAAGTGGACGAATCAGATGGCCACGCCTTCAAGAAAATGCACGTAAGGCCTCGCCCAGAACTTGTAACATTGCGTCTAGAAGATGATATTAACCCGAAAAAAACAACTGGTCAGCATTTAAGCCCTCAAGAATTTTATGAAGCAATGCAAGATGAGGATACGGTTGTATTAGACGCTCGAAATGACTATGAATATGATTTAGGTCATTTCCGTGGTGCGATTAGACCAGATATCGAAACCTTTAGAGAACTTCCTGAATGGGTCGAGGAAAATAAAGATAAATTAGAAGGTAAAAAAGTACTCACTTATTGTACAGGTGGTATCCGTTGTGAAAAGTTTTCTGGTTGGCTTGTAAAACAAGGGTTTGAGGATGTAGGGCAACTTCACGGCGGTATTGTCACTTACGGAAAAGACCCAGAAGTACAAGGCGAATTATGGGACGGACAATTATATGTGTTTGATGAACGTATTTCTGTTCCCGTTAACCGCAAGGAACATGTTATTGTTGGAAAAGATTACTTTGACGGAGAACCTTGCGAACGTTACGTGAATTGTGCCAACCCAGAATGTAATAAACAAATTTTGTGCTCAGAAGAAAATGAGCATAAATATATGCGCGGATGCACACATGAATGTCGTGTACACCCTCGCAACTTATATGTAGAAGAACACAATTTATCACTAGAAGAAATAGAAGCACGTCTTGAGCGTATTAAAGAAAAAGACGGCGTTGAAAATAAAGCATAAATGATGAGTTTGAAGGCATGTAGCAGGGATGATATTATTCCGTTACATGCTTTTTTAATGTTATGCTTAGGAAAAAGGAGGGCCATATCTTATGTCTATTTATGATTACCAAGTGGAAGCCATAAACGGAGAAAAAATTTTATTAAAGAAGTATAAAGGAAAAGTATTATTAATTGTCAATACTGCAAGTAAATGCGGGTTTACTCCTCAATATGAAGGATTGCAAAACCTGTATGAGAAATATCACGAAAAAGGATTAGAAGTGCTCGGATTTCCAAGCAACCAATTTATGAATCAAGAGCCTGGTACTAATGAAGAAATTGAACAATTCTGTCAAATGAACTATGGTGTTTCTTTTCCAATGTTTGCAAAAATAAATGTTCGCGGTGATAAAGCTCATCCACTGTTTCAATACTTATCATCCCAAGCACCTGGCGTAGTATCGAATCACATTAAGTGGAATTTCACTAAATTTTTGGTCGATCGTGAAGGACAAGTTATAAAGCGTTACTCCCCAAAAACAACACCAGAAAAATTAGAAGCGGAAATAGAAAGTTACTTTTAATCAGCAATTAAGCATGATACCTTATAAAACTATATGTGCAGAATAACATCCATAAATACCAAAACCCGACCATTTCTTTACGATTTTTCTGAAATTCATACATATTTCGTAGTAGAACCAAACTGCGCAATAGAATAAGTTGCAGTGTGAAATACCGCTTCAGAAATATACTTCGCTTTCCGCGGGCTCGCACTGAGCCTCCTCGCTCGTTCCTCACTGCGGGGTCTCAGCGTCTTCGCTGTTCCCGCAGGAGTCTACGTATATTTCTTCCGCTAGCGAGTAGTAAGAACTATAATTTTTTCACTTAAAACAAGCACCAATTAGCTGCGGAAAAAGGCGAGACTCCTGTGGGAAAGGAACCCCGCAGGAAGCGCCCTTTGCTTCCGAGGAGGCTGAAGCGTTCCCCACGGAAAGCGAGTGTTTTTCCGCAGCGACGATTAAGCACTCATCTTTAAACAAGAGGGAGGAAAATATTGATAGGTTACTGCGCAGTTTATGGATATTACGAACAAATTTTATGTTTTCTTCTGTTATAAAGAGCTTGGCTTTTGTTTATGAAAGCCAAGCTCTTTTATAATGATTAAAGAAAAAAGTTTTTTAGTGAATCCCATTCTTCTAGTGTTAAGGTTACGCCTTTTCCCATTTTTTCATGATCAGGAGACCAATCACGAATATCGTATTTTGGCTCACGATCATTCCAACTAATAAGGTTCACTTCCTTTTTCCACCCTTTAGGTGATTCAGAAAGTACGGCAACATGCTCAACGATTTCATATTTAATAGCCATATTAACACCCCTTTCTCTAAGATCCATGTTCCATTTCAAAAACTTGCTGCACATCCTTGTCTCCTCGACCTGATAAATTGACGATAATAATATCTTCCTTATCCAGTTCTTTTGCTAACTCCATAGCATATGCTACAGCATGCGCACTCTCCAATGCCGGGATAATCCCCTCTGTCTCTGATAATACCTTGAAAGCATGCAAGGCTTCTTCTCCAGTTACTGTTACATATTCTCCTCTGCCTGCTTCTTTCAAATAGCTGTGTTCTGGACCAATACCTGGATAGTCTAAGCCTGCCGCGATCGAGTAAGTTGGCTTAGGATTTCCTTCTTCATCAAGTAAAGTTAAACATTTAAATCCATGAATAACTGCTGGAACCCCCTCTGTTAAAGATGGAGCTTCAGAAGGTTCCACCCCAATAGTTCGAACACTATCCTCTTCTAAGTAATGAGAAAACGCTCCAATGGCATTACTACCACCGCCAGCGCAAGCCACAACTGCTGCAGGAAGCTTCCCTTCTTTTTCAAGAATTTGATGTTTTGATTCTTCACTAATAACAGATTGGAAGAACTTTACCATCGTTGGGAAAGGATGAGGTCCAACCGCTGATCCAAGTAAGTAAAACGTATTTTGATAATTTTCTATAAGATCTCCTAAAGCAGCGTCAACTGCATCTTTTAAACGACCTTGTCCAGCATCAACACTTTTTACCTTTGCTCCTAATAATTCTATTCGGAAAACATTAAGTGCTTGGCGTTTTATATCATGTTTGCCCATATAAATGGTACAATCCATGCCAAACATAGCACATGCTGTAGCTGTGGCAACACCATGCTGTCCCGCACCTGTTTCTGCAATCACACGCTTGGCTCCCATTCGCTTTGCTAATAAAATTTGCCCAATAGCATTATTAATTTTATGAGCCCCAGTATGATTTAAATCTTCTCGTTTTAAATATATCTTTGCACCATTTTGTTTTTGAGATAAATTTTTGGCATATGTTAGTGGATTTTCTCTGCCGACAAATTCCGCTAATACTTCTTTAAATTCTTGTATAAAAGCTGGATCATTTTTAGCCTTTTCAAATTCTTCTGTTAATATTTTCAGTACATTTTCTAAATCTTCTGGTACATAGCTGCCTCCAAATTGGCCAAATAACCCTTGTTCACTCATCGTAATATCTCCCCTTTTTCTCTATTATCTCTATTTTAAGTGAACCAATAAGCAGATACAATTTATTTTTAGCATTTTCTTTTTATAGAGAGTACTTCCATCAGCGGGGGTTTTCTCCATCCCCTACTGATGTTTAGCAAAACTTATCAAGGTGCTGGCATTTGTTATCTCCTACGTATGCTTCATTCTTTTTTATAGAGTAAATGAAACATTAGTATGATGAGAATTACAAAAACCGCTAGGATATAAAATAAATTAGAAAAGCCGGTTAAGGTAATAATCCAACCTAAAACAAAGGACCCTAAGGCAATCCCGGAATCATACATAGTGAAAAATGTAGCAGTTGCATAACCACTTCTAGTTGAATCTACTTTCTCTACAGCTAAAGCTAGTAAAAATGGTAATAAGGAACCATACCCTATACCAATAACGCCTGCTGTTATTAAGAAAATAACAGGGGAATACGCAAAGCTAAGCATGATAAATCCTATAGAGAACAGCACCATACAAGGAATGATTACGGGCTTAGCCCCTCGCCAATCAAACTGTCTACCAAGAAATGGTCGAGAGGCTAACATCGTGACAGCAAAAACAAAGAAGAAATAGCCTGAGACACTTTCCAGTCCTCTTGAGCTTGCAAAAACAGATATAAAAGAAACAATACTGGAATAAGAAAAAGCTATTAGAAGACCTACCAAAGAAATAGATAATGCTTTTTCCTCAAACAAATCATGTAGAGAGAAAGTATTCCCCTTTTCATAAGAGGAGTCTACCATATCATGTGCTTTCACGAGAAAAGCACAGATCACGCTCACAATGGTAAATATATTTAGTATCACAAAAAGCATTTGGTAAGAAACCAGCTGAATTAATGTTAGACCTAGAAAAGGACCGATAACAATCGCCAAATTCATGGACATCGTAAAGTACCCCAATCCTTCTCCTCTTCGTGTAGCTGGAACAATATCTGTTGCAATAGCTGAGGTAGCCGTCGTCACAATCGCGAAAGAAAATCCGTGGAAGAAACGTAACCACAGTAATGGGACAAACCCATTAACAAACAAATAAATAATGGTTGTCACTGCAAACAATATGGTTGCCACTAATAACATTTTCCTTTTTCCGAAGCGAGCTAAAATATTACCAGAAAACGGCCTAATAAGTATGGCTGCAAGCAGCATCACCGTGACAACCAAACCACCCTGTGCTTCCGTTCCATCCCATTCATCCATCACAAACAATGGCAAAGTAGTTAGTAGTGCGTAAAAACTGATAAATACAAATAAGTTGACGAAAGAAATACTAAAAAAATTCTTCGTCCAAATCGATTGTTCTGACATGCTATTCATATCTTTCTATACCGAGTTTTTCTAATAGTTGTTGAAGCTGTCTTTGCTCTTCTTCTGTTAGTTTTCCAAGAAATCGTTGTTCAGACTGCTTAACAGCTTGGATAATCTCAGGATAGTATTGTCTAGCATTATCAGTCAATGTGACCAATCTTTCTCGCTTATCCTTACCAATTGTTCGTTGCACCCAACCACTTGTCTCCATTCTTGCCAACGTTCTTGTAACAGTTGGTGCTTCCACCTTTAAATATCGCCAAATCTCTGTCTGAGTCATATCACCTTTTTGATACAAAGTATATAGAATGGACCATTGGGAGGAATATAAATCAAATGGCTTCAGTGTTAGGTTTAATTCGTTCATAAAAAGTCTTATTTTCTGATTATATAAGTGCAGTAATTGACTAGTATCCATGGAAGCTCTCCTTTTCGAAATATATTTACCTAGGTAAATAATCATTTGTATTAGTATATAGGAATATCAAAATAAAGTAAAGATTTCTGTATTTGGAATGTAGTTAGGTACTTGTCCATGAAAATAATAAAGAAAACTCGTCAATTGACGAGCCCTTGGTGAAGCCAGAGAAGTAGTTTCGCTTACTTATCTTCCTAATTAGAATTCACTTCATCGGTAACACGATATAAATTCTCCCTTAATATAAAAAGCATTTAATGGCCTTGCCAATAAATGCTTTCTAAATTATGAATTTCTAATTATTGAATATTGTTTAAAAGGTTAGCCATCTCAATAGCTGAAACGGCCGCTTCTGCTCCTTTATTTCCTGCCTTTGTACCTGCACGCTCGATCGCTTGCTCTATGGTATCTGTTGTTAAAACACCAAAAATAACGGGAATGCCTGCATCCATTGAAACGCTAGCTACCCCTTTAGATACTTCATTACTTACATAATCAAAGTGTGGTGTAGAGCCTCGAATCACTGTTCCAAGGGTAATCACCGCATCATATTTTTTAGTCTCCACCATTTTTTTCGCTACAAGTGGAATTTCAAATGCGCCTGGTACCCATGCAATTTCTACATCATCTGTGTCAACACCATGACGTTTTAAAGCGTCTTCCGCTCCACTCAAAAGCTTTCCTGTAATAAATTCATTAAATCGACCAACTACAATACCTACTTTTAAACCAGTTCCTACTAAATTTCCTTCATATGTTTTACCCATTTTATATGCCTCCCCCATCTTGATGACGTTCTACATGTAATAAATGATCTAATTTTTCAAACTTTGTCTGTAGATACTTTTTGTTATTTTTATTTGCTGGAATTTCTATTGATTTTCGATCAACTAATTCTAGCCCATATTCCTTCATGCTTGATAGCTTACGTGGATTGTTGGTGAGCAAATGAAGTTTTCCAACTCCTAAATCTCGTAATATTTGGGCACTTATAGCATAATCTCTTGCATCATCCGGAAAACCTAATTGGTGATTTGCTTCCACTGTATCATAGCCCTCTTCTTGCAATTGATAAGCTTTCATTTTATTTATCAATCCAATTCCACGGCCTTCCTGTCGCATATATACGAGGACACCGCGTCCTTCTTTTTCAATTTCTTCTAATGCTCGTGCTAATTGCGGACCGCAATCACAGCGTTGTGAACCAAACACATCCCCTGTTAAACATTCCGAATGAATGCGGACAAGTGTAGGTTCATCTTGCTTTAAATCCCCTTTATAAAGGGCAACATGCTCTTTCCCAGTATATTTTTCTGTATAAGCAACTAATTGAAAATCTCCGTAAGCAGTTGGCATGTTAACTTCCGCTTCCTTGGTAATGAGTTTGTCATGCAATTTTCGATATCGAATAATATCTTGGATCGAAACCATGACCATATCTTGTTCCTCTGCAATTTTTTCAAGATCCTTTTGTCTTGCCATCGATCCATCTTCTTTCATAATCTCACAAATAATAGCTACCGGATTTTTACCTGCTAATCGAGCTAGGTCAACAGCTGCCTCGGTATGACCTGAACGCTCTAATACACCTGCATCTTTAGCCACTAGCGGAAATACATGGCCTGGTTTCTTAAATTCAAAAGCTGTTGTATTTTCATCCAATAGCTTCTCAATAGTTAGAGAGCGTTCATGTGCACTAATTCCCGTATGAGTTGTGTGATAGTCAATACTCACCGTAAAGTTCGTACCGTGATCATCCGTATTATCCGCAACCATTGAACCTAATTGAAAACGATCTGCATATTTTTTGGACATTGGTGTACAAATTAATCCACGGCCTTCTTTTGCCATATAGTTAATGACTTCTGGTGAGACATGGTCTGCTAACGCGACAAAGTCTCCTTCATTTTCTCTGTCTTCATCATCCACAACAATGACGATTTTGCCTTTATTTAAATCTTCTATTGCTTTTTGTACTGTGTGCTTCATTGTTGTCCCCCCTTTAAAATCCATAGTCTCGAAGCTTTTCTTCCGTTAGCGATGAGGATGGTTTGTTGGTATGTTTAGCTTGCACGAGTGTTTCCATGTATTTCGCAAGCATATCATACTCAATATTAACAATATCTCCCTGTTTTTTTTCTCCTAAAACCGTTGCTTCTTGTGTTTCAGGAATTAAAGAAATAATAAACGCCTTTTCCTCCACACCAAATACTGTTAATGACGTCCCATCTACTGCTATCGAACCTTTTAATGTAATATATCTAGTATCTGCTTCTGGAACCGTTATATAGTAGTATTTTGCATTGTCTTCAACCCATGTTCTTTCTATATTTCCAATTGCATCCACATGTCCGGATACAAAGTGCCCGCCAAATCTCCCATTCGCATGCATGGCGCGTTCTAAATTCACCTCTGATTGAGCCTTTAAGTGGGCTAGGGAGGAACCTCTAAATGTCTCTGGAATCACATCCACGGTAAATGTATCTTGTTCATAGCTGGTTACAGTTAAACAAACACCGTTGACCGAAATACTATCACCAATGTTAACGTCACTCGTTACTCTTTTCCCGCGAATTTTCATAGACAACGCTTGATTAGATTGCTGTATCGATTCAATCCGCCCTCTTTCCTCGACAATTCCTGTAAACATTTATTAGGCATCCCCTTTCGGCCGTGCAATAATCTTAAGGTCTGGACCTATTTGCTCTACCTTGATGAAATCTAAAGGCTTCGCTTCCTTCATCCATTCTGGCGACTTTCCTCCAACAACAGATCTAGCATTTTGTCCTCCTAATAGTTTAGGAGCAACATACCAATGACATTCATCAAATAACTCTTCTTGCAAAAATGCTTGATGAATGGTACCGCCACCCTCCACATATAAGGATTGTACTTTGCTTTCCGCAAGCATTTCTAACATGTCTGGAAGATATATTGTACTCGTTGGCATTTTCATCACTTCTACATGAGGGTAATTTGTTTCTACATAGCTGCAATCTGCTTCAGATCCACAAACCAGCCATGTCGGAGCCTCTTTATTAAAAATGTGATAATGATTTTGTAACGATAAATGGGTATCTAAAACAATACGAATGGGATTTTTTCCACCTTGGGGCAATCGAGTAGTAAGATGGGGGTTATCTTTTTCAATCGTTTTACTGCCAACCAATATGGCATCATGGATATGCCGCTCTCTATGGACATCAGTTCGCGCTTCTGTTCCGGTTATCCACTTACTATCACCAGTAACAGTTGCCGTTTTTCCATCTAACGTCATCGCAGCTTTTAATGTGACGAATGGACGTTTGTTATTTATATAATGAAAAAATTTTTGGTTTAATTGGAGAGCTCTGTCTTGATGGATGCCAACTTCTACTTCTATGCCAGCATCCTCTAATATAGCAATGCCTTTCCCTGATACTTTAGGATTCGGGTCAACACACGCAATATACACCTTATTCAATCCATGCTTGACGATCAGTTCTGCACATGGCGGTGTTTTACCATAGTGTGCACATGGCTCTAGTGTTACATATATATCAGCACCTTCTGCCTTATCACCAGCTTGCATAATAGCATGCACTTCTGCATGCGGCTCACCAGCTTTTAAATGAGTACCAACACCTAGTAATTCACCGTCCTTGACGACTACTGCGCCGACAGATGGATTCGGACTTGTTTGACCAGCTGTCGCTTCAGCAAGAGATAAGGCAAGCTCCATCCATTCTTCCTTTTTTTTCATTCAACCACACCCTTCCTGTTTTAATTTCAGAAGAGCGAGCATACGAAAAGCCCTAGGAACACACATTCCCAGGGCTTTATAGTTCATTTCTAAATAGCACAAAATCATCTATTCTTCGAAAAAAATAGAGTTCTGTTCACCATTTCCTTTTCCCATCCAGACTATAACTGTCGGCTTTGGAATCTCACCAAATCCACCTTCACATGTAAACATGATCCGGGTCACGGACTAAAAGCTTATTGCTTATCACCGTCGGTCGGGAATTGCACCCTGCCCCAAAGGAATTCCATCATATATAAAATTGTTATAATACCATTATTTATAAATATTATAAAGGATACACTTTACAATTGCAAAAAATTAATACCGCCCTCGGTGAAGGCAGCATTCCTTACCATTTGGTACGAAGTATCTCTTCTTTTTTTCTGGAATATTCCTCTTCGCTAATAATATCATCTTCTTTTAAACGATGAAGCTGGCGAAGTTTAGATTCATAATCACTGTCATCAGAAACCACTCTATTGTTTTCATTTTTCTCTCGCTGTACATCCACTTGATAAGAGGAAACCCCTTTATTCGAGAATACATTCACAGCATGATAACCAGTTATGGCAAGCGCAATTAAAGTCCATATGACGCCAAAAAAGCCCATATGTGACATTTGAGTAGCACCAATGAAAATAAAAATGATACCCACGATCATTCCTAAAACAGACGCACTTTTACTTGGTTTAACACGATAACGTTGAAACACCAGCATCCCCCCTGCAACAATAAGCTATATATACATTACGATTTCGTTAGTCATTTTGTTTCATCTATTTAACATAACCCTTTTTGCACAGTAAACATAAACTACGACGTAATACTATCATGACTTTCTAACATTCTTTCTTAGATGAGTGCTAGTCCGGCGCTGCGGAAAAACACTCGCTTTCCGGGGGCAGCACCTCAGCCTCCTCACTCACCAAAACCGTTCGTTGCAGGGTCTTCGGAAGCTGCTCTTCCCCCAGGAGTCTCGCATTTTTCCGCAGCTTGGTAAGCTTTTCTATTGATGTAAGAAAGAATTCTCGAAATGTTGATTTTATGAGTATCATACTTTCCATTATCAGGTAATTACTACCAGCGGAGACAACATACGTAGACTCCTGCGGGAACAGCTCGAGCTGAAGATCCCGCAGACAGCGAAGATTGAGCTGTCGAGGAAGCTGAAGCCGTGCCCGCGGAAAGCGAAGTATGTTGTTGGAGCGTCTTAATAGCAGTAACCAAAAATCAGGGAGATATAGACGTACTCCATTTACATTTTACTATTGCGCAGTTTGGTTCAACTGTGTAGTAAATGCGAGGGAGTCTTTTTAAGAGATTTGATGTTCATCTTCTCCTAAAATTCTTACTTCTCTTTCTAATTCAACGCCAAATTTATCTTTTACTGTACGTTGGACCATTTCTATTACTTTTATATATTCGGTTGCTGTTGCATTGTTTTTATTAACGATAAAACCTGCATGTTTAGTCGATACCTCTGCGCCGCCTACCCCTTTACCTTGCAGATTACTGTCTTGAATCAATTTCCCTGCAAAGTATCCTGGCGGCCGTTTAAATACACTTCCACACGATGGATATTCTAACGGTTGCTTCGATTCACGCTTATAGGTTAAATCATCCATCACTGCTTTGATATCCTCATAATTGCCTGGTTTTAGCTGAAAGGTTGCTTCTAACACAATATAGCCCTTCTCAGCAATATTACTTGTTCGGTAAGCAAGGTCAAATTCTTCCGCTTTTTTTCGATAAGCATCACCATTTGAATCTACAACCAGTGCATGGTCTAGACAATCTTTTACCTCACCGCCGTAAGCACCTGCATTCATATATAATGCGCCACCTACAGTTCCAGGGATACCACATGCAAACTCTAATCCGGCTAACTTTTTAGCTAAGGCAAAACGAGAAGCATCAATGATACGTGCTCCACTTTCTGCAATAACTTTATTTCCTTCTTGTTTAATGGCATCAAATTTCTTGAGACTGAGAACAATGCCGCGAATTCCACCATCGCGTACAATTACATTCGAACCATTCCCCAGTAATGTAAAAGGAACCTGTGTTTTTTTGGCATATCGAACTACTTCTTGTACTTCTTCTACTGTACTCGGAGTGACAAAAAAGTCTGCTTTTCCACCTAATTTGGTATACGTATGATTTTTCAAATGTTCATCCACTAATATATGTTCGGCTGTTACAACCTTTTGTAAATCCGTTAATATCTGTTCTTTATTCATCCAGAATCAATCCTTTACGATTCTATTGTGCAAAACTCTCCACACAATTAATCCTTATTATAGCAATAACAAAATATGAACTGCAAACCCTTCGACAAAAATCGAGAGGCGCTAGTCACCTCTCGATTTTGTCAAAGAAAGGCTAGTCTTAATAAGGAGACTAGCCTTTACTTTAAAGTTTTTAGGATTATTACCCCATTAATGCAATCATAAGGGCTTTTTGTGCATGCAGACGATTTTCTGCTTCTTGAAACACTACTGATTGTGGCCCGTCAATGATATCAGCTGTTACTTCCTCGCCTCGATGTGCTGGTAAACAATGCATAAAAATCGCATCTTCTTTTGCATAAGCCAATAGATCTTTATTCACTTGATAATTAGCAAAAGCTTTCTCACGTTCTATCTGCTCACTTTCCTGTCCCATACTAGCCCATACATCAGAATAAATAACATCCGCATTTTTCACTGCTTCTGCCGCATCTTCTGTAACTATCACTTCTGTTCCATCTGCAAAAGACTTGGCAAGCTCCGTAATTTTCGTCTTTGGCTGGTAATCCTTCGGTGCAGCAATGGCAACATCTAACCCCATTTTTGCCCCACCTATCATAAGTGAGTGAGCCATGTTATTTCCATCTCCAATATAAGCAAGCTTTAGACCTTCCAGTTTTCCTTTTTCTTCTTTAATCGTTTGTAAATCAGCCAATACCTGACATGGATGATAGTCATCTGTTAATCCGTTAATAACAGGAATCGAAGCATTTTCAGCTAATTGTTCTACATCTTGCTGAGAAAAAGTTCGGATCATAATACCATCAAGGTATCCTGAAAGAACTTTCGCCGTGTCCGAAATCGGTTCTCCTCTTCCTAATTGAATGTCATTTGAACTTAGGAACAATCCCATACCACCTAATTGATATATACCAGTCTCAAAGGAAACGCGTGTACGTGTTGATGATTTTTCAAAAATCATTCCTAAAGTTTTACCTTTTAACGGTTCATACATCTCACCATTTTTCTTTTTTTGTTTCACTTTGTCTGCTAGCTCTAATATATAGGCAATTTCGGCTTTCGAATAATCTGCTAATGTAAGCAAGCTCCTGCCTTTTAACTCTTCTGCGAAACTCAACGTGATACACGCTCCTTTTTGTTCTGTAAATTATGGTCTGTTAGATAGTTACGTATGGTCATAGGATCTTCCATTTCTTCTGTCGTTGCTTGAATATACGCTTTTAAGGTATCGTTGGATGTAAAACATAACGTATCAGACTTAAGTGCAGCCTCTCGTAAGGATACGTGTTCATCTTTCTCGCCTGTTCTATTCGTATCACAAATAAATGCGTATTCTTCCATCATTGTGTTTGATTCTGCTTTTTCTAAGTCTATAATACTTCTAAAATCGATACCGTGATGTTTGGCTATAGCTTCTGTTGCTTGATCAATATCAATAGAAACTGGTAATTGCTTCAATAAATGAGCAAGCTTTTCATCCATTGTAGTCAATGATAAAAAGATGCTTTTCTGACTAGTCGCCTTCTTCAAGCTGTTTTCTGTCCAGCCAAAGGCTTTCGCCATCGCTTTTTCCACTGTTGTACCTAAACCAATGGCTTCCCCTGTTGATTTCATCTCTGGACCAAGAACTGGATCTACACCTGGGAGTTTATGTGTAGAGAATACTGGCATCTTCACGGCATAATAGGGAACTTCTTGATGTAAACCAAGTGCCCATTCTTGATCCTTTAACGACTCACCCATTTGGACACGTGTCGCTAAATCTACCATTTGCACACCAGTCACTTTACTGGCAATTGGTACAGTTCTAGATGCACGAGGATTTACTTCTAATACATACACCGTCTGACGATCTTCACTTAACACAAATTGAATATTCATAATCCCTTTCACATCTAAGGCTTGGGAAATTTGCTGTGTATATTGTTCAATCATCTGCTTATGCTTATCGGTTAAGTTTGGCGCTGGGAAAATAGCAACACTATCGCCTGAGTGAACACCTGCTTTTTCCACATGTTCAAAGATACCAGGGATCAAAATATCATCTCCATCACACACTGCATCGATCTCTACTTCATACCCTTCAATAAATCGATCGATTAACAATGGGAAAATACGCTCATCATGCACACTTGCTTGTAAGTCGTTTAAATATTCCACTAATTGTTTCTCATTATGCAGAATTACCATTCCTTGCCCGCCAATAACGTAAGATGGGCGCAACAAAATCGGATAACCAATTTTTTCTGCAACAGTCTTTGCATCTCGTACAGCCATTACGGTATCCCCTGGAATGTGTGGAATTTCAAGCTGTTGTAATAATTGATAAAATTGATCGCGATCTTCCACAGCTTCAATTGATTTTAATGCAGTTCCTGCTATAGATACGCCTGCTTTTTGTAAACCATCTGCTAAATTAATAGCTGTTTGCCCGCCAAATTGAACGAGAACCTGATCCGCCTGTTCTTTTTCAATGACATGCAACACATCTTCTACTGTTAATGGCTCAAAATATAAATGATCTGCCGTATTAAAATCTGTACTTACTGTTTCAGGATTATTGTTCACAACGACTGCATCAATGCCTTGGCCTTGCAAGGACTTTGCTGCATGTACGGAACAATAATCAAACTCTACCCCTTGACCAATTCGAATCGGACCAGAACCTAGCACAAGCATACGTTTCTGTCCTTCTAACGACTCTACTTCATCTAATTCATTCCATGAACTATAGAAATATGGCGTTTCTGCTGAGAATTCTGCAGCACATGTGTCTACCATTTTGTATGATGGAGCTAATTGATTGTTCTTGAATTTTCGGCGAAGCTCACTTAATTCAACTTTCCATATATTAGATAAAACTTGATCAGCAAAACCAAATGCTTTGGCTTCTTTTAAATCAGCTGGAGTTACTGTTTCCCATTCCTTAGCAGCTAATTGTTGCTCCTTATTTATAATGGATTCTAATTCATATAAGAAGTAATGGTTAATCAGTGTAATCGCATGAATTTCGTCAACTGTCATACCACGCCTTAATGCTTCGGCTACTATAAATAGACGTTCATCTGTCGCCTTATCTAAAGCATTTTCCAATTCCTCATCACTCAATTGGTTGAGACCTGGCAGGTGCACAGAATCTAGCCCTATTTCAAGTGAACGAATCGCCTTATGAATCGCTGACGGGAAATTACGAGCAAGTGCCATTACTTCTCCTGTTGCTTTCATTTGTGTCCCTAAAAGGCGATCTGCTTGTGTGAATTTATCAAACGGCCAGCGTGGTATTTTTGCAGCAATATAATCAATAGCTGGCTCGAAACTTGCATACGTATCACCAGTAATCGGGTTTTTTACTTCATCTAAATGATAACCCAATGCCAATTTAGCCGCAATTCTAGCAATTGGATAGCCAGTTGCTTTTGATGCTAACGCACTAGAACGACTGACACGCGGATTTACTTCGATAATGATATAATCATCGTTTTCCGGATTTAAAGCAAATTGAACATTACAACCACCGATTACTCCAAGTTCACGAATAACTCTACAAGAAGAGGTACGAAGCATCTGATATTGACGATCCGTTAACGTTTGTGATGGAGCAACGACAATACTGTCCCCAGTATGCACACCGACTGGATCAAAATTCTCCATATTACAAACAATAATGCATGTATCATTTTCATCACGCATTACTTCGTACTCTACTTCTTTCCAACCTTTTACACTTTGTTCTATAAGTACCTGGTTAATTGGACTGTAATGCAAGCCATTTTTGACAATAGTACGTAATTGGTCTTCATCTTCAGCTATACCTCCGCCAGCTCCTCCAAGTGTATAGGCTGGTCTAACAATAATGGGATAGCCAACTTTTTCAGCAAAAGCTATCGATTCTTCGATAGAGCTAGTAGAAAGACTTTCGGCAATTGGCTCCCCGATATCTTTCATCAATGATTTAAATATGTCACGGTCCTCCCCTTTTTGAATCGTTTCTAGAGGAGTTCCTAACAATGTAATATCATATTCATCTAAAACACCGGCACCATCTAATAACATCGCCATATTTAGACCTGTTTGACCGCCTAAAGTAGGCAAAATGCCATCTGGTTGTTCTTTTTCAATAATTTTAGTAATCGAATCCTTTGTAAGTGGCTCTAGATATACTTTATCTGCGATGTTTTCATCTGTCATGATAGTTGCAGGATTGTTATTTACAAGAATAACTTCTACGCCTTCTTCTTTTAACGCTAAACAAGCTTGCGTTCCAGCGTAATCAAATTCGGCCGCTTGCCCAATTACAATTGGACCTGAACCGATGACTAGCACTTTTTTTATGTTGTCTAACTTAGGCATGCTGCTTCTCTCCCTTAGTAATAAACTGCTGAATAAAATCTACGAAGATATGATGTGTATCGATTGGTCCAGGATGTGCTTCAGGGTGAAACTGCACGGTCATGAGAGGCTTTGATTTATGTTTTAACCCTTCTACTGACTTGTCATTTACATTCACATGTGACACATACCAATCTGAAAATGGAACCGTATCATAATCTACCACGTACCCATGGTTCTGAGAGGTAATCATGACCTTTCCTGTTAATAAATCTTTTACAGGGTGGTTGCTTCCTCTATGCCCATATGGCAATCTTTTTGTTTTTGCTCCATGAGCCAATGCCACTAATTGATGACCTAAACAAATTCCCATTGTTGGGTACTGTTCGGAGATTTGTTTTATATTTGGTGACAGATAATCCAATGATTCTGGGTCCCCAGGTCCATTAGATAACAGAACACCATCAGGATCTAGTGACTGTATTTCAATAAATGTGGTGTCGAATGGAACTATAGTTACATCACAACCTAGAGCTAGTAATGAATTAGCAATAGAATGCTTGTAACCAAAGTCGATTACAACAACATGCGGTGCAGGATGTTTAGCTGGTGCCTCTGTTTTAAAAGTCTTTTTCTCTTTAATCGAAACCGTGGAAACAATATTAGGGTTTACAGATGTTTTAACTGGTTGATCAGAAGGGTCATTGGTAATCTTCCCATACACTTCGCCTTCTTCACGGATAATACGTGTTAAGGCACGTGTATCGATTCCAGACAATGCTGGTATTTGATATTGTTCTAACATTTCAACTAAAGTTTGTTTTGATTCATAATGATCCGGATTATCACTCGATGTTGAAACAAGAAACCCGGCTAAGGAAGGCTTGATACTCTCAAAATCAATGTCATTGCACCCATAATTTCCGATTAAAGGATACGTCATGGTCACAATTTGATCAGCATAAGACGGATCAGTCATTACTTCTTGATATCCTGTCATCGCTGTATTAAAAACAAGCTCTCCTTCTGTATATTTTGGTTTACCTAACCATTTCCCCTCTAATACGTCTCCTGTATTTAAAACCAGATAGCCATTCATCTCTTGCATCTGACATCCTCCCCAATCTTATTTAGATCTTTCTTTTTATTTATTCAAAAGTGCTTATTTTAGTTCATTCGCACAGTTATATTTAATAATTATACCATTAAACTTATATTTATACATATTAATTCAAAAAGAAAAACTAAGCCTCCAGCTGAGGCAGAGACCTAGTTTTACGGTAAATCTATTATTTTAATACATTAACCTTTTCTGCATAAACTGCTATCCATTGCTTGCTATTGCTTAACACGTTTTCTGCTTGTTTAATTTGATCTTCCACTCTATTCTTAGCTGTTCCACCGACAACATTTCTAGCATTCACTACGGCCTTAGGTGATAATACATCGTAAATATCTTCCGTAATCAATGACGAGAATTGCTGGAAGTCTTCTAAAGATAAATCTAATAAATACTTATTTTCTTGAATACAGTGTAAGACTACTTGCCCCACTACAGCATGTGCTTCACGGAAAGGAAGATCTTTATTCACTAAGTAATCCGCTAAGTCTGTCGCATTCGAAAAGTCTTCAGCTACTGCTTCATACATATTATCTTTTTTCACTTCCATTGTCTCAACCATCGGTGCAAACAATGCAAGTGCTCCTTTCAACGTTTCAACCGTATCAAACATGCCTTCTTTATCCTCTTGCATATCTTTATTATATGCAATTGGCAATCCTTTTAATGTCGTTAGCATCCCCATTAAATGACCATACACACGGCCAGTCTTACCACGTACAAGTTCCGCTACATCTGGATTCTTCTTCTGTGGCATCATACTGCTTCCCGTACAAAACGCATCATCTAATTCGACAAAGTTAAATTCAGCACTAGACCATTGCACGAGCTCCTCACTTAATCGAGATAAATGCATAATAACTAAAGACGCATTGGATAAAAATTCTACAACAAAATCACGGTCACTTACCGCATCCAAACTATTTTCGACAACTCCATCAAAGTTTAACTTTTCCGCTACAAAATGACGGTCAATTGGGAAAGTAGTTCCAGCTAGTGCTCCAGCTCCAAGCGGTGAACGATTCACACGCTTGAAACTATCCATTAAACGCTCTGTATCTCGTTGAAACATAGACACATATGCCATCATGTGATGGGCGAACAACACAGGCTGAGCACGCTGTAAATGGGTATAGCCTGGTAAAATCGTATCCAAGTTCTGTTTTGCTTGGGTTTGTAAAGCTTCTTGAACCTTTGTCAATAGCTCTACTAGCGTCACGATCGAATCTCTTAAATACAAACGCATATCTAAGGCTACTTGATCATTTCTACTTCTACCTGTGTGTAATTTACCACCAACAGCACCGACTTCATCAATAAGCAATTTTTCCACATTCATATGAATATCTTCATTTGCTTGAGTAAGCTCCGCTTCACCAGCTTTAATTTTTTCCGCTACAACTTTCAACCCTTTTTTAATGGTGTCGGCATCTTCTTTAGAAATAATTTCACATTTTGCCAGCATTTCTACATGCGCAAGACTACCTTGAATATCATATTGTGCTAATTTTTGATCAAAGCTAATCGATGCTGTATATTCATCTACTAATTCATTTGTTGGTTTTGTAAATCGTCCGCCCCAAAGTTTCATTGTTTCACTGATTCCTTTTTATCAATTTTTGTTTTTTCCATAATTTTCGCTTTATCGGCGTGTACATTGTTTACAGTAGAATGTACTTTTGTTGGTAAGCCCCACAGCTTAATAAAGCCAAGTGCTGCATCATGATCAAATTGGTCACCTTTATTGTAAGTAGCAAGGTCTAGGTCATAAAGAGAATTATCTGATTTACGTCCTATAACAAATGCTTGCCCTTTATAAAGTTGAACTTTTGCAACACCATTTACATACTTTTGTGTTTCTGTAATAAATGCTTTCAGCGCATCTGTTAATTGTGTGAACCATAAGCCATCATAGATCGCCTGCTCTAGTTGTTGCTCTACAACTGGCTTGAATTTGGTTACTTCTCTTGGAAGTGTAATGGTCTCAATTTCGTGATGAGCCTTGATAAGCGTCATCGCTGCTGGCGCTTCATAAATTTCACGTGATTTAATACCTACAAGACGATTTTCCACGTGATCAATTCTGCCAACACCATGCTTACCAGCAATATCATTCAATTTCAAAATCAATTCATGTAATGGATATTCCTGACCATTAATCGCTACTGGCTTCCCTTGTTTGAATTCAATTTCAATAATCTCTGGCTCATCAGGTGAATCAACCGGATTAGCCGTTAATTCAAATGCATCTTCAGGCGCTACTGCCCATGGATCTTCTAAAATACCACATTCATTTGCACGTCCCCAAAGGTTTTGGTCCACACTGTAAGGACTATCTAAATCGATTGGAATTGGGATACCATTATCTTGCGCATATTTAATTTCTTCATCTCTAGTCATTTTCCACTCACGTACAGGTGCTACAATTTTAAGGTCTGGATTCAATGATTGAAAAGCTACATCAAAACGAACTTGGTCATTACCTTTACCGGTACAGCCGTGTGCAACTGCCACAGCTCCTTCTTTTTCAGCGATATCTACTAACACTTTTGCGATAAGTGGACGAGATAGTGCTGATACTAGCGGATACTTATCTTCATACATTACATTCGCTTGTAATGCAGGTAACACAAAGTCCTCAGAAAATAGCTGCTTTGCATCTACTGAATAAGATTTAATCGCACCAACATCAATAGCTTTATTTTTTACAAATTCTAAATCTTTTCCTTCTCCTACATCTAAACCAACTGCAATGACATCATAATCATATTTATCTTGTAACCATTTAATAGCAACAGAAGTATCTAATCCCCCTGAGTATGCTAGAACCACTTTTTCTTTGCTCATGTGTTATCTCTCCTTAAGTTATATATATGTGAATATTTTTATTTGTTGTGATTGATTATGTATTATTATGCACTATAAAGTATATTAATTCAATAGTTATAGCGAAATTTTTTTACATTTTTAAAAAAAATTCATGATGACCTTTACATAAAATCCAACAAAATAGAAGGGTGAACCAACAAACAATAGTATATGCACAAAAATGAATAATTATGAATAATGACTGAAGAAATTTTTCTTGTAACCATTTATTAGGATCAGCGTCTAATTAAATAAAAGAAAGGGTGGTCCGTGTTGAAAAAGTATTGGTTTTTGGGATTTATTACCTTAATTTTATTGCTTCAAGCATGTTCAAACAATCAGTCATCAGAAGACTCTTATGATAGGAGCAACGAAGCTTCTTCCGATACGGCTTCCAGTGGAGAAATGGGGTTTGAGGAAAAGGAATCTGTTGCTTTGGAAAATAGACAACAAGAAACAACAGAAATGGAAGAGGCTTCAGATACTGACGTAGAAGAAAGGCAAGATGTAAATGGTGAAGAGCGAAAAATTATTTATCAAGCGAACCTTTCTGTAGAAACCAACACATACCGTGATACTATTTCATTCATAGAAGAAAAAGTGGAAGAATATAACGGTTATTTAGTATCTTCAGAAAGTTATGGCAGACAAGATAAACAGGATCGTAGAGCAACAATGAAATTGCGCATACCTGCCAATAGTTTTGAAGAATTTTTAACCATGATAGAGGATGGAGACATCAATATAATGGAACGATCTGTAAGAGGGAAAGATGTGACAGAACAGTATGTAGATCTGGATTCAAGACTAAAATCTAAGAAAGTGGTAGAAGAACGTTTACTATCGTTTATGGAAGAGGCGGAAAAAACAGAGGATTTATTAAAAATATCTGAGGACCTAGCTAAAGTGCAAGAAGAAATAGAACAATTAACAGGGAAGATCCGTTATCTAGAGAATCAATCAGACTTTGCCACGATTGACATTCGTATTATAGAACGAGATATTCAAGTTGCATCTGTTCAAGATGAGTCATTAAATACTTGGGAAAAAACAAAGGAACAGTTTATGAAAAGTATTAATTTTATAATAACAGCCGCTTCCAGCCTTTTTATATTTACAATCGGCAACCTCCCTATTTTTATATTTATAGCCATCATCTTGGCCATCACATGGATCATCATCAAAAGAAAAACCAAGCCTAAATCAACCTCATGATATTCGATAAAATAGAGATGATCTGGAAATTAGCTCACTGAACACGCAACAGGAATATACTCCCTTTCCGGGGATCTCGGATATTCCTGTTGCTGAATCCAACTTATCAGTAAAATTTGCTTTTAAAACAACCGTTTGTTATGAACACAAATTAATATTGCTCTAGATTCACTTCTTGTTTTGGCTTTCGAACTAGGCCCATAATACCTGCAATGACATAGAATACGCCGGCAAATAAGGCAAACCCGAAAGTAATCAATGTTGTTACACCACCGACAACGATAAGTAAGATACCTGCAGCTTTAGGTTTTTTGTTTCCTTTAAATAAAAACATAGCTACAATGCCGAGAATCACACATAGAATAGCACCTATTAATATTATAGTACCTACCTGCCCCATTCCTTGCATCATCATCTGTAAGTCATTAATTTCATTTTGACTAACATTAGGATCTTGCTCCACGATATCTTCTAAAACTCCTTGATTATTTTCTAACCAAATAATGAGGCCGCCAAAAAAAGCTCCGAGCGCATAAACAAATGCACCAATAATTGTTAACACAACTTCTACTGTTCTTTTCAATATGTTTCTCTCCTTCCTTAGTCTCTCTACTAACGGAAAACTCTTAACCATTATATACGATGCTAGCTAAAAAATGTTTCAGATTTTTATAGACAACCTTACCCATTCTCTTCACGATATAATCGATTGGCGGCATGTTGAACAGAACCTATCCCATTTCCAAAGAAAATGGCATGTTTGATCGCCTGATAGACAAATTGCTTACTTGTCTCAATAGCACGATAAACATTATGACCTTTTGCAAATTCTGCTGTTAAGCATGCAGCAAAACTGCATCCTGCCCCGCTTGTATGTATCGTATTCACTAAATCTGTTTGAAATAAATGCAAAGAATTACCATCAAATAATACATCAGTTGCTTGATTGTCTATACTGCCACCTTTTATGAAGACATATTCAGGCCCATATTGATATAAAGCTTTTGCATCATCCTTTAGTTCTTCTATCGTTTCTGGCACTTTTTTGTCCAAAAGCTTTGCTGCCTCTAATCGATTAGGCGTTATAATCGTTGCCTTCGGAATCAGCTTAGCTTGGAGTGTTTCAATTGCATCATCTGCCAATAACTGAGACCCCATCTTACCTATCATGACAGGGTCCACAATGATATATGAGACAGGATTCTCTGCTATTAAGTGAGATACTTTCTCTATAATTTCAGCGGAAAACAGCATCCCTGTTTTAACTGCATCTACTCCTACCATTTCTATTGAGGCATAAAATTGTGCCTCAATCTCTTCTATTGGTCGTATAAATATTCCCTTATCTACTCTAGATTGATTTGCTACAGTGGCTGTTATAACAGACATTCCGTATACCTCTTGTTCTTGAAAAGTTTTTAAATCTGCTTGTATACCAGCACTTCCCTGAGCAGCTGAACCAGCAATGGTTAACACTCTTTCCATTGATTCACCTCGATGCTTTTCTTTTATTCCTATTATATAGCGACAAAGAACCATATAATCATAATAATTTGAATAACTACCTTAGCAAATGCACCACTTAAAAATCCTAGTAAAGAACCAATAGCAGCTCGTATAGCATCATGAGTGCTTCTTTTTTGTAACCATTCTGTTACTAGAACAAACAAAAATGGGACAATTATAATGCCAAAAGGAGGTATAATGAAGGAACCAACAATGACACCTATAGCTGCCATGCGCTCTCCCCATTTACTGCCGCCATATTTTTTCACAAAATAACTATTTGCAATAATATCAGAGAAGATTAAGAGTAATGTAAATACGGACATCGCTACCCAAAAGAATATGCCTATATTAGCTGTTGCCAGAAGAAATTGATAAATCAAAAAACCTACCCAAATAACCAATACAGATGGAATAATAGGAAATACAATTCCTATAAATGATAAGATGAAACAGGTTGCGATCAGTATCCACCACAATATATCCATAAAGTCTACCTACTTTCTAAAACATATCAAACGCTCGTGTTTTCCTACTCAAAGATAACAAAAAAACGTTTACAAAACCACCTTAAATTGTACTTACATCGGCTATTGTCGGTCACGTCCTGTGACCAACGCCGATACTAGAACGCCCTGTTCGTCGTACTTCAATCCTAAACTTGGCTTCTACGTCGACTTCCTTCTTGCTGAGGAGGTTATACTATCTTAACGTGTAAAAGAAAACCTTACGGGTAATCCGTAAGATTTCCTTCTCTACATATAGTTTTTTATTCTCCTGCTAGAATATCTGCAAAAGCTTTGACATACGGAGGTAAATCAGGTGGTCTGCGACTAGAAATAATATGGCCGTCTACAACGACTGCTTCATCACTCCATAGCCCGCCAGCATTAGTCATATCATCTTTAATACCTGGTGTACTAGTTACTTTCTTACCGCTCAGTATTCCTGCAGAGATTAAAACCCAGCCAGCATGACAAATTTGACCAATTGGCTTTTTCTTTTGATCCATGTGCTGTACCATTTTCAGCACTTCTGGATATCTTCTTAACTTATCTGGCGCCCAACCACCAGGAACAAGTATAGCATCATAGTCTTCCGCATTGACATCATCAAAGGAAAGCTCCGCTTGTGCAGGGACACCATATTTCCCTTTATAGGTCTTGTCTGATTCTTTTGCCACTAAATCTACTTTAGCACCTTCCTCACGAAGGCGTAAAACCGGATACCAAAGTTCAAGATCTTCAAAATCTTCTTCAACCAGCGCAATGACTTTTTTATTTTCTAATCGCACATCCATGTCCTCCTTTTTCGGTACTATCATTAGTGTACCAAAATCAAATAGGTTATTTCGAGCCCTGACTCTTGTCAGATTTACCTTACATGTTTTAAGAAAGCGGCTGCTATGGACCTAGGATTGTTCGACTGGCTGATAGCAGATATCACCGATACTCCAGAAGCCCCTTGGTTGCTTAAATGGATGACATGACCGAGGCGAATACCTCCAATCGCAACAACTGGCGTGTCCCCTGTAATAGAACAAATATGTTGTAAACCAGCATCGCCGATCGGAACTTTTGCATCCTCCTTCGTATTTGTAGAATAGATCGGACCAACTCCAATATAATCCGCTCCATCTTCTACCGCTTGCTTTGCTTCTTGTTCATTTGTAGCAGATACGCCAATATACCAAGAGGGAGGACACTTTTGTCTAACAGAGCGAATATTTTCATCATCTTGTCCAACATGTACACCATCCGCATTAACAGCTAAAGCAAGTTCGACATCGTCATTCACGAGAAAAGGAACATTATAATCATGACATAGCTCTTTCATTTGTATCGCTAACTGCTTTTTCTCATCCCCAGTAAGGGCTCCTGCCCCTTTTTCACGAAACTGAAAAAGGGTAATCCCCCCTTTTAATGCCTCCTCTAAAACATAGAGAGGATCTTGATCTGTATTATTACTCCCCATAATAAAATATACACGCAATAGTGATTCGATCATTTTCGATCTTCTCCTACTTGAGAATAAGTTACTTTACTTCTCTCCTCTACTTCTTCTGCCATTAAATCATGAAGCTCGTCTAGAAAGCGAACTGCAAAGCTTCCAGGACTTCTTGTCTTATCCGCAGCTTTTTCTGCTGCAATACCATAATAGCTTATAGCACTTGCTGCAGCTTGTAACACATTTCCCTCTACAGCTAGAAATGATGCGATAACCGATGTTAATAAGCATCCAGTTCCCGTTACTTTAGATAGTAATGGATGACCATTTGAAATAAGGTAACCACTTGATCCATCATACACCAAATCTTGCGCACCTGTAATAGCAACAGGTACTTCCCATTTATGAAAAGCAGCTTCAGCCAGTTGCTCTAAATGGAACTCTCCTTCAGAGTCTACGCCTCTTACTTCTGCTTCCACCCCTGCTAGACTAGCTATCTCTCCAGCATTACCTCTGATTATAGATAATTTCACTTCCCGTATGATACGTTCTGCTGACTTTGTACGAAGCGGAGTAGCTCCTACACCTACTGGATCTAATACGACCGGAATCCCAACTTGATTAGCTGCTTTTCCAGCTAAAATCATAGCATCCACTTGATCCTGCGTTAAAGTCCCAATATTCAGTACAACAGCGTTAGCTATACGAGCCATATCTTCCACTTCTTCTTTCGCATGTGCCATGACTGGAGAAGCTCCCATTGCATAAAGTCCATTTGCGGTAAAATTCATCACCACTTGGTTAGTTATATTATGGATAAGTGGCTGCTTCTCTCTCACTTGTTCTATCATTCTAGCCCAATTTTCCATGCTGGACACCCTCTCTATTTGCTGTTCGGCAATCCTTGTAAACGGTGGCCCCAATGGTTGGTAGGACCATTTCCTTTTCCTAACATTAGGGAATACTTAATCGCATCCGTAATAAACGCTTTTCCTATTTCTACTGCTTCTTTCACCGTTTTCCCTTTCGCTAACTCTGCCGTAATGGCAGCAGAAAAAGTACATCCTGTACCATGAGTATGCTTTGTATCTAATCTTTCAGACGTGAAATAGGAAAACTCTTTTCCATCATATAACACATCTTTTGCTTCACCCGTTAAATGACCACCTTTTACAACCGCTGCTTGTGCTCCTAATTCTTCCACAATATACTTAGCAGCTTTTTCAGCATCTTGGTTGGTTTCGATAGAAAAATCAACTAAGAATTCTGCTTCTGGTACATTTGGTGTAACGATAGTGGCTAAAGGAATAAGTAGATCTCTAATGACAGCACGGGACTTTTCCTCCATAAGCGGGTCGCCGCTTTTTGCCACCATAACAGGGTCAATCACGTATGGGGTATCACTATCTTTTAATTTTTCTGCAATAAGTTCCATCATATCAATAGTCGCAATCATACCGGATTTAACAGCATCTGGCTTGATATCATGCCACACTGCATCAAATTGTTTGCTGATAAAAGATACAGGCAAGTGTTCCACTGCTTCTACCCCCATTGTATTTTGAGCTACAATGGAAGTAAGCACGCTCATACCATATACTTCTCTTTCTTGAAAGGTTTTTAGATCTGCATGAATGCCTGCTCCACCTGTTGGGTCTGTACCCGCTATGGTTAATGCACTGCGTACTATACTCATGCTTGTTTCACCTTCCCCTCTAATGAAAAAGGCCATTCTTCTACACGGTAAGCCATTTCCCAAAATAAGTATTCTAGTTGACAGCTTTTCATGAAAGCGTCTTTTGCTTTTTCCTTTTCACTTTCTCCTACATTTTGTGCCCATTTATCCAGCTTTTCTCTTAAAGTACTAGTTACGGAATCCACTTCTTCCTTAGCATAGAAGGTAATCCAATCGTAAAAGGGATGATCTGGAGCCGGTTTGTACTTCTCTTTTAAATAATGACCAATTTCCAAATAAGTCCATGGACAAGGTAACAGTGCAGCGATTAGTTCCCCAATACTACCATGTTGGGACACACTCTTCATATGCTTGACATAGTGATCTGCTGTAGGTGGTAACGGATATCCTTGTACTTCATCATAAGAAACCCCTGCTACCTGACACAAGTTATGATGCGGATGTATTTCACTATTTAAAATAAAAGATATTTGATTATGAAAATAGGTCATATCGTCCCTATGATCACTCTTAGCAATAGCTAATCCGTAAATATTAATAAAAGCATTTAGATATTCAAAGTCTGCTTTCACATAATGAATAATAGCTTCTTTCTTTAGATTTCCTTCCCCTAGACCTGTCACAAATGGATGCTCAAATATCCCTTGATATACATCATCTGCTATTTTTCTTAACTCATCTGAAAAACCCATTTTTATTCCTCCCCTTGTTATAAATGAAAGACCAGCTAAAGAGGTTAAAAAAACCGCTCTACGTAAAAGCAGAGCGGTTTGAATACTATAAAGATAAATTCTTCATACAGTAGTATGTTCCAACTCCACTTTCCTACGCTGGCGCTAACCAGTTCAGGTTCAAAGGGATAAAGAAACACTATTCTTATCTCAGCCGTTCGAACGGCACCCCTAGCGGATCTCTCTTATTCATTTATGTACAATAAAACACTAATGACACTAAATGTCAAGCATAAGAAAAACGAAGGTTTGTGTCATGTGTTAAAAATTAACGCTATACCTGCACTGTCGAAAGCTTACTCTATTACACCAAAGGATTGTAAAGGCCAAATTCGCATTTTTACATCACCAATTATATCCTCTTCATCTATAAAACCAAAGGACCGACTGTCTTTGCTTACACGACGATTATCACCCAGTACAAAATATTTTCCCTCTGGGACGATTTCCTGACCAGTGATATCGACAAGAGTAAAGTCATTTGTCAATTGGTCTCCCTCTGGTAATAACCTTTTAGTATCCTCTAAATATTGTTCCTCTACTTTTTTTCCGTTAATGTATAACTGGTCATTATCCATCTTGACACTATCCCCTGGAACCCCAATAATTCTCTTCACATAGTTATCCCTTGAATCTGGTGCTTGAAATGCGATTTCGTCAAAACGTTCAATTTTACTGACCTTACTTAAAATAATACGATCGCCATCTTCTAGGCTTGGCATCATGGATTCCCCTTTAACAACAGATGGAGTGATCAAAAAATGCCGGCAAACTAATACAATAATTAAAGCAATCGCTAACGCCTTAAGCCATGAAAGTAGCTCAGCGATAAATTTGTTGTTCATCATGTCCCTTCTTTCATTCGAAAAATATTTACTCCATAAAACCAGATTCATATCTCCTTCTATTATATTTATGTTATTCTTTGTTAATGTTAAGAAAAGATTAACTCATTTACTTATTTTAGCATACAATTGATGTTTTTGTTCTTTATAAAGCCAGAAAGCAGGTGAACTTTTTATGAGTAGTCACATGAATAAAATGGGGATTACTATTTTTATAGCAGGGATCATTATACTTGCGATAAATTTACGTCCAGCTATAACAGCGGTTGGACCTATTATTGGAATCATTCGTGATGATCTTGCCATGGCCAACTGGAATGCTGGACTAATTACAAGTTTACCCTTATTAGCATTTGCTATTATGTCCCCTATTGCTCCCCGTATGGGGAATAAAATTGGCAATGAACGTACGTTACTCATCGGTTTGTTGATTTTACTTGGCGGCATATGGATTCGCTCCATCGCCTATTTATTATGTTTATTTATCGGAACTACACTTGTTGGTGTTGGGATTGCCATCATTAATGTCATTTTACCTAGCACTATTAAGGCAGCTTTTCCTACTAAAATAGGGCTCATGACAGGGCTTTATACGACTTCGATGGCCGGTTTTGCGGCTATTGGTTCAGGCCTGAGTGTTCCACTAACCAATCAGCTAGGATGGAAACTTTCATTAGCTAGTTGGAGCATGCTAACCATCATCGGGGTTTTTGTTTGGGCATATGCAATGAAAAAAGCACCTATTAAGGAAAGCGTAAAATTATACGAACCTAGTACAAAAAGAATGCTTCGCTCTGGCCTAGCATGGCAAGTAACAATTTTTATGGGACTGCAATCGTTTCTTTTTTATGTGACTATTTCATGGCTAGCGGAAATTTTAATTTCCAATGGGTTTACAGCTGCAACAGCTGGCTGGTTTATAGCCTATATGCAATTTATTAGCTTGCCTCTTACTTTTCTGACACCAGTGCTCGCAAGTAAGTTAACCAATCAAAAGATGATTGTTCTTAGCTTTGGTACTTCTGCATTGATTGGCTATATAGGACTCCTTTTTTCTAGTCCATTATGGTTAACAGTTCTTTGGGTAACACTTATTGGTTTTATGCTCGGTTCCAGCATTAGTCTTGCCTTAACTTTTTTAGGGCTACGTACCGAAAATGCACAACAGGCAGCAGAACTATCAGGAATGTCACAGTCATTTGGATACTTACTTGCATCGATTGGCCCTTTTACGATTGGATTCATCTTTGACATCACAGGGGACTGGAACCCTGCTATTATCACGATCATCATCATAACATGTATCATGATCGCATTCGGAATAGGTGCCAGCAGGGGAGAATATGTTTTATCAAACGAATAATGTGCAGGAAATACTTCTGTTTTCGATTCACATATAATATTATGTAAGTAGGCTTTAATATAAAGGGGCTGTTTTAAGTGATAAAATACATCGCTTTGCTGATTATAGCAATGACCATCTGGTTCCCCTGTCTACTTACACAAGATAAACAGATTCAGGTTATTTCTATTATTGAAAATAATCTTGTTATTTCAGAAAATTTCGAGTCAACCAATTCAGATCATGATTTAACAGATTCAACATTTTCGTTGGTACTCATACTTTCCTTTATACACAGAACAAAAATAGTTGACCTTCCTATCTTGACATGGACTAGGTTGAAGCAGCTTTTGACACCAGTATTTTATCAATCGAATTATGTGATTTTATCTCCTTTAAAAAGATAATTTTTTAAAGGAGGGGAGATTGGATGCATGTAATACGAATAATCATGGTCTGTATGTTTTCTTTCACCGCTATCAGCCTTATTTCTTATCAAGGTATCGAATTCGTACACGCTTTTATGGATATGATTAAAAATAAATAAAAGAAGTCTGCCAAAAAGCAGAAGCCTCACACTTTCTTGTGTGAGGCTCATTGTATGTTTAGACTGCTTTTGGTTTTAATTCCACATCAATATTTCCTCTTGTTGCTTTAGAGTATGGACAGAAATCATGAGCTTGTTTTGCTAACTCTTCTGCTTCTTCTTGTGTTACACCTTTAATTTCAACATTTAAGACAACACCAATTTTAAATCCACCATCTTGTTCATCTTTTAAAAGACTTACTTCTGATGTAATGCTGGAATCTATCTCTTTGTTTTGCTTAGAAGCCATCAAGTTTAGTGCACCATCATAGCATGCAGAATACCCTGCTGCAAAAAGTTGTTCTGGGTTAGAACCTTTTCCATCTCCGTCACCAGCAGGATTGACTAAATCAAGATCAATTAAGCCGTCATCTGACTTAACATGGCCATCTCGACCACCTTGTGCTGTTGCTTTTGATGTAAATAAAACATTACTCATTATTAACCACTCCTCATCTAAAATTAAAACCAGATTATGGTTTTACACCTATATTCTATCAACACTATTCCTTTTCCTCCAAATGTTTAAACCTTTTTTAGGAAGAAACAAATTTCTTTACATCAACTATAATCATTGCCATATTAAAAAAGAATATTTAATTTAATTACAGGAGGGATCCAAGCATGCAAAACTTTACTTACCACAATCCAACAAAGCTTCATTTCGGAAAAGGACAACTGTCACAGTTAACAGATGAGCTTTCTAACTTTGGCCAAAACATTCTGCTCGTTTATGGAGGGGGCAGTATTAAACGAAATGGCCTTTATGATCAAGTTATAGACATTTTAAATAAGGAAAATAAAGAAATATTCGAATTAAGCGGTGTAGAACCTAATCCACGAGTTACTACTGCTAGAAAAGGCGTAGATATTTGCCATAAAGAGAGTATTGATTTTATTCTAGCAGTTGGCGGCGGTAGTACCATAGATTGTACAAAGGCTATAGCAGCTGGGGCTAAATCAGAGGCAGATATTTGGGATATTGTAACGAAAAAAGAACAAGTTACAGGTGCACTTCCTTTTGGTACAGTCTTGACACTTGCGGCAACAGGTTCTGAAATGAATCCTGGTTCAGTTATTACAAACTGGGAAACCAAGGAAAAGCATGGCTGGGGAAGCCCTTATACATATCCTGTTTTTTCCATTTTAGATCCCGCCTTTACTAAGTCAGTGCCCAAAAATCAAACCGTTTATGGCATCGTAGATATTATGTCTCATGCACTTGAGCACTACTTCCATCATGAAGAAAATACGATTCTCCAGGATCGCATGGTGGAAGGTATATTAAAAACGGTAATCGAAACAGCACCTAAACTATTAGAGGATTTAGAAAATGAAACGTATCGTGCTACAATCTTGTATAATGGAACAATGGCATTAAACGGTATGGTAAGTATGGGGTATCATGGGGATTGGGCGACTCACAACTTAGAGCATGCGGTTTCTGCTGTACATGACATTCCACACGGAGGTGGTTTAGCGATTCTTTTCCCTAATTGGATGAAATATTCTATTGATGAGAACATAGATCGTTTTAAGCAACTAGCGATTCGATTATTTGATGTGGAGCCTGAAGGAAAATCAGATAAAGAAATAGGACTAGAAGGTATTGATAGACTACGTGCATTTTGGAACAGCATTGATGCACCAGCTGCACTTGATGACTATGACATTACGGAAGATTCGATTGAAGAAATGGCAGACAGAACAGTAACAGCGAAACCGGAATTTGGTAACTTTAAATCATTAAATCGAGAAGATGCTATTGCGATCTATAAAGCTTCCTTATAAAAACTCTGGCAAAATCGACCCGGTTCTATTCACTTTATCCGCACCTAATTCGCATCAGAACCAAACTGCGACATAAGCCTTAAAAAAGCTCTGAATACCGCTCCAGAAATATACTTCGCTTTCCGGGGGCACGGCTTCAGCTTCCTCGGCAGCAAACTGCCTGCGGGATCTTCAGCTCGCGCTGTTCGAAGCCACTGAAAAAGTCCTCCATTTTTTAGGAGGACTTT
>NZ_WIXM01000002.1 GCF_010993965.1 Gracilibacillus sp. YIM 98692 | reverse complement strand
CCAATTAGCAATGAACGGCTTGCTAGGCACGCGGCACGGCTTCAGCTTCCTCGGCAGAAACCCACTGCCTGCGGGATCTTCAGCTCGCGCTGTTCCCCCAGGAGTGTCACATTTTTCCGCAGCTTTGAGTAGTGTTCTATTCAAGTAAGATTCTTGAAAAGTTCGTTTAATGTGCTACACTTTTTTATATTCAAAACAACACTATCAGCGTAGTGTATTGCCGGAGCGGTAATGTGAAGCATTCACTTAATTGTCATTATGTTTCAGTATTCTTCTGCTATGAAATTGATGCATTTTAGAAATCATTAATAATCTAGATGGTTTTTTACCATTTTTTGATTTCTGCGCGGTCGCCTTTGCTGTTTCCTTTTTTCGCAAAACGGTTAGATAGTTCCTGTTTAACATCATTTAATGAAACGCCTTGATTAGCCATCATGACGAATGTATGGTAAAGCAAATCACTTACTTCATTCGTTAACTCTTCTTTGTCATTGTTTTTAGATGCAATGACAACCTCTCCTGCTTCTTCGATTACTTTTTTACCAATTTTGTCGACACCTTTATCATAGAGATAATTCGTATAAGAATTTTCAACACGCTCCGTTTTACGTTGCCCCACTTCATCCATTACTTGTTCCATAATGGATGCATCAAAGCTTGTTTCTGTTTCTGCTACTCGGTTATAAAAGCAAGAAACTTCCCCTGTATGGCAAGCAGGGCCTGCTGGGATAACTTGTATCAGCAAAGTATCTTGATCACAATCTAAATCAATGGACTGCACTTCTTGCGTATTACCAGAAGTTGCCCCTTTATTCCACAATTCATCACGTGATCTGGAATAAAACCATGTTTGCTTCGTTTCTAACGTTTTCTGATAAGCTTCTTCATTCATATAAGCAAGCATTAATACATCTTTTGTATAATAATTGGTTATGATTGCTGGAATTAATCCCTTCGAAAAATCAGGCCTCACGAACATTCACTCCTTGCTGTTTACAAACGTTTTTTACTTCTTTAACGGTAAAGGTATTTTCATGAAAGATGGAAGCTGCTAGTCCAGCTGATACATTTGTTTGATTAAATACTTCCGGAAAATGTTCGGGTTTGCCGACACCTCCTGAAGCAATAACTGGAATTCTAACCGCCTCTACCACTGCTTCTGTTAGGTCGAGATCAAAACCGTTCTTTACTCCATCTGTATCCACACTTGTTAATAAAATTTCTCCAGCACCTTTAGCCTCTGCTTCTTTCACCCATTCAATCGCATCAATGCCGGTATCTTTACTACCACCATGTGTCATCACATGCCAACTATCTCCAACACTTTTAGCATCCACTGCTACAACCGTACATTGTGCTCCAAACCTTTCAGAAGACTCTGTTATAAGTGAAGGGTTTTGCACAGCTGCTGAATTCATTCCTACCTTATCTGCACCCGCTTTAAGCAAACGATTGACATCTTCAATCGAACGAACTCCACCACCAACTGTAAATGGTACAAATACGTTTTCAGCTGTTTGACGCACAATATCTACCATCGTTTGGCGCCCCTCATTAGTAGCCGATATATCTAAAAAAATAATCTCATCTGCTCCAGCTTTTGAATAATTAGATGCCATTTCTACCGGATCACCTAATTCCCTTAACCCAACAAAATTTGTACCTTTCACCACTTTTCCTTCTTTTACATCAAGGCATGGAATAATACGTTTTGCAATCACGACTTCAACCCCTTTAAGGTAACCTTTCCATCATAGATGGCTTTTCCCACGATCGCTTCTTTAATACCGATTTGATCAAGGGCTTCAATATCTTCGTTGCTGCTCACACCGCCAGATGCTACGATTTTACAATTTACAGCATCATTCAACTTTTGCAATTGCTCTAAGTTGGGACCTGTCAACGTACCATCTCGAGAAATATCTGTGAACACTATAGTTTGCACACCTAATGCTTCCATCTTTTCGGCAAAGGTAATGTAATGCATTTCCGAAACGTTTTCCCATCCACGTGTCGCCACCATTTCATTTTTTGCATCAATACCTACTACAATATGCTTACCAAAACGCTCTAACGCTTCACGTAGAAATTCCTCATCCTCCAATGCTGCAGTACCAATCACTAATCGATCAGCTCCAGCATTTACTAATTTTTCTATTGTTTCAATATCTCGAATACCTCCACCTACTTGAACAGGTACTGTAGCTATTTCACATAGTTGTTCAATTAATTGATATTGTCTGGCCTCTCCACTTCTTGCACCATCTAAATCCACAATATGAACAATTTCAGCACCGTCAGCTAAAAAGGTTTTTAGTTGAGAAATTGGATCACTTCCAACTTGTTCTGTTTTCGAAAAGTCACCTTGATAAAGGCGTACACACTTTCCATCAATTAAATCGATCGCTGGTAAAATTTTCATGACTATCCCCCGTTATTTCGTTTCTTCCATAAATACTTTTAATAAACCTACTCCAACTTCTCCGCTTTTTTCTGGATGAAATTGGATTCCAAAAACGTGACCACTTCGAACAATAGCGGGTATGGTTGTACCATAGTCAGTGGTCGCTACTAAGTAATCTTGCTCTGTTCTTGCTTGATAAGAGTGAACAAAATATACATGCTTATCCTGAAAAGGAGTGAAAGGATCGTGCCCCATTTTAATTTGTAATTGATTCCATCCTATATGAGGTAATATATATTTTGTTTCTATACGGTTTACTTCCCCAGGAATCAGGCCTAAGCCCTCAGCTATTCCATTTTCATACCCTCTATCAAAAAGGAGCTGCATGCCTAAGCAAATACCCAAAAATGGTTTATCTTTCGCTAATTGTCTTAAAGGCTCTTTTAATTGACGATCTTCTATTTCTTGCACCGCTGCTTTAAAAGATCCAACTCCTGGTAAAATAATATGGCTGGCTTTTTCCAATTCTGCAACTGAGTCGGTTATCGTGACCTCATACCCTAAATTTTGAAATGCATTTTTAACACTAGCTACGTTTCCCATACCATAATCAACTATTGCTATCATTCAATTAACCCCTTTGTCGAATTAACTCCTTGGATTTCCGGATTTATTTTGATTGCTTCAGCTAATGAGCGGCCTAACGCTTTAAAAATCGCCTCAATTTTGTGATGAGTATTTTGGCCATACAATACGTTAACATGCAACGTAATGCCTGATTGGAAAGCAAACGCCTGTAAGAATTCTTGAACAAGCTCTGTATCAAAATTACCTAAAGTTGGGTTATCAAAGCTTGCATTAAATACTAAAAATGGTCTTCCGCTAATATCTAAGGAGACAAATCCAAGTGATTCATCCATAGGCACATAAGCGTGACCGTAGCGGTTAATTTGTTTTTTATCACCAAGTGCTTCTTTTATTAATTGACCTAAAACAATGCCAACATCTTCTACAGTGTGATGACTATCGATATGTAGATCGCCATCGGCTTTCACATCTAATCCGATACGCCCATGGCGAGCTAGCAGTTCTAACATATGGTCAAAAAACCCTACACCAGTTTGAATTTGAACATGACTCGCATCATCCAAGTCTACGGAAATATCTATTTTTGTCTCAGCCGTTTCACGTGTCTTACTAGCTTTTCTCATGATTATTCTCCTCCAAACGTTTCACTACTGCCTTACCGTGTCCTTCTAGTTGTTCTTCATTTGCAATATTTATCACATGCTCGCCAGCATGTTGTAAGGCTTCTTCTGAATAATATAAAAAAGTTGTTTTCTTCACAAAGTCATCGACAGATAATCCAGAAGAAAAACGAGCTGTCCCAGAAGTTGGTAATACATGGTTAGGACCCGCGAAGTAGTCACCTAAAGCTTCAGGTGTATAGTGTCCTAAAAACACAGAACCTGCATGCTTTACTTTACTTAAATATGACAAAGCATCATTTACTTGGATTTCTAAGTGTTCTGGAGCTATTTGGTTCGCTAATTGAAATGCTTGTTCAAGCGATTCTACCAGAACGCTTGCTCCTTTGTCTTTTAAAGATGCTGTAGCAATAGATTGTCTAGGTAAAACATCGCACTGAATTTCCAATTCTTTTTCAACTTGTTTAATTAATGAAGCTGATGTTGAAATGAGAAAAGCCCGTGCATTCACATCATGCTCTGCCTGTGCGATTAAATCTGCTGCGACATAGGATGATTTAGCCGTTTCATCTGCAATAATGGCCACTTCACTAGGTCCTGCAATCATATCTATCCCAACATCACCAAAAACTAATGACTTTGCAGCAGCTACATATGCGTTCCCTGGCCCAACAATTTTGTCAACGGAAGGAATAGATTCTGTTCCATATGCTAAAGCAGCTACGGCTTGCACACCACCAACTTGATAAATCTTTGTTACTCCTGCAATATCTGCAGCAACAGAAAGAATGGGAGCAATTTCTTCTCCATTTTTAACTGGTGTTACCATAACCACTTCACTTACACCAGCTAATACAGCCGGTATAGCATTCATTAGAACGGAAGACGGGTAGCATGCCGTTCCACCTGGTACATAAATCCCAATTCGATCCAATGGTCGGAATAGCTGACCAGAAATAATATCTTGTTCTGTTTCCATCATGCGAGAAGTAGACAGCTGTTTTGAATGAAAGGAACGAATATTCTCAGCTGCTTTTTGTAAGGATTCGATAATCTTATTATCTACTTTATCCCAAGCTTTTTGACGATCCGCATCACTCAGCAAAAAATGGTCTGGAGCTTTGCCATCAAATTTCTCTACATATTTTCTTACAGCCTGATCTCCATTAAGTTGAACTTCATCTATAATCTCACTCGCGGCTTGTAAAAATTGTTGTTTCTCTTTGCTATTTGTTTTTTTAGGTAAAGCTTGAGATAAAAATTGTTCCTCTGATAATTGTTTGATCATGTTTCCTTCGCTCCTTTCTTAAACGCCTCAATTACTGGTACAAGCTGTTCTCTTTTCACCTTTAATGTAGAGCGATTGGCTATAAGTCTAGCGCTAAAGGTTAAAAATTCATCCTCGACTACAAGACCGTTCTCTTTTAATGTAGTGCCGGTTTCTACGATATCTACTATAGCATCTGCTAAACCTAAAATAGGAGCTAATTCCACAGATCCTTCAAGTTTAATAATATCGACAGATTCTCCCTTATTTTTAAAATACTCTTTTGTTATGTTCGTAAAAGTACTAGCAATACGTTTCTTTTGATCTGGCCATATATAACCATCTTTTGTTGCAAGAGCCATACGACATTCTCCAAAAGGTAAAGGGAATAAATTATAGACATCTGGCTGATGTTCAATTAATATATCACCGCCAACCACTCCTAGATCAGCGATCCCATTTTCCACATATGTGGTTACATCTACTCCTTTAGCAAAGAAGAAAGAAAATTGATCTGTTTCTACCTGTAATTTTCTCCCTTTGTTTAGAAGTGGTTCAACATCATAATCCAATGTTTGAAAAAATTTTAAAAATTGCTTTTCTAAGCGTCCTTTTGTTAATGCGATAATTGGCTTCATCTTTCCACCACCTTGTACCCACTGTTATCCTCTACTAAATCATATACTTTAT
This sequence comes from Gracilibacillus sp. YIM 98692, assembly GCF_010993965.1. Taxonomy (GTDB): domain Bacteria; phylum Bacillota; class Bacilli; order Bacillales; family Amphibacillaceae; genus Gracilibacillus. The sequence goes on along the minus strand of NZ_WIXM01000002.1, from coordinate 463,164 downwards.
CATAAGCTTGATTATTTGTTATTTCGTACCGGATGTCTACTATTTTATCCCGAAATTCATGGCGGAATTTTTCCGCAACAGCATGTGTTTTTGGCGTTGCTAGTAAACAGATTTTTTCTTTCCATTGTTTTTGATCCATTTGACTAGCTAAAATATCTACATCAAACGCCAACCCCACTGCCGTTGTTTCTTGATTAAATTGCTTATATAAACGATCATAACGACCGCCTGAAAAACAAGTGGCGCCATTTTGGGTTAAAAACCCCCTAAACATCATGCCGTCATAATATGGTAGATTTTTCACACGACCTAAATCAACAATCACTTCTGTTTCACCAATCTCTTCTAAAAGTTGGATCATATTTTTTAATTCTTCTAAAATCGTTAATAATTCAGGTCGTTCAGACCAAATTTGTTCATATCTTTCGATCATTTCTTTTGAACCATACGCATCTATTAAATTAGTAAGAGGCTCAACTAATTCTTTATATCCCAGGTCCCTTACAATTTGTTCTACTAAGTCTGTTCGTTTATCATGCATCGCAATACGAAGTGCCTCTTCATCCTTATCACTAAAAGGAAATGGTGCAATGATTTCTTCAAAAATTTTCGTATGCCCAAGCTCCATTACGTATTGATTTATAGATAAGCTTTTTAAATAATATACAGCAGTTAATAGACATTCACTCTCTCCCAAAAAACTGTCTGTATGTACCATTTCAATACCTGCTTGTCTGCTCTCTGTACCATCTTTATCCATACGAAAAACAGATCCCTGATACGACCATTTTTGTTCAGATGGATGCTGATTAGCTACAGCACGAGCAACAGCTGCAGTCCAATCCGGACGCAAGACCTCAATGTCCCCTTCATGATTAAACCATTTCAGCATGTTCTGTAAATCCATGCCTGCAACTGGATTAATAAATGTATTAGCATATTCTATAACCGGTGTTGATATTGGTTTGAAATTTCGTTCTTCTGTAATATTTCGAAAAATTTCATTCGCTCTCAATCGATTCGAAATTTGATTACCTGTTTCATCTTGACTACCAGCAGGTAAAAACATCATTACTCACATCCTACTCCACTTTATTGTTTTATCACTCTACCGTGATAAAGCGATCAGTTGTATTAACAATACCACATTCATTTAAAAAATGTCAATAAAACCTTTAGTTTTCTTGACAAACAGTTTATGATGATTAGGGAAAGGAGATATAACAATGAAACAAAATGGTGATTATCACGTACATACCCCTTTTTGTCCACACGGATCAAATGATAGGTTACATCAGTATATAGAAAAAGCGATCGAAAAGGGATTACAAGAAATTACATTTACGGAGCATGCCCCTTTACCACATGCTTTTCAAGATCCTACCCCTGATAAGGACAGTGCAATGAACTGGGATGATATGGAATCCTACATACAATCGATTAGAGATTGTCAACATGCTTATAAAGGAGATATAAAAATCAACCTTGGATTTGAGGTTGACTATATCGAAGGTTATGAAAAGGACATTACGCAATTTCTTTCAGAATATGGTCCATATATAGAGGATGCCATCCTATCTGTCCATATGTTAAAAACTCCCAAAAACCAGTATGTTTGCATTGACTTTAGTTGTGATGCATTTGGTGATATTATAAAACAATTTGGCGATATCGACATTGTCTATCAAAAGTATTACCATACGATGGAAAAGGCAATACAATCTGATTTAGGGTTCTATAAACCGAAAAGAATGGGACACATCAATTTAATTGATAAATATCAAAAGGTTTACACAACCAAAAAATCATATCAAAAAGAAATTTATCATTTATTAGATCTGATCAGAGAGAAAAAAATGGAGTTGGACATTAATACAGCAGGCTTATATAAAGAAGACTGCGGAGATATTTATCCGCCAGTTGATATCATACGTTTCGCTGATCAATTAGATATCCCTCTTATCTCTGGTTCAGACAGTCACACGGCTAAGCATATCGGACGAGGCTTTGATCAACTTCCATCCCATATTCCCTACTCAAAACCAAACAGTACAAAAAAATCATAAACAGCTAGCACATAATCGCTAGCTGTTTACATAAGCAATTTTCTAAAAATTATTACTTTTAGAATAAACCCTTGTGACACAAAAGCCATAAACTGCGCAGTAACTTTGAATAGCTTCCTCCCACTCGTCTCACGATTAGTGCTTAATCACCGCTGCGGAAAAACACTCGCTTTCACCCAAGGGTACAAGTGCGACATCTACTCAAGCTCCCTTTGGTCACTTTCGCAGTGTCTTCTTTGCCGTGGGGAAGGCTTCAGCCTCCTCACGAGCAAAATGTGTTCGTTTTAAATGAGAAAAAACAACATTCTTACTACACAACAGCGGAAGAAATATACGTAGATCCTGCGGGAAAAGCACGAGCTGAAAATCCCGCAGGCAGCGGGGTTCTGCCGAGGAAGCTGAAGCCGTGCCCGCGGAAAGCGAAGTATATTTCTGTAGCGGTATTTATACACTCACACCATACTATTACACAGTTTGGTTCAACTGTGTAGTAAAATCAACACACAGTGGAAAAACGCTCTTTCATGAATGTTATTTTAGTTTTTGTTTTAATAAAGGTTCCAATTTTTGTAATTGATCTAAATCTTGCGCTGTTTGCATTAACCCATGATTCATATGCTCATAATAGGAAGTAAGCTCATCTTGGTAGTCTGTCCGAATTTGATGTTCTTTTTCTTTCCAGATATCTTCATAGAACGAATATAACTGGTCTTCTGCTTTTGTCATATAATTATTCCATAAGTTCAGCACTTTTTCTTTAAGAGCAGCTTCCAATTCCTGTCTGCCATCCAGTGCAAAAAATCCTTTGGTATCTTTATAATTTGCAACGAATGATTGGATCTCCTTATCTTGCAAACCAATTGGCTCAAGCTCCAATCCAGGAGTCTCAATAGCTATCGTTTCGAAACTTGACAATGAAAAAGATGCATCTATCTTTTTCATATCTTCATTTATTTCCTTCCACATCCCATACATCTCTTTATTCCAAGTTGTCTCCATTCGGACAAAAATAGCTTCCAACTCATGCCTAATTCTTTTGTTAATTCCTTGTAAAAAGGCCTCTATTGCTAACTTAAGTTGTTCTTTTCCTCTTCTTCCACTCGATTGAATGGCACCGGGATGCACTTCTGCACGAAATAAATCTGTAAATTGAATAGATAATCGTTGTTGGACATAGAAGCATTGTTTATTTAATTTTTGCTTTATTGCTTTCGTATGATAGGAAGAGTCTTTCCCCTTAATAAGGTTCATCATTTTTTCTTTATTAGCCTTATTATTGTGTAGCAGTTCTTCTTTACGCGTTTCGTCACTTTGTCCCCACTCTAGCCATTTTTCAATTAACGCATGTGCTCGTACTATATCGGTATATATGGCCTGCATACTCATCTGGGTTAATTCTTCTTTTATAAACAAATAAAAGTCATCTTCCAATATAGAAAAACCTGATTCTGTCCCTTCTTGGTTCGACAATTTTTCATTTAGAGCTAATTTACTTGATAACGGGTACATTCTAGGTTGATAAATGTCAAATTCTTGTAATTGTTCTTTTATATATTGTGTTACCATTTCTACTTCTTGCTGATCTTTCGCTAAATCCATTGCATTGATAATAAAAAACATCTTGTCTAGCTGAAATGCATCTTTTACTCTCCCCAACCTTGTTAAGAACTCTTGATCGGGTTTAGCGAATGGATGATTGTAATAAGTTACAAACAAAATAGCGTCAGCACTCTTAATGTAAGAAAAAGATAAATCTGTATGCCTTGCGTTGACAGAGTCGGCCCCTGGGGTATCAACAAGCGTAATATTATTTTGGGTTAAGGGACAATCATAAAACAATTCCATTTCTTTAACAAAACAAGCAAGTGTTTCATCTTGCACATAGCGATGAAATGCTTGTAACTCAATCAAATAAGAGGTACCCACTCTTGACTTCATATCGGTAAATCCACTGACAAAAGCAGATAAAAATGATTTATGTTGATGATCAATCTTCAACTTATTTATATTCATTTTATTCAACCATTTGTAAATAGATAAAAGGTCTGAAAAATCTTTATCTGCTAAAATAGTTTTGATATCTGCTATTAATTCTTGTTCACTCTTTAGCGTTACCAATACATCACCGTGACGATAGTTGGAATTAGATGGGCTGATCTTATTGATTGCCGCTGTTGTTGGATTTGGTGAAACTGGTAGGACATCTTTCCCTATTAAGGCGTTGGCGAAAGATGATTTCCCAGCACTAAATGCTCCGAACAAAGCAATTGTAAAATTTCTATTTTTTAACCTTTCGGCTTTTGAAATAAGATCTTTTCTCACGGATTCCAAGGCTGATATAGACTCCAAATGATCTGATACATCGATTGCATCCTGTAATGTTTGTTCAAATATAAATCGACTTCTATTTTTCTCTGATTTTTTTTCGATAGATGGCTTAAGTTCTGTTGAAGGCTTCTGATTCCTTTTCACCTGATTAAAATCAACCACTTTAGCTATAGAGCGTTTTTTCATCAAATTCATTACATATTGAAAGGTTTCTTCATTCACCGTTTCTTTCTCTTTCAAAATGATATCTAAGTGTTTTTTTTCATCGACAACGTTTTGTTGTTCCAATTGGATTTGTTTTTGCTTTATTTCCCTTTCTTTTTCCATGTTAATAATAAAAGATAATTCATCTATTTGCTCATCCAGTTTTTGAAATATTTGGTTTTCAAACTGAAACCATTGATCTTTATAATATTGTCTATACATTTTCTTAACATGCTGACTAATCTTGTCCGTATAGACAAGTACATAATCACCATTCACTTTTGTTCCTTCACTCATGAAGTCTGTACAGTCATGCTTATCAAAATCGTCTTTAAAAATAGAATCTGGAAACGAAACCGTAACAAAATCTTTTAGGAATTCCGTTAACTTATCTCTAAGCTTCCATTCTATATTGACTTCGACTTGTTCTGTCAGCTGCTTATAGAATCTCTCTAACCGGGTCTCTCTTTCTTTTTTTATTTTTTTCTTGTTTCGAAATAACCCCGTTTTAAAGTTTGGCTCAAAAGCCTTTAGCATATCAGTGGCTAGTTCTCTTAATTCATAGGGCATTAAGGGTGCATTTTTAATCGTATCATCCAATAACTTATGATACTTTTCTTTTACCGTTTTCTTATGATTCTCCAACTTGTTTTTTTTATCTAAAGCCTCTTGATAGGATAATGAACCAGCTGGAGTTGTTTCATAAAGTTCTTGTTCTAAGTGGTTGATTACATCATTCTTTTGCTTTTCTAAATTAGAAATATACTGATCAGTAATTTCTTCTAATCCATCTTTTATCGTTTTATCCACTTGAGCTGAAGACCCGGGAGTCATCCAATTTTCTAGCTCTGTTATTACTTGCTGCCATTGGTTCATTGACAATTCCGGTTCAGTCAAAGAAGTATAATAAACCCCGTTTGGAGAAATGTCCCATTGTTCAAAAACGGAAACCAAACTTTGTCGAAATTGTTCGAACGGTATTTCCTGTTCATCATGTTTATCAATTTGGTTAACGACAACATAATATGGTTTCTTTTTACTTTCTAAATGCTTTAAAAACATAGCGTTTACTTCAGATTGAACATGGTTATAGTCCATAACATAAAACAATACATCTACTGTATGTAAAGCAGATTCTGTCATCAACCTGTCCGCATCATCTGCAGCATCTATTCCGGGTGTATCCATTATCGTTACATTCTCTGGCAAAGCTTTCAAATCTTTATAAATTTCAAGCTTTTTTATTTTCTCCCCATCACGACATAGTGCATGCAAATCATTTACTGGAATGGAACTGTCTATTTGAACAGGCTTGCTTTCCGTAAAATGGACGATAACTTTTTCTGTACCACGCTTAATCTCGACAATATTCGCGCTGGTTGGTATAGGACTTTGCGGCAATAGTGGTTTGCTCATTAATTTATTGATAAACGTTGATTTTCCGGCTGAAAAATGTCCACTAAAACAAATATTGAGTGTCCCTTGGTCCTTTTTTCCTAAAAAATCAAGCATCTTTCTTTGATTTTCCTGATCAGATTTCTTTTCGAAAAAATCATATAACGTAGCAATTTGATCCTTATTATACGTTTTCATTGTAGTTGTCACCATGAAAAAGACTCCTCTTGCATTTTGTTATTTAATATTATACGTTTTTTTTGCTTTATTCGCTAGACTATAAAGAAAAAGATATCCAATAAATCATTGGATATCTTAAAAATACTTATTCACTAGCTTCAAACGGTTTTACTAATGAAATGAATTTACAAGCAGACTCTACTTCTCCTACAGTATCTGTATCTACCACATAGGATCCATTGCTGTACCTATCGCTTTGTGGCAGTTCTTTTGGCATAACCTGTTTCCTTTCTCCTTTGCTCGTATGCAACACCATTTCCTCTTCTTCTTCTAATATATCAAATCCCACAATTCTATGAGGTTTTCTTTTTAGCTCTTTTAACATGATTAAACCTTTTTTTGCTCGTGATGCTTTATCAAAACGATTAATAGACATTCTTTTACAAGCACCTCGTTGGGTGGCAATGAATAATAGTTGCTTGGTATGGTTTGAGTTAAATATAGTACCATTAATCACGTGTTCGTCTTCTTTTAGTTGCATGGCTTTGACACCAGCAGCTCGTTGACCTACAGGGCTCACCTCTGATTCATGGTACCATAAACCATATCCTTTATTTGAAGCAATAAAAATATCTGAATCTCCATCCGTTAGTTGAGCATTCACTAATTGGTCATCCTTCTTAAGATTTAAAGCAATTAATGGCCTTGTATAACGTTGAGACTGATATAGATCGAGACCGCTTTTCTTCACCATTCCATTTTTCGTAAAGAAGATGAAGTATCGAGAAGAATCGAATTCTCTTACAGGAATAGCTGTTACGATCGATTCATCATTTTCAAGCGAGCTTAAATTAGAAAGGTGTTGACCTAAATCCTTCCAACGTATGTCCGGCAGCTGGTGAACAGGGATAGGCATAAACCTTCCTTTGTTTGTAAAAAGAAGCAAATAATCTGTCGTATTAATCTCATATAATCCAATCAAGTAATCTTCATCTTTCATAGTAAAATCATCATTACTTGATGCCGTGTAAGAGCGGATGCTCGTTCTTTTTACATATCCTTGTTTAGTAACAGAAACAATAACATCTTCACTTGCTACTGTCACTTCAACATTAATCTTTAATTCTTCTATTTTTTCTTCAATATTTGTTTTACGAGAATCTGCATACTTTTTCTTCATCAGACGTAAATCTTTTTTAATTACAGATAAAAGCTTTTTCTCGTCCTCTAAGATATGGGTATATTCTTTAATAGCATCTTCTAATTCCCTAGCTTCTTTTTCCAACGCTGTAATATCTGTATTGGTTAAGCGATAAAGTTGAAGGGTAACGATTGCCTCTGCTTGCTCGTCCGTAAATCCAAATTGGTCTTGAATACGAAGCTTAGCATCTTGTTTATCATTGGACGACCTGATCGTTTGGATTAATTCATCTAAAACGGAAACTGCTTTAATGAGCCCTTCTACAATATGTGCTCGTTTTTTTGCTCTATTTAAATCATAACGAGTTTGTCTTAACATTACTTCTTTCTGATGTGCGATATAAGCATCAATTATTTCAGTTAGATTTAACAGCTGTGGTGTCTTATCTTTAATCGCAACCATATTAAAATGATATGTAATTTGTAAATCCGTGTTTTTATATAAATAGTTTAATACTCCTTGGCTATCGGCATCTTTTTTTAGTTCGACTACAATTCGAAGTCCCGTTCGATCCGTGTCATCACGAACTTCTGCAACTCCTTCTACCTTACGATCAATTCTTAATTCATCCATTCGTTTTACCAACATGGCTTTGTTTACTTCGTATGGGATTTCGTTAATGACAATTTGTTCTCTATTTGCCTTTAAAGGTTCTATGGTTGCATTTCCACGTACTACTACTTTTCCTTTTCCTGTTTGGTATGCTTTTTTTAACCCTTCATACCCTTGTATAGTACCACCTGTTGGAAAATCCGGCCCCTTAATGATTTCTAACAATTGTTCAATGGTAGTATTTGGTTTTTCAAGTCGTTTGATGATTGCATCGATGACTTCTCCTAAATTATGTGGCGGAATTTCCGTCGCATAACCTGCTGAAATACCAGTAGATCCATTAACTAGTAAATTTGGAATACGAGCCGGTAACACTACTGGCTCGTCAATAGTGTCGTCGAAGTTTGGAATAAAATCTACTGTCTGTTTATCAATATCTCTAATTAATTCAGAAGAAATCGAAGAAAGCCTTGCCTCTGTATAACGCATAGCTGCTGGAGGATCTCCATCCACGCTCCCATTATTCCCATGCATCTCTACTAATAAATTCCTTACTTTCCAAGACTGGCTTAACCGAACCATTGCATCATAAACCGATGAATCACCATGGGGATGGTAATTACCAATCACTGTTCCGACTGTTTTCGCTGATTTTCGGTACGGTTTATCATGCGTATTTCGCTCCTCATGCATAGCATATAAAATACGACGTTGTACAGGTTTTAGCCCATCTCTAGCATCAGGTAAGGCGCGATCTTGAATAATATATTTACTATAACGTCCGAACCGATCACCCATTACTTCTTCTAATGGTAAATCTAAAAACTTTTCTGTTTCTGCCAACGATACTCCTCCTAAGTCAATTAAATTTGAATGTTTTCATTATCTATAATATTTTCGTCTTCTTCTAAACTAAATTGGACGTGAGATTCAATCCATTTCCTTCTCGGTTCTACTTTATCCCCCATTAGTGTTGTCACCCTTCGTTCCGCTCTGGCTAGGTCATCAATCGTTACTCGTATTAAAGTTCGGGATTCCGGGCTCATCGTCGTTTCCCATAATTGTTCCGCATTCATCTCCCCTAAACCTTTGTAACGCTGAATGGCATAACCATTTTTATATTTTTTAGTAATACTTTTAAGCTCTTCTTCATTCCACGCATAATCAACCTTTGCTTTTGCCCCTTTACCTTTTGAAATTTGGTACAGTGGAGGTAAAGCAATGAAGACTTTGCCTGCCTCAATCAATGGGCGCATATATCGATAGAAAAATGTGAGAAGTAATACTTGTATATGTGCTCCATCCGTATCGGCATCTGTCATAATAACAATTTTATTATACTGTACATCATCTAAAGAAAATTCAGTACCTACACCTGCTCCAATGGTATGAATAATGGTTGAAATTTCCTCATTTTTGAATATATCTACCAATTTTGCTTTTTCTGTGTTAATGACTTTACCTCGTAATGGTAATACAGCTTGGAATTTTCGGTCCCTTCCTTGTTTAGCAGACCCTCCTGCTGAGTCACCCTCGACAAGGTACAGCTCATTCTTATTGGCATTGCGAGATTGTGCTGGTGTTAATTTACCACTTAATAATGCATCTTTTCTTTTCTTCTTTTTCCCCGTTCTTGCTTCTTCCCGAGCTTTTCTTGCAGCAAGCCTTGCTTCTTTAGCACGAATCGCTTTTTTAATCAGCATGGAGGCGACATTAGGATTTTCTTCTAAGAAATATAGTAAATGCTCTGCAACAATAGCATCCACTGCAGAACGAGCCTCTGCCGTTCCGAGTTTTCCTTTTGTCTGTCCTTCAAACTGTAATTTACCTTCTGGAATCTTAATAGAGATGACGGCCGTGAAACCTTCTCGAATATCATTGCCATCTAAGTTCTTATCCTTTTCTTTTAAAAGGTTTACTTTTCTTGCATAGTCATTAAACACTCTTGTAATCGCAGTTTTAGCACCAGATTCATGCGTTCCGCCATCTTTTGTTCGAACATTATTAACGAACGATAAAATGTTTTCCGCATAACCATCGTTAAATTGAAAGGCGAAATCGAGTTCCATTTCTTGTTGTTCTCCTTCAAATGCTACTACTTGGTGGAGTGAATCTTTCTCTTCGTTTAGATAAGTGACAAACTCTTTTAATCCCTCTGGATATTGATAGGTCTCTTTTAAATGATTCTGCCGTTCATCGACTAACTCTATGGTTATTCCCTTTAAAAGAAAAGCTGCTTCTCTTAATCTTTCCGCTAATATGTCAAACTGAAAAGTATCAGTGGAGAAAACAGAGCGATCTGGTTTAAATGTAATTTGAGTCCCCGTCTTTTTTGTTTTCCCTTTCTTTTCTAGGGTTGTTACTGGCTTACCTCCCCCTTCAAAACGTTGGTAAAACATTTCACCATCACGTTGAATCGTGACCTCCAACCATTCAGACAAGGCATTCACAACAGAAGCACCGACACCATGCAATCCTCCACTTGTTTTATAACCGCCTTGGCCAAACTTTCCTCCTGCATGCAGAACTGTTAATATAACTTCTGGGGTTGGTCTGCCTGTATGGTGCATCCCTGTAGGCATTCCTCGCCCCCAGTCCTGTACAGTAATACTCTGATCTTTATGTATCGTTACTTGTATTTTCTCGCCATGACCTGATAATGCTTCATCCACAGAGTTATCTACTATTTCAAAAACAAGGTGATGAAGTCCTCTAGCATCCGTACTCCCAATATACATACCTGGTCTTTTCCGAACGGCTTCTAATCCTTCTAATACTTGAATTGATTCATCTGTATAAGTTTGATTATTCATAAGCTTTGTTTATTACTCCTTCCATCCCGTTACCTATCGATTACTATATTTCTTGTCAACACATACTATTTTTTAGTATAGAACAGATGTTCTGTTATGTAAAATAATCATCTATTCATTAGTATAGAATGTGCCACTTTAATGCATTTGTCCATAACCACTTCTTTTCCATGTTCTCGCAACAACTCGTATGCTTGTTGATCTATAACACCTTGCTGCATCCAAACATAATGAATATTCGTTTTTATCAAATCTTGCGCAATGTCCATAAGGTAGATAGGTCTTCGAAAAATATTGATCAAATCAACTTCTGTTTCTACTTCTAAAATAGAATCATATGCTTTTTCCCCTAATACTGATTCAATATGAGGGTTTACCGGAATAATTCGATATCCTGCATTTTGCATCGCTTTTGCAATCTGAAAAGAGGTTCTGTGTGCTTTATCAGATAACCCTATAACTGCAATAGTTTTGGAATTAGTCAGCATTTTTTTCATTAATTCTTGCTCTGTTTGCATGCCCATAATCAAAACACCTCATTTTTATTGATTAAACCACGTTCTTATTTTATACGCAAGTCCACTTTCAACGTTGCGTTATTACATGAGATTCTATTTGCTTCATTATTCCATTCTTCTCTATAAATATCATACCTTGATAAAAATTTAAACAATGAATATACTCATTTCAAGTAATACATGATAAAATGTATGAAGACTCATGAAGGCATCACTCAATAAATTTTCTAGTTTTGAAGGAGAAATCGTATGGAATATATTATTTTTATCATTCTTGCATATTTACTTGGCTCTATACCGACTGGATTAATTGTCGGAAAACTTGGATATAAGATGGATATACGTGAACACGGAAGTGGTAATTTAGGTGCTACTAACACTTTCCGAGTACTTGGAATAAAAGCTGGTATTATTGTTATTATTGTAGATATTTTAAAAGGGACGCTTGCAGCTATTTTACCGATCATTTTACAAGCAGACAATGTTTATCCCTTATTAATTGGGATTTTTGCCGTTATCGGCCATGTTTATCCACTATTTGCGAAATTTAAAGGCGGTAAAGCTGTTGCCACATCATCTGGTGTAATTCTTGGTGTTAACCCGTTATTATTTGTCATTATGATATTAAGTTTCTTTCTGATTTTGTATTTGACAAAATATGTGTCATTGGCTTCTATGTTAACAGGTATTATAACGATTATTGTCACAGTTGTACAAAAAGATATTGGACTTATGCTCGCAACAAGTTTGTTAACGATATTTGTGATCTATCGACACCATACGAATATCAAACGAATCATCAATAAAACAGAGCCGAAAATAAAATGGATGTAAATACTTAAACTGCTTTTTCAGAAGGTCTAACCCTACGTTAGATCTTTTTTCTAGTACATTGGCCACTGATAATAAAACGCACACAAAATGCATAAACTGCGACGTGATTTTAACCATTCTTTCTTGGGTGAGCGCTAGTGCAGCGCAGCGGAAAGCGGAATATCTTGGCGGAGCGTATTTCCACAATACCTTATGTAAAAAGGTAGAAAGTATTAAAATTATAGAATTTCCACTACGTTACATTTTTGTTTAACTATGTACTATACAACCAAGAATTAGAAAAGAGCCTATTTCTATTCTTTATAAGATATACAAAAAAAGGTTAATAAATTGAATAATGAGAAGGAATTGAGTATACTTTGAATTAGTTGTAAAGACGGAAAGGGGTTCAATCATGAAATCAGATAGAGCAAGATCATTACCAAATAAATTAGATAGACATAAATTATTTGGCTCTGTAGAACCAGGAGAAAAAACGAAGCCTACAGAGAAAGAAGAAATGCCTGATTTACAAAATACTAGAAAAGACTTTTTATTTGATATAGATCATGTCGGCATCACAAACGTAAAACATCCAATAAAAGTGAAAAGTACGGTTAAACCATATGAACAGACAACCATTGGTACATTTGATATGACTTCTTCTATTAAAAAAAATCACAAAGGCACCAATATGAGCAGGTTTACTGAATTAATGAATCAGTATAGTCAAACTGGAGCTTTTGAGGTCTCTATACAACAACTTAAAGAATTTACTAAAGAGCTAACAGAAAGATTAGAGCAAGAGGACAATCAAATCACGATCGAATTTCCTTGGTTTTTTGAACGTAGTGGTCCGGCTTCAGACCAAGCTGGTATGAATCATGCCAATGCAACTATTTCTGTCCAATATCATTGCCATGCAGGATTTGATATATCTGTTGGGCTGGAAGGAACAATAACGACTCTATGTCCTTGTTCTAAAGAAATTAGTGAATATAGTGCTCATAACCAACGAGGAATCGTTAAGATGAAAGCAACTTTAACTGGTGAATTCAAAGAAAACAATACTGATTGGAAAGAGGCACTATTAGAAGCTGCTGAAAGTAATGCTAGTGCAAGAATTCACCCAGTATTAAAGAGACCAGATGAAAAAATGGTAACCGAACAAGCTTATGAGAACCCTCGCTTTGTGGAAGATATGGTAAGGTTGGTGGCAGCTGACTTATATGAAATGCCTTTTGTGCAAAAATTCACTGTCACATGTCAAAATGAAGAGTCTATACATTTACATGATGCCATTGCATCGATTACTTACGATAAGGCACTTGACATGTAGGAGGATACGTTTTGCAATACCTATTCATTGGCATTATTCGTTTTTATCAAAAGTTTATAAGCCCTATGTTTTTACCTAGTTGTCGATTTCAACCTACTTGTTCACAATACAGTTTAGAATGCTTTAGATCCTTTAACGTGTTCCGTGCTTTTTATTACACGATTAAACGGCTATCCAAATGCCACCCATTCCATTCAGGTGGATTTGATCCTGTTCCCGAGCCAAAAAATCAAAATAGAAAATTTTTAAGATGATCTGTCTTTACAACAGATCATCTTTTTTATCGTTAACCATAAGTGAGGGATAAAGCCCCCACTTATGGAAGTCTCTCTTTATCTCTGTGGCTGTCAAAAGCAAGTTTTTTAATCCGCTATATCTATTTGCTGCATGGGACATCCTTTCTCTGTTAGTCTTTGTGATATATTGTGGATGGTGTAATTCTTTGGATTCAGATTTTCATTTACTTCCTCCCAATATAATGGTGTAGCTACCGTAGCTTCTTTAGTAGCTCTAGGTGAATAGGGTGCAATTATGGTCTTTCCTTGAGCATGTTGCACATAATCAATATATAATCTCTTTCCTCTATTCTTTTTTAATCGTTCAATAGTAAAGGAACTTGGAAACTTATCAACTAAGACTTTAGCTACTGCCTCCATAAATTCTCGTGTTTCTTGAAATGACATGCTGCTCTGCTCTAGTGGTATATGTACTTGTAATCCAGTTTTTCCAGATGTTTTAGCAAAAGTTTGATAGCCTCGTGATTCAACCATTTCTCTAATATAATGTGCAGCAGAAACAGCTAATGAAAACTCGTTTAACGATGGTGGGTCTAAATCAAACACCATTTCATCAGGATAGCTTGAATCAACTTGTTGAAACGGAGCATGAAATTCCAATGCCCCATGATTGCCAAACCATAACAAACTACGCAAATTATTACATAACAAATCTTTTTCCCCATCTTCTCCAATGACGCTTTCTATATAGCTTGGTGCATATTCAGGAAGATGTTTTTGATAAAAAAATGATTCGTTTACACCATCTGGATAACGAATAATAGTCAACCTTTTATTTTGTAACTTATGTAATAAAAATGGGGCCACTTCCCTCAAAAATAAGACATAGTTACGCTTATTGACAGATGGAAATAGATTTTTATCTGGCTTTGTAATATCTATTTCGTCTGGCAACTGCGCTAAACCAATCCTTACTTTTTCCCACGTACATTCCTCTGGAGATAAATCAAATCGAAATTGACGAAATAGTGGTTCACGTAATTCTTCCTTCTTTACATTTAAACAATGAATATCAACGCAAATGCTAGGAGGTAAACTCCAGCTAAAGCCATTTAATTTGTAACCTTTCTCTTTGAAAAAGCGCTTTAACGTTACTTTTTCATTCTCCTTCAACCCATTTTTTACCTTACCTATTGGCAATGATGAAGTGGGATGATCAGACATTATCTCTACCTGGAAATAATCATTATTGGCATTCCAACTTGTTATAAAGCCCTGTACAGATCGGAAGTTCTTCCATTTAAGCCATTTATTAGTTCTTTTCGCTTCCGCATATTTAGAATCTCTCTGTTTAGCAACGATACCCTCAGCCTGATGTAAGAAAACAATTTGTTCCAAATCACGCAATGAACGATAGACTTTTACAATTTGCAATCTTCCTTTGAAAGATCCAAATCGACTAAATAATTCTTCTACATATTTTCGTCTTTCTGCTAGTATTTTATTTTGTAAAGATTTACCCTCTGATTTCAACATGTCAAATACCATGAAAGTTGCAGGTCTTTTCTGACTAAATGAAAGGATCTTCTCTTTTGATTGAAGCCTTCCACGTTGCTGCACCAGAGAAAAAATGGAATGATATGGTGTTTTTAAGACGACTAATTCCCCATCTAAAAATAATGGAAGCAAATGATTTATATAGGATTGATTATTTTGACACCATAAAACAATCTCAGGGAAATTAGGAGTTAGATCGTGGCCATTACGACTCCACAAGGTTATTTTGTCTTTAGTCCATTCTAATCCGCATCGAAAACCATCATATTTCACTTCAAACAACCATTTCTCTGTATCTTTTGAAAGTTCTTCCACAAATGTTGGCAGCATTGGCTTCCACATGATACTTTCGCTCCTTTAATAACTTCTTTTCAAATCTCTGTATTATTATGACCAATACGCAAAAACTAACTATAAAAAAGAGGTGATCAAATGCATACAATGTGGAAAGGTACCATTAGCTTTGGTTTAGTTAATATTCCTGTAAAGCTTCACTCCGCAACAGAAAACAAGGATATTCCCTTACGAAATTTGCATAAAGAATGCCAATCGCCTGTTAAATATGAAAAAGTATGTCCGGTGTGTGATAAAGAAGTGGAAAAGGATGATATCGTAAAAGGCTATGAATACACTAAAAATAAATTTGTGATTTTAGAAGAAGAGGATTTGGAAGCTATTAAAGATGAAAAGGAAGACAAGTCTGTCGAAATTGTGGACTTCGTAAATCTTGAAGAGATTGACCCTATCTACTTTGACAGAAGTTATTATTTATCTCCAAATGAAGGTGGGAGTAAAGCTTACTCGTTATTACGTCAAGCATTAAAAGATACCAAAAAAATTGGGTTAGCCAAAATTACGATTCGCTCCAAAGAACACCTTGCTGTTGTAAGAATTTACCACAATACAATAGTGATGGAAACCATCCATTACCCTGATGAAGTACGGGATTTCCAAGAAGTTCCAAATGTTCCAGAGGAAGATAATGTGGTAGAAAAAGAATTAGAAACAGCAAAAATGCTGATCGATCAGCTAACCACTGACTTTGAGCCAGAAAAATATATAGACGAATATCGCACGGCATTAATAGAATTGATAGAGAAGAAGAAAGAAGGCGAAGACATTTCCACAGCTAAAGAACCTGAGAAACCTGATAATGTCACGAATTTAATGGATGCGCTAGAAAAGTCTTTAGATAAATCGAAAAAAAGCAAAAAGAAAGCAGCTAGTAGTAAGAAAAAAGCTACATCTAAAAAGAAAGCAACTGGGCAAAAAAAGAAAGCAACTTAGATAGAAAGCTCCTATTTGAATGGAGCTTTCCCTATAAATTAAACTTTTTCATTTGATCCCACTGCTCTTCTGATGTTAAAATGCGCCTTTGTTTCTCACCAAGCAAATCAAAATGTGGATAATCAGGATCCCGATGAATCCACTCTTTTTTTAATCCATATTTTTGTCCCCAACGAATTAATTTTAAAAAATCACTACATCCAACCTTGGTCACAGAAGTGCAGCCTGGAAAACGATCATCTACCCAGTAATGGGTCAAAAAAGCTACCTTCCCTGCTTTCACTTCTTGTTTCCAAGTTCTCAATTCTTGACGATCGACTCCAAATGCCATTACGACTCTTCTCCCAATGCATTCATATACGCTTGATGCCAATTAGGAAGTTTCTTCTTTAACGATAATGGCTTGAAATTGTCTTTTTTGACTATAACATGCTGTGTTTCTCCAGAAACAGCAACTTCTTTTTTGTGATTTAAGATTTTATAACCATATGTTGTTCGAATCCCATTATAAGATTCAAGCCATGTCTGTACAAATGCCTCTTCACCGTAACGAACTGGTTGTTGAAATTGAATATTGGCATTTATAACGGGAGATACAATGCCGTCTTTTTCCATCTCATGATATTGAAATCCTAACTTTTCAATAAAAGCAGTTCTTCCAATTTCAAACCAGATTAGATAATTTGCATGATATACAACTCCCATTTGATCTGTTTCCTGATATCTAACCTTAATTGGTGTTGTTACCTTCATTTCCGTTCTATCCCCCTAACGGTATTCCAAGCCATCTCAAAGTCTTTTTGTTCTAACGTTTGAAGGCCATCAATTGAATCCTGCTCTCCATTTATTCTAAGTGCTTGATATTGAATAGCTTCATTAATCAAGTTTGTAACAAATCGGCCATTACCACTTATTTGTGCTTGATTAAACTTATCTAATAAATATGTTTTGACTTTGTCAGTGATGTTGTATTGATATTGTTGTACATGAAATTCAACCATTTCTAATAGCTCTTCATCCGTATAATCTTGAAAGTGAAAGTATTTTTTGAATCTGGACTCTAAGCCAGGGTTACTAGAAATAAAGCGCTCCATTTCGTTTTTATAACCAGCTAAAACAACTACAAGGTTTTCATTACGTTTGGTCATTTCATCGACTAATGTATCAATCGCTTCTTTTCCAAAATCTTTGTCCCCACGGAATAAGGCATATGCTTCATCAATAAAAAGCACACCACCTAATGCTTCTCTTATTTTGGATTTTGTTTTCATTGCTGTTTGTCCAACATAGCCAGCCACCAAGTCACTTCGCGAAGCTACAACAAGATGCCCTCGTTTTAATAGTCCGCATTCCTTTAAAATTTTAGCAAATATTTGGGCAACCGTAGTTTTTCCTGTCCCAGGATTACCTGAAAAAACCGAATGCAATTGTATCGGCACTGTGGGAAGATCTTTTGCTTTTCTTTTCTGTTGTACTCTCACAAAAGCACTCAATTTCTTCACTTCTTCTTTCACATCAGCTAAACCAATTAATTGCTCTAATTGCTGCATCGGATTCGATGACTCAGCACCTTTATCCAATAAAGCAATGTCGGCTTCTGAAATCCTCATATGTTTTATCCAATTTTCATGGGAAGGCATTTCTTGTTGTGCACCAATATGAAAAATAACTTTTAAAACTAAATCTTTCACTGTTCTAGCATTACCGAAAGACTCATCAACACGAGCTTTTTCAATTAATGAACGGAATCTGTTTCGAGCTTTCTTGGTAAAGAAATAATCATTTTGCAAGGCTGTTTCTTCTGCTATCTGCAGCAATTCTTCATCTGTAAAGTCGGGGAGCTTAATAAAATTACCTTCTGGAAAACGACTTCTTAACCCTTGGTTTGCCCATAAAAATTGATTCATTTCCTCTGAATAGCCAGCAAAAATAACAGCGAATTTATTCGCATACTCTTGACTTGTCATACTTGATACAAGGGTATCA
Organism: Gracilibacillus sp. YIM 98692; assembly: GCF_010993965.1. Taxonomy (GTDB): domain Bacteria; phylum Bacillota; class Bacilli; order Bacillales; family Amphibacillaceae; genus Gracilibacillus. The sequence goes on along the minus strand of NZ_WIXM01000002.1, from coordinate 444,689 downwards.
ATAACAGCTTGTCCATAATCATTACCTGTATGATCTTCACGCTTTAAGTTGTAAGCTTCATCAATGAATAAAACACCGCCTAAAGCTTGCTTGACATAATTACGTGTATTTTCTTCACTCTGCCCCATAAAAGAGCCTACTAAATGGGATCTATTAACCTCAATGACTTTATTGGATTCTAATAACCCTAATCGATAATAGATATCGGCAAGCAATCGAGCTATGGTTGTTTTCCCTGTTCCTGGGTTTCCGGTAATTACCATATTCATGCCTTGGTCGTCTACCATGTGGAAACCTACTTCTTTTCGTTTCTTATGGTATTTTAGATAATGGTAATAATGACTAATATAATCCTTTACTTCATCTAAACCGATCATTTGGTTTAACTCTTCTAATGGATCGTCTGTTTGGTCTTCTCTTAAAAAGTAGGGTAATTCATGATGAAACAATTCCACTTTTCTTATTAACATATCAATCTGGTCGTTGTAAGGGGAAATTTCTTGTTGTGACTTTCTTCTTTCTAGTGCAAAGACGATCCTTTCTGTTATATCCTCCAATTCTTCTGCTTGTTTGAAAATATCATCATAAGCATGCTTTAGTGAACCACCATTTGAATAATCTCGCATTTTTTGTTTTTTAAACGCTTTTAACTCTTTTAGAAGTGCTTTTGCTTTTTTCAATTTTACTGGGTCAAAATCTGTTTCCCGTAAAGGATAATAACTTAAGTTTATATCCTTCATATAATTGTATAAATGAACATAATGTTTTAATGCTTGTACTTCATAAACCATGGGATGAATCCCATTTCCTTCTAAACTAGATAGATGTTTATTAAGATGGTCATCCGTTACATTTCTCTTCAGTCGATAAAAAGCAAGCATACTATATAAAACGGCTTCGATTTCTTGATCTACTTCTATATTGTCTTTTTTCCATTGATCAATTATTCTTAAAAGATCAATTTCTGTATATGGCGGACGGTCTTCTAATGAGCGCCAGCTGTATAAATTTTCTTTAATGTCTTCCATTACATTCTGTTCCATGTTGATTGCTCCTTTCGCTAAACCGTCACATATTCTCCATTATCATTCTATTCATTCATGTCATCTAATGCACTTTGTGTGTATTCTTCCATTTGTTCATATGTCATAAATCCATTTACTCTTTTTATGATTTCTTGATCTTCTGAACGAATAAAAAAAGTTGTTGGAATATTAATAATAGAATAGCTATCATACATAGATGCTTCTTTATCTAATAAAATGGCAAAAGGGAATGATCCATCCTGTACAAACTGATGAACTTTCTCCTCACTTGTTTCTGTATCCGTAACATTAACAGCGACAACTTGAGCTTCTTCTCCATATTCATTATGTAAAGTTGCTAAATCAGGCATTTCCTCCATACATGGCTTACACCATGTCGCCCAAAAATTTAACACGACAACACTTGTATCGAAATCATCCCAAGTTGCTTTATCCCCTTGTAGATTAACTAATTGAAACGGGGGTGCTTTATCACCCTCTTGCAATAATTTTTGGTTAGGTGCTGTCAAGGCTTCACCAGAAATAGATGGATCTCCTGTAACATCCACTTCATTTGGCCCCGTATCCTCTTGTTTAGGAGTATAGAATTGATCTATCAAAAAAATCGCTACAAGCACAGCGATTATACTAATACCAAGAATATTTTTTTTCATTTTGCTGATCTCCCTTGCTTTACAATTACATTTATTATAATAAATTTCAAACCTAGCGTCTAACTATTCGGTCTCTATTATGTAAAGGCGTTAAAAAAGGTAGCCTGTAATAAGGCTACCCTTTAATTGAAAGCTTACGCTAATTTGTTACGTAATACCATTTGGAGAATACCACCATGACGGTAGTAATCTACTTCAACATCACTGTCAAAACGTGCAGTGACTTCAAACTCTGTTTTATTACCATCTTCATCAGTAGCAGTTACTTTTACTGAGTCATGTGGTTTAACCGATTCATCAATTTCTACTTCAAATGATTCTTTACCAGTTAATCCAAGAGAATCTGCACTATCTCCATCTTTAAACTGTAACGGAAGTACTCCCATCATAACAAGGTTGGAACGGTGGATACGCTCATAGCTTTGAGCAATGACCGTTTTAATGCCTAAAAGGTTTGTACCTTTTGCTGCCCAGTCACGAGAGCTTCCCATCCCATAGTCATTTCCTGCTAACACAACTAAACCAGTACCATCTTCCTGATATTTCATTGCAGCATCATAAATAGGCATTACATCACCAGTTGGCCAGTAAGTTGTAAATCCGCCTTCAGTTCCTGGTGCAAGCTGGTTTTTAATACGAATATTTGCAAATGTACCTCGCATCATGACTTCATGGTTACCACGACGAGAACCATAAGAGTTAAAATTTCGAGGAGATACGCTTTTGTCTTGCAAGTATTTACCAGCAGGCATATCTTTTGCAATCGCACCGGCTGGAGAAATGTGGTCTGTTGTAACAGAATCACCAAATTTACCAATCGCACGAAGACCAGCTAGTGTTTCCACTTCACCGGCATCTTTTGAAAGTCCTTCAAAGAATGGAGGATTTTGAATATAAGTCGATTCACTATCCCACTTGTACAATGGCTCATCTGTTGTTTCAATTTCGTTCCATTTTTCGTTAGATTCAAATACGTTTTCGTATTCTTTGCGGAAGATTTCAGGAGTTACAACCTTTTCTACTGATGCACGAACTTCGTCCATTGTTGGCCAAATATCATCAAAGTAAACATTGTTACCATCTTTATCCTGGCCAATAGGGTCATTCTTAAGGTCGATATCTACTGTACCCGCTAATGCATATGCCACAACTAATGGAGGTGAAGCCAAGTAATTAGCTTTTACTAACGGGTGAATACGACCTTCAAAGTTACGGTTACCGGATAACACAGAAGATACTGTTAAGTCATTATCCGCAATAGCTTTTTCGATTTCTTCTCGAAGTGGACCGGAGTTACCGATACATGTCGTACAACCGTAACCAACAAGGTTAAAGCCTAGCTCTCCTAAATATTCCATTAAGCCTGCGTTCTCTAAATAGCTAGTAACTACTTTAGAACCAGGAGCTAGTGATGTTTTGACATAACCCGGCACTTCTAATCCTTTCTCAACAGCATTTTTCGCGAGTAAACCAGCACCAAGCATAACATAAGGGTTAGATGTATTGGTACAAGATGTAATAGCAGCAATCGCTAAAGCACCTGTTTCCATAACAGACTTCTTACCGTTTGGATGGTTTACTTCTACTTTTTTGTTAAATTCGGATTTATCTAGACCAAGTCCTTGCGTACCTGCTGGAGCAGTTACTGCTTCATTGAAAGATTCTTTCATTTTAGATAATGGAATTAAATCCTGAGGACGTTTAGGCCCAGATAAATTTGGTTCTAATTCTGATAAATTAATTTCCACTAAGTCCGTAAACTCCGGGTCTGGCTGATCTGAAGAATACCATAAGTTATTTTCTTTACAATATTTCTCTACTAATGCAATATGCTCTTCATTTCTACCAGTAAGGCGTAAGTAATTTAATGCTTCGTCATCTACTGGGAAGAAACCACATGTTGCACCATATTCTGGCGCCATGTTTGAGATGGTTGCACGATCAGCAAGTGGCATATCTTTTAAACCCGGTCCAAAATATTCTACAAATTTGCCAACTACTTTTTTCTCACGTAATACTTGTGTTACTTTTAATGCTAAGTCTGTTGCAGTTGTTCCATTCGGGAAACTGCCAGTAAACTTCACCCCGATTACTTCAGGTTGAGGCAAATAAGATGGTTGACCAAGCATACCAGCTTCAGCTTCAATACCTCCAACACCCCAACCTAATACACCCAGACCATTGATCATAGTTGTGTGGGAATCTGTTCCAAATAACGTATCTGGGAATGCATCAACTTCCCCATTTTCATTGTCAATTGCATGTACTACATTTGCGATGTACTCAAGGTTTACTTGGTGTACGATACCAGTTGCAGGTGGCACAGCTCGATAGTTATCAAATGCTTTCTGTGCCCAATGCAAAAATTCATATCTTTCTGCATTTCGCTCAAATTCCAGTTCCATATTCGCTTGAAGTGCATCTTTCGTTCCGTATTCATCAACCTGTACAGAATGGTCAATAACTAAATCAACTGGCACCTCTGGGTTAATACTGTCAGGTGAACCACCCATATCTACCATCGCTTTTCTTAGTGAAGCAAGGTCTACTACAGCTGGCACCCCGGTAAAGTCCTGTAAAATAACACGAGATGGTTTAAATGGTACATCTTCTCCAGATTCTTTACCCCAGTTTACTAAACTTTTTACATGTTCATCCTTAATAACATGTCCATCATGTTGACGAATTAGCGATTCTAATAACACACGAATCGAAAAAGGTAGACGGTCAATTTTACCTAGTCCTGCATCTTCTAATGCTTTTAATTGGTAAAAGTTATACTTTTTGCCATTCAGATCAAATTGCTTTTTTGCATTAAATGCGCTTTGATTTGTCATCCTGCTTCGTTACCCCCTTCAAAGATAAAAAATGAATCTTTTTTCTATTAAAATACTATGTAAATAGTACATACAGTACTATTTTAAATGAAATCGGTTTATAAGTAAAATGTTTCAACTGAAAAATTTCGAGTTTTTCCTACATTGCTTTCAGTCGATTGATAGTCATGAAGAATGTATAGGAAGGTAGATACTAAATGTACTGCCCTCCCCTTCTTCTGATTGAATATTCAAATGCCCATGATGATTTTCGATGATTTGGTTAGAAATCATTAATCCTAATCCTGTCCCATTTTTCTTTGTTGTAAAAAAAGGTTCTTTTAATTTATGGATTACATGCTTCGGAATACCAGGACCTTGATCAATGATAGATACGATACACCAGGAATGATTCCTTTCTAATTTAATAATAATTTCTCCACCATCTGACATTTCTTCAATTGCATTTTTAATAAGATTAATAAATACTTGCTTTACCTGTGATTTATCACAATATACTTCCGTGTTATCATCCATTTGAAAATTTAAATCAATATTATATAAGTTCGCTTGTGTTTTTAATAATGTTATAACGTCATTCAACATCTCTTGAACATTTTCTTCTTTTTTCTCATCTGTCATTGGTTTCGAAATAAATAATAACTCAGATGTCATCGTATTAATTTTTTCTATCTCATCAATCATAATCTTATAGTATTCTTCTTTACTGCTAATGCCAGCCTGTAACAATTGAACAAAACCTTTTAAAGAAGTTAAAGGATTTCTTATCTCATGTGCAATACCTGCTGCCAATTGACCAGCTATCGACATTTTCTCAGATCGGATAAGCATTTCTTCTGCTTGTTTCTTATCTGAAATATCTCTGGCAATCGCTAGAATCCGCTTTTTACCATCCGGCCATTCAACAGTAAATAGAACTGTTTCAAAAATAATATACTTCCCGATTTGATTTCGAATATGTAAATAATACTTCTGTGCATTACGTTGTTCCAAGTTAAAATAGTTTTTTAGATAATCTTGATCTTCTGGTAAGATGTAACGCCATGCATATTTTCCTGTTAATTGTTCCTTGCCATAGCCAAGAATACGCTCTACAGATTTAGATATATATTCCATACGACCGTATAAATCAATTATAGTAATTAGATCAAAGCCATTATTCTCAATTAAATGTAACATATAGTCAGGAAAATTAGAAAGGTTCATTTCCTTTTTTAGATTTTCATAAGTTATGTTATTATTTGATTCCGTTTGATTCAACAAATCCTTCCCCCCTACTGCCTTTATTTAACTCTCAATTTTAAAAAAGCGTCTAATCATGCTATAATATCAACGATCTAGTAAATTATATGTGAAAAATGTAATATGATGCCTAGAAAATGATTCATTGCTATATTACTATACTTTTCAGAAAATTAAAATGTTCTTGAATAGTAATAATCATTTATCTTCAAAATGGTAGGTGAAACTTATGTCGTTTGAATTTGCAATATTTATTGTCATATGGACTTTTGTCCTAGCTGGTCTAATGGCGATCGGCGGTTATTTTATGTTTCGGAAATTTTTAAAAAGTCTCCCGAAAAATGATGGAAAATCAGATCTTGATTGGGAAAAATATTATATCAGTAAATCCAAACATTTATGGAAACAGCCAGAAAAAGATTTATTAGAAGAGCTAGTGTCTCCGGTACCAGAACTGTTTCGAGATGTTGCTAGGCAAAAGATCGCAAGCAAAATTGGGAAAATCGCTCTACAAAATAATGCAACTTCCATCACACAGGAAACGCTTATTCAAGGGTATATATTAGCAACTCCAAAAAGAGATCATAAATTTTTACGAAAGAAATTACAAGAAAAAAATATAGATATTTCTTTGTACGAAGATTTGTTCCAATACGCCCCTAGCGAGTACAGTAATAAAAAATACGCTGCCAAAAACACAAAACAGTAAAGTAAACGTGTTGGCAGCGTATTTTTCTATATATGTAACGACTTTTTTGTTTTATAGTATTTGATCAAAAGCATAACTCTCCAGTTTAGAATCATCCCAAATGCTAGTAAAAAAAACACTCCTGCTGTTTCTCCTAGGCTTATCATACTTCCAAACACCACTTTCAGCGAAATGCGAATAATAAGGAGACTGATAAATATGAATAGAAACAATTTAGTTGGAACGATATAAATGCACTTATCTTTGACTTCAAATCTTGTTGCTTTAAGAAGTAACAGTGAAAATAAGGCCCCTAATAATAAAGATTCAAATGCTTGGGGCCAAGGTATACGGAATATAGGAAAAGCAAACATTAGTGCTCCTGAACTCATAAAAATGGGAGGTAAAATTATTTTTTTTAAGTTAGTTGGCTTCTTTGATTGTTTAAGCCGGAAAATGATCATAAAGACAGCCATTATTATTGCGAATAAAGTACTTAATACGATCCACCACATTATATCATCTCATTTCCAGGATGCGCATGTTTACTTATCTATCTTCTGAAATAGAGAGTATTATAGTTAGTGTAACGCCAATAACGGTAAGGTAAACACCTACATCAAATAACAACGCTGTTGCTAACTCTGTCTTCCCCAATATAGGAAGATAAAAATAATCAAATGTCTGACTTAAAAAAGGTTGACCAAAAACAAATGAACCAACACCTGTCAAAACAGCTACAAGCAACCCAATAGAGATTAGACTTCGATAATTAATAGGTAATACTTTGTTAACTGCTTCATATCCATATGCCATATACATCAGTAAAATAGCAGCAGATGTCATTAATCCACCAATAAAACCACCACCTGGAGCATTATGTCCTGCTAGAAATAAGTAGACAGAAAATCCAAACAAAATAAACGCAATTAAAACAGTCATTGTGCGTAAAATTAAATCATTACTTTTCACCATTTATTACTACCCTCCATGTTCAACAATAGTTTCTTCTCATTTTTACTTAAAATCCCTTAAAATTGAAAAAGGTGGCTAAGTATGAGGTTAGCTTTGTCATGAGGTCAAAAAATAAGAAAAAGCCCATAAAAACCATGACATAGCCGCCTATTTTCACAAGTTTCTGCGAATTTCTTTTAATCCAATTCATTTTCCCAATAAAGAACGCTAAAATAATAAAAGGCACCGAAAAGCCAAGTGCATAGCCACTCATTAATAAAACGCCTGCTTCCGTATCGGTAGCAGCAAGTGAAATGACAGCCATTAATATAGGTCCAGTGCAAGGAGTCCAGCCCAATGAAAAAGCCATTCCAATGAAAAAGGACCCTAAAAAGCCTGCTGGACGATTTTTTAATTGAACTTTCTTTTCTTTTTGTAAGAATGAAAAATTAAACACACCGATAATGACAAGTCCAAAGAAAATGATCAGTATAGCCCCCACCTGTCTGATCAGATCGTCCCATCGAAATAAAAATTCTCCAATAAAGCTTGTGGCAAAGCCTAATAATATAAATATACTCGAGAAACCGATTAAGAAACAGGTTGTATGTATAATACTTTTATAATTAAACATGCCTTGCTCTTCTTTAATTTCGCTTACACTCATTCCAGTTATATAGGATAAAAAAGCTGGGTAGAGCGGCAGTACACATGGGGAGATAAAGGATAAGAAACCGGCTCCGAAGGCTATAAAAAAGTTCAATTCTGACATGGTGGTCACTCCAACATAATGTAATCTCTCTAATAATATGATAAAACCCTTGCTTTTGGATAGCAAGGATTCTATTTCGACAATTATGTTACAATACGTGTTATTTATTATCCATTTGATTATTCATCGCACGCATCATTTGTTTGATTTTTTTCTGCGATGGCTTTTGTCCCATCTGCATCATCATTGTTCTTAACATTTGTTCATTAATTGGTGGGTTTTTCTTTAAATAATTCATCATATACTTTCTCGCGATAAAAAAACCAAGTGCTACACCTATTAATAATGCAGCAACCGCGATCAGTATGACCCATAGTGTACCCATACTAACCCTTCCTCCTTCATTCTGTCTCTCGTATAGTATAGTAAAAGTCCTTCTATAATACAAGCAGTTGTCCTTTATTTATAAAAGAAAATCCTTAGCATGGCTAAGGATTTTCTTTAAAAATGTCTACATAAAAATTTAGAATAATTCGTTCACATGTTTAACTACATTATCTACTGTGAAACCATACTCTTCTACAATCTTTCCACCATTTCCAGAAGCACCAAAGCTATCGATAGCAAGAACAGATCCTTCGATACCTACGTAACGCTCCCAGCCTAAGGAAGAAGCCATCTCAATACCTAAGCGCTTGGTTACACTTCTAGGCAGTACAGATTCTTTATATGATGCATCTTGTGCATCAAAGCGATCCCACGATGGAATACTTACAACACTTACATCTTTACCTTGTTCTTTTAGTTCCGCTTGTGCTTTAACAGCCAGTTGAACTTCAGAACCTGTAGCAATTAAAATCGCATCAGGTGTTTCTTTAGAAGCTGGACTAACTACGTAGCCGCCTTTTTTCACACCTTCGTATGCTTTTTCAGCTGTTCCTTCAAGAGTTGGAAGGCCTTGACGTGTTAAAACAAGTGCAGTTGGTTGAGATGTAGACTCTATTGCTAAACGCCAAGCTGCTTGTACTTCATTTCCATCTGCCGGACGAATTACAGAAAGATTTGGCATTGCTCTAAATGCAGCCAATTGTTCTACTGGTTCGTGTGTTGGACCATCTTCACCTACAGCAATGGAATCATGTGTTAATACATAAGTTACAGGCGCATTTTGAATAGCAGACAATCTTACAGCAGGACGCAAGTAATCGCTGAATACGAAGAATGTTCCGCCAAATACTTTAAGTCCGCCGTGAAGCGCCATACCATTAAGTGCAGCTGCCATTGCGAATTCACGTACACCGAACCAAATGTTGCGTTGCTCTGGTGACTCGCTAGAGAAGTCTCCGAAGTCTTTTAAGTTTGTTTTATTAGAACCAGCAAGGTCTGCACTTCCACCAAATAATGTTGGAACAGATTTAGCAAGAGCATTTAGTACTTCTCCGGAAGAAGCACGTGTTGCTAATTCATCTTTTCCTGCTTCAAATGTTGGAAGGTCTGCGTCCCATTTTTCAGGCAGTTCACCTTTAATAGCACTATCTAATTCATTACCCAATTCTGGATAGGCATTTTTATAAGATTCAAACAATTCATTCCATTTTTGTTCCTTTTCTTGTCCATCTTTTACGATTTTTGTTTCAAAGTCCTGATAAACTTCTTCTGGTACATGGAATGGCTCATGTTCCCATTCATAAAATTCCTTCGTTAACGTCACTTCATCTTCACCTAGTGGTGCACCATGTGATGCAGCAGATGCAGATTTATTAGGTGAACCGTAACCAATAACTGTTTTCACTTCGATAAGTGTTGGTTGTTCTGTGTTTGCTTTTGCTTCCTCAAGAGCTTTTGAGATAGCTTCTGTGTCATTTCCATCTTCCACACGAATAACTTGCCATCCATAAGCCTTAAAGCGACCTTCTACATCTTCAGAAAATGATTTGTTTAAATCACCATCTAATGAAATGTCGTTAGAATCATACAATGCTATAAGCTTACCCAATTTTAGGTGACCAGCAAGAGAAGCTGATTCATGAGAAATCCCTTCCATGAGATCTCCATCACTTACAATGGCAAAAGTATAATGGTCAACAACGTTAAAGTCATCTTTATTATATTTTGCAGATAGATGTTTTTCAGCCATTGCTTTACCAACACTCATTGCAATCCCTTGGCCTAATGGACCAGTCGTTGCTTCCACACCATCAGTATGGTGTACTTCTGGGTGTCCAGGTGTTTTAGAATCTAATTGACGAAACTCTTTCAAGTCATCAATGGTTACATTATAGCCAGACAAGTGTAATAGGCTGTATAACAACATAGATCCATGGCCAGCAGATAGAACAAAACGATCACGGTTAAACCACTTAGAGCTTTTTGGATTGTGATCCATATACTTTGTCCACAATGTATACGCCATTGGAGCAGCACCCATCGGTAACCCCGGGTGACCAGAATTTGCTTTTTCAATTGCGTCTATAGACAACGTACGAATCGTGTTTATAGACAATTGTTCTGTTTGATTTGACATAATTCTATTCTTTCTCCTTTCGATATACAATATATGTACGCACATTTATAATCCTATAACGAAATTCAATATTAGACAAGTATCTCATATTAAAAAAGAGCATATTTTCAATATTTTTATGGATAAAGCATGTTTGAACGGAGTTAAAGCACCTTCAGAAGATGGATTTGCTTCTGAAGGCAATCGTTTATTTTTTTTGTTTCAGTTTTTTTAATTTTTCAGGCGTAACGTCGTTCCCATTCGGATCAACAACGGTCATGCCTTTCATGTGGTTTTTAAAAGATTTTCTTACATTTTTTAGATAAGCTTCTCTCAGTTCTTGTTGTTCTTTTTGCTCTTCCTTACTTAATCCTTCTTTTTTTGACTTGTTAGCCAGTTCGTTGATACGAGCTATCTTTTCCTTAGAAAGCATTGAAACGCTCCCCTCTATTTTAAGATCAATAAAAAAGAGGCATACATTCTATTTGTATACCTCACTTTATTTTATCTCATCATTTTGATTCAATTCAAGTGATTCGCTCTCTTTATATCGACGATGTACCGTTGCTTTTGATACTTGATAGCCCATCCCTCTTAAAATGGACGCAATTTCTTTAAACGTTAATTTATTATCTCGTAACCTTTTCACTTCTTCAATAGGGAAATCTTTTCTTTCTCTTCCTCTTGCTAAATGCTGGTTTGATAAATTATTCGCTGGATTATACCCATCTTTTACAGCTTTTTTCATTCCTCTTTTTATTTTGGCATTATGCAGTTTTCTTTGATACTCTTCTACAATCGATACAATTTGTAAGACCATAGAGTCTCCTTCAGATAATTGTAACTGGCCATTTTGCGATAAAGTATATATTTGAACATCTAATTTAGATAATTGATGCAGCAAAGCAATTTTGGTGTTACCGCGACCTAGTCGTGTTTCATCTTGTATTAATAAAATGTTTGCTTTCTGTGTTTCAAAAGCCTCTAGCATTTGGAAAACACCGTTACGCTCAATATCATATCCGCTTTGCTTTTCTTGAATTACCTCTATTACATTAAAGTCGTAAAGAGCCGCAAAACTTTCAAGTTCTTGCTGTTGCCTGCTTAAAGAAGTCTCTTGTTCTTCTTTTTCGGTACTAACTCGGCAATATATAACCACGTCTTTCATCGTATTCCTTCTCTCTTTCTACATGATACTAATCATTGAAACATATACAAATATAATAGCAGAAATAAAAGAAAACAAATAAAAAAGATCTACTTTTGATAGATTTTTCAACATGTTAAAACCTCCACAGAACTTTTGTTCCCATTTCTATTGTTTATTATACTCGAACATTCGTTCTTGTCAACCTTATATTCGAACGAATGTTTGTAGATTCTTTCCATATGTGCTATAATGCCTGTAATAAAACATACGCTGAAGGAGATAAAATCATGACAAATCTATCAAAAAGGCAAGTAGAAATTTTGGAGTATATTAAGGAACAGGTAGAGCTAAAAGGATACCCGCCATCCGTAAGAGAAATTGGACAAGCAGTTGGATTAGCATCAAGTTCAACTGTGCACGGACACTTAGCAAGGCTCGAAAAAAAAGGATATATTCGCCGAGATCCAACAAAACCAAGAGCAATTGAAGTACTTCCACAAGATGGTGAAATTGAAATTCCTAAAACAGAAGCCGCCTATGCCCCTGTGATAGGTAAGGTAACAGCTGGTTTACCTATTACGGCTGTAGAGAATATTGAGGAATATATTCCAATTCCTAGCACTGATGTACATTCTGATGAACAGCTATTTGTTTTAGTTATTGATGGAGATAGTATGATTGAAGCAGGAATTCTGCATGGAGACAAAGTCATTGTAAAACAACAAAATACGGCTCAAAATGGAGATATTGTTGTTGCTATGACGGAGGATGATGAAGCAACAGTAAAAAGATTTTTTAAAGAAAAAGACCATATTCGATTGCAACCTGAAAATGCGACAATGGATGCATTAATATATGATAATGTCAGCATTTTAGGAAAAGTTGTCGGTTTATACCGAAACGTTTAAGTTTACTTTTGGTATAAGCTATCCTACATAACTCTATGGAACTCCTAAACATAGCATAGTAAAAACTTTTTTTGATCGGTTCATATAAAGAAAAGTCCCTTGATCATAACAATCAAGGGACTTTTCTTTATTAATATGCTTGAATATACTGTTCTCTTTCCCAAGGATGAACTTGTGTACGGAACATATCCCATTCAATTTCTTTTGATTCAATGAAATGTTCGAACAAGTGCTCACCTAAAGCTTCCACAATTACTTCATCATTTTTTAAGTATTCTAATGCATCTGAAAGAGTTGCTGGTAAATCTTTGACACCATTAGCTTCTCTTTCTTCTTTGTCCATAATGTAGATGTTACGATCTACTGCTTTTGGAGCCTCTAATTGGTTTTCAATACCATCTAATCCAGATGCTAATAGTACAGATAGTGCTAGATAAGGGTTTGCAGCTGGGTCTACACTACGTACTTCAACACGGGTACTTAATCCACGGGAAGCGGGTACACGGATCAATGGACTACGGTTAGATCCAGACCATGCCACATAGCAAGGTGCCTCATAACCAGGAACTAAACGTTTAAATGAATTAACTGTTGGATTTGTTACTGCAGTAAATGAAAGCGCATGTTTAATAGTACCTGCAATAAATTGATATGCAGTTTCACTTAACTGTAGTGGGCCATTTTCATCTAGGAAAGTATTTGTTTTCCCTTTGAATAATGACATATTACAGTGCATACCAGAACCGTTTACACCAAATAATGGTTTTGGCATAAATGTTGCATGCAGACCGTGCTTACGTGCAATTGTTTTAACCACTAATTTAAATGTTTGAATATCATCTGCATGTTTTACAGCATCAGAGTATTTAAAGTCAATTTCATGCTGACCTGGAGCAACTTCGTGGTGAGAAGCTTCAATTTCAAAGCCCATCTCTTCTAATTCTAACACAATGTCTCGGCGGCAATTCTCACCTAAATCGGTTGGTGCAAGGTCAAAATAACCACCTTTATCATTTAATTCTAAGGATGGCTCGCCTTTTTCGTCTAGTTTAAATAAGAAAAATTCAGGCTCTGTACCAATATTAAACGCTGTAAAACCAAGCTCTTCAGCCCTTTTTAAATTGCGTTTTAAGTTATAACGAGGGCAACCTTCAAACGGTGTGCCATCTGTATTGTATATATCACAAATAAAACGAGCTACTTTACCTTTTTCAGAAGTCCAAGGGAATACAACAAAAGTGTCTAAGTCTGGGTAAAGCTTCATGTCAGATTCTTCGATACGTACAAAACCTTCGATAGAAGAACCATCAAATACCATCTGATTGTCTAAAGCTTTGTCTAACTGACTTAATGGAATTTCTACGTTTTTAATTGTACCAAGTAAATCTGTGAATTGTAAGCGGATGAATTTTACGTCCTCTTCTTGAATTCTCTGTTTGATTTCTTCTTTTGTTAATCCCATTATCAACTCTCCTTTTTTTATTAATGGAAGAATCGTGATAATTCTCCCTGCCTTAACGAAGTTTTGCCTAACCTACCTGCGTCGAGAAGCTCCTTATGAAGGATTTTACGCAATTCTTTCTCCGTCAACTCTGGCTTTTTCTGTTCATCATTTGATTGATTTGTCTTCGGCAATTCTTGCATATGTAATACTTGTTTAATCCCTGCAAGGTTAAGCCCTTTTTCAATCAAATCTTTGATTTCCAAAAGCCTGTCCACATCATTGAAAGAAAATAAGCGCTGGTTGCCTTCTGTTCTTGATGGGTGTACAAGATCATGCTGTTCATAGTATCGTATTTGTCTTGCTGTCAAACCAGTTAGAGATTTAACGATTCCAATGGAAAACAAGGGCATTGAACGTCTTTCAAAATCGCTCATCTACTCACCCCTCTCTTACATTCCATACATACATTATACACGAAGTATATTAGTTGTCAACTTGTGTAAGAATTCCTCACATAAAGATTTCTAGAGTTTTGAAGGTTCTTTTAACTGCTTTGATGCCTCGATTACTGCATTTTTGACATGTGAATAGGTTAACCCACCTTGAACAAATGCTGTATAAGGTTCTCTTATTGGCCCATCTGCTGTTAACTCTAAACTAGCTCCTTGAATAAAGGTGCCTGCAGCCATAATTACATCACTCGTATATCCTGGCATTGGAGCAGGATAGGGTGTCACATGTGAATTAATTGGTGACTGCTTTTGAATGGTTTGACAGAACCTCACCATTTGTTCTGCTGTATCAAAAGTAACTGACTGAATTAAATCTGTTCTTTTACTTTGATAGTGAGGGGTAGTTTGAAAACCAAGTTTGGTTAGATAAGCAGATGTGAATATGGCCCCCTTCAAAGCTTGGCTTACAATGTGCGGTGCCATAAAAAACCCTTGATACATTTCTTGCAGCATTCCTATACTTGCCCCAACTTCCTTTCCGATACCAGGTGCTGTTAAGCGATAAGAAGCTTTCTTTATTAAATTAGCATTCCCTACAATATAGCCACCTATTCTTACAATTCCACCACCAGGATTTTTAATCAAAGAACCGGCCATGAGATCTGCCCCGATATCAGTAGGTTCTATTGTTTCAACAAACTCTCCGTAACAATTATCAATAAAAATAATACCGTTATAACCCCAAGACCGTATTCGTTCAATGATTTCTTTTATTGACATCACATCGATAGAAGGTCTATCATCATATCCTTTTGAGCGCTGAATAGCTATTACCTTGGTTTTACTGGAAAGCATATGTTTAACAGCAGACATGTCCACATTTCCTTCTTTTAAGGGAACATGTTGATATGTAATACCTAGGTCTGTTAATGACCCTGGAACATTTTTGTTTGCTCCAATTACTTGCTCCAATGTATCGTATGGTTTCCCTGTGATATACAGCAATTCATCGTTCGGCCTAAGTACACCAAACAAAGCTGTGGAAATCGCATGAGTACCGGATACTAATTGTGGCCGAACTAATGCATCTTCTGTTCCAAAAACAGCAGCATACACAGATTCTAGTTTATCCCGACCAAAATCATCGTATCCGTATCCAGTTGTCGGATGAAAATCACTATCTGCTACTTGATGCTTTTGAAAAGCATGTAATACTTTCTGTTGGTTCATGAATTCTATTTCATCAATCTGTTTAAAAATTGGTTTCAGTTGTTCTTCGATGATATCTGTCATTTCCATTACATACTATACTCCTTTACTTGCTTCATTACTGGATGCTCAGGATCCACATAGCCTTCTACCTTATATCCTAACTGTGATTCATTATAAGTATAATGCGTTACTAAGGAATGCTGCTTCATAAAAACCAATTCATGACTTAATGACTCAGGTAAAAAGCATTGATAAGGTTGCCAAATTTCTTTAATCAAGCTTTCTATCTTTTCTTTTACTATATTGATGTCCAGGTCATTTTTTGCACTCATCAATAGATAAGGGTGTGAATCTGGTACAAACTGTTCCTGATTAATTAAATCTTTTTTATTATATAAAAATAACGCAGGAATTTGATTTGCATTTAAATCGTTTAATAAGTTTTTTACGGTTCGTTCGTGATCCTCCATATTCGGTGCTGATACATCTGTGACATGCAAAATGATATCAGCATCCTTCACCTCTTCTAATGTAGATCTAAATGCGGCAATTAATTCGGTTGGTAAATCTTGAATAAACCCTACAGTGTCTGTAATAATAACTTCTAAACCTGAGGGTAAATATAATTTCCTTGTAAGTGGATCTAATGTTGCAAACAATTTATCTTCATTTAATGTATTGCTTTTAGCCAAGCTGTTGAAAATGGTTGATTTGCCTGCATTTGTATAACCGACAAGGGCAATTTGAAACATTGTATTTCTGCGCCTTTTTTCTCGATATTGCTCTCGTTGATTAACCACTTGTGTTAATCTTTTTTTAATGTCATCCATCCGTCGTTGAATATGACGCCGGTCCGTTTCCAGTTTCGTTTCACCAGGACCTCTAGTTCCAATACCTCCCCCTAACCGGGATAATTCAGAGCCTTGTCCATGCAAGCGAGGCAGCATATAAGCATATTGTGCTAATTCTACTTGCAGCTTACCTTCTTTCGTTCTGGCGCGAGCAGCAAAAATGTCTAATATCAGCTGACTTCTATCTATTACACGGATATCAAGAAATTCTTGCAGGTTGCGAATTTGACCTCCCGTTAATTCTTCATTTGCAATAATTAATTCTACATTTGCCTTTCTTATCATTTCTGCAATTTCACTTAACTTTCCCTCTCCTAAATAATATGCTTGATGGGGATTTGACCTATTTTGAATGACAGTTTTCACTACTCGGCCATTTGCTGTCTCTACTAATGCTTGCAATTCCTCTAATGAATACTTAAACCTATTTTTATCAGCGGTATTTGTATGAACTGCTATTAGTAATACATTCTCGATTGTGCCCACCTACTTTTCTTGTTTTCTTCTCATAGCATGAACTGACAGCAACATTTCATGTATCAAATTTATCACAGTGAACAATCTTCCGTACCCCAACTTCAAGACTTAGAATAATGACAAAAGTATAAGTGGGGGATAACGGACGCTAGCACCCTGATAAGTTTCGCTAACCATCAGTGGGGTGTTAAGAAACCCCTCACTGATGGAAGTCTCACTTTATATTCACATAAAAATGGCGCTATATCAATAGCGCCAACTCATCTATTCTTTATCCAATGTAACATTTTTAGATGGTACAAATGTGGAAATGGCATGTTTAAAAATTAATTGTTGTTTTCCGTCCGAATCTAATAAAACGGTAAAATTATCAAATGCTTTTACCACACCTCTTAATTGAAAACCATTTGTTAAAAAAATGGTAGAAGGAATGCGTTCTTTTCTTAATTGATTCAAATACTGATCTTGAATATTGACATTTTGAGACATCGTGTATCCTCCTCTTTTTTCTCTATAAGAGTAATATTCTATTTTTATTGTAAGAATCCTTCTAAATCAGTCAAAATATTTTTAAAAGTCTTATCTTTCGTTTCAGGTAAAATGGGATACCAGTGTACCGGCATTTTGTTTCGAAACCATGTATACTGTCTCTTGGCAAAACGACGTGAATTACGCTTAAGTAACTCAATTGAATCTGCTAAGCTTTGATTACCTTGAAGATACTCGATTACCTCTTTGTATCCAATTCCTCTCATCGATTGATGATTAGCTAAGCCTTGTTGGAATAGCCTTTCTACTTCCTCTATAAGCCCTTCATTTATCATCTGATCTACACGTTCGTTAATGCGTCTATATAGAATCGTTCTGTCCATTTCTAGACCAACAATATAGGAATCATACAACGCTGTACTTTGCTGTGCTTGATGCTCAGTCATTGTTTTTCCTGTTCGTTCATATACTTCTAAAGCTCGAATCAGCCTTCTTTTATTGTTAGGATGCACTTTTTCTGCTTGGTTTGGATCAATTGATTTCAATCTTTGATAAACGGATTCAATGCCGGCTCGTTCTATTTCTTCTTCAATTTTTGACCGATAAACTTCACTGCTACCTTCATCCGCAAACTGATAATCAAACAGAATGGCTTGTATATATAGTCCGGTTCCACCTGCTATAACTGGTAATTTTCCTCTTAGTTGAATATCTTTCATAATTTGACGGACAATATTTTGGAATTCTGCTACTGAAAATGACTCATGAGGTTCTAATAAATCGATCATATGATGAGGAACCCCTTGTTTTTCCGTTTCTGTAACTTTAGCTGTTCCAATATCCAACCCTTTGAATACTTGCATAGAGTCTCCACTAATTACTTCACCGTTAAACCTCTTCGCAATTTCAATACTTAACGCGGTTTTTCCTACTGCTGTCGGTCCTACTACAGCTACAACTTTATTTTTCATGTACATCCCTTCTATCCGCATTGATTCCTTTTTATTCCATCCCTACATAACACGTTTAAACATCTTTTCCATCTCGTACTTTGTGAATTGTATAATAATCGGTCTTCCGTGCGGACATGTAAATGGATCTGCACACTCTCTTAAATCCGTTAATAATTTTTCCATATCCTTTATATTTAAATAATGATTGGCTTTAATAGATCTCTTACAAGACATTAAAATCGCTACTTCTTCACGCAGTTTATGAATATTAATCTGTTTATCTTTAATTAATTGATTTACGATATCACGAAGAACATCTTCTTCTTCTCCTTTTGGAAACCAATTTGGATGGGAACGAACCACATACGTACTTGCTCCAAATGGTTCTAAGAAAAGACCTACCTTCTGTAACTCTTCCTTGTATTCCTCGATGATCAATGCTTCCTGATGAGTAAAGTCAAAGGTGAGCGGTACAAGTAAATCTTGTACTTGACTTTCCACTTTCCCTATCTTTTCTCGAAAAAATTCATATTTAACTCTTTCTTGTGCTGCATGTTGATCAATAATAAATAAACCTTCATCGTTTTGCGCTAAGATATAAGTACCATGATGCTGACCAATTGGGTATAATGGCGGAACACGATTATGATGTGGAATATCAGTTGTCGTTTCCTCATCTGTTGGAACTAATCCCTCTTCGTGATCAAGCTGTTGTTCCATTTGCTTTTTCTCTTGATTATTCTTAATATGTTGTGGTTCTGTTTCTTTTATATAATTTGATTCAGGTAATTTTAATTCTTTTAATGCCGATTTGTTTTGATCTATTTCTCTTGGAATGGTAGACCTAGAAATATCAATACTTGTTTGTGTTAAATCTAACTCGTTTTGTACAGTTGTTTCTTTTTTCTTATTTGTTTGAGATCCAGACGGAATGAGTGTTTCCTGTTGCAATGCCTTTTTTATCATTTCCTCTACTGCTTGATATAACTCTCTCTCCTTACTAAACCGTACCTCTAGTTTCGTTGGATGAACATTCACATCAATTAAAATAGGATCCATCTCAACCCTTAAAACGACAATTGGCTGACGTCCAATTGGAAGTAACGTATGAAAACCATTAGTGATTGCTTTTGCTAACGCGATACTCTTAATAAAACGACCATTCACAATCGTAGTCATATAATTTCTAGTAGCTCGATTTATTTCAGGTTTTGCAATATATCCTTCGATCTTATAATCAAGTGTTTGCGTCTTAACTGGTATCATTTTTTTGGCTGCAGACATACCGTAGACAGAAGCTGCTATTTGCAATAAATCGCCTTTGCCAGAAGTTTTAAAGATCCTTTTTTCATTATGCCAGAGCTCAAATCGAATATTCGGATGAGAGAATGCCATTCTATTGACAATATCCGTGATATGTCCTAATTCAGTATGGACGGTTTTCATATATTTTAAACGAGCAGGTGTATTATAAAATAAGTCATTCACGATGATTTCAGTTCCTTTCCTAGCATCACCGCGAGACTCTTCTATAATCGTACCACCTTCTAACTCTAGAATTGTTCCAGCTTCCTCGCCTGTTGAAGTTTTGACTTGTAACCGGCTTACCGCAGCAATACTCGCCAGAGCTTCTCCCCTGAAGCCTAGAGTATGAACATGAAACAAATCACTTTCATTTGAAATTTTACTTGTTGCATGTCGTAAAAAGGCCTTTTTACATTGATCTCTTGGTATTCCAATACCGTCATCTGTTATCTTTATAGATTGCAGCCCAGCCTCAACCACTTCAATTTTAATAGTACTACTCTTTGCATCTACACTATTCTCGACCAATTCCTTTACAACGGAGGCAGGTCTTTCTACTACTTCACCTGCTGCTATCTTATTGGCTAAGTAATCAGGTAGTTCGATGATTTTCATCTGACTCATCCTTTTACTCGTTTCACTTTTTTCTGTAAATCATATAATTGATTCATCGCTTCCATTGGTGTCATTTCCAATAAATTCAAACCTTTTAAAGATTTTAATGCTGCCGTATCATTTGAATTCAGCTCTTGTTTCTTCTCTTTTCTTTCTGTAAAAAATGTCATTTGCTCCATTACATCGGCTTTTTCACTTTCTTGAACTTTTTCTGTGTTTTCTTCTCCTTTTTCCTCAAGCTTATCCAAGATAACTTGTGCTCTATTAATGAGGGGATCAGGTAAACCAGCTAATTTTGCAACGTGAATCCCGTAGCTTTCATCTGCTGCACCTTCATGAATTTGATGAAGAAAGACAACACGCCCATCAATCTCTTCCGCCTTCACATGAATGTTTTTCATCGCTTGCAATGAAGTTTCCAGACTCGTCAATTCATGATAATGAGTAGAGAATAAAGTCTTAGCCTGAACATGATCATGAAGATATTCAATAATAGCTTGTGCCAAGGCCATTCCATCGTAAGTACTTGTACCTCTGCCAATCTCATCTAAAAGAATAAGACTTTTATTGGTTGCATGCTGTATCGCATGGTTCGCTTCTAACATTTCCACCATGAAAGTACTCTGACCCGAAACTAAATCATCGGCAGCTCCAATTCGCGTGAAAATCTGATCAAAGATTGGCAAATGGGCAGATTTTGCAGGAACAAAACAGCCTACTTGTGCCATTAATATGGTAAGAGCTAATTGACGCATATAAGTACTTTTACCAGACATATTAGGACCAGTAATCAGTAGTAAATGTTTTTCTTCTTCCAGATTTATATCATTTGGAACAAATGATTCTGTTTTCATCACTTTTTCCACAACAGGATGACGGCTTTCTAGTAAACTAATTTGTTGTTTTTCTGAGAAATGCGGTCGGACATAATCATTTTCTTCACTAATAGAAGCAAAGCTTTGTAAAACATCTAATTCACTAATTATCTCAGCTAGTTTCTGCAATGCTGGAATAAAAGCTTTTACTTGGTCACGAATTTCTAAAAATAATTGATATTCAAGTTCGACACTTTTTTCTTCTGCTTCTAAAATCATACTTTCTTTTTCTTTAAGTTCATTCGTGATAAATCTTTCAGCATTTGCTAAGGTTTGTTTCCGTTCATACCTGCCATCGGGGATAAGATGTAAATTAGCCCGTGTTACTTCTATATAATAGCCAAATACTTTATTAAAACCAATTTTCAGAGATTTTATATGGGTTTCTTCTTTTTCTTTTTGTTCTAGTGCAGCGATCCAGTGTTTCCCGTTTCGTGATGCATCGCGATATTGATCCAATTGTTGATTATAACCGTCTTTTAAAATATTACCTTCTGTAATAGAAAAAGGAGGGTCTCCAGCAATACTGTTATCAAGTAAGTGATACAACTCAGGTAATGGGTTAATTTTGTCAGCTAAAGATTGTAAGGCTTCATTATCGAATTGTTTTAATAAGGTAATAATGTCAGGCACTTTCATTAAAGATCTTTTGAGCTGCATGAGATCCCGAGCATTAACATTACCAAAAGAAACCCTTCCAGATAAACGCTCAATATCATAGATAGATTGAAGAGCCTCACGAATTTCTTCTCGCTCCATGAACTGATCATAAAAACCTTCTACAAGATTTAATCTTGTTTCAATAATGGATCTAGTTAATAACGGCCGTTCTAACCATTTTTTAAGCTTCCTAGCCCCCATTGCTGTTACAGTTCTATCGATCACCCATAATAAGCTTCCGAATTTTTCATTCCTCATCATAGAAGAAGTAATTTCTAAATTCTTCTTAGAATACATGTCAAGAGACATATATTCTTTCAACTCAATAAGCTGTGCTTTTTTCAAATGTTCAAATGCTCGCTTTTGTGTTTGATATAAATAGCTGTACAATTTAATACAGCTATTTTGAAGGGCCTTATCTGTTATATTCTCTGAGAGATGATACATATGGTCTGGTAACTGCCAACCTTTATTATATGTAACCGTGACTTGCATCTTACTTTTCAAATCTACTACAAATGATTCTTTTAAATGCTCGTCTACAATAATCTCTTTAATTGGTCGGTTAATTAATTCACTAAGCACAGCATTCCAGCCTTGTGATATCTCCATGACAAAAGTTTCCCCTGTTGACATATCAGTATAAGCAAAGGAAAAGTGTGTTTCATCTATTTGATCAATGACCGCCAAATAATTATTTTCTTTATCATCTAACATGTTCCCTTCCATCACGGTACCTGGTGTTATCAGTTGAACTACTTCACGTCTTACAACACCTTTTGCTGCTTTTGGGTCTTCTACTTGCTCACAAATAGCTACTTTATAACCTTTATCAATCAATGCTTTAATGTAGCTTTCTGAAGAATGAAAGGGCACACCGCACATTGGTATCCTTTCGTCACCACCGCCATCACGGCTGGTTAATGTTATTTCCAACTCAATTGCTGCTTTTTTCGCATCATCAAAGAACATTTCATAGAAATCTCCTAAACGAAAAAATAAAAAGCAATCTTTATATTCAGCTTTTATATTCAAATATTGCTGTATCATCGGTGTATAACCCATTCTATATCCCCCAACGTTCTTTTAAATTCAACCTTCATTATAGCACAGTAACAAATGGATAATAAAGAAAACATACCAAATGACAAGCTGATTTTAAGCAGTTTTGAGTAAAGATAAAATAAACAAAAAAATACAGTGTGAGGTAAGCCCACACTGTAAAGGTTATTCTTCTTTTTCATCGGCTAAAAAGTCCGGATCAATGGAGTCTAATTCATCATCGGTAATTTCTAGATCCCAATCATCATCATTATACACTTTGCCGCTAGGATCCACTTTTACAATTACTTTTGTTTCGCCAAGTACTTCTACAAGAAATTCTCGTTCAGCATCTACTTTTATTTTTTGGCCATGTTTTTCGATATTACATTCTAAGCAGTTTGGTTGTTGAATTACTTTTGCTAACACTTCACAATCCTCACCAAAATGATGTTTATCGCGAATCGTTAATTTAATGTGATCTGTGTATTCTACCCGTTCCGTAACGACTTCTGTTTTTGTATTATCATTATATGCATACCAAACATTCACATCATAGCTGCCCCTAATCTCCACAACATCTTTTTTTACTAATTTTGCATGATAATGATGATTAATGATCCAACATCCTAAAATACTAGACGGTCGATGTGCAGGCGTTATCGTATCGGTGTCTTGCTTGAATTTTCTACCTTTTCCTATAACCGCTTTGGTTATAATCTCACGGTATTCTTGGTCAAGAAAAGACATAGCATTTATACCTCCCTCTTATTTCAATTCATCATATGCGAGATATTCACCTATAGTGCTTTTTATTTTGGATTTTTCACCTATAGATTCTACTTCATCCTATGCACTTGCCCAGGAATTTGTACTTATTAGTAAAAATTTTATAAGAAAAAACGGTCAAAACTCCTGAACTCCCCTAAAAGAATTTTCTGATAAGCATATATTCGTAGTAGAACAAAACTGCGACAGATGCCTTTAAAAAGCTCTAAAGACCGCTCCAGAAATATACTTCGCTTTCCGAAGCGATGATTAAGCACTCATCGTTAAACGAGTAACGAGCGGGTTTTATACTTTTCAAACGTTTAAAAAAGCATTTTGGTTCAAACTCGAACCAAAATGCTTTTATATTAAGAACAGTGATGATTGTTTTTGCTGGAACCTGTTTCTCCAGCTAGTATATCTCCACCTGTGGATCGGATTACTTCATTAGTAATTTCTCTGGCAAGTGTATTGGTTACAAGTTGTAATAAATCATTAATCACAACTTGCGATTCTTTAAATTCCTGAACTACTGGAATTTCATCAATTTCTGCTTGTAAACGATCAATTTCAGCTTCTACTTTTTTTAAGGCTTCGTGTTTTCCATAAGCTTGAAAATTAACAGCTTGCTTCTGTAAAGCTTTTATTTTCTTTATAGAACTTTGAATTTTATTATTGTCATTTAATTTTGCTTCCAATTGTTTAAATCGATCTATTTCTTCTACATTAGCCATTTTTTCCGCTAATTTATGAGCTTCTTCTATTACATCCGCTTTTGTATACTTCCCCATCTAGTTCACCTCAACTGCAGACTCGACCATCTCGCCATCTAAAGTCCATGTCTTTGTATTTGTAATCTTCACTTCTACAATTTTACCAATTACAGATTTAGGCCCTTTAAAGTTCACTAATTTGTTTCGTTCTGTGTAACCGGATAGCACATCAGGATCCTTTTTACTTTCCCCTTCTACTAATACTTTAACAGTTTCCCCTTGATACTTTTTCATCGCTTCAGCAGATTGTTTATTTACTAATGCATTCAATCGCTGTAATCTTTCTTTCTTCACTTCCATAGGGATATTATCTTCCCATCTCGCTGAAGGGGTACCTTCTCTTGGTGAGTAAATAAACGTATATGCACTTTCAAACCCTACTTCTTCAACCAACGACATGGTTTCTTCAAATTGTTCATCTGTTTCATTTGGGAAACCAACAATAATGTCCGTTGTAAGTGTAGCATTTGGCATTGCTTCTCTTATTTTACGAACCAACTCTAAATAACTTTCCCTAGTGTATCTACGAGCCATAACACGTAAAACGTCAGAGCTTCCCGATTGAACTGGTAAGTGAATATGGTCCAGTAGATTACCGCCTTTTGCAAGTACTTCAATAAGCCTGTCATCAAAGTCTCTAGGGTGTGATGTTGTAAAGCGTACTCTTGGAATATCAATTTTGCTTATTTCTTCCATTAAATCGCCTAGACCATATTCAAATTCTAAATCTTTCCCATAAGCATTCACATTTTGACCGAGTAAAGTAATTTCTTGATAACCTTGAGCCGCTAAATGACGCACTTCTTGAATAATATCTTCAGGCATTCTACTTCTCTCTTTACCTCGAGTGTACGGCACTATACAATACGTACAGAATTTGTCACATCCATACATAATATTGACCCATGCTTTAATTTTTCCTTTACGAGCTTTTGGTAAATTTTCAATAATGTCTCCTTCTTTAGACCACACTTCGACTACCATTTCTTTACCAAACATCGCTTCTTGAATTAATTGTGGTAAACGATGGATATTATGTGTACCGAAAATCAAATCTACGAATGGATGTTTTTTCAAGATTCTATTGACGACTGATTCTTCTTGTGACATACAGCCACAAACTCCTAATATCAAATCAGGGTTTTCTGTTTTTAATGATTTTAAGTGGCCGATTTCACCAAATACTTTGTTTTCCGCATTTTCACGGATTGCACAAGTATTTAATAGAATGATATCCGCTTCATTTGTATCGTCTGTTGACATATATCCCATTTGCGTCAGAATCCCTGCCATTACTTCAGTATCATGTTCGTTCATCTGACAACCATAAGTGCGAATCATAAACTTTTTACCTTTTCCAATTTCACGCATTTCAAGAGGGATATCAAAATCATAATGAATATCTACATCTTTTTTTAAACGTTTTTTAGCTTTGCGCATATTAGGAGGCTCATAAGTTGTTTGGAAATATTTTGATATTAAATCATCGCTCGATAAATTTTTTAAACGATCTAAATTATCATTCGTATCGGATTTTACGTCCGTCGAATTGGATTGCTTTATTTGTTGGCTTTCAAGTCGTTGTTTTTCATTCATTTTAAATCTCCTTTCTACACATGATGATAAGCGTCTATCATGCTTGGTCAGAACGTGTTAGCCAAAACTACTTCATCTATTATAGGACATATGGACACGAATTACAAAGTCAAATATTTATTTAATCTGACAATCTAGAAAAATTGGTAAAAAAATTACCAAAAGCTATTTTGTTAACCATAGAATCAGAAAAATAATATCTTAAACGTGTGATCAACTTGTTGTATTGATCAATAGTGCGAGGCATATCTACAAGGTCGTCACTGCCATCAAAATCTGAACCAAATACAACGCAATTCTCAGCACCTATCTGAATTAAATATTGGATATGATAGATAATATCCTCTGTTGTTGCAGTAGCCTTTGTTGTTAAAAAATAGCGAACAAAATTAATACCAATAAGGCCTTTTTTATCAACAATAGCTTTTATCTGTTTATCGTCTAAATTTCTTGGATGATTCATTATTGCCTTTACATTCGAATGAGAGGCCACCGGGTACTCGGCATGAGCAACCGCATCAAAAAAACCCTGATAAGAAATATGAGAAAGATCAATCCAAATTCTCTCCTGATTTGCAAGTGCTATTACTTGTTCACCAAATGAAGTTAATCCTGCACCTCGTTTTTCCAATATACCATCTGTTACAAAGTTAGCATCATTCCATGACAATCCTATCATGCGTACACCTAAACGTATTAATGTTCGTAGTTTAAATAAATCATTACCGATCAAATCTAACCCCTCTAAAGTTAACATAGCTCCCTTTTCACCATCATTTAAACGACGGATATCATTAGCGTTTTGAATTAATTGGACTTTTGGATATGGAGCTATAATTTTCTCATAAAACAAATCGATCATTTCCAGCCCGACTGAAAATTTCGATTCAATGGGCACTTCAGGAGGTATAAAAATGGCAAAACACTGAACTTTCACATCACTATGTATCCATCGCTGCATATTAACAGCTAACCTAGAATCAGAGTCAAAATCTGCTTGTTGCGACCACATTTTATACAGAGCGTCACAATGACAATCAATCAGTGGAAACGCCTCCTATTCCCCATGTTGAAAATACAATAAAAACCTGCTTGCCATTAACAAACAGGTTAGTTTCTTCTATTCTTTTTTATCTCGGTTCTACAATCAATTTAATCGCTGTACGTTCTTCGTTATCAATCAAAATATCAGTAAAAGCTGGAATACAAATGAGATCTACACCACTTGGAGCCACAAAACCACGTGCAATAGCCACTGCCTTAACCGCTTGATTCAGTGCACCAGCACCGATAGCTTGAATTTCCGCTGAACCACGTTCACGTAATACATTCGCAAGTGCGCCTGCTACAGAATTTGGATTTGATTTTGCTGAAACTTTTAATATATCCATTCCTGGTACCTCCTTCAATTCCTATTGTTATTCCACTTTTACTATATTCATCTATATGAAAGATATTCCTTTTTATTATGAAGCATATGTCTTAAAAATTCAAACTAAACGGTATTTAGCAGGGTTTCAGCCGTTTATCATTTTTATGAAAAAAATGGGTGATCATCATTTATTTGAATTTTTTCGATTGATTTTGACATTCCATTTGCTGGATCAATATCTATTAACACGCCACTAAGCTGTGTCCTTCCTTGTTTAGGAACCTCAAATCGTACCGGTAACCCTGTTAAAAACTTTTTGATAACGGATTCTCTCTCCATTCCAAGAATGCCATCATATGGTCCTGTCATGCCAACATCACTAATATAAGATGTTCCTTTTGGTAAAATTCGATTATCTGCTGTTTGAACATGTGTATGAGTACCTACCACAGCACTTACTTTCCCATCCAGGTACCAGCCAAACGCCTGTTTTTCACTAGTTGCTTCTGCATGGAAATCGACAAAAATGATGTTAGTACGCTTTTTAGCTTCTTGTATAAGTTGATCTACTTTTCTGAATGGATCATCAACAGGCTGCATAAAGGTGCGTCCTAATAGATTCAATACTGCTATTTCTTTTCCATTTGATTTCACATAGATGATTTCATTTCCAGGTGTATCAGGAGGTAAATTCCCAGGTCGAACTATGTAAGTAGCATCATCAATAAAATGAAAAATTTCCTTTTTGTCCCAAGTATGGTTTCCCATTGTAATTGCTTGGGCTCCCCAGTCTAATAAATTTTTATAAATTTTTTCCGTTATGCCTTTACCAGCCGCAGCGTTTTCTCCATTTATAATCGTTACATGCGGTTGATATTTTTTCTTAAGTTTCGATAAATAAGTTTGTACCATGTCACGTCCTGGTGAACCAACGATATCTCCAATAAATAAAATCTTCATGTCCTTCTACCTTTCTTTTATAGTAATCCTAGTTTTGCATAATCGTAACAAAAAGTCAAAATAGCCATCGGTAAAATGGATTCTATGTCAAATGGTGCAGTGAACTAGAAAAGACAGTCAGTCCTTGCATATCACAGAAACCTTGCAAATTCCTATGACTGATGATTTGCTTTATAGAGTCTTTTTATACTTTTAGAGGCAAAAAAAATAAAGCGACCATAAATGGCCACTTTATTTTGCATATTCAACTGATCGAGTCTCTCTAATGACAGTCACTTTAATATGACCTGGGTAATCTAGTTCATCCTCAATTTGTTTTCGAATATCTCTCGCAATTTTTGTAGCTTCAGCATCATCAATCTCATCAGGCTTTACAATAATTCGAATTTCTCTACCTGCTTGAATAGCAAAGGATTTTTCAACACCTGTAAAGGATTCAGAAATCTCTTCTAATTTCTCTAATCGTTTAATATAATTTTCAAGTGTTTCACTTCTTGCGCCTGGTCTAGCTGCAGATAATGCATCTGCAGCAGCTACAATAACTGCAATAACTGATGTTGCTTCCTCATCTCCATGGTGGGAAGCAATTGCATTGACAACGACATCATTTTCTTTATATTTACTTGCTAATTCTTTCCCAATTTCCACATGGCTACCTTCTACCTCATGGTCAATTGCTTTTCCAATATCGTGTAGTAGCCCTGCTCTTTTAGCAAGTGTCTGATCTTCTCCAAGCTCAGCAGCTAATAGTCCGGATAAATAGGCTACTTCCATAGAGTGATTTAACACATTTTGTCCATAACTTGTCCGATATTTTAATCGACCTAAGATTTTCACTAAATCTGGATGAAGGCCATGAACACCTACTTCAAAGGTTGTCTGCTCTCCATAATCGCGTATATATTCATCTACTTCACGTCTGGACTTATCCACCATTTCTTCAATTCTAGCAGGGTGAATACGACCATCTTGTACAAGCTTTTCTAACGCAATTCTAGCTATTTCTCGCCTAATCGGATCAAATCCTGATAATATGACAGCTTCCGGTGTATCATCAATAATCAGATCAATTCCTGTTAACGTTTCTAATGTACGAATATTTCGACCCTCTCGACCTATGATTCGACCTTTCATCTCATCGTTTGGAAGATTAACAACGGACACAGTCGTTTCAGCCACATGATCTGCAGCACAACGCTGTAGAGCTAATGACAAAATATTTTTTGCTTTTTTGTCAGCTTCTTCCTTTGCACGGTTTTCAGCTTCCTTTATAATGAGTGCTGTATCATGTGTTACTTCTTCCTCCACACGTTGCAAAATAATTTGTTTTGCCTGCTCGGTAGTATATCCTGATATCCGTTCTAATTCTGCCTGTTGCTCGCTTAACATTGCTCCAACTTTGCTTTCCATTTCCTCAATTTGTTGTTGTTTGTCTGTAAGCGAACCTTCTTTCTTCTCTAACGATAGCTCACGTTTGTCTAAAGTTTCGTCTTTACGATTTAGATTCTCTTCCTTTTGCATGAGACGAGTTTCAAGCTTTTGAATCTCTAATCGTCGCTCACGAAGTTCCTGTTCTGCTTCTTGACGAATTTTATGGTTCTCATCTTTCGCTTCTAATAATGCTTCTTTTTTAGCCACTTCTGCATTTCTATGGCCCTCTTCCACAATTTGTTTAGCTAATTCCTCTGCACTGGAAATTTCTTTTTCAGCAATTTTCTTGCGAATCAGATAACCAACAACAATACCGACAAATGTAAGCAAAATGGAGATGACAATGTTTAAAATGAATTCCATAGTTTCACCTCCTCTTGCTATAAACTTGTGCAACTTTTTTAAGTCGGCATGTAAAACATAATACTCTAATTAATGGTAATGTATAATAGAAGGAAAATTATACAGTTTAATTTTAATCCTCCAAAGCACGTATGTCAAGGATTGTAAAAATCGATATAATGAGAGAGGGGTCTTACGGACAATTGTTCACCGTGATAAAAGAGCTCCTGTATTCTTTCAAACAGGAGCTCTCTCATTTTTATTTTATATCTAATGCTTCTTGTTGATCTTCACTTTCTTCGGTTCCATCTTCTTCATCCAAACCGTAATATGCTCGAATGGCCTGATGAATTTCATGTGCAACATCTTCATTTTCTTTTAGGAACTGCTTCGCGTTTTCCCTTCCTTGCCCTAACCTTTCATCATTATATGAATACCAGGCACCGCTTTTTGTAACAATGTCTAAGTTAGATCCAATATCAAGCAATTCCCCTTCTTTTGAAATACCTTCACCATACATGATGTCTACTTCTGCTTGCTTAAACGGTGGGGCTACCTTATTCTTCACGATTTTGATACGTGTTTTATTACCAACCATATCATTACCGACCTTCAACGTTTCCGCTCGGCGAACTTCTAAACGAACAGAAGAATAAAACTTTAATGCTCTACCGCCAGGTGTTGTCTCAGGGTTTCCAAACATAACTCCAACTTTTTCACGGATTTGGTTAATAAAAATAGCAGTTGTTTTGGATTTATTAATCGCACCAGACAATTTCCTTAAGGCTTGAGACATAAGTCGAGCTTGTAAACCTACATGGGAATCGCCCATTTCGCCTTCTATTTCTGCCTTTGGTACTAGTGCTGCAACAGAGTCAATAACTAGCATATCTACTGCACCACTTCTTACAAGTGCTTCAGCAATTTCAAGCGCCTGTTCACCTGTATCTGGCTGAGATAGAAGCAATTCATCCACATCAACACCTAATTTTCTTGCATAGACTGGGTCTAATGATAGTGATAGGTAACAGTCATCCTCTGCATTACCAGTTAGGAGCTGTTTTCCCCCACTTCACACCGTGCGTGCAAGTTTCCTCGCACACGGCGTTCCATCGGCCGCACAATAGAAAACATAAAGAGAAACTTCCATCATTGGGGAGGTTCTTCATCTCTAATGATGGTTAGCGAAACTTATCAGGGTGCTAGCGTCCGTTACCCTCCACTTAGACTTTTTTCATTATTCTAAGTGCGGGTCTTACGGACGATTGTTCACCGTGATAAAGTATGTATAAGAGCAATCAACACATTCTATTATGCAACAAAACCGACTATGCCCCTTCGCATAGAGTAGTTTTATCCTCCTTTACACATTGCTGTGTATAGTGACTAACGGCTACTCATTTTAGCTAATACGGGCTGCTGCCCCTCGCTTTCAAAGGTCATTTCCTACCTTTTAGAGATTATGGGATGACACCATCCTTGTCAATCTCTAGCGAGGTTCACTTGTACCACATTCCTTATCCTTTATAGCAGTTGCCTTAGACTCCCACTCTAACCCGTCAACCATCCTTTCGCAAACAGTTGGATAGCTCAGGACAAGACACCGTTACAGGTGTAATTCAGATAAAGTAAACACGAATACTTTATCCAAGGTTGAACCTCTCCTATTGAGGTGCGGCACTTCCTTTATTCGTCTCCGCCACGCTTTACGAGTTGTACTTCCGTGGATTCACTCTAATGCTTTTTGCATCCATTAGTCTTAGCAACCTTTTGGACCACCGACTACTTCACTAACCGCTTCTCAGGTCTGCTTTTCGCCGTCCTCTCCGAACTTCGCACCGTAATAAGGGTGTCCTATTACCGCACGTCGGGGGATTATGGCTTGTAACCCAACTTTGTTACAGGGCTGGAACTTCCCCAGCCAATTCAGGAATGTAGTTAGAACGGCAAAGAAACCGATCCGCTAGTTTTCATAAAGTGTTTCCACTTTACTTGTCTAGCAACAAGTCATACCATGTTCAGCGTCAATAAATGCAGCTTGTCCCCCAGCCCTTTGCGCTTCTGCAATTGCATGCAAAGAAACAGTTGTTTTACCAGAAGATTCTGGTCCATATATTTCAACGACTCTTCCTCTTGGATATCCACCAACACCAAGAGCTGTATCTACTGCAATCGAGCCACTTGATACAGTAGCTACCTTTTGTTCTGCTTGTTCACCTAGTTTCATAATAGAGCCTTTACCAAATTGTTTTTCAATTTGTTTTAAAGCCATATCTAATGCTTGTTTTCTATCACTCAATTTTATTCCTCCTTTAACATACTAATACTATCTTACAATGTTTTTTCTATATCTACAAGAAAAAAACGAATAAACGTTCCCTCCATTTCCAAATTTTCAATCAGCAAAAATATATTTTCTCATAAAGAAAAATGCATTTTCAAACCATAAACGGGTTAAAAATGCATCATTTTAGATTATTTATCTTTTCTTAGCAATTGATATAATAACTCGAAACCTTTTTTCACTGTACGATTACGGATTGCCAGACGATCACCATGAAAATGAAACTTCTTTGTTATGACTTGATTTTTTCCATCACAGATGGAAATATAAACAGTGCCTACTTCTTTACCTTCTGTTTTACTAGGACCAGCTACACCTGTAAAGCTAATGCCTATATCCGAATGATACAAGGTTTTAACCCCATTAGACATTGCTTCAGCACATTCTTCACTTACGGTGCCATATTGATCAAGTATTTTTTTGGAGATACCCAATACCTTAACTTTCATGGATGGTTGATAAACAACAGCACTTCCTTGCAGGATATCTGATGAGCCATTTCTCTCAACAACCCTAGATGAAAAAGCACCTCCTGTCAGACTTTCTGCGCTTGAAATCGTTAGTTTGGCTTTCTGTAGCAGCTGAAACACACGGTCTTCAATAGATTCCTCATCATAACCGTATATAAAAGAGCCTACTTTTCGACTAATCTTTTTTTCAGTCTCATCAATCCACTTATTTGCTAATTCTTTTGAGTCAGCCATCGCAGTTATTCTTAAAGCAACTTCTCCTTCGGTTGCTAACGGGGCAATGGTCGGATTAGTCTGTTTAGCTATAAGATCTTTAATCTCATGCTCTAACTGTGATTCCCCAATTCCAATAAATCGGAGCATTCTAGACTCAATCACTTGATTTAATTGATATTTATCTTCAAAAAATGGAAGTATAGACTCCTGCATAATAGCCTTCATTTCATTTGGAACACCTGGCATAAACACCCAATAACAGCCTTGATGCTCTACCAAAATTCCTGGCGCTATTCCCACTGAATTTTGGTAAACAGTGGAACCTTCGAATACTACTGCTTGTTTCCGATTATTAGGTGTCATTGTCTTGTTCATGCGTTCGAATAATTGTTGAATTTTAGCTATAGTTCCAGTATCCTCTGTTATTTCTAAGCCAGAAAAGGATCGAAACGCTTCTCTCGTTAAGTCATCCTCTGTAGGCCCCAATCCACCTGTTACAAAAATAATGTCCGACCTTTTAGATGCTTGCTCAAAAATATTTTCTAATCGTGATAAGTTATCACCAACTGCCGTATGATAGAAAACGGAAATCCCTTTGTTTGCCAGTTTTTCTGACATCCAAGCAGCATTAGAATTGACGATTTGTCCTAGTAATAACTCCGTGCCTACGGAGATAATTTCTGAACGGATGGTATGTTTCATTTCGAATCCTCCATTACATGCCAATTTTTCACGAAATACTCTACACCAGATAGGACGGTTACAAGTAAAGCGGAATACAATAAAATTGTATCGACAGGAATATTGGCAACATGAAATGGAATGTTATGTAACAAAAGGATAATGATCGCCAAAATTTGCAAAACAGTTTTTAATTTACCCATTTGCCCTGCAGCTAAAACAATACCCTCACCTGCTGCCACTAATCGCAAACCGGTTACAGCGAATTCTCTACTAATAATTATAATAACTACCCAAGCAGGAACCATATCTAGTGTTACAAGCAAAATAAATGCAGCAGACACAAGCAGTTTGTCTGCCATCGGATCTAAAAATTTCCCTAGATTTGTCACTAAATTATATTTTCTTGCATAATAACCATCTAACCAATCGGTTGCCGAAGCAATTGCAAAAATAATTACCGCAATAAAATGAGCATAAGGCAGCGATTGGCCTAGTAATTCTATATCTCCCCAATGAAAAGGGTAAGACAATAATATAATAAACAAGGGGATAAGCATAATTCTGGACAAAGTAATCTTATTTGGTGCGTTCATTATTGCAACTCCCTTTCCAATGTAAAAAGAAAGACCAATACTATGATTGGTTCATTTTTATCCATACTTCTTGTGTAGTGTTTGGTTCTACCTCTTCTGATAATTCAATAAGTTGATCGTTCAAGTAAATAGTAAGGTTTTGTGGCTCTGCAAAACGAAAATATAATTGTTCTGCTTCTGTTAGTTCTACTTCAAAAGGACTCTGATCAGCTGTAAGGTTAGCGTAATGCAATCTCTCACCATCACTGTTCTCAATCTCCAACCAATTTTTGTTTTCTGAACTCACACTTAATGGAATGGTCTCTGGAGCATTTTCCACAGTGTAATATGATTGATTATTTTCATAACGATCTAATTGTATTTCCATATTTTCTTCAGGACCTTCATTGGTAACTTCATTGCTGTCCACCATTCCTTGCTGTCCATCATCCGTGCCATTTTGATTACCTTCACTATTACTTGAATTCGTTTCTTCTTCAGTTGGCGGTAATTCAACCTCATCTGTCGAGCCTTCCTCTTCCTCCACTACATTATTTGCTGGATCCGTTTCAGTATCGCTTAATCCTCCCTGTTTAAATAGCCAAACAACAAGCACGATACCAGTAATCAACAAAATAACAATAATGGTTGGTAAAAATGAAAATATAGCTGGTGTCTTCAGTGATGCTTTATTTTTTCGACTACTATTCACACGAGAAGGCATTACTTTTTCTTCTGGTTCTAACGGTAAATCGGCTTGATATTCTTCCATCAAATCATCCGCATTTAAACCAACAGCATTTGCATATTCCTTAATAAATGCCCGTACATAAAAAGAACCAGGCATAATATCAAAGTTTTCTGTTTCAATGGCATATAAATAACGCTTTTGTATCTTTGTATGCCTTTGGATTTCTTCTAAGGACATATTTTGTTCTTCCCGTTCAGTTTTTAGCCTTTCTCCAATTCCCATTCATAACACCATCCATTAATCTTAATATCAAAATGTCATATATGTAAAACGCAATATAATCATTAATTATAATTTATTTTATGAGCCCAATTTATCTTATATTTATCATATCTTAAAATATCTTAGATGAAAAGAGATTTAATAATAGAAAAATGGGAAATAAAGATAATAATTCAAAAGTCCCTTTGATAAAGAAAAACTTGGCTTATCGCTAAGTCCTAATGGCGAAAGCCTATCTATGTTAAAATTTTATACTTTCCTACGCGCTAAAAAACCCTATAAACACTAATGGTGTTTATAGGGTATGGATCTTATTTAGCTGTTTATTTTACTTTGTTCCTTCATTTTGTACAAGCTTCACCATAATGTTGGCAATAGCATGCTGTTCGTTTTCATCTGCTGCATTCCATAAATCACGCAGCATTTGTTCTTGATCGTTTTTTGCCTGCACCTCTGTAGACAAATAATTCCCAATATCATAGGCAAGTTCAGAAATCGCTTTGTTACTTATTCCGTTATTTTGGGCATCATGCAAACGATCACCTAAGAAATCTTTCCATGACTCAAAATTGTCAATAACAGACATTTTCATTCCTCCTTTGTCAGCATACATTTATATCATTTGAATATGAGTGAAAAATATGCACGACAAAAGGAGTTTCTACTTCTTAACGATTACCAAGCACCGTTTATTCGAATAATCTCTCCGTTAATATAGCTGGATTGATCGCTTAATAAAAAGCCAACGGCATTTGCTACTTCTTCCGGTTTTCCCTTTCGCTGCATGGGAATCTCCTCTATAATCATTTGTTGTTCTTCCTCACTTAAATGTTGATTCATTTTCGTTTCAATAAAACCTGGACTAACACCATTCACCATAATACCACTTGGACCAAGTTCTTTTGCTAGCGCTTGAACAAAGGTATTCTGGCCACCTTTAACTGTGGAGTACGCAACCTCGCAACTGGCACCGATATCTCCCCAAATCGAAGTGATCAGAATAATTTTGCCATATTTTTTTCGTATCATATTTGGCAAAAGTTTTTGTGTGATTTTCCATGGCGATTTGACATGTAAAGACAACATTTCATCCATATCTTGATCCGTCATTTCTTGAAATAATCCAAAATGGGTTATTCCACTAGCAAAAATAACGTGATCCACATCATGGGGTAACTTCTCAAGGAAAGATTGAAGTCCTTCTTTATAAGTTAAATCCCCTTGTACCACATGAATGATTTGCTCATTGGGTAACTCCTCTTCTAGTGATCGAATCATTTGTTTGTTTTTATTATAATGTAGTATCAGTTGGTTACCCATCCATCCAAGTTTTTTTGAAATGGCAAACCCAATATCTCCACTTGCTCCAATGATTAAGCTTTTCCGGGACATTTGATCGGCTTACTCCGATTTCACAAAACATGTAGATATATGATTTTCATCGATCCATGTACGTAAGAAGGAATCCAACTCTTCGTAACTTAACAGCTCCAATGAATGAATGCTTTCAAAAAAATCTATACCCAATAGTTGGTAATGACTATATTGACTAGCAATAAATTCGAGTGAGTTCAGCGAACGAATCGTTTGACCTAACTTTTTACGTTTAATTCTCTCAAATGTATCTTGATCAAATTGATGTTGCTTTAAATTCATTAATTCATCTTTCAAAACTTCTGCTAATTTCTCAGGCTCTTGCGAATTACCGCCAATAATTGTAAACCCAAAATTACGTTCCAAGTGTGCTTCATAACCAAACGATTGATCAATCAGACCTTCACGATATAATCGTTCATATCCCACACCACTTTTAGAAAAAAGGTAATCCAGTGTGATATCGAGCATCCATTCTTTTTTTACAAATTCCTCAGGCGCATCAGGTATTTGGGGCTCTTTTATACCAACCAATGCTTTCGGTACACTAACTGGCATATTAATATCTACCTTTGTTTGGGCTACATCGTTTGGTTCATCTGGAAATTCTCGCTTGATGGCATTAGCTGGTTCAAAACTCTTTTTTAGCTGGTTATCTTTGATCCACTGCATGGTCTCCTGCGGATCAACATTTCCTGCAACAAAAAGAACCATGTTTGATGGATGGTAAAAAGTGTGATAGCACGTATATAAATCTTCTTTTGTAATTTTATTAATAGAATCTACCGTACCTGCTATATCAATTTGAACAGGATGATGATGATAAAGGCTCTTAATTGTACCAAAAAAAGCTCTCCAATCTGGTTGGTCATCATACATTCGAATTTCTTGAGCAATTATTCCCTTTTCTTTTTCAACGGATTGATCTGAAAAATAAGGATCCTGTACAAAATCTAAAAGTGTCATCAAATTATCTTTAATGCGAGAAGTAGCTGAAAATAAATATGCTGTTTTTGTAAAAGATGTAAATGCGTTTGCTGAAGCTCCTGCTTTAGAGAAGTCTTGGAAAACATCACGGTCCTCTTTTTCAAATAATTTATGCTCTAAGAAGTGTGCAATCCCATCTGGAACAGTAACGACTTCCTCTTTATTAATTGGTACAAACGATTGATCTATAGACCCATAATTCGTTGTGAAAATAGCATATGATTTTGCCATATCTTGTTTGGGTAATATATAGACTTGCAAGCCATTTTCTAATGTATCGGAATAGACTGTTTCTTTTATTTGTTCATAATGCTTCTCTTCCATATTATTCAGCCTCCTCGCTCGTTAGTAGATATACCTTATCAAGTTGTATGGCTTCCGCTACTTGGATGATATGTTGCTTCGTCACCTGTTGAATTTCTTTTATTAACTGTTCTACATTTTTATCAGACTGGCCTATCACTTTTTGATAATGAAGCTCAATCATTCCTTGCGGGTTATCAAGTGTTTCTTTCAACTGATTAATTGCCATTTCTTTTGTTTCCGCAATATCGTCCTCGCTGAATTCTCCTTTTCGCATTTGCTCCATCTGCTCTAAAATAATATCTCTTGCACGATCATATTGATCTGGTGCAATACCACTAAAAACAAATAATAAACCTTTATGACTTTCTAACCTGGAAGCTGCATAGTACGCTAAACTATGCTTTTCCCTCACATTGGTAAAAAGTTTAGAGCTAGGAAAGCCACCAAAAATTCCATTAAAAACGTGTAATGCAGCATAATTTGGGTCATCATAAGTAATCCCTGTACGATAACCAAAATGAAGTTTTGCTTGTTGCACTTGGTCTTTTTCAACAATTGTATCGGACGGACGCTCTGGTACGGTTGGGTCCGTTTTCACTATGGAAGATTGCCTTTCCTTTGAAATCAATTGAGCTATTTTGTTTTTCATATTCATGTTTTCTATATCTCCAACAACATAAACATCTAGTTGGTCTTCTGCGAGCATTTGCTGATAGTAATTATATAATTCTCCCGCACTCAAATCCGCCAAATCTTCTTCATAACCATGGACTCTTAAATGGTATGGCTCACCTTCGCACATCTCTTCAATCAACCTTGTATTGGCTAAACTTATTTTATCTTCTTTTAATGCTCTAATTTTTTGTAATAGCGTTTGCTTTTCTCTTTCAACAACATTCGAATCAAATGCACCATTCTCTACTTTTGGATGATAAATAATTTCCTTTAATAACTGAACTGCATCATCAATAATATGAGATTGGTTGGCAATATATTGTTCATTAGCAATTTCTAATCGAACAGTCGTGATATGGTGCTCACCTTTTTTACTCCCATCAATATGTAGTACTGCACCATATAAAAGGTCTAATTGTTGTCGCAGTTCTATTGCATTTGGATATTCAGCTGTTCCTTGCTGTAAAATGTAAGGAATCAAGGCTCGCTTTGTAATCGAATTGCGCTCAAGTGGTGCCACAAACTTCAAACAAATATGCAACGTTTTAAATTTCTTTGTATGTAACAAATGTAAATGATATCCATCTTCACGTGTAATATGCTCCATGCCAAATCTCCTTTTTTAACATTTATCATTATTTTATCAAATAAATTGAAATTTTATGCTTAAGTAAAAGATCTGGTGAAACACCAGATCTTTTTAAAGTCGTTTTCTTAATACATAGAAGCTAAAAACATCTGCTCGAAAAAAGTTAGCAGAGTATAACACAGGCTCATTATCTTTCGTATAGTGCATTTGTTTTAAAAGTAATAGAGCTTGATCTGGTTCACAGTTTAAAATAGGCGAAATTTTTTCATGATAACCTATTGGTTCAATGTAGGCAACACCATAGTCAATATGTTTATTCGCATAAGTTTTCAACGCATTGAAAATGGAGGACTGGGTGTGAATTATATCTAATGGTAATAAACGTTGATCAAATTTATCAATGCAATAAACTACTGGTTCACCATCTGCCGTCCTCACTCGTTCTAATTGTGCAAAATCATCAATTTTAAGTGGTGAAAATCTTTTTCTGTCATCGTCTGTCGGCTTTGTAATTTCAGCCGAAATATATTGAGCCCCTGGCTTTTTACCTGATCGTTCAATCATTTCGGTCACACTGCCAAGCTGTTCGATTCCAGATGAAAGAATAGGCTTAGTATGGACAAATACTCCAACACCTGGTCTTCGAACCAAAATATTCTCTTCTTCTAATAAATCGATCGCTTCTTTTATTTCTTGTCGAGTCACACCAAAATCTTTGGCTAGCTCATAATCGGTGGGTAATTTTTCTTTCTCTTTGTAATACCCTTCTTCTATTAATGATTTAAGATGATCGACTGCCGTAATTGTAGCATGATTATTTATATTAGATATCATAGCTTCCCCCAACCAATCTATATCTAATGATTTTTTTACTATTACAAACAAATATAACACTTTTACGGTCATTAATAAAGAAGAACTTTGATTTCAAAGTAGATTAGCTGACTAGGATGAACTACTGCTGTGAACTGTTGCATTCTCATCTGATTTACTTTGTAAGACCGTTCGCGGCTTGGAACCTTCATATGGACCGACTATACCTCTTGATTCCATTGCATCGATTAACCTTGCAGCTCGTGTGTAACCAATTCGAAATCGGCGTTGCAACATAGATACACTAGCACTTTGCATTTCTAGTATAAGCTGTACGGCTTCATCATATAAATCATCATCGACTTCTTCAACAACCTCGGACTCTTCTTCAGGAATCATTTCATCTTGATACTGAGCTTTTTGTTGCTCGATACAATGATCCACTACACCTTCCACCTCATCATCAGACAAAAACGCACCTTGTATACGCACTGGCTTAGATAATCCAACTGGAATAAATAGCATATCACCACGGCCTAGCAGCTTCTCTGCACCGCCAGAATCTAATATGGTACGAGAATCGGTCTGTGATGAAACACTAAATGCTATTCGAGATGGAATATTGGCTTTAATCACACCAGTAATAACATCAACAGATGGACGTTGTGTAGCAATGATCAAATGAATACCTGCAGCTCGAGCCATTTGTGCTAGTCGTGTAATCGCATCTTCCACCTCATTAGAAGCTACCATCATTAAATCTGCGAGTTCATCTACAATCACTACAACGTAAGGTAATTGGGGCTGCTCGTCTTCTTCATCCTGGTTATGTTTCACGATAAAATCATTATATCCTTCAATATTTCTTGTTCCTGTTTCGGAAAATAAATCGTATCTTCTTTCCATCTCTGCTACAACTTTTTTTAGTGCCCTCGCCGCTTTTTTTGGATCTGTAACTACTGGTGTTAATAGATGAGGAATCCCATTATATACATTAAGTTCTACTTTTTTCGGATCAATCATCATCATTTTAACTTCATGTGGCTTTGCTCGCATTAAAATACTTGTAATAATACCGTTAATACAAACACTTTTACCACTACCTGTTGCACCTGCAACAAGTAAGTGAGGCATTTTATTTAACTCTGCAATAACAGGGTCGCCTGATATATCTTTCCCCAGAGCGAAAGATAATTTATTCCCAGGATTTGATTGTTTTGATTCTAAAACTTCCCGCAACGTAACCATAGCAGTTTCTTCATTAGGTACTTCTATCCCAACTGCTGATTTTCCTGGAATTGGTGCTTCAATTCGAATATCCTTAGCAGCTAAAGCTAACGCTAAATCATCGTGTAAATTAACAATTTTACTTACTTTCACACCAGCTTCAGGATAAACTTCATATTTTGTAACAGACGGCCCAACATGAACTTTTGTCACACGCGCTTTGACTCCAAAACTTTGGAATGTTTTTTCTAATTTACGCACAACACGTTGTATATAAGACTTTTCTTGTTGTTTACCTTGCATTTTTGGTACTTCTAACATATCCATTCTTGGGAGTTGATAGTCTATATTTTCATAAACCGTAGTAGGTAATGATTCACTGGATTCTTGATCCGATTCACCATATGTATCTTCTTCTGTGTCTACCTTTGGCGTCTCTTTATGTTCCGGAGGCGATTCACTTTTCGCCTCCTCCGTGTACTCCATTTCATTTGATGCATAAGCAATCGAAGGATAATCTGCTTCGGCTCCATTGTTTAATTCAATCGTAACTTCTTTCTCTTCCGATAGCGCTTCTTCTTCTTGCTTTGTCTGTTTTTTGATCTGTTTATTTTCTTTCCATTGTTTATAACGAGCAAAAAATCTTTTTTTCACTTTAGTCCATAAATTGGATAAAATATCACCAATAGATATATTCATTAACGTCATCAATCCAATTCCTATGATGAAAAAAGCGACAATTTGTGCACCAATATGGGAGAATAAATAAAAGGAAATCGCATATAATATAGCACCAACCATTCCACCACCTAGAAAACTAGCATCACGTTCTCCTTTTACAAAATCAGTATAAAAATTCAAAGTTTCCCTGACAATAGATGGATAATTATTAGACGTTCCATACATGGATGTAAAAATATCATAATGTGTAAGGAGTAATATACCACTTACAATTAGGTAAGCACTTACCCAACGTCTAGACAAAAGGTTTGGCCAATTTCTCTTTATCATTAAATAAATACCTACATATAGAAGGATTAAAGAAACAATAAAAAACCAAAATCCTAGAAAAAATCGAAAAGCATATTCAAGTAAGGAGGACACAGCACCTTCATTAATCATGGAT
Source organism: Gracilibacillus sp. YIM 98692 (assembly GCF_010993965.1). Lineage (GTDB taxonomy): Bacteria > Bacillota > Bacilli > Bacillales > Amphibacillaceae > Gracilibacillus. The sequence goes on along the minus strand of NZ_WIXM01000002.1, from coordinate 402,024 downwards.
GCGCCGCTTCCGAATATAGCTAAAAACACAAATAGTATGCCGTATAACTCGATTTTTATATTTTTTTTCAAAGTCTGTTTTTTCTTTTTGGATTTCTTTTTACGAGCCATTTTCTCACTCCTAGTTTAATAGCTTCATAGATATTAGTGAGGTTCTTTATCCCCCACTGATGGTTAACGAAACTTACCAGGGTGCTATCGTTCGTTATCCCTCACTTATCCTTTTTTCATTTATCTAAGTCTTGGGGTCTTACGTACGATTGTTCACCATGATAAAAAGTTAAATCAACCCTTGCCTGAATTTTAAGGCAAGGGTTCATTTCATTTTCAAGGCATTAACTTCATTATACCATAGTCAAATACGATTTATGAATATTCTCCAGACAAATTTTGGTCATTCTGTTCATCGCTTATAGAAATAACACTCCCAGGAGACAATTGTTGATTCAGAAAGTCATTAGGATTGGTCGAAAGCAATTGCACAATTCTCGCTTTGTCTCCAGAAACTTTTTCCACTATACATTGTTTTTGCTGCAAGGAAATTAATTGATACTTTTGATATTCATCTGTACTTGGCTGATGAATATCTTCGTAACTGAGGGGTGTATATAAAATCATTGAACAAAATCCTCCGTTCCTTTAGATTGTTCGATAAATTTATTTAATCTGGCCATTGCCCCGCTAATACCACCAACCTCATTAATTAACCCATACTTGACAGCATCTTCTCCAACTACATTTGTACCAATGTCCCTAGTTAAATTTCCTTTTTCGAACATTAATTCTTTCAGTTTTTCTTCTTCAATATTGGAATGTTCTGTTACAAAGTTAAGAACACGTTCTTGCATTTTATCAATGTATTCAAATGTTTGCGGTACACCAATAACTAAACCTGTTAGCCGAATAGGATGTATCGTCATAGTAGCTGAAGGTGCAATAAAGGAATAATCTGTTGAAACAGCAATAGGCACTCCTATGGAATGACCTCCTCCAAGAACTACAGAAACAGTAGGTTTGGACAATGAAGCAATCATTTCAGATAAAGCTAATCCTGCCTCAACATCACCACCGACTGTATTTAATATGACAACTAAACCCTCAATTTTTGGATTTTGTTCTATTGCAACGATTTGTGGAATAAGATGTTCATATTTCGTTGTTTTATTTTGCGGTGGTAATTGAACATGCCCTTCTACTTGTCCAATAATAGATAATACATGAATATTGGAATCTGGATTGTTTGGAATGTTGGACTGACCTAACTGTTGAATTTTTTCTACTAAGGAGGACGGCTGAGAGTCTTTTTCCTTCGTATCATTCCGGTGTTTATCCATGAAATTCAGGTCCCCTTTCCTAATAATCTCTTCCTAGTATGAACCAGGAGACTGATTTCATGCAAAGCAAAATGAAAAAAGTGGCTATATGATATAGCCACTTACTGATAATCTTCCATTACACGGAAAAGATTTTGTTCTTCAAATGGAGACAAAGGTACTAATGGTAAACGGACAGATCCCGTATCAATTCCTTTATATTTTAAAGCAGATTTAACAGGTGAGGGTGACGGTGCCATAAATAATGCTTTCATTATTGGTAACAAACGACGATGTAGCTTTGCTGCTTCTTTAATATTTCCATTTTCAAATAAGTTCAACATTTCCTTCATTTCACTTCCAATTATATGAGAAGATACGGAAACAACTCCAGAACCTCCTATAGATTGAATCGGAAGAGTTAAGCTGTCATCGCCACTATATACCGTAAAATGGTCATCTACTTGCTCTAAAAGAGATGCAATAGCATCTAAATCACCAGTAGAATCTTTTACAGATACCACATTCGGTAATTGTGATAAAGCAACTGTTGTCTCTACATTCAGCCTAACTACTGTTCGTGAAGGAATATTATATAACATGATTGGTAAACTTGTTTGCTTAGCAATAGATGAGAAATGTTGATATAAGCCTTCCTGGTTAGGCTTATTATAATAAGGAGTCACTAATAAGCTTGCATCTACTCCCAATTTTTCAGCTTCTTTAGTTAGTTGAATGGATGCCTCCGTATTATTTCCACCGGTCCCAGCTATAATGGGCACCCGACCGTTGACAACTTTAACAACATGTTCAAAAAGGCTAAGCTTTTCCTGATGACTTAATGTCGGTGACTCACCAGTCGTGCCAGCTACAATAAGACCGTCCGTGCCATTTTTCAGTAAATATTCCACCAATTCGGTTGTTTGATCTAAGTCTAATTGATTATTGCTATTGAATGGTGTGACCATTGCTGTCAATAGTCTTCCGAAGTCCATATTGGCACCATCTCCTTTCCATTCCAACACCTAAACGTTACACATACATTTATCTCCTAAGTGAGTGAAAACAACTCTATACTTTTTCTAGCTGAAAAGCTAGATGAAGTTCATTAATAGCGTTCTTTAAATTTTTATTATTGATTAATACCCATATGGTTCTATGGCTATCAGCCGATTGTAATATCGGTATATTATTGTTCGTTAACGTATGAACAATTTTAGAGGTAACCCCAGGAAGACCTGACATACCTGCTCCAACTAGGGAAATTTTAGCGCAATTTCGTATAAGCGTTGGTTTTAATTGTAACCTCTCTAAAACTTCCAATGCTAATTCTTCAAATTTATTAAAAATCGTATATATCACACCGTTTGGAGAAATGTTAATGAAATCAACGGAAATGCCAGCTTCCGCCATTGCACGAAAAACTTTCACATGAAGTTCTTGCGGCTCTTTTTCTTCTTCAATTTTTATTTGAGTTAAATCTGTGACATAAGCAATACCCGTTACAAATTGATCATATATATGATCTTGACCACTAGAAGTATTAATGGAGGTAATTAAAGTTCCATCATCGTTCATTCTAGTAGAACGAACTCGAATAGGAATGTTTGCTTGCATCGCAATTTCAACTGCTCGAGGATGGATCACTTTCGCTCCTTGATATGCTAAGTTACAAATATCCGTATAAGATACTTTTTCTATTTTCCTTGCGGACGTAACCATTCGAGGATCTGCTGTCATAATCCCATTTACATCTGTAAAAATGTCCACATAATCCGCCTGCAAGGCCACTCCTAAGGCTGTGGCAGAGGTATCACTGCCACCCCTGCCAATAGTTGTCACTTCATTTTGTTCCGTTTTTCCTTGAAAACCTGCTACTACTACTACCTGTTTTTCTTGCAATAATGCTTGAATATGCTGTACTTGTATTCGTTTAATTTGTGCTTTTGTAAAATGGTCGGTCGTAATAATTCCAGCCTCAGCGCCAGTTATCGCTATAGAAGATATCCCTTCCTGTTTTAATTCATTAGAAAAAACAACAGATGAAATAGTTTCTCCGCAGGAAAGTAATAAATCTTGCTCTTTATCAAGAAGCTTTGTTCTTTGATCACCTACTAATCCTAATAAAGAATCAGTTGCATAAGGATCTGGAAACCTTCCCATAGCTGAAACAACCACAACAACTTTATAATTATTTTGAATCGCATCTTTTACATGCTTAATTGCATACTGACGTGAATCTTCATCTCTAACAGATGTACCACCAAATTTTTGAACCAAAATATCCATGGTTCCACCTCTATTTTTTAGAGCCAGTTATTTTTAATTAAAGATTCTGCGATTTGCACAGAATTCCACGCAGCTCCTTTTAATAAGTTATCAGACACTACCCATAAATGGAATCCTTTATCATTGTCTAAGTCTTTACGTACTCTACCTACAAATACATCAGCTTTACCAGCTGCAGATAATGGTGTTGGATATACTTGATTTGCGGGATCATCCTCTAAGACAATACCATCAAATTCACTAATAGCTGATTGAAGTTGGTCTACGCTAATGTTATCTTGATCTATTTCAACATAAACACTTTCCGCATGTGATGTAAAGAACGGTAATCGAACACATGTTGCAGCTACACTTAATTCACCATCATGTAAGATTTTTTTGGTCTCATTAATCATTTTCATTTCTTCAAATGAATAGCCATTATCTTGGAACACGTCGATTTGCGGTAATGCATTAAAAGCAATCGGATAATGCTTTTCCTCGCCACTTACTGGCAGGATTTCAGGTTTAAGCTCTTCACCTTCTAAAAAGGCCTTTGACTGCGATTGAAGTTCATCAACTGCACTTGCTCCAGCTCCAGAAACAGCTTGATAAGTGGATACAATCACTTTGGATAGACCAAACTGGTTTTGAATTGGTTTTAACGCTGCTGCCATTTGGATTGTTGAACAGTTTGGATTAGCAATAATACCATTATGTTCTTTAATATCTGATTCATTTACTTCCGGTACAACTAGAGGCACTTCCGGATCCATTCGGTATGCACTTGTATTGTCAACAACAACTGCTCCTTTTTTCACCGCTTCAGGTGCTAATTTTTTCGAAACAGAACCACCAGCAGAAAATAGTGCTATATCAATTCCTTCAAAACTTTCAGGAGTAGCTTCTTTTACTACATATGTTTCACCTTTAAACGTTAGTTCTTTTCCTGCTGATCTTTTAGAAGACAATAGATGTAATTCTTTGATTGGAAAGTTTTTACTATCAAGCGTTTCTAACATTTTTTCGCCTACTGCACCTGTAGCACCTACTACTGCTACGTTGTATTCTTTCACTGTTGTCATAATTTTTACTCCTTCCATTTACTACAATAAATATTTTAGTCATCTCTAATAGTTTAACATAATACAGTAAATACTTTAATTATTTCATCATATTTACGAATTTCTTGCAATAATAACTGGCTGAATTTGTTGAAATTCTAATGCTTTATCTACAGTTTCAGGGATTAATGTCATATCCGAAACAAGTGAATTAGGCTTTTTATATGGATCATCTTGACCATATGGAACAAAATAGATTAGCTTTGTTGCCATTAAACGCATTAAATTAACACCATTCAAACCTAGTGCATCATTTGTCGATACTCCTATAACAACTGGATTGCCATTCCTCATGGTTGCTTTAGTTGCCATTAAAACGGCAGAATCGGTTATAGCATTTGCAAGCCTGCTCATTGAATTTCCAGTTAAAGGAGCTAATACCATACAATCTAATGGCTCTTTTGGCCCAAGAGGCTCAGCATCTACAATTGTCGAAATAGGTTCTCTGCCAGTAAGCTTTCGAACTCGTTCCATATGGTCTTTTGCTTTCCCAAATTTACTATCTGTCGTTTTAAACGTGTACGAAACTACTGGAACTACTTCTGCTCCTAAATGGATGAGCTTTTCTATCTGCGGAAAAACAGCTTCATAGGTACAGTGGGACCCAGTTAATCCAAATCCTATTTTCTTACCGGATAAATCCATTTTGCGTCCTCCTCATGTACGAATAATTATATGAAAGGCTAAACATTATCTCACCATCAATCTAATGCCCATTATATGCCTAGCCCAGATGATTGTTACTCGTCTATGAAGAGAAAATAAATTTTTGGATTTGAAACGCTAATATTTCACCTGCTGTCTTTGGTGCTACCAATCCTGGCAAACCTAATGCATGAATAGCATGGATTCCTCTTGCCTTGGCAAAATCAAAGTCGGTACCACCCGGCTTTGATGCTAAATCAATCACAATGGCATCACTTTTCATTTTTTCCAGTATCGGTTTGTTAATCACCTTTGCTGGAATCGTGTTGACTAATACATGACAGTTCTCAATCAGTTTTATACTTTCTGATAAATGACAAACTGTATAACCTTGCTCAAAGGCTCTTGCTATATCTGTTTCATCCTTAGAAACAACCGTTACCTTAGCCCCTAATCCCTTAAATGCACTTGCCGTTGTTTTCCCTACTCTTCCAAATCCATATACAAAAACTTCTGATTGATGGATTGTAATATCGGTATGCTGAATCGCTAACATAATGGCACCTTCTGCTGTAGGTATAGAGTTATAAATAGCTACATCATTTCGTTCCATGAGCTTAATCAACTTATTTCCCTTTATTTTAACTGAATCTAATAATGTTTGATTTGCAATTCCAGTAAATACTAGACAGTGGCTTGGCAAACGCTTAAACCAGTCCTTCGTTAATTGCAGCTCCTGTTTAGAAAAAACAGCTTCTGCATAACCTTTGTCATCAATTCCAGTAATAGGTAAAATAACAGCATCTAATTGTTCAGGTTTCAATTCTTCCAATGTTGATTGCTTTACACCTGTATAACTCTGTTCAACTTGATCAAACCCTATTAACTCTAAATTTATTTCATTTGTCTTATTTAATGTATGAATTAAGGGCAAATATCGAGCGTCCCCACCAATAATGGCGACCCTTTTTTCTTTTTGCATGATGTCACCTCACCACTCATTATCTATTTACTTGATCAACCGAATTTGGTCCATCTTTACTACATTATATGTATTTAACATACATAAGTGAAGAAAAGGTTCCCCCAATCATCACGTCAGCTATAATCACCAAAATTAGAAGAACTTGGCTAGTCGCCAAGTCCTCAAATTTTTAATAATTTAAGCCCTCACACATTGCTTATGAGGCTTTTTCTAAAAGGTAATTGCCTTTTAGAATAAATCTCATTGCACAATATCCATAAACTGCGCAGTAACTTATAAATATTTTCCTCCCCCTCGTTTAAAGAAGAGTGCTTAATCGACGCTGCGGAAAAACACTCGCTTTCCGTGGGGAACGCTTCAGCCTCCTCGGAAGCAAAGGACGCTTCCTGCGGGGTCTTCAGACTGTTCCTTTCCCACAGGAGTCTCGCATTTTTTCGCAGCTTGGATTAGTGCTCGTTTTAAGTGAGAAAAAAAACATATTCTTACTACTCACCAGCGGAAGAAAAATACCGAGGAATCTGAAGCCGTGCCCCCGGAAAGCGAAGTATATTTCTGGAGCGGTATTCAGAGCTTTTTTAAGGCTTATGTCGCAGTTTTGTTCTACTGTGTAGTAAACAATACAAGAATGCTATGAAAAGTACTCTTGCAGTAAAATAAAAACGAAGCTTGTTATGCTTCGTTTCGAGGGACATTTATACTCTTTTTCTTTATAGCTTCTCAGTTTCTACAATAATCATGTCGTCTCCAATCTTTTTTATCTCTTTCCAATCAATCCTTGAGTAAGCATCTGTCTTGCGCAGGCCTAAAAATCCGTATTGAGGAATCGTAAAAGATAAAATATTGCCTGTTTTTTCGTCAATTTCTATATCTGTTTGACCAAGAACTCCTAATCTTGAACCTGTGGTCAAATCAATTAATTCCTTACTACTAAGGTCATGGAAACGCATCAGAATACCTCCCAGCATATGTTTATTTAGATGTAATAATAGCTGACGCAGACTTGCCTTGCCTAAATCGATCGATTAACTCATTCATTTTCTTTTGGTTAACTTGATCAATTTCATTCATGGTCTCATCAAGGGATGGATGGCGATTTAATAATAACTCATTTCGTGCGTTTCGACTCATTTTGCTATTTGTACTTTCCAAGCTTAACATTAATATCCCTTTAAGCTGTTCTCTGCCATTTTCCAATTCCTTTTCGTGAATACCTTCCGAATGTAGTTTCTGAATAATTTGATCCATTTTTTCACAAACAAGGTCTAACTGTTGATGAGCAGTACCTGCATAAATGGTCAATAATCCTGAATCCATAAACGCTTGATGATAAGAAAAGATAGCGTATGCCATCCCAAGTTTTTCTCTTACTTCTTGAAAAAGCCGTGAACTCATACTTCCGCCTAGCACATTATTCAGAACTAATAGATGATACATGTCACGATGAGTAACCGGAATACCTTCATATCCTAGACAGACATGCGCTTGCTCTACTTGTTTTGTTTTTCGTATCTGATTAACATGAAAGTTCGGAGTTTGCAGCTGAGGTAAGGCTCCTTTATTGGTATTAATGTCAATATATCCTTCTACTTTGTCTAAAAAAGATTTGTCTGCATTACCAGCTACTGATACAACCATGTTTTCAGGCGTGTAATAGCGTTTTTTATATGCTAGCAGATCTTCTCTTGTAAAACTAGATACATTTTCTTTACTTCCTAAAATAGGATAAGCAAGTGGATGATCAACATATACTGCTTCACTTAATAGATCATGGATAATATCATCAGGCATGTCTTCTGTCATATTAATTTCCTCTAATACCACTTTTTTCTCTCGTTCTAATTCATGTGGATCAAATAAAGATCCGTGAAGCATGTCCGCTAATACTTGAATAGCCATTTCCTTATGTGTATCTAATACTTTTGCATATACACAAGTATATTCTTTTGAGGTGAATGCATTTACTTCTCCACCTATAGCATCAAATGCCTCTGCAATTTCTTGAGCATTGCGATTTTCTGTTCCTTTAAATAACATATGCTCAATTAAGTGGGATATACCATTTAATTGTGGAGACTCATATCTTGACCCGGCTTCAATCCATATACCGATTGTTACGGATCGAACAGATGTCATCTCCTCTAATACCATACGTAATCCATTTTTGCTTTGTTTACGATGTAACACTTTGTTTCCCCCTACAAACAATGATTCCTGTTAGATATGAAAAAAGAAACTGGACTTCCAGCTTCTTCTCCATTTAGTTATTCTTTTTTTCATCTGCTAGTGCTGCTTTACGCGAAAGGTTTATTCTTCCCTGGCGATCAATTTCTTTTACTTTGACCATAATTTGATCACCAACAGAAACAACATCTTCTACCTTTCCTATGCGTTCTTCTGCAAGTTCAGAAATATGAACAAGTCCTTCTTTACCTTTAAATAGTTCTACAAATGCACCAAATTTCTCAATTCGTTTTACTTTACCTAAGTACATTTGGCCTGCCTCTACTTCTCTAACAATATCTTCAATTAATTGTTTGGCTTTCTGGTTCATGTCACTATTAGTAGAGGAAATAAATACATGTCCATCTTGTTCGATATCGATTTTAACACCAGTCTCTTCAATAATCTGATTTATTTGTTTACCGCTTGGCCCAATCACATCTCGAATCTTATCAGGATTAATTTCCATTGTTAGAATTTTTGGCGCGTAATCAGATAATTGATGCTTTGGTTCTTTAATGGTTTCTTGCATGTGTGATAAGATGTGCATACGGCCTTTTTTCGCTTGTTGTAAAGCTTCTTCTAATATTTCTTTGGATAACCCTTCAATCTTAATATCCATTTGAAGTGCCGTTACCCCTTTTTCCGTACCCGCAACTTTAAAGTCCATATCTCCTAAGAAATCCTCCATGCCTTGGATATCTGTAAGAATGGTATAATCATCACCAGATTTCACAAGCCCCATAGCAATCCCTGCTACCGGTGCTTTAATAGGTACACCTGCGTCCATCATTGCTAGCGTACTTGCACAGATACTAGCTTGCGACGTTGAACCGTTTGATTCTAACACTTCTGAAACGAGGCGAACTGTATAAGGAAACTCTTTCTCATCTGGGATAACAACTTCTAATGCTCGTTCTCCAAGAGCACCATGTCCAATTTCACGGCGTCCAGGGCCACGAATTGGTCCGGTTTCGCCAACACTAAAGGAAGGGAAATTATAATGATGCATAAATCGTTTAGACTCCTCTGCATCTAATCCATCTAGTATTTGAACATCTCCTAATGGACCTAATGTACAAACACTCAATGCTTGCGTTTGTCCACGTGTAAATAACCCAGATCCGTGTGTTCGAGGTAAAACGCCAATACGAGAGGATAACGGACGAATTTCATCAATTTTTCTCCCGTCCGGACGAACTTTTTCTTTCGTAATTAAGCGTCGAACTTCTTCTTTTACAAACTGATCTAGTACTGTCTCAACATGTTTAAACACATCTTCTTCAACTTCTTTTTCTTCATATTCTAGTAGGACTTGTTTCTTCACTTTCTCAATGGCTTCTTCACGAGCATGTTTTTCTTGAACTTGAATGGCTTGAACTATTTCTTGTTTTGCTCTTTGTTCTACTTCGTTTGCTATCGTTTGGTCTAATTCAAACAATTCTACATCCATTTTTTCTTTTGAAACTTCAGCGATGATTTGTTCCTGAAATGCCACCAAACGTTTGATTTCTTTGTGACCAAACATAATAGCTTCTAGCATAATTTCTTCTGGTACTTCATTCGCGCCTGCTTCTACCATATTTATAGCATCTTTTGTACCAGCAACAGTTAAGTCGATATCGCTTTTCTCCTGCTGTTCTAGTGTTGGGTTAATCACAAACTCACCATCAACTCTCCCGATAATCACTCCAGCGATAGGACCGCCAAAAGGAATATCGGAAACACTCAATGCAATAGATGAACCAATTAAAGCTGCTATTTCAGATGGATGGTTTTGATCAACACTCATTACCGTACTAATTACTTGCACTTCATTTCTAAAACCGTCTGGAAATAGTGGGCGAATCGGTCTATCAATAAGTCGAGAAGTTAATACAGCCTTTTCACTAGGTTTTCCTTCTCTTTTAATAAAGCCTCCAGGAATTTTCCCGACTGCGTATAAACGCTCTTCGTAATTAACAGTTAGCGGGAAAAATGGTAAGTCTTTTGGCTCATTAGATGCTGTAGCTGTTGCTAATACGGATGTATCACCATATTGCACCATACAAGCACCGTTTGCTTGCTTAGCCAATTCACCAATTTCCACATTAAATGTTTGACCAGCAATTTCAGTTGTAAATACTTTTTTTACATCTTCCATTCGTTTAAGTACTCCTCTCAAAAAAGCAATTCTCTTGCTTTTTCTAATACTAACACTTATTTTATCATGCTGTCATTTAGTATGTAACGAAACTTTCATAAATCACAGCATATAATCCATGTATATTATAGTAATAGTATTTTCTAATTTTCAAACAAATATAATACTTTGTGCAGACTTTTTTTGCATACAGAAAAAGCGGGATAACTCCCGCTTTTTTCTAAAAGTAAGTAACAAGGTGCGACTCACTTTGACTGCATGCGTAAACAAGCGTAAAAAAAGCTTATCGACGCAAGCCTAATTTTTGAATTAAAGTACGGTAACGCGAAACGTCTTTATCACGTAGGTAGTTTAACAAATTACGTCTTTTCCCTACCATTTTTAACAGACCACGACGAGAATGGTGATCTTTCTTATGAGTACGTAAATGATTGTTCAGGTTATTGATTTCCTCTGTAAGGACAGCAATTTGAACTTCTGGTGAACCAGTGTCACTTTCATGAGTTCTAAATTCAGTAATAATCTGACTTTTACGTTCTTGTGTGATAGCCATCCTATTCACCTCCAATTTTTTCATTATTAAGCCCCATTCCCCTAGCTATCGCCGGAGTTCTCGAATAGCCAAGCGGATGGTTCCAAAATATAGAATACATGTTTTTATGATAAAATGCAAGAGATATTATGCATTTTTTGAAAAGAATTGCCGAATATCTTTTTCATCCTGCTGTAATTGTGCCACTAGTTCTTCTACTCCCGAAAACTTTACTTCTTCTCTGATATATTGTCTCCATATAACTTGAAGCGTTTTTCCATATAAATCCTTGTTCACATCAAAAAGATGTACTTCCATTTTGGCTTCTTGTTGTCCTTCTGTAAAGGTTGGATTATATCCTAAATTCGCCATTCCCTGATATTTCTCAGAGCCTACTTTCACTTCTACTGCATAAACACCGATCTTGGGTAAAAGATAAGGTTCCTCCCATTGCAGATTAGCAGTTGGATAACCAATAGTTCTACCTCTTTTATCTCCCTGAATCACTTTTGCCTTCATGGTTAATGGACGCCCTAATAGGTTTTCCACTTTTAATATATTACCTTCTATTAATGCTTTACGTATACTTGTCGAACTGATTTTTTCCCCATCGTGATCAAATTTTTCTATTTTTGTTGTAGTTAATGGGTGACGTGCAAATTTTTCGATATTATCCATGTTACCGGTCCCTTTATAACCGAAACTAAAGTCAAAGCCGGCAATAAGATGATCAACATGTAATTCATAAATAAAATGCTCAATAAAATCTTCCGGTGAAAGTAATGATAAGGATTTATTAAATTCAATAATATATAATCGATCCACTCCAAGGTTTTCGATAAGAGTTTTCTTTTCTTGTATCGGGGTTATATATTGAACAGATGAACTCACCTTCCTTAATACTACTGATGGATGAGGATCAAATGTAATAACAGCTGATTCTTTCCCCGACCTCGCAGCAACGTTAACTGCTTCTTCAATCACTTTTTGATGTCCTTTATGGATACCATCAAAAAAGCCAATGGAAGCAACAGTACTTGGCAGACTATCTCTATTATGAGAATGAGGATAGCTTATTGAAATGACCTCCATCGGATCACCCTTCTTTCCCTTTAAATTTTGAAAACACGAACTGGCTTTATCTCTTTTTTATTTTCATGTACTTGATAAATAGCCAGCAATATACCGTTATGTTCCAATCGAAAATAATCGGTTTTCATGATTTGCTCTGGCAGGGGAAATTTTTGTCCATTCTTCACTTTATGAGCCATCTCTGTATCAACAACCAATTTATCAAGATGTGAAACACCTTCTGTTAATGGTCTTAAATAACGATGGATGCTGGAATCATCTTGTATATTCTCCAACTTTTCTATAGAAATAGTATCATGTTCTTGAAACGGGCCACTTTGTGATCGTATAAGATGAGACATATGTGCTGGATAACCTAGCCTTTTACCTATGTCAACACAAAGCGTTCGAATATATGTACCCTTTGAACAAATCACGTAAAACTGAATTTCCTGTTGTTTATCATCTGGGAGATATTTACTATAATCAAACTGCAGTTCATGAATATAAACTTGTCGTATTGGCCGTTCTACATCTTCACCGGCTCTAGCATAATCATAAAGTTTTCTGCCATTTACTTTAACAGCAGAATATAAAGGAACTCTTTGTTGTATTTTCCCTATAAATTCTTGCATTACTTCTTTCACCTTTAGGGGATCGATTGCGTGTAAAACATTCGTCTGATCAAGAATTTCACCTGTTTGGTCTTCTGTAATGGTAGATTGACCAAGTTTTAATGTTGCTTGATATCCCTTATTTGTATCTGTTAAGAAAGGGACCAATTTCGTTGCTTCGCCAACACAAATTGGCAATACCCCTTCTACTTCCGGATCTAAAGTTCCTGTATGGCCAACCTTTTTTGTTTTCAAACTTTTCCTTACCTTTATTACACAATCATGTGAGGTCATTCCTCTAGGCTTCCAAATAGGTAATATCCCGTTCATGTCTTACCTCCACTACATAACAGATCGAAAACCCTTGCTAAAACACAAGGGTTTTCTTATTAATTATCTTTTGATTCATTTAATTCTCTCAGAATGTGCTCAATTCTATTTCCTCGTTCAATGGTTTCATCGAAGTCAAAATAAAGCTCTGGAATTTTTCTTAGTCGAATTCTCTTACCAATTTCGGATCGAATAAAACCTTTTGCTTTAGCAAGACCGATTAACGTTTCTTGTCTTTTTTCCTCTTCACCTAGTACAGAAATAAATACTTTTGCTTGCTGAAGATCACCAGACACCTCAACATCTGTAATCGTTACAAATCCCACTCTTGGATCCTTAATTTTTCTTGATATAATGTCTCCTAATTCTTTTTTCATTTGTTCAGCAACTCTATTTGCTCGCAATTCACTCATGTCATCACCTCTCTTATGAAGTACCCTCTAAAGCAAATGGGCACTTATATCTTCAAGGTTACCTTTCTTCTACTACAGTAGTTGTTATTTCCAATTCTGTAAAAGAATCGATTTTAGTTAGTGCTTGTTGAATTACTTTTTCAGCTATTTCTTTTGATTCTGATACAGTTACGATTGAAATGGTAGCCCGTTGCCAGAGGTTTTGGTGATCTGTTTCAGCGATCGAAATATTTAACTCTTTTCTTAACCGATTTTTCATTCGCAAAAGTACGGACCTTTTATCTTTTAACGATTGGCAATTATAGAGAAACAATTCAACTTCTGCACAAATAATCATTAAATTTCAATTTCCTCCATAATATAGGCTTCGATGATGTCACCCTCTTTGATGTCGTTGTAATTTTTGATTGTTATCCCGCATTCATAATTTTGTGCTACTTCTTTCACATCATCTTTAAAACGTTTTAAGGTATCAATTTCTCCTTCATAAATCACAACACCATCACGGATCAATCGTATACCAGAATCTCTTGTAACTTTTCCATCTGTCACGTAAGAACCAGCGATCGTTCCAATTTTTGATACTTTGAAAATCTCACGTACTTCTACTTGACCGATTACTTTTTCTTGATATTCTGGGTCTAACATACCTTTCATGGCCGCTTCTACTTCTTCAATTGCTTTATAGATAACACGGTGCAGGCGAATATCAACATTTTCTGACTCAGCAGCTTTCTTCGCATTAGCGTCAGGCCTCACATTAAACCCAATTACAACTGCATTGGAAGCTGAAGCTAAAATAATGTCTGATTCTTTGATTGCCCCAACACCTGTGTGGATAATATTTACTTTCACACCTTCTACATCAATTTTTCTTAAAGATGCTGCTAAAGCTTCCACAGAACCTTGAACATCTGCTTTTAAAATCACATTAATATCTTTTATATCACCTTGTTTAATTTGTTCAAACAAGTCATCTAAGCTAACACGTGCTTGCTCACCACGTTTTTCTTCCAATTGCTGCTGCTGTCTCATTTCACCAATTTGACGAGCTTGTTTTTCATCCTTAAATACAACAAAACGATCACCTGCTGAAGGTACATCATTTAAACCAGTGATCTCTACAGGTGTAGATGGTCCAGCCGATTTAATTCGTTTCCCCAAGTCATTAACCATCGCTCTTACGCGACCAAAGGCGTTCCCGACTACAATCGGATCACCTACATTTAGTGTACCATTTTGTACTAATAATGATGCAACAGATCCACGACCTTTATCTAACTGCGCTTCAATCACTGTACCATTTGCTAGTCGATTAGGATTCGCTTTTAATTCCTCGACTTCTGAAACAAGTAAAATCATTTCAAGAAGATCATCTATACCTTCCCCTTTAACGGCAGACAGTTGTACGAAAATCGTGTCTCCACCCCAATCTTCTGCGATTAATTCATGCTCGGTTAATTCCTGCATAACACGATCGGGGTTAGCACCTTCTTTATCCATCTTATTAACCGCCACAATAATTGGTACCTCTGCAGCCTTAGCATGATTAATTGCTTCGACTGTTTGAGGCATTACCCCATCATCTGCTGCTACAACAAGGATTGCAATATCCGTAACTTGTGCTCCTCGAGAACGCATGCTCGTAAATGCAGCGTGACCCGGGGTATCCAAGAAAGTGATCTTTTTATCATTTTCTTCTACTTGGTATGCCCCAATATGTTGAGTAATACCACCAGCTTCGCCTTCTGTTACTTTGGTATGACGAATGGAATCTAATAAAGTAGTTTTCCCGTGGTCAACATGTCCCATTATAGTAACAACAGAAGGGCGTTCTATTAAATCTTCCGGATCATCTTTTTCAATATAAGAAGTTAAATCAGCTTTATCTACTTCTATTTCTTCTTCTACTTCCACACCATATTCACCACAAATGAGCTCTAATGCATCTTTATCTAAATCTTGATTTTTCGTAGCCATGACGCCTAAGAACATTAGCTTTTTAATAATTTCATTGGTCTCTTTGCCTAGTTTATCCGCTAGCTCCCCAACTGTAATAGATCCAGAGTAAGTAATCTTATTTGGCTTAGTTGACTCTTCTTTTTTAGGTGGTTTACTATGATTTTCTTTATTTTTCTTATTTTTATTATTTGATTTGTTTTTGTTGTTCGGTTTATTCTTAGAATTTTTCTCTTTTTTGTTATTTTTCGCTTCTTTTTTCTGAGGAGAGGAATCGTTCGTTTTTGGCTTAGACTCTTCCTTTTTTGGCTGAAAGCTTTTATCCAGCTTTGCTTTCATATCTTCCGTAATGGTAGACATATGGTTCGATACCGGTTGATCTAGTTCTTTCAGTTTTGTAATAACTTCTTTACTTGGTTTATTTATTTCTTTTGCGTATTCATATACTCGTATTTTTTTCATACGTTCACCCCCGATTGTTATTGATCAAGTAGTGATTTCAATTTCTTTGCAAAACCTGTTTCATTAATGGAAACTGCAACCCTACCTGATTTCCCCACTGCATGAGATAACGTGTCACGGTCATCTACAAAAAAATAAGGAATTTGGTAATAATGACATTTATCTGTTAATTTCTTTTTTGTTTGATCACCAATATCACTTGCTATTAAAACTAATTTTGAACGCTTTGCTTGAATTTCTTTAATTATGAGTGATTCGCCAAAAGTACATTTGCCTGCTCGATTAGCAATACCTAATATGTTTAAATATGATTGATTATTTTCCACGTTATTTCCCTTCTACGTATGTTCTTAACTCATCATAAATATCAGATGGTATATGAATCTCTAAATGTTTATCCAGTGCTTTTGATTGTTCAGCTTTGTCTATCACATCCATAGAATCAGAAACGTAAGCGCCTCGTCCGTTTTTCTTACCAGTGGGATCGACAAAAACTTCTCCTTCTTTTGTCTTCACCACTCTGATAAGGGACTTCTTTGGCATCATTTCTTGCGTGACAACACACTTTCTCATTGGTATTTTCTTTTTTTTTGGCATATGAGTCATCCCCCTTACTTAAACAAATCTTCATCCATGTCTTCGTAAGATTCTTCATATTCCAAAGAGTCCTCATATTCTAATGCTTCTAGGCTGTCATTAATCTCTTCTTCTGTAATAAGCCCTTCCTCTTTCGCTTCAGACTCACTTTTAATATCTATTTTCCATCCTGTTAGTTTTGCTGCTAATCTAGCATTTTGCCCTCTTTTTCCAATAGCCAAGGACAATTGATAATCCGGAACAATAACCGTTGTTGCTTTTTCCTCTTCATCGACAATTACTCGAATCACTTTAGAAGGACTTAAAGCATTTGATACGTAGACAACCGGATCTTCTGACCATTCTACGATATCTATCTTTTCTCCTTTTAGTTCATCAACTATTGTTTGGACACGCTGACCTTTTTGCCCAACACATGAACCGACAGGATCAATTTCAGGATCACGAGCGTATACCGAAATTTTAGAACGGTCACCGGCTTCACGTGCAACGGACATGACTTCTACGGTACCATCATAAATTTCCGGCACTTCCATTTCAAATAATCTCTTTAGCAAACCAGGGTGAGATCTCGATACAAAAATGTTTGGTCCTTTGTTCGTGTTTTCTACTTTTGTAACATAAACTTTGATACGATCGTGCACACGGTATGTTTCTGTTGGCATACACTCCGATTCAGGTAGTTTGGCTTCTACCTTGCCCAAATGGACATAAATAAACCTTCCATCCATACGTTGAATAGTTCCATTCATAATATCATCTTCACGATCTATATATTCATTATAGATAATGCCTCGTTCTGCTTCACGTACCCGTTGTGTCACAACTTGTTTAGCAGCTTGTGCAGCTATACGACCAAAATCTTTCGGTGTCACTTCTATTTCCACTACATCGCCAATGTCATATACAGGGCTAATTTCTTGAGCTTCTTCTAAGGAAATTTGCTGATTATGATCCTCTACTTCTTCTACAATTTCTTTTTGTGCAAAGACACCCATGGTTCCAGCGTCTTCATTTAAATCTACTCTCACATTCGTCGCAGATTTAAAGTTCTTTTTATATGCTGAAATTAATGCAGCCTCTAGAGCTTCCATTAATATGTCCTTGTCGATCCCTTTTTCTTTTTCTAAATAATTCATCGCTTCAAACAATTCTTTATTCACAATTTCTCCCCCTTTAATCAAAAGTAACAGCTAAATGGGCTTTCGCAATTTTATCAAAAGGAACTTCAACCTCTTTTTTCTTTGTCTTTACCCTATAAGAAATCTTTACATAACCATCTGTAAAATCAACTAACTCACCAGAAAATTCTTTTTCACCGTCAATTGGTTGATATAGCTTCACATAAACAGTTTTTCCGATATGTTCTTGAAAATCTTTTTCCTTCTTTAAAGGACGCTCCACGCCTGGAGATGATACTTCAAGAAAATAAGCTGCTTGTATCGGATCTACTTCATCTAGCTTATCACTTAGCTTTTCAGAAACCTGTCCGCATTCTTCAATATCAACACCATTTTCTTTATCGATGTATACACGAAGAAACCAATTTTGACCTTCTTTTTCAAACGTAATATCTACAAGTTCTAATGATAATTCTTCTAAAATAGGTAATACAAGTTCTTCTGTTTGGTCTGCAATTCGTTTACTCATAACTATATGACCCTCCTTCACCTGCAATGATATACTATTTATTGATTATGTTACCCTTTTTAAAAGATCCATACACTCTATGTATTAATAGGTATTTTCCATATATGTTGAATGATAAATCCCTTGCCAACGATGGCAAGGGATTAGCCAATAAACGTATAGCTCCCAAAATCAATAGCTACGAAGAAAGAGTGGGGAGATCCCCACTCTTTCTGAACGCTTCATACGAAATCTGTATAAAATATAGCATGAATAAAGGGAAAATGCAAGGAATTTAATCTATAAACAACATTTTAGAAGAGTGACAATTGATTTTTTTCCGCCATTCCCTCTAAACACCCTTGTTGATCTAAATATTCGAGAACCGTTTTAGATATTTTGCTACGCTCTCTTAAATCTTCTTTAGAAAGGAATTCCCCGTCTTCACGTGCTTTTTCAATGTTAATCGCTGCATTTGTACCAAGTCCATCAACCGCATTAAATGGCGGTATTAGAGATTTCCCATCAACTAAAAACTCAGTGGCAGAAGAACGGTACAAGTCTACCTTTTGAAAATCATAACCACGTTCATTCATTTCTAATGCTAACTCTAACACGGTTAATAAACTTTTTTCTTTTGGTGACGCATCATTTCCTTTATCTAATATGTCTTTAATTCGTTTTCGAATCGCATCAGATCCTTTAATCATCGTCTCTAATTCAAAATCATCAGCTCTTACGGTAAAATACGCTGCATAAAAATATAAGGGATAGTGTACTTTAAAATAGGCAATTCGAATCGCCATCAATACATATGCAGCTGCATGGGCTTTCGGGAACATGTACTTGATTTTCTTACAAGAATCAATATACCAATCAGGCACGCCATGCTTTTTCATTTCTTCGATCCACTCATCTTCTAACCCTCTACCTTTACGAACAAACTCCATGATTTTAAAGGCTAAAGATGATTCTAGTCCCTTGTGCATGAGGTATACCATAATGTCATCACGGCATCCAATAACATCAGGTAATCCACATACACCATCATTAATTAATTCTTGAGCATTTCCTAACCAAACATCTGATCCATGACTTAAACCTGAAATAATAACGAGTTCAGCGAATGTTTTCGGCTTAGTATCTTCTAACATCTGTCGCACAAAACGTGTTCCAAATTCCGGAACTCCTAAAGTACCAGTCTTACATAAAATCTGTTCAGGTGTTACTCCTAATACTTCAGGACCAGAGAATATCTTCATCACCTCTGCGTCATGTGTCGGAATTGTGGTAGGATCAATACCACTTAGATCTTGTAACATTCGAATCATTGTAGGATCATCATGACCTAATATATCTAGTTTTAATAAGTTGTCATGGATCGAATGGAAATCAAAGTGAGTTGTTCGCCATTCTGAGTTTCGGTCATCTGCTGGATATTGAATAGGTGTAAAATCATAAATTTCCTTATCATCAGGTACAACGATAATTCCGCCTGGGTGTTGTCCAGTTGTTCTTTTGGCACCTGTACAGCCTTTAACAAGTCTATCTACTTCAGCGCTTTTTAAATTAATCTCATGATCGCTAGCATATCCTTTCACATAACCATACGCCGTTTTTTCAGCCACTGTTCCGATGGTGCCAGCTCGATAAACATTATCTTCCCCAAACAATACTTTTGTGTAATTATGAGCACGAGGTTGATATTCACCAGAGAAGTTCAAGTCAATATCTGGAACCTTATCCCCTTTAAATCCTAAGAATGTCTCGAACGGGATATCTTGTCCATCCTTATTTAATTCCGCCTGACATTTTGGACAGTTTTTGTCTGGAAGATCAAAACCACTTCCAACAGAACCGTCATCAAAAAATTCACTATACTTACACTCCGGGCAAACATAATGAGGTGGAAGCGGGTTTACCTCGGTTATTTCTGTAAACGTAGCAATGAGAGAAGAACCTACGGATCCTCTTGAACCAACTAGGTATCCATCATCTAACGATTTTTTTACTAGTTTTTGTGAGATCAAATAAATAACCGCAAAGCCATGTCCGATAATACTTTTTAATTCTTTTTCTATTCTTTTTTCTACTAATTCTGGTATCGGATCACCATACACATTTCTTGCAAAAGAATAACTTAATTCCCTTATCTCTTCTTCCGCTCCTTCAATGTTAGGTGTATATAAATCTTCTTTTACAGGTTTTATTTCATCTATCTTATCCACCAGCAATTTTGGATTTTGAATCACAATCTCTGTTGCTTTTTCTTCACCTAAAAAAGAGAATGCTTCCACCATCTCATTGGTTGTTCGAAAATACACATTAGGTAATGTTTGACGGTTTAACGGATTCCCGCTCTGGGAAGCAATTAATATTTTTCGATATAAACGGTCATTTGGCTCTAAATGATGGACATTTCCTGTTGCTACACACGGTTTTCCAAGTGTATCTGCCATCTCTACAATATTACGTATAATATCATAAAGCTGTGCTTCTGTTTGCACGAGCTCTTTTTCGATAAGGTGCTCAAAATTACTTGGAGGTTGTACTTCTATATAGTCATAGAATTTTGCTACTTTTTCCGCTTGTTCTCTCGATTTCTGCATCATCGTTTCAAAGACTTCGCCTTGGTCGCAAGCAGTACCCACTAAAATTCCTTTACGGTAACTGGAAAGTTTCGATCTTGGAATTCTAGGTACACGATAAAAGTAATCAATATGCGCTGAAGAAACAAGTTTATAAATATTTTTAAGCCCTTCATTATCTATTGCCAATAAGGTGGCATGAAAAGGTCTAGAACGTTGATAGGCGTTCCCTTCTCCCATATGTTGATTAAACTGTTGATGATTTATAATACCTTTTTCATTGGATAATTTGACTAGTTTCCAAAGCAAGTAACCCGTAGCTTCTGCATCATAAATCGCTCTGTGATGCTGTGTTAATTCAATGTCCATCTTTTTACACAATGTATTTAAACGATGGTTTTTCATTTCCGGGAATAAAAGTCGGGCTAATTCTAATGTATCTATGACTGGGTTGGCTGCTTCATCCAAGCCAATACGCTTGAAGCCAGTGTTCAAGAAACCCATATCAAAATCAGCGTTATGGGCCACTAATATATCATTTTCGATCCAACCATGGAAATCTTTTAATACCTCTTCTACCTCTGGTGCATCTTTAACCATATCATCCGTAATACCTGTTAAGTTAATCGTAGTTTCTGATAGTGGGTGATGCGGATTGGCAAAGGATTCAAATCGGTCAATAATTTCTCCATTTTTTATTTTAACTGCAGCTAACTCGATAATGGTATCATAAACTGCAGATAAGCCAGTCGTTTCCACGTCGAATACTACATAGGTATCTTCCATTAAATTTCGATCTTGCTCATTATAAGCTATGGGAACCCCATCATCTACAATATTCGCTTCAACCCCGTAAACGACTTTCACTCCATGCTTTTGTCCAGCGGCATAAGCTTCCGGATAGGATTGAGCAACAGCGTGATCAGTTATAGCAATGGCTTCATGTCCCCAATCACTAGCTTGCTTAATTAATTGGGAAGCCGATACAACGGAATCCATTTGGCTCATCAACGTGTGTGCATGCAATTCAATTCGCTTTTCTCCATCTATTCCTTCATCTACTCTAGAAACTGATGATGGTACTTCTTGAATGTCTTTTGCCATCATCGTGAGTTCATTGGTAAAGTTATCGGTTTGCACAGTACCTTTAGCTTTTACCCATTGTCCTGCTTTTAGCTGCTTAAATTTCTCTACATCTTGATCCCCTTTAGAAAACATCTTGATTTGAAATGAATCGGAATAATCGGTTACTTTCAACATCAATAAATGTCTTCCTGATCTTAATTCACGTATTTCTGCATCAAATAAATAGCCTTCAAAAACAACATTACGTTCTTCTTCAAGAATATCCTCCATTTTTACTGGTTCATCTTTAATTGGATAACCGATTGCTACTGGCCCATTAGAAGTTTGTTCTTGCTTCTTCTCTTCTGCTCTTTGTTCCTGTTGCTTGAACGCTTCTTCTACCCTCTTTTTATCTTCCATTGCTTTCTCTTGCTGAAATCTCTCTATTTCATCTTGCTGGTCAACTACTTGCATCTGAATGGATTTTTTTAGAGCACCAATTCTAGAGCAAAAAAGATCGAATCGTTGTTGCATCTCTTTATGAAGGGACTGTTTTTCTATTTCATTCGACACAGTTAACATAATGTTATTATCGTTAATTGATGGTTGTTTATTTTCGAATGAAAGGTATCTAGGTGATTCATGTATCAGTTCTGAAACAAAAATTTGCCAATATTTATACCATTCTTCCTCTGACATTTGTTGATGTTTAACAGCTATTTCCCATTTTACTTTGGCAATGTTAGCAAACGATTCGGTTAATTTTAGGATAAATAATTGATACACATCAGCAGGCAGGATATTCTCTAGCTTAAAATAAAATTGCCATACCTTACTTGACCTATATACTTCTAACTTTTCTATCCTTCCATTCTGAAAATATTTATTTTTCATATCATTTGGAATACCAATTTGTTCTGTTAATAATTGAAACTTTTTTTGACTAGAGACATCCATTTTTATCCCCTTCGCTTCTTTCTTTTTTTAGTTTTATGTCAAATATTAGGGCATATCCTGAATAGAACATGGAATCTTTCTTACATGAATTGTGTCTATACCCGAAGAATGTTCTAGAATTTATTAATTCCCTTAACCACCATTGTGGCAAGGGAATTTTTTTATTTTAAGATAGATGCTATTTTTTCATTTACTTCAGACACATGAATATCAAATTGTTCTCCAGTAGCTCTGATTTTACACTCTACATAGCCTTCATTTGCGCGTTTCCCAACTGTTAACCTTACTGGCAAGCCAATCAGATCACTGTCAGCAAATTTCACACCTGGACGCTCTTTTCGATCATCATACAGGACAGAAATACCTTGGCCTTGCAACTGTTTGTAAAGCTGTTCTGATACAGAATTCTGCTCCTCATTTTTGATGTTTATCGTTACAATATGAGCTTGGTATGGTGTAATAGAAGCAGGCCACGTAATCCCATTATCATCATGATACTGCTCCACAATGGCTGCTAACGTTCTGGAAATACCAATACCATAACAACCCATTGTCATTGTTTGTTGTTTACCTTGCTCATCCAAATAGGAAGCTCCTAATTTTTCGGCATAAAACTGTCCTAGCTTAAAGACATGACCTACTTCAATACCTTTCGCAAATTGAATGGTACCATTTCCATCTGGAGAAATATCTCCTTCTTGTATAAAACGTACATCATGATAGTCTGAAACATGGAAGTCTTTATCTGGGTTTACATTTACAAAATGTTTGTCATCTTGATTAGCCCCACAGTATGCGTTACGCATATATTTCAAAGCGTAATCTGCTATAACATCCACATTTTTGACATCAATTGGTCCAATGGATCCTACATCGGCTCCTAGAATTTCTTTTGTTTCTTCCTCCGAAGCTAATTCAATGTTGGTAGCATTATAGATATTTTTCAACTTTATATCATTTATTTCGTGGTCACCACGAGCTAACACCAATACATATTGGTCATCTATCTTAAACAATAGTGATTTAATTCCTTTCTCTAATGGCAAACTAAGAAATTGGGATACTTCTTCCATGGATTTATAATTTGGCGTGTCCACTAATTCTTTAGCTTGCATGTGTTCTTCACTTTGTTGATAGTTATCCAATACTGGTGCCATTTCTATATTTGCAGCAAAATCAGAACTATCTGAATAAGCAATAATGTCCTCCCCAATGTCTGATAATACCATGAATTCATGTGTATCTTTACCACCCATTGCTCCGGAGTCCGCAATAACTGCTCTAAAATTCAAGCCACAGCGTTTAAAGATATTGGAATACGCCTGAAACATTTTGTCATATGCTTCATCCAAACTTTCATTAGAATCATGAAATGTATAAGCATCTTTCATAACAAACTCTCGACCACGCAATAAGCCAAAACGAGGGCGTTTCTCATCTCTAAATTTCGTTTGGATTTGATAAAGGCTTAATGGAAGTCTTTTATAACTTTTTACTTCATCACGAATAAGGCTAGTAATCACTTCTTCATGCGTAGCTCCTAAAGCAAATTCACGTTCATGTCGATCATTCAAACGCATCAACTCAGAACCAAAGTTGTACCATCTACCTGTCTCTTTCCATAAGTCAGATGGTTGTAGTGCAGGCATAAGCATTTCCACTGCCCCTGCTTTTTCCATTTCTTCACGAACAATTTTCTCAACATTCTTTAACACTTTTTGCCCAAGAGGCAGGAAACTATATACACCTGATGCCGTTTGGCGAATATAACCGCCGCGTACTAGCAATTGATGGCTTTTGATTTCAGCGTCATTTGGTACTTCTTTTAATGTTGGAATTAATGTTTGACTATGTCTCATACTATTTTTCACCTCAAGCTTTTAATTTGATCTCTAATCTATTTATCACATAAAAAGTCTTTGAATGTCGTTCCAAGTTACGATAATCATTAATAACATCAATAATGCAAACCCAATGAAATGGACAACTCCTTCTTTTTGTGGGTCAATGGGCTTTCCACGTACAGCTTCTAAACCTACAAAAATTAATCTGCCACCATCTAACGCTGGCAATGGAAGTAAATTAATGATACCTAAATTAACACTTAAAACGGCTGTCCATTTGAGAAAATTGAGAAAGCCTGTTTTTACAACTTGATCTGTTGCATCATAGATACCGACTGGGCCTGATAACATATCGATGGAAAATTGACCGGTTACGAGCTTACCTAGATTTACAAGTATTAAAGTAGACCATTCATATGTTTGTTCAACACTATATGGAATGGATCTCCAAAATGACTGTTCTAAAGCTAGCCTTACACCCACTTGACCAATCTCTTCATCTTGAATTTCCACACGATCTGGAGTGATTTGTAAGGGGATATTCTCTCCATCGCGTAAAACAACTGTATCAATCAATTCATTCGGGCTGGACTGTACAATTGTTTGAAATTCACTCCACTCATTTATAGATTCACCATTCATTTCTATTACTGTATCTCCTGGTTGAATTCCAGCTTCTTCTGCAGGGCTTCCTTCTAAAACGGAGCCAATTTGAACATCTTCTACAGGTACTCCTTGAATAAGTCCAAGAATAACAAATATAACTAAAGTGAGAATAAAATTCATCATAGGACCAGCAAATAATTGCATCGCTCTTTGTCCAACCGTTTTAGAAGAAAATTGTCGATTATATGGTGCAATTTGAGTAGCTCTTTCATCCATCACAAAATCTGCATTGTCTGCAACTTTAAATGAGTACCAATTCTCATCATCCGGTTCATAACCTTCAATGATTAATGCATGATCAAGGTCAATATTATCTACTTCAATAACTAGTGCGTCTGGGTGCTTTGCTTTATTATTTACAATAATTTGATTGACTTCTTCCTTATGATTGAATGTTAATCCTACGTGTTGACCTCTCTTTATATCAATAATCTCTGGGTCTTCCCCTGCTACTCGAACATACCCCCCCATAGGCAATAAGCGTATCGTATAAAGTGTCTCCTCTTTTTTAAAAGAGAATATTTTAGGGCCAAACCCGATAGCAAACTCTCTTACTAACATACCTGCTCTTTTAGCAAATATGAAATGTCCAAATTCATGCACAGAAACTAACAGACCGAACATTAATATAAATGCAATGACGGTGTTCAAATAAAGCACGCTCCTTCCAAATCCTGCAACAATTAATAATGATACGATCTATAAATAGATTCTCTTGTTTGCTGATCAATGGTTTCAATAGTATTTAAATCAGGATTATTGACCGTATCATGTCTTTCTAAAGCTTGTTCAATCACCTTCTCTATGTCTAAAAAGCGAATCTTTTCATGTAAAAATAGATCTACTGCTGCCTCATTGGCTGCATTTAGTACAGTTGGCATTGTTCCGCCTATTTTCCCTGCATTATAAGCAAATTGCAGGCATGGGAACCTTATCTTATCCATTTCAGTAAAATGCAAAGCACCAATTTCCAATAAATTCAAGCTTCTCGTTTGCTGTAATGGAAAACGGGATGGGTAGGTTAAAGCATACTGAATGGGTACACGCATATCCGGGGTACCTAACTGTGCTATTACACTCCTATCTTCAAATTCTACCATGGAATGGATGATACTTTCTTTATGTTGAATGACGTCAATTTGGTCATAAGGCATATTAAATAACCAGTGAGCTTCTATTACTTCCAAGCCTTTATTCATCATTGTCGCAGAGTCAATTGTAATTTTGGCGCCCATACTCCAGTTAGGATGATTCAGAGCATCTCGTATCGTAACATGTTCTAGTTGTTCTCGTGTTTTATCGCGAAAGCTTCCCCCAGATGCTGTTAAGATAATCTTCTTAATACTATTAACCGACTCACCATTTAATGACTGAAAAATAGCAGAGTGTTCACTGTCAACTGGTAATAAAGAGACATTATACTGTTTTACTTTTTCCATTACCAAATGGCCGGCAGTTACTAATGTCTCCTTATTAGCAATCGCTACTTTTTTTTGATTTTCAATAGCTGTCAATGTTGCTTTTAACCCTATACTCCCCATCACAGCATTCACTACTATATCCACCTTTGGGTGTCTGCTTACTTCTTCCATTCCATTTTTACCAACAAGGATATCGATAGATTGATTCGCTAATTTTATGGATAGATCTTGCTTTATTTTTTCATTTTCTACAACAACCATTTCAGGTTCGTGCTTATGGATAATATCTAATCCAGCTTCAATATTTCTACCAAATGCTATGGCGAATAAACGAAACTCTTCAGGATGTTGCCCGATAACGTCTAGAGTTTGTAATCCAATAGAACCTGTTGCCCCTAGTAATGTAATATATTTCATTGACGAAACGCTCCAATATTAATAATTTATGATATAAAATGAATAAAATGTAATAAAGGGAAAACAAATAACCAACTATCAAAGCGATCTAAAATTCCACCGTGACCAGGCAATACATTGCCTGAATCTTTCACCTCATAGTGCCGTTTTATTGCAGATTCAACTAAATCCCCTATCTGTGCAAACAATGAAGCTGTCATTGTCACCATGAGCAGTAACCAAAGAGAGTCATGAAAAGGAAAGAAATGTTGGAAAATAAGAGTGACAACACATGCTGTCAGTATACCTCCTACTGCCCCTTCAATTGTTTTATTAGGACTTATTTTAGGCCATAGCTTTTTCTTTCCTATTGCCCTACCGAAAAAATATGCACCAGTATCTGTTGAAAGTATTACTAGAATAGCATAAAAAGTATAAACTAGTCCATTTTCGACAAAACGTGTTTCGATTAAATAATAAAAACCGAGCCCTACATAAATAGATGATAAGATTAAGAATCCTGCATCATCAAAAGTAAATTTGTTTTTCACCAATACAGTGTAAGCAAGTACTAGTAGTACAAAAATCATGACCATTTCTAACTTGGTTGTAAATAAAGTGAGCTCGCTTTTGAATAAAAGTGACCACATAAGAATGATGGATAATGATGTAGGAATGATATACTTTGTTGTTTTTCTCATATGAAGTAATTCTATTAGCCCGATCGTAGCAATAGCATACATCACTACTTGAAAAGGCAGTCCCCCAATAAATACTAGAGGGAAAAATAATAAAATAGCAATGATTGCCGTTATTACTCTAATCTTCAAAACTGTTCACACCCTATACTCCGCCATAACGGCGTTTTCTTCTTTGGAAATCGTAAATCGCTTTCTCAAACTGTTCACCGTCAAAATCGGGCCACAGTATGTCAGTAAACCATAACTCAGAATAAGCAGCCTGCCATAACAAGAAGTTGCTTAATCTAAGTTCCCCGCTTGTTCGAATAATTAAGTCTGGATCCCCCAAATCAGCTGTAAACAAATAGTCATTTAACATGTCCTCATTTATATCATCTACACTATATGCACCATCTATAACTCCTTGGCATATTTGTTTAACAGAATGTATCATTTCATGACGACTACCATAATTAATGGCTATATTTAAGACTAGCCCTGTATTATGCGTTGTTTGATCTACAGCCCTTTTAATAGCATCTTTTGTCCTTTGCGGCAATGCATTTACCTCACCGATCGTTTGAATTTTTACATTACGATCCATTAACTCTGGTAAGTAGTGTTGCAGAAAGTCTATCGGTAATTTTAATAAATATTCAATTTCATCTGTTGGCCGTTTCCAATTTTCAGTAGAAAATGCATATATGGTTAATACTTCAATTCCAAATTGATTAGCCTTTCTGACAACTTTTTTTATATTGTCCATACCTTCTTTATGTCCGGCAACTCTCGGCAACCCTCTCTTTTGAGCCCATCTTCCATTTCCATCCATTATGATCGCAACATGATTAGGTATTCTGCCTTGGTCTTTATGCTGTAAGGAAGACTCTGCCTTTCTATTCTTTTTATTAAAAGGAAGTTTAAACAAATCCATATAATATCCTCCATCAATCATTTCACCTATGTATCATTATAAGTATATCATTACCTTCGATATAAAAGTGCAAAAACCCTCTTATTCAAGAGGGCTATCATACTTACATTTTATTCTACCTTTTTTTTGCTTATACTTCCATTATTTCCTGTTCTTTTCCCT
The DNA here is from genome assembly GCF_010993965.1 of Gracilibacillus sp. YIM 98692. Taxonomy (GTDB): domain Bacteria; phylum Bacillota; class Bacilli; order Bacillales; family Amphibacillaceae; genus Gracilibacillus. The sequence goes on along the minus strand of NZ_WIXM01000002.1, from coordinate 373,007 downwards.
TCGTTAGTTCATCAATTTTTGCAATAAACTTATCTGTTTCAGCTTGAACATCATTTTGGAAGCCTTTTAACTCATCTTCTGTCAAATCACCATTTTTTTCGTCCTTTTTCAATTGGTCATTAGCATCTCGACGAATATTACGGATTTGAACCTTTGATTCTTCTGCATATTTTCCAACTAATTTAACTAAATCTTTTCTTCTTTCTTCTGTTAATGGAGGTATATTGATACGGACTACATTACCGTCGCTTGATGGAGATAAACCTAGGTCTGCTTTTTGGATTCCCTTTTCAATATCAGAAATAGAAGATTTATCAAATGGTGTAATGACTAATAATCGTGCTTCAGGTACTGAAATTGTAGCAAGTTGGTTTAATGGTGTTGGTGCACCATAATACTCTACTGTCACACTATCTAATAATGCAGGATTAGCTCTTCCTGCTCTAACAGTTGCCAAGTTTTTGGAATATGCTTTTGCAGCTTGATTCATTTTTTCTTCTGTTTCCTTAATCAGTTGTTCTGACATTATTGGTTCCCCCTTATAATTGTTCCGATGTTTTCACCTAGAACCGCTTTTTTAATATTTCCTTCCTCTGAAATAGAGAAGACAAGCAATGGAATGTTATTATCCATACATAATGACGAAGCAGTGGAATCCATTACACCTAGCCCTTCATTTAGAATTTCTAAATAGGAAAGGGAATCATATTTTTGAGCATCTTTATTAACTTTTGGATCAGAAGTATATACCCCATCGACATTATTCTTTGCCATAAGAATAACATCAGCTTCTACTTCGGCCGCTCTCAGAGCAGCTGTTGTGTCTGTAGAGAAATAAGGGTTACCTGTACCAGCAGCAAAAATCACCACTCGCTTTTTCTCAAGATGGCGGATCGCTTTTCGTCGTATGTACGGTTCCGCCACTTGTCTCATCTCAATAGATGTTTGAACGCGAGTAGGAATACCCTCATTCTCTAGACTATCCTGGAGTGCTAATGAGTTCATGACGGTTGCAAGCATACCCATATAATCAGCATTAGCACGGTCCATGCCCATTTCGCTGCCAACTTTACCGCGCCAAATATTGCCGCCGCCAACAACAACCACAACCTCAACACCTAATTCTACGACATCTTTTACTTGTTTTGCAACAGAACGGATAATAGAAGGTTCAAGACCATAACCTTGTTCTCCGCTTAATGCTTCGCCACTTAATTTTAAGACAATTCTTCTGTAGTTAGCAGTAGTCATAATAACCTCCATTTATGTAAATATTATAATAAAATTGTCGTTTCCATGTCTATATGAAAATAAATTTATTATAAGTTAACATATTTCCATTCTACTCTCAAAGAAAAGGGACACAATGTGCCCCTTCCTAACAAACATTATTATTTTTGCTTCACTTGGTTCATTACTTCTTCAGCAAAGTTATCTTCACGTTTTTCGATACCTTCCCCTACCTCGTAACGAACAAAGGATTTTACAGTAGCATTATGATTTTTCGCTATCTGCTTCACTTTTTGGTCTGGATCTTTCACAAAGCTTTGTTCTAATAAACAAATTTCTTCGAAGAATTTGTTAAGACGACCTTCTACCATTTTCTCCACGATATGTTCTGGTTTTCCTTCATTTAATGCTTGTGTTTTCAATACTTCTTTCTCTTTTTCTACATCTTCTGCAGAAACAGAGTCGCGAGAAAGATAACGAGGGTTAACTGCTGCTACATGCATGGCAATGTCCTTAGCTACCTGCTCATCTGTAGTACCTTCAAGTACTGTGATAACACCAATATTTCCACCCATATGAGTGTAAGCACCAAATGCATCATTGTCTGTCTTCTCGAAAATTTGGAAACGACGCAGGGAGAGTTTTTCACCGATTTTTGCAATATTGCTAGTGATATACTGTTCTACCGTATCTCCATCCCCATGAAGTGGTTGTTGAAGAGCTTCTTCTAGTGTTTCTGGAGTTTGAGAAAGTAAGTGGTCAGCCAATTCTTTCATCAATGCTTTGAATTGATCATTTTTGGTAACAAAATCTGTTTCACAGTTCACTTCGAGTAAAACCGCTTTGTTTCCTTCTACCTCTACATAAGCAGAACCTTCTGCTGCAATTCGATCAGCTTTTTTCGCTGCTTTTGAGATACCTTTTTCACGTAGGAAGTCTACAGCTTTCTCGATATCACCATCAGTTTCTTGAAGTGCTTTTTTACAATCCATCATTCCAGCACCAGTTTTTTCTCTTAGTTCTTTTACTAGCTTTGCAGAAATTGCCATCATTATTTCCTCCTTTAATATTACATATATTGCTTAAAAAAAGGTGATAAAAGGTCCCCCTCTTATCACCCAAACCTTTGTTACTCTTCTACTGCTTCTTGAGCTTCTTCAACTTCATTTGCTTGCTCTTCTGCTGCTTCTTCAGTCACTTCACCTTGCTTTGCTTCTAAAATAGCATCAGCCATTTTACCAGTAAGAAGCTTTACAGCACGAATTGCATCATCGTTTGCAGGGATCACATAATCAATCTCATCTGGATCACAGTTTGTATCCACAATACCTACGATTGGGATATTTAATTTATGTGCTTCTGCAACTGCAATACGCTCTTTGCGCGGATCAATAATGAATAATGCATCAGGTAGCTTATTCATTTCTTTAATACCACCTAAGAATTTAACAAGTCTCTCTTTTTCTTTGATAAGACCTACTACTTCTTTTTTAGGTAGTACTTCGAAAGTTCCATCTTCTTCCATTTTTTCAATATCTTTCAAACGATTAATACGTTTACGGATAGTTTCAAAGTTTGTTAATGTTCCACCTAACCAACGTTGGTTTACATAGAACATACCTGAACGAACCGCTTCATCGCGAACAGATTCTTGTGCTTGTTTCTTCGTACCTACAAATAAAACAGTTCCATCATTTTCAGCAATTTCTTTTACAAAATTAAATGCTTCTTCCACTTTTTTCACTGTTTTCTGCAAGTCAATAATGTAAATGCCGTTACGCTCTGTAAAGATGTATTTTTTCATCTTTGGATTCCAACGGCGTGTTTGGTGTCCAAAATGTACACCAGCTTCTAGTAGTTGTTTCATTGAAATAACTGCCATTATTATTCTTCCTCCTAAATTGGTTTTTTATCCTCCATTTGCATCATCAAGTATAAGGACTGAAACAGCACCACTTATACCTTCTGCAAACGTGTGTAGTTAACACCATGGATAAATATATCACATCGCTTCATTGCAATCAAGCTATTTATCATTTTTTTTGTGAAATTTTAAGATTAACTCAATTTCTGTTTTTCCAGTATCTAATTTTTTCGCAATATCAGACACCTGATAGCCTTCTTGAAACAAATGCAGAATGCGCGCTTGTTTCGAGGGCTCCACCATCTCATCTGTCACAGAAGGCGCTGGAGGGTAATATTCTTCCTTGTTATGATGTAATGAATGATCTTCTTTATTAGGATTCTTGTTCCTTTTTCGAATCTCATGACCATTCTCGTCGATAGTTTCAGGAACATCATGTTGATCATACGGTATCTTTTTTAACTCTTCGACAAAAGTTTGATTTTCTTCCTTTATTTCTACTAAGTATAAGGATAGAGTATCTTCTAAGCTCTTTACTTCTTTTTTTACTTTTCTCTCTAAATCCATCCATTCATTTTGCTTCACCTTCCATTGGCGAATGATAATAAAAGTAATAATATGAATCAAAAAACTTAATAACAATAATAGATAAACCATTTCATAACCTTCTTACTCTTCATTTTTTACGTTTAAATGGAATGAATGACAATTTCCTTATCATCTAAATATGCTTGAAAAGATCGATACTCTCGGGTAAGTAATCGTTTATACTTACCGAAAATTAACTCTACATTTTCATATGCTTTTCCAGATACACGGAGACTCATTCCAGATAAATGACCAATGGTAACATGTAATTGTTGAAGTGCTTCATCAATCATTTTTAATCGTTCTACTGTCTTATTATACATATTTCTTTGCTTTAACAGCATGATGCGCTGTTTTGGCGGCAATTCTCCGTTTATATCCTTTTGCAATGACAGTTGTTCCGCTAATTTTTTTAATTTTTGTTCATTTTCTATAAGCTGTTTACGCTCTTGTTCTAAGGAATCCACCTTTTCACTAAGTTTTTTATTAACTCCAAATGCTAGTTCTGTTTTGGTGTTCGCTCTATTTCCCACATCGCCTAGTTCGATTAAGTGCCCAGCTGATATCGTCCCACCTATGACACTGCCAGTTTGGCATAAAATGTTTTCTTGCGCAACACAATTACTATGCATAATTGATTTGCTCACTTTTATATCTTGTCCTGCTTGGACCTCTGCTTGATTAATGTAAGTAGATTCTACGTTTGCGCCGGCTTTTAAAATGGCTTCATCCATTCCAGCAATACCTTCTTTGATTAATATACTTCCTCCAGCTTGTATATGAGCAGCCTCGACAAGTCCATAAACTGTAATATCACCTTTAGCGGTAACTTGATAACCAGTAGGAACATTCCCTTTAATGACAATCGAACCAATAAAATCAAGATTTCCAGTTTTTAATGTAACATCACCATTTACTTCAAATAATGGAAAGACATTTATAATCTCTCTATTTATTGAAAGCTGTCCTGAACAGGAAGCATAAAAGATTTGATCTTCATGATCAAATTGAACATTTTCCCCAGATTTCATTCGAACTTCTTTTCCCCTTATTGGTTTGATTGGCTGTTGAAAAATATCGATACCAGCATGTCCATTAGTTGGAGCTATTATTTGTCCTAAAGCATCACCTTCTTCGACAGAAGGGATTTGCATCACATCACGAAAATTTCTTTTTTTTTCTTCTTCAATGGAAGATTCTACAGAAACCTGTAAAATAAACTTACCATCATCTCCGTGTACAGGTGGCTTCCCTTCCGCTACTAAAAAAGATTGATCTTTTTCTAATGCAGCCTTCCAATCCATTGTTTTCCACTGCTTGATTCCATAGCTAATATTAAAGCTATCGATCAATGATTTAATATCATCTTCCTTTATAGCTGCCAATTGATCTAGATCTTTTAAACGAATGAACGCCTGCAAGCAATCATCAGAGATATCCATACTTAATATTTGTTTGATAGCATCCATGGTCTAGCCTCACTTATCTTTATTTTTTCTGATACATGCGACTAACTTTATATATGGCTTGCTTATGAATCTGTGAAATTCTTGAAGTGGTTAAATTTAAAACATTTCCAATTTCCGTAAATGTTAATTCCTTTTCATAAAATAAGCTAATAACAAGTTGCTCTTTCTCTTTTAACTGTTGGATATATTTAGCCAGCTCTTGAAATTCTTCTTGTTTCACAACATTTTCTTCTGGAGTAATTTCTGATTCATCTGGTATTAAGTAACCTATACCTTCATTCATTTCCCCTGCCTGGGAATGACCTTTGTCTTCTATTGACAACAGATTGGAAAAAAAGTTATTTTTCATTACTTCTTCCACTTCACCTTTAGACAATTGAGTTTTTTGGGCAATTTCCTCAACTGTCACTTCACGTTGCAGGTGTTGCTCTAGCTGTTCTGTGACTTGTTCAACTTTCTTTACTTTTTCTCGCTGTGAACGTGGCAGCCAATCCTCTTTTCTAAGCCCGTCTATAATGGCCCCTTTAATACGAAAAGAAGCATAAGTATCAAACTTTAAATCTCGCTTAAAATCAAACTTTAAGATAGCATCATATAGACCAAAAAGAGCTAGGCTTTTAATATCTTCTGTTTGAACACTTCTAGGAAGATTCGATGCAATTCGCTGAACATGATATTGAACAAGATACATGTAATGGTCTACAAGTTTATTCGTATTTTCATCATTTCGCTGGTCACGCCAATTTTCCCATAATAACAGTTCTTCTGATTGTTCTTTTGCCATCGAACCACCTTCCGTTTTATCCTTTGTTGTATAAAAAAAGTAATAGTGAAGTTAAATAACTTTTTCCACTCCATTTATTGTTTTTATATGTAACATGGAAGTTTCGATATCAAATTCAATCGTTCGCCCCTTACTTCCACCTACATCCTCTGATAAGAGAGGGATCTGATAATCCAACAATTTACTATGAACTGATTTAATATTTCGCTCACCTATTTTCATCAATTCATTGCTTTTAAAAGAAAACATATGCGCTCCGCCTGCCATTTTCGCTTTTAAAGCATCTCTCCGACTCCCTTTGGATAACAATTCCTCTAACAACCAATCTATTGCTGTATCTGCATATTTAAAAACATTTTTATTATTTTTAGATGCTTTAGAATCTGGCAGCATAATATGGGCTAGCCCAGCTAACTCCTTGTCTTCATCATATAATACAATTCCAACACATGAGCCTAAACCAGCTGTTTTCAATATACTAAGGGATTGCGCAACCTTCACATCAGCTATTCCCACTTTAATCATCGTTTTCGTTGACGTCATGATCCTGCTACTCCTAAAGCATGAAAGATTTTTGAGAAAGAGTCTGGGTCAGGAATGAAGAAAAATTGACCTGTTACGGATTCGTTCCAGTTTCCTTCCTCTCTTATAATCGTGTCAATTACTAATGCAAAATCACTTTCTTCAGAGATTTCTAAAATTCCTTGCATTAGAATGGCAGCAGCCATATCAATTGATAGTTGAGGAACTGTCGGTTGCATTTGTAATTTTGTGAAATCTGATAACGTAGAAAGATAGGACCCTGACAAAATATTACCAACTTCTGATAAAGCTGATTGAGTTAATGGATGATCTTGTAAATGGTACACCCCAATAGAAGAATCACCTGTAACTTGTTGAGCTAATACGACTGCTTCTTCTGGAGTTAACACAAAAAACATGCTCCCAGGAACATCACCCTCCACTTGGAGAGAAATAGACACAATGTTTTTTTCATGACCGCCGACTATTTCCATTAATTCATTAAAATCGACACAATTCACAGAAGGGACACTCATATTTATTTTTCTATCTATTAATTGTGACAAAGCGGTTGCAGCATGTGACGCGCCTATATTGCCGACTTCTTGTAACACATCAAAATCACTTAGAGAAAAATCTTCTATCCGTTTCATCCTTGTGTAAGTCCTTCCGTTTCGGCTGAATTTTTAGCAGATGAATCGGATAACACTTTATTTAATTGCAGAAGCATAATCAATCGCTGATCTACCTTAGCTACACCATTGATATAATCTATTTCTTCTGTACCAATCACCTTAGGAGCAGGCTCGATTGCATCATTCGGAATATCCATGACATCATAAGCAGCATCTACAATAAATCCAACATTAAATTTATCATACTGAATGATGATCATCCTTGTGCTATCTGTCTCTTCACCTTTTATTAGACCAAACCTTTCTCTTAAATCTATAATAGGTGTTACAACACCTCTTAAATTAATGACTCCCTGTACATATTGGGGTGTTTTAGGTACTCTAGTTATCTGCTGCATCCGTTCAATAGCAATCACATATTCTACCGGTACCGCATATTCTTTTTCATCTAATAGAAACACAATAGATTTTTGGTTCATTCTATCCCTCCTAGCTTATCAATGCATTTGTATCTACAATGAGTGCTACTTGCCCATCTCCTAAAATAGTTGCACCTGAGATAGCAAATACTCCTCCTAAATAATCACCAAGCGATTTAAGAACGACTTCCTGTTGTCCAATAAAAGTATCAACGATAACACCCGCCATTTTATCCCCTTTACGAATAATGACAACCGAATAAAATTCTTCGTCCTTTTCCTCGTTCACCGGTACATCAAGCACTTTTTTCAATGAGAGAAGCGGAACAACCTTCCCTCGAAAATCAATAACTTGCTGATCATGTGCATTCAAAATATCTGATTTTTTAATCACCGCTGTTTCTATAATAGACGATAGCGGGATCGCGTATTTTTCATTTTCCACCTCTACTAGCAACGCAGAAATGATCGACAGTGTTAAAGGCAGTTGAATAGAGAACAGAGACCCTTGCCCCTCTTCTGATTCAATAGTGATGGTTCCGCCAAGTGACTCGATTGTATTTTTAACTACATCCATTCCAACTCCCCTGCCGGATACATCGGAAATCTGATCTGCTGTCGAGAAGCCACTGGACATAATCAATTGATATACTTGCTTATCAGTTAGATGGTTTGCTTCCTCTTCAGTTATCACTTGGTTAGCAACCGCTTTTGAAATGACTTTGTCGCGATTAATGCCTGCACCGTCATCTGAAATCTCAATAAAAACATGATTTCCACTATGATATGCTTTCAGTAATAGATGTCCTTCTTCTGATTTTCCTTTTTCTTTTCTAACTTGTGGTGATTCAATTCCATGATCTAAGGCATTTCGAATTAGATGAACTAAAGGATCTCCAATTTCATCAATTACAGTACGGTCGAGTTCTGTTTCTGCACCAATGATTTCTAAATTAATCTGTTTCCCTAAGTCTTTTGATAACTGACGAACCATACGCGGGAAACGATTAAATACTTGCTCTACAGACACCATACGCATATTTAAGATAATATCCTGTAAATCACCAGAAATTCTAGACATTCTCTCGACTGTATCTTGCAGCTCAGGATTCTTCAAGTCAGCTGAAATTTGCTCCAAACGCCCTCGATCAATAACCATTTCCTCAAACAGATTCATCAAGCCATCTAATTTATCAATATTCACACGAATCGTTTTATTAGCTGTACCTTTTTTCGACGAGGGCTTATTATTGTTCTGCTTGTCTTTCTTTTTTGGTTCTCTTTCCTTGTCATCTTTCGATTCCGCTTGAATCGCTGCATCATCAGAAGCCGTATTAGATTGGTCATCACCTAAATTGAAAGGAGTCACTTGTACACTTTCCACTTCTGATACTTTAAAAATACGTTGTTTTACTTCCTCTGCGCTTTCTTTCGTTACCAATAATACCTGGAAATGAAATTCAAAATTCTCTTCCTCTAAATCTTGAACAGGAGGTTCAGATTTTATCACTTCTCCTACTTGTTCTAAAACTTCGAAAATCATATACACACGAGCTGCTTTTAATAAACAATTTTCTTGTAATGTTACTTGCACTTCATAATTGGAATATCCGCTTTCTTCCGATTGTTTTAATACTGTTTTCTCATAAGAATCTACTTCTTGAAATATAGAGCTCGACTGCGAATCTGTTTTTGTTTTTTCTTCTTTATTAGACTTTTCTTCATCTAATTCCTGATTTTGTTCAATAGCTCGAAGCTGTTCAACTAAGTGGCTAACATCTGCCGTTCCTTCACCACCATCTGAAATATCCATGACCATTTCATCTAATTGATCAACTGCTTGAAACACCGTGTCAATTATTGTCGAATTTATCGAAATTTGCTCATTTTTTACTGCATCTAAAACATTTTCCATTTGATGAGTAAGGTTTGCTAAGTCTTGGAACCCCATCGTTGCCGCCATCCCTTTAAGCGTATGTGCTGAACGAAAAATTTCATCAACTGGTTGTAAATCCTTTGGCTCTTTTTCTAATACCAGAAGCTGATCATTTAAAGTTTGTATATGCTCATTACTCTCATCAAGAAATACATCAAGGTATTCGTTGTTTTCCATCAAACTCTCACCTCTTACTGAATTTTATGCTGTAACATTTGACTAATCTCATCCAAATCTATTATGTAATCTACTAAACTCGTTTTCTCTGCTGCTTGCGGCATCCCATAAACCACACAAGTTTCCTTTGATTGTGCTATACACAATGTCCTTGGGTGGCGGCGCTTTAATTGTTTGATCCCTGTTGCTCCATCTTTCCCCATTCCCGTTAACACGATTGCAATTGGATGACAATTTGTTAGTAAAGAAATAGAATGAAACAATGTATCAACAGAGGGTTGGTGGCCATTAACTGGTACTTTTTTGTCCACTTGAGCGACAAACCTACCTTCTTTTTCCACCACTTGAAATTGTTTGCCCCCTTCTGCTATATATGCCACACCATTTTCCAGCATTTCCCCATTTCTTACTTCTTTTACTTCGATTTGAGATTGACGATTTAATCGCTCTGCAAGTGATTTTGTAAATCCTTTCGGCATATGCTGTACAATAACGATCGGTGCTGAAAAATTTTTTGATAAACTTGTAAGGATGTTCTGCAAGGCACGCGGGCCGCCAGTTGAAGATCCAATCGCGACCAAACTATTATTCCCCTTCATTTTTTTAGTGCTATACGAAACCTGGGTCCAGCTAGTGTTTTTCTTTGTTTCAGGCAATTGCACTTGAGCTGCCTGTTCAACCTTTTTTATAATTTCACTTTCTATATCTCGAATATTTAAAGATATAGAGCCTGATGGCTTGGTAATAAAGTCAACAGCACCTAATGTCATTGCTTCAATCGTTTTATCAGCACCTGTTTTTGTTAAACTTGACAGCATAACAACTGGTAATGGATCCTCCTTCATTATCTCTTGTAATGCTGCAATGCCATCGATTAATGGCATTTCAATATCTAATGTAATAACATCTGGACGGAGTTTTTTCCTTTTTTCCATAGCATCTTTACCGTTTCTAGCTGTATCCAGGACTTCTAAAGAGTTGGAGCGATTGATGATATCTGATATCATTTTTCTCATAAATGCAGAATCGTCGACCACTAATACTGTTTTTTTATTCATTGGCTAATCCCTCTCTAACATAAAACGTCTCAGCTTACTTAAAAAGTTCGCTTTTTTATGATTTTGATCTACCTCACCAATAAATGTCGTAACAGCTGTATCAATCGCTTTTGACGATAGTGCTTTTGGACTACTTGAATAAAAAGGCGTTTGCGCAAGTACTGATTTTGGAATGATAGGATCTTCTGGAATAATAGCTAAAGGATTAACATGGTGATGAAGAAATTGTTTCACTACACCTATCATTCTATCCATACACTCACGCCCCTGTTTTTGATTGTTCACTTTGTTCATCACTAGATGAATGGCTTGCTTTTGCTGCAACAAAATATGTTTTATCATGGCATATGCATCTGTTAATGCTGTAGGTTCAGGAGTTGTCACTAATATACATTCATCAGCAGCTAGAACATATTGAATCGATTCTTTTGTCACCCCTGCTCCTAAATCCAAAATAATAAAATCATATACAGGAAAGACAATCTCCATTTGATAAAAAAAATAATCTAACCGTTGTTGATCTAAATGAAATATTTTGTCCTGGGCATTTCCTCCTGCTATATAATGAAGGGATTTTGGACCTAGTTCTATAATATCATATATCGTCAATTGATTCTCATATAAATCTACTAATGAATGAACAGCTGTTGATCCAATAAGAATATCAATATTTCCCATTCCTGAATCTAAATCAATAAGCAGCACTTTTTTACCTTTTTGTCTAAGGGCTAACGAAAAGTTCAACGCAAAATTAGACTTCCCCACACCACCCTTCCCACTTGCGACAGCAATTGCTGTCGCTTTATGTTCGTCATAAGTCTTATGTTTTACCATACTTCTCAATTTAGCTGCTTGATCAATCATAATTGGCACCACCAATTACCAGTTCAGTTATCCGATCAACTGATACAGTTTCTATATCATCTGGTACATCTTGCCCATTTGTAAAATAAGCAACACCTATTTTATTTTGTAAACAGATGTTTAAAATGGCTCCATATGTACTCGTTTCATCTTTTTTCGTAAATATAACCTTATCTAACGGAATATGTTTAAATTGGTTAAAGGTTGACTCTAGATCTTCTTTTTTAGTTGCTAATGATAGAACAAGATAAGCTTCTGCATTCTGTAATTCAATCGTTTGGCTTATCTCTTCTACATACTTTTGTTCTAAAAAATTTCGGCCAGCTGTATCGACAAAAATAATATCATAATCTTGAAATTTTTCTTTCGCTTTTTGATAATCATCTGCATTATATGCCACCTCAAGCGGTACATCTAAAATTTCTGCATATGTTTTCAACTGATCTATGGCTGCTATTCTATAAGTATCTGTTGTTATAAACGCTACATGCTTATGCTTTTTCAAGCGGTAATGAGCAGCTAATTTTGCAATGGTAGTCGTTTTACCAACGCCAGTAGGGCCAACTAAAGCAACAACTTTGTGTTGAAATGACAGTCCTCCATAATCTCCATTATTTGCAAGTCGATCTCTAATCTCTAAACTCATCTCATTCCATACTTCCTGTTCCGTAGCTTTAGGTGACAACCGTTGATAGATCGTATCCACAATATCTTCTGTAATCTTTGGATTAACTTGTTTATCAACTAATTTATCCAACATACTTTGAAAAGCATCAGGGTAATTTTGATGATGCTCAACTTGTCTTTTAAACCAATGTTTCATTTCTTGTATCTCTTCTAACATGTCAACCTGTCCGGAGTCAGGCTTTTTGTCTGTTTGATCAAGCATTTTTGAGTGTGGCTGAATAGAACTCGTTTTTGAAATAGGGGAAGGATCTATAGCTGCATGTACTTCAATCTTCTTTTTTTTAAATAGCCCAAAAATGCCACCTTCCTGTACTTCTCTCGATTGAAGAATAACGGCATCTGCTCCTAGCTCTTTACGAACAACCTGCATTACTTCAGGCATCGTATTTCCTTTAAACTTTTTTACTTTCATGCGACATTCACCACCCCGATGCTTTGTACTTCTGCTGTAGGTTCAATTTCATTGTAGGAAAGAACAATAACCTGTGGTAAAAAACGATCAAGTAATTGTTTGACATACATTCGAATGGTTGGGGAGCATAAAACAACAGGCTGCTCTTCTTGTAATGTCATATTTTCCACATTTTCCGATACAGATTGAACAACTTTTTGTTGTGATTCTGGATCTAAGGCTAAATAACTACCATGCTCTGTTTGCTGTATGTGCTCTGCTATTAATTTCTCTACATTCCCTGATAATGTAACCACTCTTAACTGATCTTTTCCTTGCATCAATTCATTCGTAATCTGTGCTGATAAGGATTGGCGGACATATTCTGCAAGTAAATCAGTGTCTGTCGTCATTTTCCCAAAATCCGCTAACGTCTCAAAAATAACTGGGAGATTTTTAATCGAGATATGTTCTCGTAATAATTTAGAAAGCACCTTTTGAATATCACCTATAGAGAGCGGATCAGGAGTTACTTCTTCCACTAATATTGGATAGCTTTCTTTTAGATGATCAAGTAATTGTTGCACTTCTTGTCTCCCTAATAATTGAAAGGCATGTTTCTTTATTACTTCGGTAATATGAGTGGAGACCACTGAAGGTGGATCCACAATAGTATAGCCAAGCATCTCAGCATCATCTTTCGTTTCTTCTGTAATCCATTTAGCTGGCAAACCAAAAGCAGGCTCAACTGTATCTACTCCATCTAGTTCATCTTCTTCTATTCCTGGGCTCATCGCTAGATAATGATCTAGTAAAAGCTCTCCTTTCGCTACCTCTGTTCCTTTAATCCGCAAGCGGTATTCATTAGGATCAAGCTGAATATTGTCCCTTATTCGGACTACCGGAATGACTAGCCCCAATTCAATGGCTAATTGCCTGCGAATCATAACTACTCGATCTAATAAATCCCCACCTTGATTCGTATCCGCTAATGGAATCAAGCCATAACCGAATTCAAATTCGATTGGATCCATATTAATTAGGCCTACAACATTTTCTGGCTTTTTCATCTCTTCAGATTCAGATTCATCTACTTCTTCTTCGGTCGGCTCTACTTCTTCATGCGGCCTTCGTGATAACAAGTAAGCTGAAATAATTAATACAAGAGAGATAATGGTTGTCAGTATGAAATGAATCGGCGTAAATCCTAGAAAAAATATGGTACCTCCGGCTACATATAGCAAAGTAGGGTATCGGAGTAACTGTTTACTAACATCGGCACTCAAATTCCCATCTGTTGCAACACGAGTAACAACAATACCTGTTGCAGTCGAAATAAGTAAAGCAGGTATTTGACTAACCAATCCATCTCCTACAGTCAATCGCATATAGGTATCCATAGCTTCATTAAAGCTCATTCCAGACTGTGCCATCCCTATAATTAAACCAAATATAATATTGATCAAAACGATGATAATTCCTGCAATGGCATCACCTTTAACAAATTTACTGGCACCATCCATTGCACCATAGAAATCCGCTTCATTTTCTATTTTCTCTCTTCTCTCTTTTGCTTGCTGCTCATTAATCATGCCAGCATTAAGATCTGCATCAATACTCATTTGCTTACCAGGCATCGCATCTAAGGTAAAACGAGCTGCCACTTCCGAAACACGCTCGCTTCCTTTCGTGATAACTAAAAATTGTATAATCACTAAAATAACAAAGACAACGAAACCGACAAGAGGATTATCGCCAATAACGAAACTGCCAAATGTGGCCACCACATCACCAGCTTGTGCATCCGATAGAATGGACCTCGTTGTCGATACGTTTAAACCAAGGCGAAATAGAGTTAAGAGTAACAAAAGTGACGGGAATACAGAAAACTGTAATGCGTCTGTCGTATTCATGGAAACTAAAATAACGACTAAGGCTAGAGATATATTCGTTAATATAAGAATACTTAAGATCCATCCTGGTAATGGAATGACTAACATAATAATAATTAATATAACACCTAGCAACACAGAAAAATCTCTAGCTTTCATTCTGATGTACAACTCCTTCTACTTACATAACTTTAAATTTTCTTCTCAACTCTGTATACATATGCTAATATCTCAGCAACCGCCTGGAAAAATTCTTCATCAATTACTTCTCCTATTTCCACTTTGTCATATAATGCTCTTGCTAAAGGTCGATTTTCAACCATCATCACTTGATGACTCCGTGCCACTTCTTTTATCTTCCTAGCCACAAAATCAACACCTTTGGCAACAACATATGGAGCGTCAGCTTTGTTCTCATCATATGAGATTGCAATCGCATAATGGGTAGGGTTAGTGATAATTACATCAGCTTCTGGGACTTCACTCATCATCCGCTGCATAGCCATTTGCTTTTGCCTTTCCTTTATTTTGGATTTGATTAGCGGATCCCCTTCTATATTTTTGTGTTCATCTTTAATGTCGTTTTTAGACATTTTATTTTGCTTCTCGAAATCATAACGCTGATACGTATAGTCAATAACAGATATAATTAACAACCCAATTGCTGCTGCAACCCCCATCTGCACAGTCATCGTACCAAAAAAGGCTAATGCCCCATTTAAATCCTTGTCAACTAACATAATCATTTCATCTTTATTCATCCAAATAATCGAAAACGTAATAGCACCAACTGAAATGATTTTCAGGATCGATTTAGCCAATTCTACAAGCGCCCTGGCAGAAAAAATTCTCTTCATTCCTTGGATAGGGTCGATTTTATTTAATTTCATCTTTAATGGCTCCGTTGAGAAGAGAAATCCAATCTGTAAAAAGTTAGATGCCAGTCCAGCCACAATAGCCATTAATACAATAGGTAATAGTGCTAAACTTATTTGCCGAAGTACATCTATAAAAACATGGAACAAATAATCTTGTGTTAGATCATGGTGAATGTATTCGGTAAATGAGCTGCGATACATAGATGTCATGGTTTCTTTTAACAAATCACCGGTTACATATAAAATAATGAAGACAAAGAATAATAAAATAGCTGTATTGACATCTTGACTCTTCGCAACTTGCCCTTTTTTTCTCACATCTTGTCTTTTTTTCGGAGTTGCCTTTTCAGTTTTTTCTCCCGCAAAAAATTGTAAGTCTAATCGCAGCACTTTATTATACACCTCCGAAAATTTGGATAAGATTACCTATTACTTCTAAAGTAAATTGAAAAAGTTTTTTGACAATCATGATATAGAACACGACAAAAACAAATAATACAGCAAAAGATACGAGAATCTTTAACGGTAAACCAACGACAAACACATTAAGTTGCGGTACAGTTCTTGCTATAATTCCTAACGCCACATCGACTAAAAACAAGCACCCAACAATCGGGATCGAAAGTTGAAAAGCAATCACAAACATTTGATTAAATACTTGTAATACATAATCGATGGAGTTAAATTCGATCAGTTGATCGAGTGCAATGATTTCAAAACTGTATAATAAACCATTTATTAATAAATGATGTCCGTCTACCGTGAGTAAAAATAAAATAGCAATAGTGTAAAAGTACTGCCCAATCAAAGGACTTTGAGCTCCTGTTTGCGGGTCGACAACATTCGCAATAGCAAAACCCATTTGGAAATCTATAAAGCCCCCAGCAATTTGTATAGCGGCTAATATCAAGTAAGCAATTAATCCGAGCAGCAAACCTATTACTGCTTCTTTTAATACTAAAATAATAAAGAAACCATCGATTATAATAGAAGGGATATGAGTGGCATAAACCATCGTCCATGCTAAAAAAAAGCCTAATCCTATTTTTAAATGAGTAGGAATATTTCGATATGAAAAAATTGGTACTGTTACAAAAAAAGACATCACTCTAACTAGTATAAGAATGAATCCAGGTAAACTATTTATATTTAATAGATCTATCATACACTACCCTACAAACTGGTTTAGATTTTGAAATAGGTTTGCTGCAAATTCTACCATTGTTGTAAGCATCCATGGTCCAAATACGATAATACCAACTAGGACAGCTACGATTTTTGGTATAAAAGCTAGTGTCTGTTCTTGTATTTGGGTGGTGGCTTGAAATATACTCACTAAAAGTCCCACTACCAGTGCTAATAATAGGAGCGGCCCAGTTACGAGTAAAATGGTATAAATACCTTGTTCTGCTAATGAAATGACAAATTCTCCGCTCACTATATAATCTCCTTTCTCGTTCTTCTACAATGGGAAAAATCCATCTAATAAAGAATGTGTGATCAAATACCAGCCATCAACTAAAACAAATAATAGAATCTTAAAAGGTAATGAAATCATAACAGGCGGCAACATCATCATACCCATAGACATTAAAACACTGGCTACAGCCATGTCGATCACTAAGAATGGAACAAAAATCATAAAACCCATTTGAAATGCTGTTTTTAATTCACTAATAGCAAATGCAGGTACTAGCGTTGTTAAAGGAATATCATAAATGGATTCAGGTTCATCCATTTCTGCATAATTAATGAATAGTGCTAAATCTTTTTGACGAGTATGTTTAGCCATAAACTCTTTTATTGGCCTGCCTGCATTTTCATATGCTTCATCTAAGTTAATCTCTTCGTTAAATAATGGCTGTAAAGCTTCCTCGTTTACTTGTTGAAAGGTTGGAGCCATAATGAAAAAAGTCATAAACAATGCTAAACCAATTAACACTTGATTTGGCGGCATTGTTTGAGTTGCTAAGGATGTTCGCACAAAAGACAGGACAATTAAAATTCTTGTAAAGCTTGTCATTAAAATCAAAATACTTGGAGCTAAAGATAAAACAGTAAGTAATAATAGCAACTGTACAGATGTTGTCACACTGTCTGTATCTGCACTTGAAAACACATCAATTAACAAGATCGTCATGATCTATTCTTTTTCTCCTTCATTTTATTTAAAATTTGTTTCCTTCCGTCTTTCATTGAATTTAGCTCCTTTGCAAACAATTGCTGAAAATCTTTTCTTAAGATGTTGTCAGAGTCGTTATTATCTGATTGCTTTGTCCACTTATTTTTTAAATGATCAATAGTTGTTTCAGAATTTGACTCTTTGTTTAATAGATTAATGGTTTCAGGCTCCGTAATTTCCATTAGCACATCAATATTGTCGCCAACTCCAATAACTAAATATCTCTCACCCACCCGAACGGTCTGTACAGATTTATTTGCACCAACAGAAATACCGCCATAGTTCTCCATTAGTTGGTTCTGTTGTAAGAACCCCTTTTTCTTTTGCAAAAATTTAGATATAAAGATGATAAGTCCAACTACAATAACTAGAGCCAACAACATCTTTAAAAAGCTCATCCAGACACTGGGTGTATCACCTTTCTCTTCATTGTTGTCATTTGCGAATGAAGGAGGATCATCGGTCGCATTTGATGGTTTATCTATCAAATTTTCTTCTTGAAAATAATCTTCTACTGAAATAGATGCATCTATTTCGCCCGTATAAAAGAAAAATAGACACAAGATTGTCGTGATGAACAGAATTTGACGAAAGATCATGATCACCTCATTATCCAACCACTTTCGTGATAGCTTCCATCACACGATCTGCTTGAAATGGTTTTACAATAAAATCTTTTGCCCCTGCTTGAATCGCATCGATTACCATTGCCTGTTGCCCCATTGCGGAACACATAATCACTTTCGCATTACTGTTTATTGCTTGAATTTCTTTCAATGCGGTAATACCGTCCATTTCCGGCATTGTAATATCCATCGTAACAAGGTCAGGTTGTAACTCTTTATATTTTTCCACTCCCTCTGCACCATCCTGTGCTTCTCCTACAACTTCAAATCCATTTTTACTTAAAATATCTTTGATCATCATTCTCATAAATGCTGCATCGTCTACAATTAATACTTTTTTCGCCATTACTTCTCATCCTTTCATTTATTATTTTAATCTTTTTAACCTATCCTCTTTACTTAAAATGTCTGTTACCCTGACACCGAAGTTTTCATCAATTACAACAACTTCCCCTTGGGCAATTAATTTTTGGTTTACGAGTATATCGACAGGCTCTCCCGCCAATTTATCTAATTCAACAATCGAACCGGACGTTAATTCCAATATCTCTTTTACAGTTCTCTTAGTCCTGCCTAGCTCAACGGTTACTTGTAGCGGTATATCCATTAAAAGATCTAAATTACGCTGTTCTTCTTGCGGCAGGGATACATCTTGAAAATCACTAAAGGAAGCAGTTTGCACTTCTTGATTTGGAATGGTATTACTGCCTAGCTGTTGCGGCTCTCTTTTCTTTTGTTTATCATCACTTACCGCTTGCGCTGATTTTGGTTCCTCTTCTCTAATTGGTTCTGATGAATCTCCCTCTTCTTCTTGACTAGGAGTAGAAGTTTGTTCATCCGTACTTTCTGGTTCATCAGATGAGTTTAACAACTGGTCGACCAGCTCTTTAGCAAAAGATACCGGTAATAATTGCATAATTCTGGAATCAATTAAAGATCCAACTTTTAACTGAAAAGATACTTTAATTAAAACATCTTCTTCCTGGGATAATGTTTTATTCGTTTCCTCTTCGGTAACATCTATTACATCGATAGACGGTGGAGAAATATCTACCTTTTTATTAAAAATAGTAGACATACTTGTTGCGGCAGTACCCATCATTTGATTCATTGCTTCTTGTACTGCACTGAGGTGTATGTCATTCAGTTCAGTATCAGCAGATTCTCCATTTCCACCTAACATTAAATCAGCAATCGTAGCAGCATCTTTAGATTCTAAAATAAATAGATTGGCACCGCTAAAACCTTCTGTATATTTTACTTCTACCCCTACGTATGGCTCTGGAAATTCGTTCTCCAGCTCTCCTTTATGTACCACGCTAATTCTTGGAGTGGTAATTTCTACTTTTTGATTTAATAATGTTGATAAAGTTGTGGCAGAACTGCCAAAAGATATGTTACCAATTTCACCTAGTGCATCCTCTTCGATCGAAGTGATGTAGCGATCTGTGTTAGGAGGAGTATTTGTATCCTCATCGCTGTCCGGGCTGCCATTTAATAATGCGTCAATTTCTTCCTGTGACAACATATCATCATTCCTCATTTTGATCCCCTCCCTTTATTTCTTCTATCACTTGTACAGCAAGCTTATGCTTTCTTTTACCTGGCTGCACCAAAAATTTCGGTTTGTGATCAACATATAAAGATAAAGGTTGATCAATCAATTGGTCGAGATATAAAGTATCATCCTTGTCCATATACATTAACTCTTCCAGTGTAATTTCGGTTTTTCCTAATAAGACCGATAAATCCAGGCTTGTCTGCTTTATATTTTTAGCGATAATGTTGTATTCTTCCGGTTTTCGCTCTATTTTATTTTCACTATTCTGCATCCAATAATGGGCTGATAGTTTAGGGATGATAGGTTCTAGCACAACATGTGGAATACATATGTTTATCATTCCTGTACTTTCCCCAATTGTTGTATCAAGAGAAACAACTACAACTGTTTCGTTTGGAGACACCAGTTGAAGAAATTGAGGATTCACTTCAAATTCTTCTAAAATAGGGTCAATTTCTATTACGGAACTCCACGCCTCCTGCAAATTGTCTAAAGCTTTTTCAAATAATTGAGTCATAAGCGTTGTCTCAATCTCTGTCAAGTTATCCACTTTATTTACTGAATCACCTTTACCCCCTAGCATTCGGTCTAACATGGAGTAAGCGATATTCGGATTAAATTCAAAGATCATTCTTCCGTTAAGTGGAGATACACTGTATACATTTAAAATCGTCATCGTAGGGATGGAACGAATATACTCTTCATAAGGAATTTGATCAACAGATGCTACAGATATATCGACATATGTACGCAGTTGAGCAGAAAAATAAGTAGATAGTAGTCGAGCAAAATTATCATGAATTCTAGATATGCTTCGAATTTGATCTTTAGAAAATCGAAGCGCTCGTTTAAAGTCATATGCTCTTATTTTCTTGTCTTTTTTTTCTTCTTTTAACTGGTTTGCATCCATCTCCCCTGAAGATAATGCCGATAACAATTCATCTATCTCATGTTGGGATAAAACTTCTTCTGACATTCTTTCCCCTCCATTTTGGAGCAGTTCTTATTGCACTACTTTACTAATGATTAATACCTCATCGATGACACCATCCGTCATTTTTTGGTTCATCACTGTTTGAATCTCTGATTCTAGCTTTTCTAAGTTATCTTGAAAATCGTTTACTGTTAGTTTGACGGATTGTTTAATAAATTCATTTTTCACTTGGAATTCACGCTTTTCAATTTCTTCTTTACCAGCTTTACTGTTCATCATGAAACGAAATTGAATGAGCACATAATGATCATCTTTTAAATCAGTCCGCATCTCCTCTGTTGTATAGGAAAACTCAACCATTTCATCTAATGTCTTGGCTTTTCCTGTATTATCCTCTTTTGTTAACACAACATATAGGATGCCAGCACCCGCAATCGTTATAATAATTAATAAAGTTACTAAAACTTTCATTAATTTAGGATTCATGAATCTGATCACCTATTTCTCTATGAAGTTGATACAAGCCAATTTTTTTATAATAATCTGTTACCAGTTGCATTACTTCTTCTTTGGATTCTTTTACTGTCACCTTTTTTTGATTGGCTAGCGTAATAGTTGTTTCCGAAAAAGTTTCTACTTGTTCTATTAGAAGCGCATTAAGAACAAAACTTTTATGATTTAATCTCGTTAATTCAATCATAGATTGGGAGGATCATAGATAGTGCCTAGATCCCCTACCTCCTTTTATCGTTTTAAGTTTACAAGTTCTTGTAAAATCTCATCAGATGTTGTAATAATTCGTGTATTGGCTTGGAAACCTCTTTGTGCAGTAATCATCTCTGTAAACTCTTCAGACAAATCAACATTAGACATTTCTAACGCTCCGGACACAATGGAAGCAGTACCAGCATCTTCTGGAGCAAATAAGATGGTATCATTTGCTGCGTTATAATCTCCACTATTATCCCCATCAATGAAGTTTTGCCCATCATTAACCGTAACTTGAAACATGTTAGCCCCTACTTTTTCTAAACCTCCAGGATTGGAAAACTTGGATAGTGCGATTTGACCTGCCACTTTCGTTTCTCCACTTTCTATATAGTTCACAATACCGTTTCCTTGGATACTAAAACTTTGAGCACCAGCCGGAATATTAATCGGCCCAGTTTCGTCCGGATTAACATTATCATTTGTACCATCTGCTTTAAACCCCATTAAATACTGACCATTTGCGTTCACAATATACCCATTATCATCTAGATACATATTTCCTGCTCTAGAATATTGAAGCTCTACATTTTGATTTTGAGAAATACCATTTGTATTAAAGCTATCTGTATTCTGGGCATCAAATCCACGCCCTAGAACAAACATTCCATCACCCTCAAGCTGTAAGTCTAGCGGTCTATTTGTCGTTTGGCGGCTGCCTTGTGTATGGATGTTATCAATAGAACCTAATTGTGCACCAATTCCAACTTGAGCGGGATTCACACCACCTCGTAGATCTGTCGGCTGGCTTGCCCCTTTCACTGGTTGACTAAGCATATCTTGGAAAGTAGCTCTCCCTTTCTTAAATCCCGAGGTGTTCACATTGGCAATGTTATTCCCTACCACATCTAATTTTGTTTGAAAGCTTTGCATTCCAGAAATACCTGCATACATGGATCTCAACATATGAAAACTTCCTTTCTTTTATCGTTTTAGTATGATTTTCTAAACTACTCGACTTTTATAATAGCTTGAGAAGAAACACTTTGATTGTTTGCTAATTCTATAATGGCTTCTCCATCGTTTTGTGAAACTGCCTCCACCTTGCTTGAAACCAATTCTCTAGGTTGTACTATTTCGCCTGTTTCTTCATCTAACTGATAATAGGAAACTTCTTTTCCTATTAAATGACTATATTGAACAACAGGAGCTAGCGATTGATGTTGCACTAACTGATTTATGCCACTAGACATATTGGTCATCTGCTCTAACGAAGAAAAGGTAGCCATTTGTGAAATGAATTCCTTATCTTCCATAGGATTCAATGGGTCTTGATTCTGTAATTGTGCCATTAAAATTTTTAAAAAGTCCTCTTTCCCAAGGGTATCATCAAACTTCTCAGTTCTTGTTTGATGAGTAAGATATAGAGACGGGTCAATCGATGTCATATTTCCTCCCCTTTTCTTGTGTTTCCATTAAAATATCCATAAAATCCATTTCTTCATTGCTTGCTGAGTTTTGTTCATCTTGATTATGTTCATGCTGTTGATCATCACTTTGATTAAAATCTTGCTGTTGATCCTCAGTGTCCGTACCTTCTTGTGAAATGGCTGTACTTACCTCTTGTTTTTCCACTTGGACTTGATGCGGAGAAAACATATGCCTTAACTGCTGAAGGTTACCTTCTAGCATTTCCTTCGCTGCCTGTGATGTCACCATCATTTTCACTACCATTTCACCATTTACCTGTGTTAGTTTTAGCATTATTTCCCCTAAATGATCAGGTTGTAAACGAACAGATAATTGGTTCGAACCATTCATTGTTTTCATGAAATGACTTTTTTGCATTATTTTTTGAAATTGATCTATTAATTGCTTCTGCACTGCTTCTTTTTCTGTATTTGTCTGTTGAAGATGAATCACAAATTGTTCTGTTTTAGATAGTAAACTCGGCTGATGAGAGCTTGCGTATTCCGTCTTGAAAGACATAGCACTAGCTTTTTCAGAACTTGAATAATTCTCTAATGCTGTTGTTATCCATTTTTCAATGTCTTTCGATGTTACCTTGACTGCATGCTGATAATGCTTTTCCATCTGCAAACGATTGTGATAATTCTCTAACATTTTTTGTAAAACTTGTTTTGGCATAGAATCTGGTAATCTAGATAAGAGATTAGTTGATGACTGATTGGAAGAATTCGATCTCGACCAATTATTCAACAGATCCAACATTGTTTTATAATCTTTATTGTTTATGGTATGATGTTGTATTCTTTCAATTGTTGTTTGCAAATGTTGAAAAATATCTATTAACATTTGATCTGTGAACTCATGTCTTGGATCTTCCAATAGTTTTCCCTTACCGATTGATTGAGAAGTGGAGGTAGATTGGAGAGATTTTTCATCAACATGATCTTTCTCTTCCACATTTATGCCTTCCCGAATGAGTGATTGTAAGAGTATTAACTCCTTCTCCGTTATTTTCAATGGAAACTCAGAATCTTTTTGATCATTTTTCACTTCTTCTTGCTTCGTAATATCATCATCTAACTCCTGATTGGTTTGCAAAAGCATTTGAAGAAATTGCATGGGAATACCTTTATTTTCCTGTTTATTAACCAATGATTGTGCGAGGGCATCTGTATTTTTCATTTGTGGCCATTCAATCATAAGTATCACCTCCCCTCACGAAATGACTAAGGATTCATAAACAAGTCGGTATAGACAGCGGCGGCATCTGGGGCCATTTCTGCTAATATTTCTCCCCGTGCCTCTGCATCCATTTGTCTTAAAAGCGGCATAGCTGCTCCATTTTCCATTTCTTCCATAATCGACGCTGCGGCACTTGGCTTCATGTTCTCAAATGAAGTTGCAAGTTCCTGAGTCGTTTCATCAGCTGGATTTATTTCATCAACATTCTCTTGCTCCATCAATTGTTGTTGCAGCTGTTCCACCTGACTTTCAAGATCTTGTATCGTTTTTTCTTTCGTAATTATTTCGGCTTGCAAGGAATCCATCTCACTATCTTTTGCTTCTATCATTTCTTCTTGCTCTGTTAACTGATTGACATAACGCTCTTCTTCACTTGTTAAAACTTTCTCCTGTATAAAAGGGACTTGATTTAGTGCTTGCTTGGATTGCGTTAACACATCAACACCCATGATGTATAAAATAACTAATGCAACGATCACAGCAAAAATAAAAGGAACGATAATAACGACAAGCCATTGCCAAATGCCCGGCTTTTTTTCTTTATATAGGGATTGGTTTGGCATATTACTGCCTCCCTCTTTGATTTGTATATCTTCTAACTGAAATATCATCCATTCTCATCTGTTCTTGCACCTTTTCTAACTCACTCTGTTTTTGTTTTCTTTTTTCTATTATTTTTTCAATCTTTTTCACTTCGATATATTGGTCTGTTAACTGGTCTTGTAGTTCATACATATTCTGTCTTGCTTGGTTTACTTTTTTTTGTCTCTCCATAATAGTTGGAGTTAAATAATTTAAGTACTGTTGGTATGCTTGTAATTGTTGAACCTGCGTTTTTTGGTATAGTGACTCTGTATAAAGAGATTCTACTTCTTCTTTCTTTTTTAATAACTTATATAGATGAGTAGCTTCTTGTTCAAATTGCTGCTCCGAATCTTGATAAGCACCTCTTATTTTTTCTGCCTCATTGTCCTTTACTAGCTTTATCCGATCGAGTTTCATTGATGGATTCATGAAGTCATACTTCCTTTCATGATTTCAGTTAACGTCCCCATCGCCTTATCTCTATCTAACTTTTCATCTCTACTTTGTCTAAGAAATTCTAGTATTTTAGGCTGTAACCTAATGGCTTCATCAATTTTTCGATTAGAACCTTTTTTATATGCACCAATTTGTATAAGCTCTTCGTTCTCTTCATATCGTGCTAATATTTCTCTTGCCTTATTGGTGATGTCTAAAGATTTAGTTTCGGTGATATCTGTCATAACACGGCTGACAGAATGCAACGCATTAATTGCTGGGAACTGACCTTTTTCCGCTAGCTTTCGATCTAAAACAAAGTGACCATCTAGTATACCTCTTGTTGTATCAGCTATTGGTTCATTAAAGTCATCCCCGTCTACTAATACTGTATAAAAAGCTGTTATAGAGCCTGTTATACTTGTCCCGGTTCTTTCTAATAAGCTTGGCAGCATCGCAAACACAGACGGGGTATACCCTTTCGTAGTGGGAGGTTCCCCGATAGCTAAACCAATTTCTCTTTGAGCCATCGCTACTCTAGTTACAGAATCCATCATCAAATTCACTTGATATCCTAAATCTCTAAAATACTCGCTGATGGCAGTTGCCGTATATGCTCCTTTTATTCTCATCAAAGCAGGTTGATCAGATGTTGCTACAACAACAATCGATTGTTCTAATCCCTCCGGCCCTAAATCTCTCTCTATAAATTCTTTCACTTCTCTTCCACGCTCTCCGATTAGAGCGATCACATTTATATCTGCTTCGCTATTTCGAGCGATCATCCCCATTAATGTACTTTTTCCAACACCACTACCAGCAAAAATGCCTACTCTTTGTCCTTTTCCCATTGTTAGCATCGTGTCTATTGCTTTAATACCGGAAGTGATTTGTTCTGTAATCCGCGGTCTTTCTAACGGATTAGGAGGAGATTGTTCTGTAGGGTATTCAATTAATCCTTTTGGTAATGTTTCCCCTGTTAACAATTCACCTGTTGAATCTACTACTTTTCCTATTAAAGAGCGGCCTACTCGAATTTGCAACGCTTCTTTCGTTGCCTCTACCAAGCATCCAGAAGCAATGTTGTGTACAGATGAATAAGGCATTAGTAAAACTTTTTCCTTATCAAAACCGATCACTTCAGCCATAATTTTTTGATGTGTGGTTTTCGTATAGATATAACAAACCTCTCCAATTCTAGCTTCAGGACCTTTTGCTTCAATCAATAAACCAATCACTCGATCCACTTTACCATATCGTATATACGTATCGATTTGTTTAATTTGTTTAATGATCTGATCTGTCTCCACGTGAAATCTCCTCCACGATATGAAATAAGTGCTTTTTTAATTCTTCCAATTGTTTATCAATAGAAGCATCAATTGTTCCAAATGAAGTCTCCACCTTCACTTGCCCTGCTTCCAAAGTGGAATCAACATAAATCCATAATCCTGTTTGATCTAACATAACTGATTGCAACTCTTCTTTATGCTCTAACACAAGCGAATAATCATTACTATGCACAAATAATATGATTTCAGGGTGTTCTTTCACTTGTTCAATAGCGGCTTGTACAATGCGTATAAACTTTTCTTGATCTTCTTCTATCGTTTGGTTGATAATTTTTTCAGCAACTGTTAATGCAATTCTTAAAATGCTTTCATTACTTTGAGATATAATGTTTGCATAATCCTTCTTTGCTAATTCAATATTTTGATTAGCTTCTTGAATCATTGTTTGGTAGCGCTCTAAGCTATCTTTTTCCCCTTGTTCAAAACCAGCTTGATATCCTTGTGATTGTGCGTCCTCTATGTAGGCTTTTTTTTCTTTTTCCCAATTGTCTCGTAGTTTCTGAATTTCTTTTTCTGCCTTTATTTTTTTATCATCAATTTCTTTTTGAACGGTTTTTAGCTTCTCTTCACTTTCTTCTATTTGATCTTTTAGTTTCTCTAGTTTCGTTTCCTCAAAAGATGTGTTGTCCTCTCTTTCTGGCTCTCCAATCGGTTTTATTTGAATGGTTTTTGATTTAAGAGGCTTGTGAAAAGATTTAGACAATAATATCATCTCCTCCGCCCCTAGCAATGACAATTTCGCCAAGTTCTTCTAGTTTTCGAATAACCGATACAATTCTTGACTGCGCTTCTTCTACATCTCTTAGGCGAACAGGGCCCATGAATTCCATCTCTTCTTTAAATGTATCTGCCATCCTAGTAGACATATTGTTGAAGACCATATCTTTTACTTCATCACTTCCAACTTTTAAAGCTAGGCGTAAGTCATCGTTATCTACTTCTCTAATCACACGCTGAATAGCTCTGTTATCTAACGTAACAATATCTTCAAATACAAACATCCGCTTCTTAATTTCTTCTGCTAATTCTGGATCATCTACTTCTAAATCATCCAAAATCGTTCGTTCCGTGCTTCGATCAACACCATTTAATACTTCAACGACGGCTTGGATTCCACCAGTTTGTGTATAATCTTGGGTTACCGTTGTAGAAAGCTTTCGTTCTAAAACTTGTTCAACTTCCGCAATAATTTCAGGTGAAGTAGAATCCATAACTGCTATCCTTTTAGCAATATCCGCTTGTTGCTCTTGTGGAAGCTCAGATAAAATCTGGGCTGACTGGTCCGAATCTAAATAAGATAAAACGAGCGCTATCGTTTGCGGATGTTCATTTTGAATGAAATTTATAATTTGAGAAGGGTCCGCTTTTCTTGCAAAATCAAATGGTTTCACTTGTAAGGAAGACGTCAGCCTTTGAATTATATCTCCTGCTTTATCATCTCCCAACGCTTTTTCCAGCACCGTTTTAGCATAGCTAATGCCGCCCTGAGAAATATAGTCTTGCGCCATTGCTATTTCATGAAATTGTTCTAGCACTTTCTCTTTTTGTTCATTATCTACTTTTTTTACAGAAGATATTTCTAATGTTAGTTTTTCAATTTCTTCTGGTGTGAGATGTTTATATACTTGTGCGGACACATCAGGTCCTAGAGAGATTAATAGAATGGCTGCTTTTTGTTTCCCTGTAAGTTCTCCTTTATTTCTTGGCATTTGTATAACCTCCCTTAGTCTTCTGATATCCAGCTTCGTAATAATTTAGCAAAATCTTCTGGTTTATCTTGTGCATATCGTTCCAATTGTTTTCTACGAGTATGTGCATCTGAATCCTCATTCATCGTAATTGGTGGTACCTCTTCTTCTGTACTTATCGTTTGCTCTTCTACTCGCTCTAGCGCATTATCTTGTACCTGTCTACGCTTTCGGATTAAAAGCCAGATTAATGATAGGATAATAAGTAAAAAAAGTGTTCCTGTTACATAAACCCATGTAGGGATGACAGGTGTCTGTTGTATTCCCATCATATTATTGGTGCCGTTAAATGGCTGGAACACAATCGAAACATTTTGATTAGGTGTTACAACTTCACCATACGACTTATCAATAGATGTTGTGACGATAGAATCAAGTATGGAGGTAACACTTTCTTCCACTGCCAATTGTTCTTGAGCTGATAATTGTTCTATTTCTCCATTTTCTAAAGTTCGTGTATTATCAATTGCTACCTGTATACCAAGATCTCGAATTTTATAAGGACTTTCCACGATATCCCGCTGAATACGATTGAATTCATGATTAACAGATTCTTTTACTAGCTCATAGTCACCAACTCCATTTTCACCAGCTGGATAGTTGGCAATTTCCTCTTCCCCTACTCCTACTTCCAAATCTTCTGGCTGGGTACCTGTGTAAGATTCTGTTATTGTTTCGACACTTACAGGCAAGGTATCATTTTCATCATCTACCGTTTCCACTTGTTCTACACGGCGTTGTTCTTGTGTGAAATCTACATCAGCAGTTGCGGAAATCGCAACTCTGTCCATACCAACCATCATGCCTAACATTTTTTGAACTCTTCGTTCAATATCTTGTTCAATATCCTTTTTAATTTGCTGTTGGGTGCTATAAGTATTATTGGTTGTTAAAGAATTTTCATTTTTTTGGTCAAAATACTCAAAATGTTGATTCATGATGACGATATTATCTGTAGAGAGATTGGGAACAGATTTTGCAACAAGATGGTACAGGGACTCAATTTGACCCGGTTCAAATTGATAGCCTGGATCTGTTTCAATCACAATCGAAGCAGAACCTTCTTGTTGTTGATCACTGACAAAGACTGGATCTTCTGGTTTATTAATCATCACTTCTGCAGCACTAATCCCATTTATTTGGCTTATAAGCGTGGATAACTCTGTTTGCATGGCGTCTAATTTCATCACATCAAATTCATTATCGGTCATACCCCAAGAGCTATTTGCAGCAAAGAAAGAATAATCGATATTGCCGCTGTCAGGAATCCCCTTTGCAGCTAAATCCACTAACAAAGAATCAGCTGCCTCTTCTGATACTTGCACACTAGTTCCTGCATTCCCAATTTCATAAGGAACGCCTCTTGCATCAAGTTCTTCTTTAATTTGTCCTATCTCTTGTACTGACAGATCATTGTATAATGGCACCATATTGCTTGAGTTGGCTAATAAAGCAGTCATAACAATAGCTACAATTACCGCTCCTGCTCCTCCGAACAACAAACCTTTTTGCCATTTTGGCATCGATGTATAATGCCCTTGTATAAACTCTTTTAATTGTGTCCACTTTTGCTTCATTTTTTGCCCCCAAAAACCAATTACTATCTGTTACGTAGAAGTTATACTTGCATTCTCATCACTTCATTGTAAGCATCTACTGCTTTTTTCTGTACTTGCACACCTGTTTGCAGTGTGATGCTTGCCTTTTGTGCGGTAATCATCACATCATGCAAATCATCTATTTCCCCTTTTGCTAATGCTTCGGTTTTTTGATTTGATTGATGTTGAGCTTGATTCATTTGATCTATAGCATTCTTTAAGTTTTGAGTAAATGCTTTTTGAGCATCTGATACTTTCATTCGATCAGTATTTTCTAACGCTTTATTCGAAACGGAAGTGAACGGTTCTATATTAACCACTTAAATCATCCCTTCTTTGATTACTTTCCAATTTCCAGAGCTTTCATCAACATAGTTTTGGAAGCATTTACTGACGTAACATTCGCTTCATAAGACCTAGTGGCACTCATCATATCCACCATTTCCTTTAACGGGTCAACATTCGGCATCTCTACATACCCTTCATCATTTGCATCAGGGTGATTTGGGTTATATACCGTTTTAAAAGGTTCTTCATCCTCCGTAATTTGTGTTACTTTTACACCATCACCGCTGTTTTCTTCTCGATAGGAATAGCGTTGCAAAACTGATGAGAAACTTTCGCCTTTAGGTTGAAAAACAGTCATCTTTCTTCGATATGGTTCGTATTCACCATTTTCATTAACGGTTGCCCTTGTGGTATCTGCATTTGCAATATTAGAAGATATGGTATCCATTCTTAATCGTTGAGCAGTAAGGCCGCTTGCACTAGTATTCATTGATTGAAAGATTGACATGATTAATTGCCTCCTCGTATTACACTCTGCATGCTGTTAAACTTACCATTCATTCGATCTACTAATGCTTGATAATAAATTTGATTTTTGGCAAGCTCAGACATTTCCTTATCAACATCTACATTGTTCCCATCATGTCGATAATTGGTAGAAGATTGGGTAGTAATTTTAAAATCAGGATTAGAATGATCTGAAAAAGTAAGATGTCTGGAATTTGTTCGTTTTGCTTCAAAAGATTGTTGCAAAGTTGAATGGAAAACATCCTTAAATTGGACATTTTTTGATTTATAATTTGGTGTATCTACATTGGCAAGATTATTTGCTATGGTTTGATTTTTTATGGATGCATAATCTAAGGATTTATCTAATGTTTGAAAGGTTTTGCCGAAGAATGTCATGATTTTTCCTCCGTTTTTTAAAATAGACCGTCATAAAAAGTAATTATCCTTCGAATATTGTAGATTAATAGCATATTAGTGTCTATAACTTGTTAGAAATTTCTACCTTAAGTATGTTATGAATTAATTTTAGGCAGGACTTTAGTTTATATTTCCACATGTGAAATACTGAACAATGATTACATTGTTCCTACGATTTACCATTAAATCCCCAGTAAAAAATAAGCAGAATATAGATTTTACATAAAAAAAAACAGTTAGTAACCATTTTTTGGTACTAACTGTTTTTTTTATTAACATTTTTAATGTTGGTTATTTTTTAATTCGAGAAGAAATTTATCATTTAACACCTTGATATAAGTTCCTTTCATCCCTAAGGACCTCGACTCAATGACACCAGCACTTTCTAACTTGCGTAACGCATTCACGATAACTGAGCGGGTTATACCAACACGATCTGCTATCTTACTTGCTACTAATAATCCTTCATTCCCATCTAATTCTTCAAAAATATGTTCAATCGCTTCAAATTCACTGTAAGATAAGGAGCGAATGGCCATTTGTACTACTGCCTTACTACGTGCCTCTATTTCAATTTCTTCTGTTTTTCCATGTAATATTTCCATCCCCACTACTGTTGCACCGTACTCCGCTAATACTAAATCATCTTGCTCGAATTGATCAGACAAACGACTTAAAATCAATGTACCTAACCGTTGACCTCCACCAATTATCGGCACAATAGTGGTGAGCCCATTTGCAAACAGTTCTTGATTTTCGACAGGAAATGCCGTATATTCACTGTTTATATCAAGGTTTGTGGTTGTACTGGTAATATTAAATAAGTTTTGCGTGTAAGTTTCAGGAAATCGCCTTTCCTCTAACATTTGCTTCATTCGATCATTTTCAATTTGTTGATTAATGGCAAAACCTAATAATTTACCTTTTCGGCTAACAATAAAAATATTGGCCTCTATAACATCTCTTAATGTTTGAGACATGTCTTTAAAGTCAACTGACTTTCCTTTTGTCGTCTGAAGCATTGCATTAATTTCTCTTGTTTTTTCTAATAATCCCATCGTATTCACCGTCCATTTATAAAATAAATTGGCTAAGGTCTTTATTGGTTGCAATTGACTTTAGTTTTTCATTGACATAGCCTTCGGTTATTTCAATGTTCCCCATTCCAATATCTGATGCTTCATATGAAAGCTCCTCTAGTAACTTCTCTAATATGGTATGCAACCTTCTAGCACCAATATTGTCTGTTTCCTGATTCACTTCAAAAGCAATTTCAGCTATTCTTGTAATAGCCTTATTGTCAAAATTAATCGTAATGCCTTCTGTTTCTAAAAGTGCCTTGTACTGCTTTAAAATCGCATTAGATGGTTCTTTTAATATACGGACAAAATCTTCAACTACTAACTTTTCAAACTCAACGCGAATTGGAAAACGACCTTGCAATTCCGGAATAAGGTCAGAAGGCTTAGACATATGGAAAGCTCCTGCAGAAATAAAAAGCATGTGATCGGTTTTCACGGGTCCGAATTTCGTGTTAATGGTAGAACCTTCTACAATTGGCAAAATGTCTCTTTGTACACCTTCTCTGGAAACATTTGCTGACTGTTCTTGCTTAACCGCTATTTTATCCATTTCATCGATAAAAATAATCCCTGTTTGTTCCGCCTTTTCAATTGCTTTTTGTGTGACATCGTCCATGTCTATTAACTTCTGTGCTTCTTGTTGCGTAAGCACTTTTCTAGCATCTTTCACTTTTAATTTTCTTTTTTTCGTTTTGCTTGGCATTAATTTTCCTAATGCATCTTGCATATTCATCCCCATTTGTTCCATACCCGATCCCTGAAGCATATCAAACATAGAAGGTGTTTGCTCTTCCACTTCAATCGTAATGGTTCGATCCTCTAATTCTCCCAGCTCTAGCAATCTTTTGGTTTGCTGTCTTTTATTTTTTAATTCTTCTGATTTCTCTTGATTCTCGGAATCATCCTGTTGTGCAGCTTGTTGATTAGGGTTTAAAAACATTTCAAATGGGTTTTTAGCATTGGATGTTTTCTTCTTAGATGGTACCAGAATTTCTATAATGCGTTGGTTAGCTAATTGTTCCGCCTTTCCTTTTACTTGATCCATTTCATTTTCTTTTACCATACGCACACTAGATTCTACTAAATCTCGAACCATGGACTCTACATCTCGGCCAACATAACCAACTTCTGTGTATTTTGTTGCCTCCACTTTTACAAACGGCGCTTGCACAAGTTTGGCTAATCTTCTTGCGACTTCTGTTTTCCCAACACCTGTTGGACCAATCATTAAAATATTTTTTGGTACAATTTCATGACGCATTTCATCAGATAATTGCATTCTTCTATATCTATTTCTTAAAGCAACTGCTACAGCCTTTTTAGCATCCACTTGTCCCACTATGTATTCATTTAATTTAGCTACAATTTCCTTTGGCGTTAATTGAACAGACATATTTTCCACTCCTTATTCAATCACTTCTAGTATTAACTGATTATTTGTAAACACACAGATTTCACCAGCTATTTCTAATGAAGCCTTAGCAATTTCTTTTGCTGATAAATTTGCCGAATATTTCTTCAAAGCCCTTCCGGCACTTAGAGCATAATGACCACCGGAACCAATAGCTAAAATGCCATCGTCAGGTTCAATTACTTCTCCAGTTCCGGCAACTAATAATAATTCGTTTTTATCCATCACAATTAACATGGCCTCAAGCTTACGTAAATATTTGTCATTTCTCCAAGCTTTTGCTAATTCTACAGCTGCACGAGATAAATTACCATCATATGTTTCTAACTTTGTTTCAAAGCTTTCAAATAATGTAAAAGCATCTGCTACAGAGCCAGCAAATCCTGCTAATACTTTCCCATTGTACAAACGTCGGACTTTTTTAGCAGTATGCTTCATCACCACTTGATTACCAAATGTTACTTGCCCGTCTCCACACATTGCAGACATGCCATTATGTTGAATAGCAAATATGGTTGTTGCATGAAATTGATCCATTATATTAAAGCCTCCATCTTTGTCTTAGGATTTACGCGCACGAGGATGTGCTGATTGATAAATTTGTTTCAGTCGGTCCTTTGACACATGTGTGTAAATTTGTGTTGATGATAAATGTGCATGCCCTAAAAGTTCTTGAACTGCACGAAGATCCGCCCCGTTATTTAATAAATGTGTTGCGAATGTATGACGCAGTTTATGCGGGTGAATATTCTGCGTTAATGCTGCATCATCGACCATTTTGTTTAATATTAACCTTACTCCTCGATCTGTAAGCGGGTTTCCCCTTGCATTTAAAAACAAATAATGACCAGGCTGACTCTGATCGCCAATTAATTGTTGCCGACCTTGTTCAAGATAACGTTTCAATGTGTTTTCAGCATAGGTACCAAACGGGACATAACGTTCTTTTCCTCCTTTACCTTGAACAAGTATTGTTTGCAATTGAAAGTCAATGTCATCTATTTTTAATGAAACACATTCACTCACACGAATTCCTGTTGCATACAGCAGCTCTAAAAGAGCACCATTTCGTTGACCCAGCGGCTTTGCCCAATCAATTGCTTCGAATAAATAAACGACCTCTTCCTCATAAAAAAACTCAGGTATCGGTTTTGTACCCTTCGGTAAGTCAATTTGTGATAATGGATTTAAAGCTACCATTTTCTCTCTTACTAAAAAGCTGTAAAAACTTCTTAACGTGGAGATATGTCGTGTAACAGATCTTTTAGACAATCCTCTTTCGTATAATTGGTTTAAATAATTTCTTATGATGATATAATCCACTTGATTTAACTGGTGTACATCTTCACTATTTAGAAAATTAAAAAAATCTGTTAAGTCTCTTTTATAAGCATCGATTGTCCGTGTTGAAGCATTTTTTTCTATTTGCAAGTAATCTTGAAACATAAACCATTCGTTTTCAAATTTAATCATATTCCACCCCTAAATGCGTGAAAATTTTAACATAACTCTAACTAGACTGCAATGAAAACAACCAAATTGTCACAACTTTCTGACATGTTTGCTTTACCTGAAATTATTTCCCTTTTTCTTTAAACTTTAAACATGCTATTCACTAACACACTAATTGTCAATAACGGAAGAAAAAGCCTGTTACCTTTAATAGATAACAAGCTTTTTCCTTACCAAATTATTTTTGTTCCTCTTCTTTATAATCACAAGAAGAGCATTGGACTTGTGATGTTTTCTTTGTCTTTTTTTCCACTAACATAGATTGGCATTTCGGACAGTTACGAGCTATTGGTTTATCCCATGAAATAAACTCACATTTCGGATAATTATCACAACCATAAAATGTACGACGTTTTTTCGTTTTTCTCTCCACAATATTACCGTCTTTGCAATTAGGACAATCAACCCCAATCTTTTTTAAGATTGGTTTCGTATTTCGACAATCTGGAAAGTTAGAACAAGCTAAAAACTTTCCGTACCTCCCCATTTTGTATACCATTTCATGTCCGCATTTCTCACAATCGATCCCCGCAGGTTCATCGCGGATTTCCACTTTTTCCATTTCCTTTTCCGCTTTTTCTAGTCGTTTATCAAATCCTGAATAAAATTGATCAATAATATTTACCCATTCTGTCTTTCCTTCTTCAATGGAATCTAAATCACCTTCCATTTTGACTGTAAATGCAACATCAATGATTTCAGGAAAAAATTCTTCTATTAATTTCATCACGATTTCGCCTAGTTCAGTTGGAACAAACCTTCTATTATCTAACGCTACATAACCACGACGCTGAATGGTATCTAAAGTAGGCGCATATGTAGAAGGCCGCCCTATCCCTTTTTCCTCCATTGTTTTTACAAGGCGTGCTTCTGTGTATCTTGGAGGCGGTTGTGTAAAATGTTGATTTGGATCAATATTCTCAGCAGTTACAGTTGTTCCTTCCTCAAGGTTTGGCAGCCACTTATCTTGTTGCTTCTTTTTATCATCACTGCTTTCAATATACACTTTCATAAAACCTTTGAACTTTACTTTGGAGCCAGTCGCACGAAATTCAATTCCTTGATTCGTTAAATGTACTGTCATGGTATCCATCACAGCAGGAGCCATTTGACTGGCGATAAACCTTTCCCAAATTAATTTATATAATCGATACTGGTCACGTGATAGAGCAGATTTTAATGATTGCGGATCACGTAACGCATTAGTTGGTCGGATTGCTTCATGTGCATCTTGAGCACCTTCATTATTTTTCGCACGTTTATTTCCGCCTAGATACTCTTTTCCGAATTTTTCTTCTATATAATCTTTCGCTTGATTTTTTGCTGTATTTGAAATTCTAGTAGAGTCTGTACGCATATAGGTGATAAGACCAGTTATACCGCCTTCACGTTTACCAAGATCAATACCTTCATATAACTGTTGAGCAACCATCATGGTTTTACGTGCTCGAAAATTTAATTTTCGAGCTGCTTCTTGTTGTAAGGAAGAAGTTGTAAATGCAGGAGAAGGGTTTCTCCTTCTTTCTCGTTTATTTACTTTTTCGACCAAAAAATCTTTTCCTTTTAACCGATCTAAAACCTTATCTACATCATCTTTACTTTTAAGCCCTTGCTTCTTTCCATCGTATCCATAAAAGGAACCTTCGAACTGATGTTTATCTTTCGTAAACAATGATTGAATACTCCAATATTCTTCTGGTTTAAATTCTTTAATCTCATTCTCTCGATCAATGATCATTTTCACAGCAACAGATTGAACACGTCCTGCACTAAGCCCTTTCTTAACTTTTTGCCAAAGTAATGGACTTATATTGTAACCTACGAGTCGATCTAAAATTCTCCTTGCTTGCTGTGCATCTACTAAATCCATATTAATGGTTCTAGGATGTTTAAATGAATCTTTTATTGCATCTTTCGTAATTTCATTAAATACCACCCTGCATTCTGAATCAAGGTCAATATTTAAACTATGTGCTAAATGCCAAGCTATGGCTTCCCCTTCACGATCGGGGTCAGCTGCTAAATAAATTTTATCTGCCTTTTTGGCCGCCGTTTTTAATTCTTTTAACACCGGACCTTTCCCTCGAATCGTAATATACTTTGGTTGATATTCATTACTTACGTCCACACCCATTTGACTTTTGGGGAGATCGCGAACATGTCCCATTGATGCTTTTACTTTATATTTTTTCCCTAAATATCTTTCAATTGTTTTTGCTTTTGCTGGTGATTCAACAATAACTAGATATTGTGCCATGCAAATGTACCCTCCCAAGAGGCGAATTTCTATATTGTATCTAATATTTTTATAGTATATTAACAATTATTATACATATGATAAATCTTCCCTATTATTAAATACTTTGTTGTCGTTTGTCAAACAAACCAATAAAAATCTAAGCAAAAATTTTGAAAATTTCTTTAAGATTTGCATATTATTTGCCGCCAATTCGCACCGGATAACAACCATTCCTCTTTAATATCTTGATCAGATTGAACAAGCTTAGCCCCATCTTGGATTAATCGATTACAACCATTGCTTGTTGATTGGAGAATGCTCCCAGGTACAGCCATTACTTCACGCCCTTGTTCAAGTGCTTGATCTACTGTAATAAGCGATCCGCTTTTTTCTTTCGCTTCCACAACTAATGTTGCAAAGCTTAAACCACTTATAATTCGATTTCTTTCAGGAAAATGAAACTTCTTCGGCGGGGTATTAGGAGGGTATTCCGTTACGACAAGGTGATACCGGGATATTTCTTGAAACAATTCTTGATGCTGCTTGGGATAGATATAATGAAATCCGCTGCCTAAAACAGCAATCGTAGAGCTTCCATGATGTAATGACATCTCATGGGCATAACCATCAATTCCTAAGGCCATACCACTGACGATTAGCCACTTTTTTTTCAATAAGGGAGTTAAAAGTCGATGCATGACTGATCTTGCATGAGTGGAAGGATATCTTGTGCCAATCACACTTATACTAGGACAGTGTTCTAATAGTGAAAGATTTCCTTTTGTATATAATACAAGTGGAGGGTCTGGAATAAAACGAAGTTGAACGGGATAGTTAGAGTCAAAGATTGTTAAAATGTTATAACATTTACTGTCTGACATGATTTGCTTTATAAGAGGCCGGCTTTTCAAGGCTTGAACGATTCGATTCACCTGGTGCTCTGACAATGAAAAATTTTTCTGCCATTCGACAAATGACCATTTATATAAGTATGTTAAGTGTGGGTCCAATTTCAATACTTTATGAATCAAATGACGTGATCCACCAGATGCCCGATATAG
This sequence comes from Gracilibacillus sp. YIM 98692, assembly GCF_010993965.1. Taxonomy (GTDB): domain Bacteria; phylum Bacillota; class Bacilli; order Bacillales; family Amphibacillaceae; genus Gracilibacillus. The sequence goes on along the minus strand of NZ_WIXM01000002.1, from coordinate 334,652 downwards.
ATGAATGAACCGCCATTTTTTATTTACCATCCTATCACAACCTTTTTATTACATCATAATAGAGAGGAAACCTTTTAGCCACCCCTCTATGAAAACACGGAAAATAAGCTGAATTTTCTCAGCTTATTTTCCTACTATAGTTAATGTGTTTTACACTTTTCGTATAATCCTTTGTTTTTTAGGACGTTAATTAATGTTTCACCCATTACAGATGGAGTTTCTGCTACTTCAATGCCACAATTATTCATTGTTTTAATTTTTTCATCTGCAGTACCTTTTCCACCTGAAATAATGGCACCTGCATGTCCCATACGTTTTCCTGGAGGCGCTGTAGCACCGCCAATGAAACCGACAACTGGTTTTGTCATATTAGCTTTTACCCACTCAGCTGCTTCTTCCTCAGCAGTACCTCCGATTTCACCAATCATCATGACAGCTTCCGTTTCTGGGTCTTCGTTAAATGCTTGTAACGTATCAATAAAATCTGTTCCATTAACAGGGTCACCACCGATTCCTACAGCGGTAGATTGGCCAAACCCATTTTCCGATAATTGATGAACTGCTTCATAAGTAAGAGTACCGGAACGAGAAACAACACCAATATGGCCTTTCTTATGAATATAGCCTGGCATAATACCAATCTTACATTCTTCAGGTGTGATCACACCAGGGCAATTTGGACCTACTAATCTTGTTTTCTTGCCTTCCATATAACGTTTCACTTTCACCATGTCCATTACCGGAATATGCTCTGTAATACAAATAACTAGATCTAACTCAGCATCTACTGCTTCAATAATAGCATCAGCAGCGAATGGAGCTGGTACATAAATAACAGAGGCATTTGCTCCAGTTTGATTAACAGCTTCTTCTACCGTATTAAATACAGGTACACCTTCTACTTCTGTTCCACCTTTTTTCGGCGTTACACCACCAACAATTTTAGTGCCATAATCTAACATTTGTTTTGTATGGAAAAGTGCTGTTGAACCTGTGATTCCCTGCACAAGCACTTTTGTATTTTTATCAATAAATACACTCATATATAAGATCCTCCTTCATCCTTCAAGATCAAACGAACTTCAAAAATCGAGTAAGTTTTATTTTACTAATGATACGATCTTCTCAGCGCCATCTGCCATAGATTCAGCAGGCGTAATATCGAGACCAGAATTAGCAAGAATTTCCTTTCCATCATCCACATTGGTACCTTCTAAACGTACCACTAGCGGGATTTCCAAGCCTACTTCTTTCGTCGCTTGAACGACACCTTCTGCGATTACATCACACTTCATAATGCCACCGAAAATGTTTACAAAAATACCTTTAACGTTTTCATCAGACAGAATAATTTTAAATGCAGCTGTAACTTTTTCTGCAGTGGCACCGCCGCCTACATCTAAAAAGTTAGCCGGTTCTCCATCATAATGTTTAATAATATCCATTGTAGACATGGCTAAACCTGCACCGTTTACCATACAACCGATATTTCCATCTAGTGCAACGTAGCTCAAATCAAATTTCGATGCTTCAATTTCCTTTTCATCTTCTTCATCTAAATCACGGAAATCCACTACATCTTTTTGACGGAATAGAGCGTTATCATCGAAGTTTAATTTAGCATCTAATGCTAAAACATCTCCATCTCCTGTTGTAACTAGCGGGTTAATTTCTGCAATGGAACAATCTTTTTCAATAAAAACTTGATATAATCCAATCATAAATTTAACCGCTTTGGATAAGTATTCGTTAGGAATATTAATATTAAATGCTAGTCTTCTAGCTTGATATGGTAATAGACCTGTAACAGGATCAATAACCTCTTTAAAAATTTTCTCAGGTGTTTTAGCAGCTACTTCCTCAATTTCTGTGCCGCCCTCTTCAGATGCCATCATCGTTACTTTTGAAGTCGCTCGGTCTAGGACAAGGCCAATATAATATTCTTTCTTTATGTCACAGCCTTCCTCGATCAGTAAACGCTTTACTTCTTTACCCTCTGGACCTGTTTGATGTGTAACAAGGGTTTTTCCTAAAATTTCATCTGCATATGTACGGACTTCATCGATATTTTTTGCAACCTTCACGCCGCCTGCTTTTCCTCTTCCCCCAGCATGAATCTGTGCTTTTACTACCGATACATCTGTGCCTAATTCCTCTGCAGCCTCCACTGCTTCATCTACAGAGTAAGCTACTTTTCCATTTGGAACAGCCACACCGTATTTACGCAAAATCTCTTTGCCTTGATACTCGTGAATATTCATCTTTCATCCTCCCATCAATTAATCACTGCATTCTCATTGTATAAAAAACCAACGTCAATTGTCTACAAAATACTATGAATATTTCGACGTTTTTTTTCACGGAGAACAATAGTCCGTAAGATACCCTCTAATATTTAATGAAGGATAAGTGGGGAGAACGACACTAGCGCCCTGATAAGTTTCGCTAACCATCAGTGGGTGGTCCCCACTGATAGTTAGCCTCTCTTTATATAATAGAACTATTTGGATTGATCGATACTTTTGTCAATTTGATAGATATAGGCAAATACTTCTGCTACCACCTGATAAAGCTCTTCTGGAATCGTTTCATTGATGTTCAATTCCGATAGTAATTGGACAAGGGTAGGATCTGATTGAATGGGTATTTCGTTCTCCTTTGCCTTTTCTATAATACTTTCTGCAACATACCCTCTTCCTTTAGCTGTTAATTTAGGTGCTTCTACCTGGTTTGGATCATAGGTAAGAGCAGCTGCTTTCTTCTGATAACCATCTTTTTCTGTCATACCCGAAAATCAATCCCCTCTCTTGGAACAGGCATTTTATAATTGTTTTTTTGTTGCGTTTGCGTATAGGTCTCCTTTTGATCTAAAGATTTCCAAGTAACAGTTGATAACTGATAATTTAATTCAGATAGCTTTTCCTTTAATAAGGGCTTAAAGCCTTGTAATAATGATTTAGTTTGTGCTTGATCATTATAAACAGTGATTTGAATCACACGCTTTTGTATAGAAACTGCTATCATCGTTTCTCCTAACTTATTTAATTCAAGGTGAAATAGAATCTGGCAATAGTTTGGGTCTAATTCTGTTCCACTTTCTCTCCGTTTACCTTCAAATTGCATGCGTATATCTTTAGGTAACCCTAGTTTATCCGCAGGAATTTGAATATTCCATTGAGAAATAGCATCGTCACTGTTTGTCATGTTCAATTGCATTCCTGTAATAGTTTGGACTAACTTTAACATGCGTTCTCCTAGCAGGTCATCACTTTGTTGACCTGCTAGCATTAGCAGCTGCTTTAGCGAAAGTTCTCCTTCTGGCATCCGACTCTTCAACTGGGTTTCGTCTTGTACCCCACTCACTTGTAAAAATTGTTTTGTTAAGTTTAAAAAGTGTTCCTTTATAGACATCGGACTGGATGAATCTATATCATTCATTCTAAATAAAAGATCTCTAGCTAATGTAATCTCAGATGAAGTTAATTGGTGGTGCAAGGTTCGATGTAACAGTTCATAAGCTGAGCGATTTGCCCGGTCAGAGGTATTAGAATCCATTACCCATCTGTGTAACATATTCTCTTCATCATCGGTTAAGGCGGAGCCCATCTTTTGTAAAATAGAACTATTTTGTAAGGAAGCTTTGATATCATGAACTAATCTCTGTTCACCTAAAGCTTGTAAAAATTTCGGCATGATGGTTTTAAATGCTTGCTGTTCATTTGCATTCATCGGAATCTGAGAGTGAAGTGCTGCTTGTAACTGGGCTTTCACTTGTGAGAATGAAAGCATTTGATCACTATTGCTAGTTCGATGACTCCATGTCAACAGTGCCTCTTCAAATTTTGCCAGCGATGTTTGATTCGATATGATGTTCATTTTTTGCATTAATTGATAAATAGATTGATTATTATCTATTAAAAATGATTGAAATGCTTGTGTATTCCCTTTATGTATTGCATTTGATGGACTTGAAGTAAAGGTATGTAATCGATTTTCGATCGAAGAAAGCAGCCTTGAGTTTCCTGGTCTGCTTTGTTGTTCTATCATTTGTTGCAATGCTTTCATTTGGTGGCCAATCTGGTTAGACTGGAAAGCTTGTAAACTTTGAAAAACCTCCTCTTTTAACGGAAGCTGTTTCGCCATCATTAATAAGATAATTTCTCGATGATTTTGTGACCCGCCAAATCGTTCTAATAGTGAAACAATCTCCTGGCTGTCAGCTTTAGAAAAAGGAATGTTTTGTTCTACAATTTGTTGAAAAAAAGCTTTCGACTGATTAGTAGAAGAAACACCTAACTGTTGCAAAAGCTGTTTTATTTTCTGCCCGTTCTGACTTGGTGCTTCACTTATTTTCTTTAGCCGTATTACATTTCCGACAGATAACACTTGAAAAATATAGTTCTGTTTGGATGAGAGTGCAGTTTCTAGTTGAGCAACTACTTGAACCCCGCCAAGCTGGATAGCTGCTGTTTGATTAGGATAAAGTTCTAGTACTTTACCAGACAGCATTTGACCTTGTTGTAAGGTAGGGGGCGATTGTACCCCTTTGGCATTTGCTGCCGCCTGCTTTGGAATAAACGGATGTATGTCGGCCATAAGGCCACCCCCTTATAAAGAGAGACTTCCATCAGTGGGGGCTCCATCCCCACTAATGGTTAGCAAAACTTCCGTATCCCCACTAATACTTCTTTCATTATTCTAAGTCTTGAAGTGGGGGCTTACGGACGATTGTTCACCGTGATAAAACGGATTTCAAGAAACTACGCCGGTGGTGAGAAGTAACACCATATTGTTTTAGTGCCTCCAAATGTTTTTTAGTTCCATAACCGCTATTTTGATCAAATTCATACACTGGATATGTTTGATGTAGTTCACTCATCATTTGATCGCGAGCTACTTTCGCCACAATACTGGCTGCAGCAATTGATATGCTCTTTTGATCACCTTTTACTATAGCATTGCTGCTTACCCCTAAATCATCTAATTCTACTGCATCAATTAGAACATGATCAGGTTTGATCGATAGTTTATCAACGGCTTGATACATGGCTGCTTTTGTCGCTTGATATATATTCATTTCATCAATTTCATAGGGAGGTACAACACCGATACTATAACAATGTGCATTCTCTACAATATATTGATAAAATAATTCACGCTTTTTTTTATTCAATTTCTTTGAATCATCTAAGCCTTTTAATAAAAAGGTTTGAGGTAATATAACAGCAGCAGCCACTACTGGCCCCGCTAGTGGTCCTCTTCCTACTTCATCAACACCAGCTATATAAGCCTTGCCACGGCTTCTTTGAGTATTTTCATATTTCTGCATTTCTTCAAACTTTTCCACTGCTTGTTGTTCTTTAATTAGATGTTGCTTATACTGCTTATATAATTTCTGAGCACCCTTTCTTTGATCTGTTCGTAATATTTCGATTTCTTTCTCCGTCAAGTTTCTATTTTTTATGTAATCTTTCAATTGTTGAATAGTCCAATGATAATCCACTTTGACCCCTCTTTTCTAATATATCGGTGATTTTTCGAAAAAATAAAGACATTCATGATGACGAATGTCTTTAATCTATCTCACTTGGATCTTCCAATGTCACTTTTCCTAGCTTACCGCTGCGCAAATCTTGAATAATGACATCCGAGGTTTTTTCCATATTAATTCTACCACCTGATTCAAGGCAACCTCGTTTATTTCCGATCCATTCAAAAATAGCCAGCATATCATTGTTATCATCGGTAACTCCATAACGCTCTTCTAAAACCTCAGGATAATGTTGCTGTAAATATTGAATAATATAAGCAGCCACATCTTCAATCGGTAATAACTGATCTTTAATAGTCCCTATTGCCGCCAAGCGATACCCGACTAATTCATCCTCAAACTTTGGCCATAAAATGCCTGGAGTATCTAACAATTCAAATTCTTTTTTTACCTTAATCCACTGCTGATTTTTCGTTACACCAGGACGATCGCCTGTTTTTGCCACTTTTTTATTCGCTAAACGATTAATAAGGGTGGATTTACCAACATTCGGAATTCCAATAATCATTGCTCGAGCTGGCCTCGGACGAATTCCTTTTCTTTTAAGCTTTTCCATTTTTTCTTGAGCTACGTCTTTAGCTGTTTGTACGACATTTTGCATATCTTTTCTATTATTTACATTTACTGAAATAGCTGTCATCCCTTGTTCTGTAAAAAAGGACAACCATTGTTTTGTCACCTTATCATCAGCTAAATCTTCTTTCATCAACACAATCATTTTAGATTTTTGTTGAAGCAAAGATTGCAACAACGGATTTTGTGATGAAAAAGGAGCACGTGCGTCCACTAATTCAATTACAAAGTCAACTAATTTTAATTTTTCTTGAACTTCACGTTGTGCTTTTGCCATATGTCCTGGAAACCACTGAATAGTCATTTTAACACCTCATTTTCTTCCCTAATCAACAAACCCTATTTCTCCAATAGGCCAATATGTAAATCTGGCAACACCAACTATTTGGTCCATTGGAATAAACCCGAGATGTCGGCTGTCCGTTGAATTCGGTCTGTTATCACCAAGCACAAAGACATGCCCATCTGGAACCTCTTGCTGATTTCCTGGTATATGTGATAGATCGAAATTGGTTGTATAGGTTTCATTGCTACCCAAAGTTTGTTTTGCTTGATCTAGAAAGGATTCTTTAACTACTTGTCCATTTACATATAATTGGTCGTCTATATACTCAATTTGATCACCAGGAAGACCAATCACTCTCTTAATATAATCTCTTTGTGCTGTTGCATGAAATACAACAATATCAAACCTTTTTATATCACTAAAAGTCAAACTTAATTTATCCACTATTAAACGCTCATTATCTGCTAATGTCGGGTACATAGATGGCCCTTCAACCACAATAGGAACAGCAATGAACATACGAAGTAAGATAATAATCAGAGCTGTTATAATGATCGTTTTTATCCAATCTGCCCAATCATTCTTTTTCTTTGTCATATGGATAATTTCCCTTCTTCACCTGGTTCCAAAAACTATTTTAAATAGAAGAAAAAGGAGCCTGACGATGCAAGCTCCTTTTACATTTCTTTCATTAGCGAATTTCTTTAATACGAGCAGCTTTACCACGTAGGTTACGTAGATAGTAAAGCTTCGCACGACGAACTTTACCACGTCGAGTTACTTCGATTTTATCAATACGTGGTGAATGCACTGGGAATGTACGTTCAACCCCTACACCATAAGAAAGTTTACGTACCGTAAATGTTTCACTAATTCCACCATTTTGGCGTTTAATGACAACACCTTGGAATACCTGAATACGTTCACGGTTACCTTCCACAACCTTCACGTGCACTTTTACAGTATCACCAGCACGAAATTTTGGAAGATCTGTACGTAATTGATCCTTTGTTACTTCTTCGATTATGTTCTGCATTCTTCTTACACCCCTTCCAAACCAATGCTCTTACCAGCCTTCACGATAGCGGAACATCGTTTTTTACCTTAAGCATTCACTTAAGCACAACTATCAATATAGCATAGTTCTGTTTTCATTTCAACTACATCTAGTCATTTTTCCATTCTTTGATCCATTCTTTTTCTTGGTCCGTTAACTCTAATTCTTGGAGTAAATCTCTTCGTCGAAGGAAGGTTCGCTTTAAAGCTTCCTTCTTGCGCCATTCTTCTATATGTGCGTGATTACCTGAAAGCAGAACATCAGGGACTTTCAACCCTCTAAAATCTGCAGGTCTCGTATAATGAGGGTGTTCTAATAAGCCGGTCGAAAAAGAGTCTTGTACAGCTGATTTTTCATTTCCTAAGACACCTGGTAATAATCGAACAACACTATCGATCACGACCATAGCTCCTAACTCACCACCAGTTAGCACATAATCTCCAATTGACACCTCATCTGTGACTAGTTCCGTTCTAATTCTTTCATCATATCCTTCATAATGTCCACAAATAAAGATAAGATGGTCTTCCGTTGCTAACTCTTCTGCTTTCTTTTGTGTAAAAGTTTCTCCTTGAGGGCACATGAGAACTACCCTCGGTTTAGTCTTTGTATCTTTTTTTACATGATCAACTGCATCAAAAATGGGTTGCGGCTTTAACACCATTCCTGCTCCACCACCGTAAGGATAGTCATCCACCTTATTGTGCTTATTATCGGTATAATCCCGAAAATTAATAAAATTATATTGAAAAGCATTGGCATCATATGCTTTTTTCAATATAGAGGATTGAAATACCCCTTCAAACATTTCTGGAAACAAGGATAATATATCAATTCGCATTACTCCAAAAGTCCTTCCATCGGTTCAATAATGATGTTGCTTTTTTCTATATCAATTGTTTGCACCACAGGCTCAATATATGGGATGAGATGTTCGCTGCCATTTTCATCTTCCACAACCCATACATCGTTTGCACCAGGGGCTAATATTTCGATCACTTTCCCAACATATAAAGGCTCTGTCGTGTAAACATGACAACCAATAATTTCATGGTAATAATACTCATTTTCCTCCAAAGGTTCTAGTTGTTCACGTTTTATTAACAGCTCTGAACCTTTCCATGATTCTACCTCATTTATATTATCTAATGATTGAAAGTGTACTAAGTCAAAGCCTTTATGTCTTCGGTGCCCATCAACCGTTACTTTTATTAACTCATTGCTTTGCTTTTTATCAACCCACAAAGTGGACCCTGGTTCAAAACGATCTGCAAAATCAGTTATCCGTAAAACTTTTACTTCTCCTTTTATACCATGTGTGTTAATAATTTTTCCAACTCGTAAATAATCTTTTGTCATGTTATCACCTATTATGTAATTTTATCTACTTTTCCATCTCTAATCACAATCGCAGTTTGTTGATTCATTTGATCCCAATCCATTCCTTCCTCGACTTCAACAATAGCATCGACTTCTCCATCGTGGATTTCACTGCCGATCGGCAGAATGTCTAGCTGCTCTAATTTATATTTATACCAATTGATATGGTCCTTTCGACTGTTTATTTTCTTCTTAAATTTTGAGGCTATTTCCGTTTTTTTATTCGAAGTACGCTGCTCTAATTTTTTTTGTTCAAATAACAACTGCTGACTCTCTTGTTCCAATTGGAATATTTTCCATTCATATTCTTCTCGCAACTTGTTTTTTGTCTGATCTGTCACAATTTGTTTTACAGCGACTTTACGAATGATTTGCATGAAATCCAGCCTTTCTCTCCCTTTTATAATAAAAGAATAGCAGATCTTATGAAAAATATAAAGTGAGACTTCCATCAGTGGGTTCTTTCTTCATCCCCCACTTCTACTTTTTTTATTATTCTAAGTCTTGAAGGGGGGGCATAGGGTAATTGTTCACCATGATAAAATAGATTATCATGAACGACCATCCATAAATGGAATCCAAAGGTTTTACAACCAAAACGAAAAGAGGGAAGGCTATCTATTCCTCCCCTCTTTTTACATAATATCTAAAAAGATACGTTTATTTGATTTCATGCCAGCTGCATAAACAACTGTTCTAATCGACTTTGCAATTCGGCCGTTTTTGCCAATCACTTTCCCTACGTCCTCTTCATGCACTTGAAGATGATAAACAATCTTGTTCTCTTCTTCTCTTTCTGAAATAGCAATAGACTCAGGGTAATCGACTAATGGCTCAATAATTGTTTCGATTAAGGCTTTCATGTCATCACACTACTTTATTATTGATTTTTAGAATCGTGAAATTTTGTCATGATGCCTTCATTTGAAAATAAGTTACGTACCGTATCACTAGGTTTCGCACCTTTTGTCATCCAATCTAGTGCTTTATCTTCATCTAATTTCACTTCAACCGGATTTACAACCGGGTTATATGTTCCGATTTGTTCGATGATTCGTCCATCACGTGGAGAACGAGAATCTGCCACTACGATACGATAAAATGGATTTCTTTTTGAACCCATACGTTTTAGGCGAATTTTTACTGCCATTGTTTCCACCTCCAAATTAATGTCTCACACAAGAAAGAATTGTATCAGAATTTTTCATCTGTGTAAAGTGTTTTTCCATTACATAAAAGGAAAATTTAATCCTTTTGGTTTTTTCCCTTTCTTGCCTTTCTTTCCTTGCTGCATATTGCTCATTTGTTTCATCATTTTCTTCATTTCTTCAAATTGCTTTAACAATCGGTTAACTTCTGATACGGATCGTCCGGAACCTTTAGCAATACGCTTCCTGCGACTAGCATTCATAACACTAGGGTCTTGTCTTTCCTGTGCTGTCATGGATTGAATAATTGCTTCAACATGCGACAACTGCTTTTCATCTAGTTCTACATTTTTAAGACCTTTCATCTTATTCGCACCTGGTATCATGTCCATAAGTTCATCTAATGGTCCCATATTTCTAACTTGGCCCATTTGCTCTAAGAAGTCATCAAAAGTAAACGATGCAGATCGCATTTTTTCTTCCAATTCTTTAGCACGCTTTTCATCCACATTTTCCTGTGCTTTTTCAATTAAGGACAGCACATCTCCCATCCCCAGAATACGGGATGCCATTCTTTCAGGATGGAATACTTCAAGTTGATCTAACTTTTCTCCCATACCTGCAAATTTAATAGGTTTATCGGTCACAGCTTTTATGGATAACGCAGCACCGCCACGGGTATCCCCATCGAGTTTTGTTAAAATCACACCAGATACATCTAATTGTTCATTAAAGCTTTCCGCAACATTAACAGCATCTTGCCCTGTCATGGCATCTACCACCAAAAAGATTTCATCCGGATTCACATTTTCTTTAATTTGGGCAAGCTCACCCATCAAATCATTATCTACATGTAGACGCCCGGCTGTATCGACAAGGACATAATCTAGATGTTCTTCTTTTGCTTTTTCTAAGCCTTTATTCACAATATCTACAGGATTTGCATCTGTTCCTTCTTGATATACTGGCATATCCAGTTGTTTACCTAGCGTTTCCAGCTGATCTATTGCTGCAGGTCTATAAACATCCGCTGCTACAAGTAATGGCTTACGGTTATATTTTTTCCTTAACAGATTAGCAAGTTTACCAGTTGTAGTTGTTTTCCCGGCACCTTGAAGCCCTACCATCATAATAACTGTCGGTGGTTTATCGGCAACCGCAATCTTACTTTCATCTCCGCCCATTAAAGCCGTTAATTCTTCTTTCACTACTTTTATAACTTGTTGACCTGGTGTCAAACTTTCCATTACTTCTTGGTCAACAGCTCTCTCTTTTACCTTCTTAATAAAATCTTTCACTACCTTAAAGTTTACGTCTGCCTCTAACAGTGCAAGACGGACTTCTCTCGTCATCTCTTTTACATCTTGCTCTGTAACCTTACCTTTTCCTTTAATTTTTTGAATGGTATTTTGCAGGCGGTCGGCTAAACCCTCAAATGCCATATAGTACGCCTCCTATTCAATCTCAATTATCTTGTCTACAATTTGTTGTGTTTTTTCATTATTCGTATGCTGTTTTAAGTACCCTAATAATTCCTGACGCTTCTGAAATTTCCGATATAAACCTAACTTTTCTTCATATTCTTCTAACATTTGTTCCGTTCTACGAATGTTATCGTAGATAGCTTGTCTTGAAACATTAAAATGCTCAGAGATTTCTCCTAAAGACAAATCTTCTAAATAGTACATCTCCATATAATTTCTCTGCTTCGGTGTTAGCAATCCTTGATAGAAATCATAAAGATAATTAATTCTCGTCGTCTTTTCTAACATAGCACACCTCGTTAAGGAAAATGACTTTACAAAAGTTTAATCTGTTAATGAAGCAACTGTCAAGCTTAATGTTACTCTTCTTCAAGCATATCAGCAAATAACCCGTAAACAAATGCATTAGGGTCAAAAATTTGTAAATCTGTTACCTTTTCCCCTAAACCGACATATTTTACAGGAATACCTAATTCGTGACGTATTGCTAATACAATACCACCTTTAGCTGTACCATCAAGCTTCGTTAGCACAATGCCAGAAACATCTGTAGCTTCTGAAAAAGTTTTTGCTTGGCTTAATGCATTTTGACCTGTGGTAGCATCTAATACTAATAACACCTCGTGCGGGCCATTGGGTACTTCTCGCGTAATTACTCGTTTCACTTTTGCTAGCTCATTCATTAAATTCACTTTGTTTTGCAGTCTTCCTGCAGTGTCACACAGTAATACATCCGCCCCACGCGATTTAGCCGCTTGGATTCCATCATAAACAACTGCTGCTGGATCACTGCCTTCGTTATGCTTGATCACATCAACACCGACACGATTTCCCCACTCATTTAACTGCTCAATAGCTCCTGCACGGAATGTATCTCCAGCTGTTAATAATACTTCTTTTCCCTCTGATTTTAGCTGGTGTGCGAGTTTTCCTATGGTTGTTGTTTTCCCAACACCATTTACACCGACAAACAAAATGACAGTTAAATCGTCATCTTGCATATTAATTTCGGCTGTTTCTTCATTATCTTCTCCATAATAAATTTCTACTAATTTTTCAGAGATTACATGTTTTACTTCGTTGGAGTCTTTAATATTTTGGCGTTTCACTTCCATTTTTAAATCATCGATTAAGTCCATTACCGTTGAAACACCGACATCTGCAGAAATTAACACTTCTTCTAAGTCTTCGAAGAAATCTTCATCTACTTTTCGATATCGTGCTACCAAGTCATTAATACGATCTGAAAATGTTTTTCTTGTCTTTGTAAGCCCTTCTTTATATTTATCTGATACTTCTTCCTGTTTTTCTGTCGATTGAAATTTTTCTTTTAGCTTTTTTAAGAAACTCATTTTCTTCCTCCTTCTATGCTTCTAACAATTCAGGCGTTTCTTCCAACTTCACAGATACCAGTCGAGAAACCCCTGACTCCTGCATTGTTACGCCGTAAAGGACATCTGCTTCTTCCATCGTTCCTTTACGGTGAGTAATGACAATAAATTGTGTTTGTTGACTAAATTGTTTCAAATACTCTGCAAACCTTGTGACATTCGCTTCATCTAATGCGGCTTCTACTTCATCTAATACACAAAACGGAACAGGGCGAACACGTAATATCGAAAAAAGTAAAGCAATAGCAGTCAAAGCTCTTTCTCCACCAGACAACAGACCTAGTTGTTGTAATTTTTTCCCTGGTGGCTGTGCAATAATCTCTACACCGGTTTCTAACAACTGATTAGGATCGGTTAACCGTAATTCGGCTTTCCCGCCACCGAACATTCTTTGAAAAACATCGCCAAATTCTTCTTTTATTTGCGTAAACGTCTCTTCAAAGCGACGCTGCATTTCCGTATCCATCTCTGCGATTATATCATATAATGTTCTCTTTGCTTCCACTAAGTCATCCTGTTGTTGTGATAGAAATTCATACCTTTCCTTAATTCTATCATACTCCTCAATGGCACCTAAGTTAATCGTTCCTAATTCCTCAATAGATTTCTTTAATAATTTTACTTTTTCTTTTGCCTTATCTAAATCTTCTGGCTTCTGGTAGGTTGATTTAGCCCTTTCAAATGTCATGTTATACTCATTTTCTAAAATCGTCAGCCTATTTTCTAACTCGACATCTAATCGGTTTTGTTGAATTTCCAATTGCTGCATTTCATTACTTAATTGGTATTCATTCTCTGTTCTTTTTTTAATCAATAATTCTAATGATTGAATTCTTTCTGATAAATGGTTTCGTTGCTCGCGAGAGTTACTCATTACTGTCTCTTGATCTATTTTTTCTTGTTTTTTCTTTTGTATCTGTTCGTTAAGTTCCTCTTCTGAATATTCTCCATTATTTAGTTCTAATAATTGGTTTAGCTGTCTTTCTTTTTCATCTAGACTTTGCTTAATATCATTTAAAACACTTTGAGTACGATCTACTTTCTCTTCTTGATTTGCAATGAGAGTTTTTAACTCTGCTTGCTTGATACGAATTTGTTGTGACTCTTGCCTTAATTGATCAGCTTTTTCTTCATAGTTAGCATGTTCTTTGGTCAGTTCCTCAACCTTTTGGTCTATAACGTGTATTTTCTGTTGAAGTTCTTCTAATTGGACGTTCAGTTCTTTATCTTTTTCTAATAGATATTGCTGGTCTTCCTCTCGCTGATGCTTATCTTGGTCATAAATGGCTAGTTGATCGTTTAAATGTTCTAAAGATAGCTGCCATTCTTTTAATTGGCTAGCTTGAGATTGATAATTGCGCTCTAGTTCTTCAATCGTGTTTCTTTTTGTGTTCCTATCTTCCTCGAATGCATGAATAGTTTGCTTTTGATTCTGCAATTTCTGTTCAAAATCTTGTACTCTTCTTTGGTAATCTGCATATTTTGTCTTTAAATTTTTCAACTCTTTATCTCTTGTAAATAAAGATTGATTCGTTTTTTTCTTAGCCCCACCAGACATAGAACCGCCAGGATTCACAATATCCCCTTCTAAGGTAACAATTCGATATCTTCTATGCATGATCGCAGCAAAACGGTTAGCATCCTCTAACGTTTGAGCAATGATCACATTACCTAATAATGCCTTTAATACTGGCTCATATTTTTTATCAAAAGAGACCAAATCAACCACCACTCCAATAAAACCATGATCATCTTCTAATCGCTTCAACATAGAAGAGGGTATCGACCTCGGCTGCATAGAAGTAATTGGTAAGAAAGTAGCTCTTCCCTTATTTGTTTGCTTCAACCATTGAATGGCAGATCTCGCACTTTCCTCATCACTGACAACAACATGCTGTGCTTGTGCTCCTAAAGCAGTTTCCATGGCATCTATATAGTCATTAGAAAAGTCGATTAATTCTGGTATCGCTCCATGAATACCACTTAGTACATGCTGTTCTCGTGCTTTTAGTACCTCCTTTACCCCATAGTAAAAACCTTGAAAGTCTTCTTTTAAATCTTCTAGCATTTCTTTTTTAGATTTTAAATTCTCAAGCATTTGATAGCCTTTATAAAGCTTTTCTTGCATATCATCATAGAGATTATTTTCTACCACTATTTTGCGCTTTAATTCATCGTAGGCTTGACGTTCAATATGTAGCTTTTCATCGATTTCTTTAAAGTTTAGTTGAGATTGCTTAAGTCTTTTTTCAAATTCATCCCGCTCTTTAATAAGGTGATCCCATTTAGAAGACTGCGTTTGGTGCTTTGTTTCCATCCGTTCCAGCTGCTGTCGAATCGAGTTTTTTTCATTTCGCTTAGCAGCTTGATCATTTAATAAGTCGATGTAATCACTTTTTAACGTTTCAATCTGATCTTCCAAATTACTTTTTCCAGCATTCAACTTTTTATCTACAGCCACCCGAGCTTTTGTATTTTCTTTTTCTTTTTGTTTATACTTCTTTAAAGTTACTTTTTCTTGTTCAAGTGTATTCGTTGTTGCTTCCATACGATTTCGTAACAAATCCATTTCTTCTTCAAGCTTTAGCTTATTTTCTTGAAAATGATGCATTCGTTCATGAAATATTTTTTTATTACCTTCTAATCCCTCGAGTTCTTTCGTGAGTTGAAGCAGTGATTCCTGTAAAGAAGTAATTTGAGTATCTAGCTGCTGCATCTCCTCTCTAGTAGATGCTAATTCCTCTTCTTTTTCAGCAGTTATGTACTTGCTTTCTCTTGCCTGAACTTGTTTTTGCTCTAAATTTTTTGTTACCTCTTCCCAGTCTTGATGGAGTGACTCCATTTCTTTTACTAATAGTCCTACTTCATTCTCTGTTAGAAGATCTTTTAACTGCAAGTACTCCTTCGCTACAGATGCTTGTTGTTTTAAGGGCTCGACCTGACCCTCCACCTCATAAATAATATCTTCTACCCGGTTTAAGTTTTCTTGTGTTTCCGCAAGCTTATACTCCGCTTGCTGCTTTCTCTTTTTATATTTTAAAACACCTGCCGCTTCCTCAAAAATGACTCTTCGTTCATCTGATTTGGAACTTAATATTTCCTCTACTTTACCTTGACTAATGATAGAAAACGCTTCTCTGCCAAGTCCTGAATCTAAAAATAACTCCGTAATATCTTTTAAACGGCAAGGTTGTTTATTCATTAAATATTCACTTTCCCCTGAACGATAAACCCTTCTTGTCACACTAACTTCTTCATAATCAATCGGAAGTTGTCCATCAGAATTATCAAGGACTAACGTAACTTCAGCTAAATTTAAGGGTTTTCTCGTGTCGCTTCCTTGAAAGATGATATCTTCCATTTTTGCTCCGCGTAAAGATTTAGCAGACTGTTCCCCAAGAACCCATCTAATAGCATCCGTAATATTACTTTTGCCACTGCCATTAGGTCCAACTACTGCTGTTACACCAGAAACAAAATCAACACGGATACGTTCTGCGAAAGATTTAAATCCCATCGTATCTAATTGTTTCAAAAGCATATTCAAAACTCCTATAGAGATTTTGTTAACATAATATATTTATCGTTAATTGTGAAACAAAATAATAAAAAATTCAATTTATCATTTGCATTTCAACTAATTTATTTTATCATAAAGATAGTAGTGTGAGAAGAATGAATAGACTAATCAACAATACAGGAGTGAATAATTAGTGAGTTTAGACGTACAAAGTGAAGAAAATTTAGAAACCATCATTCAAGAAATGGCAAAGATGCTACAAGTGGTTAATACTTCGATTATGGACCCCAAAGACTATGATATTAAACATTATAAAGAGTTAAAATCACTTTACGATTTGTTAAAACATAAACAGCAACTAACTGTTGCCGAGACACAGGCGTTTATCGAAGAATTAAGACAATATCGCAAGGCCTAAAACTAACATTTCGTAATCATTTAGCAAGTAACAAAAGGGGGTTTCATAAGTCTAGTTTGCCTACGTAAGCTGACCGTTGAAACAGCCCCTTTTTGCTTTTTTAAATATCACATCATTACTATATCCTTGCATGTCACAGTTCGATACCTTCAGACTCCTAAACCTCTTCCATCGTGCCCGACAAAGACTTGACACAACCAGTTAACAAAACAAATCATGAAAATAATTTGTTTTATGCTAAGCTTCATCAAACCTCCCATTAGTTAACGGAATGCTATTGTATTATATTTTTACGTCATAACGCCTTATTAATCAATTTAAATAAACTGTGACATAAATGAAACGGGACCTTTTCTGATTTCATCTTGGATGAATACTATACTATAATAACACTTCAGAAATACACTCCGCTTTCCGCAACGTCGAATAAGCACCCACCTTTGAAGAGTATTGGGTGAGTTTTTCATCCGAATTGTGTCTATACCCTAACATAGAGCTGATAAAAAAGATACAAACCACCGTTGGCTTGTATCTGTATGCTTCCTGTTATTATTTTACTAATGCATCTAGTGCTTGTTTTGCAGCTCTTTGTTCTGCTTCTTTTTTCGTTCTGCCAATACCTTTTCCAGCAACATTTCCATTAATGGTAACAACAGCTGAAAATTCGCGGTCATGAGCAGGTCCTTTTTCATCTACAATTTCATATTCTACTAATTTATTTTTATGTTGCTGCACAGTTTCTTGTAGTTGGCTTTTATAATCCATCGTATGCGAAAAAGCACCGGTAGTAATTTTGGGATAAACATGAGCTTTTAAGAAAGAGATTACTTGATCATATCCTTGATCTAAATAAAGAGCTCCAATAAATGCTTCAAATACATCCGCTAATAGCGCAGGCCGATTTCTTCCGCCTGTCATTTCTTCGCCTTTTCCTAAGAGCACATAATCACTAAAATGGAGTGATTCTGCAAATTTCACTAATGCAGGTTCACATACAATGGATGCTCTGAGCTTAGTTAAATCTCCTTCTTCCATATCCGCATACTCACGAAATAAATATTGAGAGACTCCCAGCTCTAATACAGCATCTCCTAAAAACTCTAAACGTTCATTATCCATTAATTTTCTCTTCCTATGCTCATTCACATAAGATGAATGGGTGAATGCTTGGCGTAACAGTTTCTCATCACGAAAATAAATATCTAATTGTTTCTGGAGTAAAGTAAAATCGGACACTTTATTCACCTACCAAAGTAAATTAAACATCAGAAAAGCCTATAAATAGGCTTTTCTGAAAAAAGACACATTACTGGTTGCTGTTTATGTAATTTACAGCATCACCTACTGTAGCAATTTTTTCTGCATCTTCGTCTGCAATTTCCATATCAAACTCGTCTTCTAATTCCATTACAAGTTCTACTACGTCTAAGGAATCTGCTTCTAAATCGTCTTTAAATGAAGCTTCTAATGTTACTTTATCTTCGTCTACATCCAGACGATCAACAACGATTTCTTTTACTTTTTCAAAAGTATCTGCCATTTTGCCGTCACCCCCTTTCAAAGTGTATACAAATACATTACTACATAACCATTCCACCATCTACTTGGATGGTTTGTCCAGTCACATAGTTGGATTGTTCAGAAGCTAAAAACAACGCAACATTTGCTACATCTTCTGCTTCTCCCAATTTATTTAAAGGAATAAGACTAAGCATTTGTTCTTTTTGCTCTTCTGTTAGTTCTTCTGTCATATCTGTTGCGATAAAACCTGGTGCAATGGCATTAACTAATATACCACGAGCAGCTAATTCTTTCGCTGTTGTTTTAGTTAAGCCAATTACTCCAGCTTTTGCGGAAACATAATTTGCTTGTCCTGGATTTCCGCTGATTCCAACAACAGAAGACACATTAATAATACGGCCGCTGCGTTGTTTCATCATTTGTCGAGTCACCCCTTTGATGCATAGAAATACACCTTTAAGGTTTGTATCAATAACATCATCAAAATCTGCTTCCGTCATACGCATTAATAGATTGTCTCTCGTAATACCAGCGTTATTCACTAATATATCTAAACTGCCAAACGTTTTAACTGTTTCTTTCACCATTGCTTTTACTTCATCTTCTTGGCTTACATTTGCTTTATACTTAATCGCTTCAGAACCAAGCTCTTTAATTTCATCTACAACTGCTTGAGCTTTTTCTTCATTACCAGCAAAGTTTACAACAACTTTCGCTCCATTTTTAGCATAAGTTAAAGCAATTGCTCTTCCAATCCCTCTAGAGCCACCAGTGACTAACGCTACTTTACCTTCTAACATTACGCTTCCTCCTTTACCCAATCAATAAACTCTTGTAAGGATTCTGTATCTTGTACGGAGAACACTTTTGCTCTTCTTTTTACTTTTTTGACAAGTCCTGCAAGCACTTTACCATTACCGATTTCAACGATCGCATCTAAATCTTCTTCCAGTAGTTTCTCAATAATCTCTTCAAACCGAACAGGGGAATACAGCTGTTTCACTAACAAATCTTTAATATTATCCACATCTTCCACTTTATCCGCTGTTACATTGGCGTATAATGGGATGTCAGCATCCTTCCAATTATACTCTGCAACCACGTTTTCGAAGTCCTTTGCTGCTGGTTTTATCAAGCTAGAATGAAATGGTCCACTAACTGGTAAAGGTAAAACTCGTTTAGCTCCTGCTTCTTTCAACTGATCAACCGCTATATCTACACCTGATTTTGTTCCAGAGATTACAATTTGGCCTGGGCAATTTAAGTTTGCTATCTCCACTACTTCATCATGCTCTTTTGAAATAGTTTGTAATTCTTTTTCTAAAGTTTCCTGATCCATCCCTAACACCGCAGCCATAGATCCTTTTCCTTCTGGATAGGCATTTTCCATTAACTGACCACGTGCGTGTACTAATGATACTGCATCCAAGTATGAAATAGAGTTAGATGCAACTAAGGCACTATATTCTCCTAAGCTATGACCTGCTGTTACGGCTGGTTTTATCCCTTTGTTATGTAATAGATGGGTAATAGCAGCACTCATTAACAATAATGCTGGCTGAGCATTTTCTGTGTTTGTCAATGTTTCCTTAGGCCCATCAAACATAATGGACGATAAATCATATGCTAATCGATCATTGGCTTGATCAAACATCTGCTTAACTTCATCAAATTGGTCATACAAATCCTTACCCATACCAACAGATTGAGAACCTTGTCCTGGGTAAATAAACGCTAATTTTTTCAATGATTAAGCCTCCTCTTTCTTCTCCTCTAACTCTTTTATTTCCATTGCTATTTTGTCAACTACATTTGTTTCCACTATATTTACAGCCTGTTGAATGGCACTGTATATTGCCTGCTGATTAGATGAACCGTGAGCTTTGATAACTGGAGCTCTTAAACCGAACAGACCAGCACCCCCATATTCTGAATAATCTAATTTATCTTTTAAACCACGCAAATCTTTTTTTGCTAGCATAGCAGCTATTTTGGTTTTTGTATTTGACATAAAAGTGTCCTTTAACATCGAAAATAGGGTAAGAGCTGTTCCTTCCACTGTCTTTAAAGCAACATTCCCACTAAAACCATCTGTCACAACAACATCTGCTGCTCCATCTAATAAATCCCTTGCTTCTACATTTCCAATAAAGTTTATTGGAGATTGTTCTAAAAGTTCATAAGCTTTTTTAGTCAAGTCGTTCCCTTTTCCATTCTCTGTACCAACATTCAGCAAGCCTACTCTTGGGCGTTGAATATTTCGAACCTTTTCCATATAAATAGATCCCATTACACCATATTGTTGCAAATGCTGTGGCTTAGAATCGACATTTGCCCCTACATCTAACAATAAAAAGCCATCCCCATTCACGGTAGGCAACGTAGGGCTTAATGCTGGTCGATCAATACCTTTTATTCTGCCAATCACAAATAGCCCTGTGCTCATTAAAGCACCAGTGTTTCCAGCAGAAATGCAAGCATCTGCATGCCCTTCTTTAACGTAATTTGCCATTAACACCATAGAAGCATTCTTTTTTTTTCGTACGGCTTTAACGGGTTCATCATTACTAGAAATAACTTCATCTGTATGAATCACTTCTATAGAAGGATGGTTGGATAAGTACTTTTGAATTTTTTCTTCATCCCCGATTAAAGTAATTTTCAAATGATCAAACTGATCAACTGCTTTAATTGCCCCGCGAACAATTTCTTTAGGGGCATGATCACCACCCATGGCATCTATTGCGATTCTCATGACTAGTTCCCTTCCTTCTCTTGGTTGGATCGAAACATTTCAAATGTTCCTGTAAAAACTTTCTCATTTTCTACATAACTATGTACTTCTACTAAAGTACGCTTTCTTTTATCCGTTCTTAAAACTTTCGCTTTCGCAACAACTCTTTCTCCTTGAGCTACTTGACGGGTAAAGTGGATGTTTGCATTCGCAGTTAATGCTAATTCATCGTTAATTACAGCTACTGCTAACGAATTGGCTTGGGCAAACAAGTGATGACCTCTTGCTATTTTATTACGTGAAAAGACATGTTCTTCCGTAATATCTAATATAGAAATAGCCCGTTCATCTAGTTCTAAATCAACAATTTCACCGATCACTTCTTCTAGTGGTAAAGCTTTTACCGTTTCATTCCAATTGGAAGTTGCGACGGATTTTATTCTTTCACGTAATTCTGGAATACCTAACCCCATTCTATCTAAACGTATCGTCTGGATACTTACGCTAAACATTTGAGCAAGGGTCTCATCCGTAATAAATGGTTTCTCTTCTATGGTCTCTTTTAATAAAACTTGTCTGTCTTTCTTCGATCGTTTCATCTAATATCCACCATCCATCATGTCCGCACTTGTGACTAGGTACTAATAGTAATATATAATACCATTAAAAAATATGCAAGTATCGTTTAACTTAAGAGCTCATCTGTAAATAAAGACTTATTACTTACATATCGTTTTAACTCTTCAAAATCATTTTCTTTCCATCTTTCATTTTCTACTATATCGATAGCATCTGCTCTTGCAATTTCAAGTGCTCTATAGTCATGAACAACATCGGCTAGGCGAAAATCAGGCAATCCACTTTGCTTGCTTCCAAACATATCTCCAGGACCTCTTAATTCTAAATCTTTTTCCGCTAATAAAAAACCATCTGTTGTTTCTGTCATAATACGCATTCTCTCTTTGCCATTTTCTCCTTTAGGATCTGCCACTAAAATACAATAGCTTTGTGCATCACCACGTCCCACACGACCTCTTAATTGGTGTAACTGAGAAAGCCCAAACCTGTCCGCATCTTGTATTAACATCACCGTACTATTTGGTACATTGACACCTACTTCTACAACTGTAGTAGAAACTAAAATCTGAACTTTATTCTTAGCATATGAATCCATTACTTCTTCTTTTTCTTCTGCCTGCAACCGTCCATGCAACAAGCCTGCTTTGACATGAGCTGGTAATAACTCCTGTAATTGATGATAGAGATCTAATGCATTTTGTATATCCAATTTATCTGATTCTTCAATTAAAGGACAAATAATATACGCTTGATAACCTTGTTGAATTTCTTTGTAAATAAATGATAACACTCTATTTAACATGTTATGTTTTACCCAATAAGTTTCAACCGGCTTTCTACCTTGGGGCATTTGATCAATTTTGGATACATCCATATCCCCAAATGTAGTAATGGAAAGAGTCCTAGGAATAGGAGTAGCAGTCATAAATAAAACATCAGCCAATATTCCTTTTTCCTTCAATATATTACGTTGATTAACACCAAAGCGGTGCTGTTCATCAATAATTACAAATCCTAAATTCGCAAAATGAACATCATCTTGAATAAGTGCATGAGTACCTACCACTACATCACATTCACCAGTCGAAATTTCTTCTAAAAATTCTTTTCGTTTTTTCCCTTTTATGGATCCAGTTAGCCTTCTTATAATGACATGCTCTGGTAATAATTCCTGTAACGTTTCCTCATGCTGCTCTGCTAATATTTCAGTCGGAACCATGAAAGCAACTTGTTTACCTGCAGTAACGGATGCATAAAGACTTAAAATGGCTACAGCTGTTTTCCCTGATCCTACATCTCCTTGTAATAACCGGTTCATCCTATAAGGAGATGCCAAGTCTTTTAATATGTCATTAAGGCAAGTCATTTGAGCATCTGTTAGAGTAAACGGAAAGCTGTGCATTAATTGATCTACTTGATCTTTGTTAAATCGTTGGTTATTTCCTTTCGTTGCTTCTCTATTTCTTTTGCGGATAAGTTGTAATTTAAATTGAAATATTAATAACTCTTCATAAATAAATCTTCTCTTAGCATGTTTTAATTCTTTAAAAGATGCCGGAAAATGGATAGCTTGTAACGCTTCGTGGATAGATGGCAATTTATAAGCTTGCAAATAAGTACTTGGTAAAATCTCTCTGATAGAAGATAAATATGTAGTTAACGCTTCTTTTAAAAACTTGATCATTTGCACATTTTTTATGTCGCTTTTTAATGAGTAAATGGGAGTAATAGGACTTTTAGCATCAATACTTCCCTTTTTAAACTGATCCACTGTGATTTGCAAGCGATGTTGATCCCACTTACCGTTTAACGAAACAGTTTCACCTGGTTGAAAATGCTTTTTAGCAAAAGCTCTATTAAACAACACCCCTTTTACAACAGCTCCGTCGACTTTTAATTGTACAATCATCCTTGATCTTCGTTTATTATAATAATGAACAAGAGGCTCTTGCAGTACTTGTCCGACAATCGTAACTTTGTCGTCATGAACTAGGTCGTGCAAAGGTTTTTGTTCATAATGGTCATAGCGATTAGGAAAATAATATAACAGATCTTCTATGGTTTCTATTTCCATATCTGCTAGATGCTCTACCATTTTCGGGCCTATTCCTTTTATATCTTTAACAGAGTCATATATCATCTCTAAAACCTCACACTTTCATACCTTATAACATTTATATGGAACCGAAAATAAGGAGCTGTCTCAAAAGTAAGCTCACTGTTCACGCAACTGGAATACGTTACTGAATCAGTATGAATTCGCAAACTGAACTTATGAGAAAGCCCCTTCTTACAAAAAATATTATCACGATCTACAATCGTCCGTAAGCCCCCTTCAAGACTTAGAATAATGAAAAAAGTAGAAGTGGGGAGGATAACGGACGCTATCACACTGATAAGTTTTGCTAACCATCAGTGGGGGATGAAGAAACCCCACACTGATGGAAGTCTCTCTTTATTCAATAGAAAATATATAAGAGTAAATAGGTTGATTGCCAGTATGGACTTCTACTTCTAAATCCTGAAACTCTTCCTCTAAGAATTTAATAATTTCCGCCTCTTCTTGATCAGATGATTCTTCTCCTCGCAATATTGTCACAATTTCATCTTCCATATCATTGATCATTTCCGTTAGTAGCTGCTTAATGACAATCATTTGATCTGGATCATTTACTTTTATTTCCCCATCAGCAAGTCCCATATAATGACCTTCTTCAATGGTCATTCCATCAATTTGTGTATCCCTTACAGCATAGGTTACTTGTCCTGTTTTCACCTCATCGCTGGCTGCAGACATATTTTCAACATTATCATCTATTGTATCCTCGGGATTAAAAACAAGCATTGCTGCCATCCCTTGAGGTATTGTTTTTGTCTTGACAACAGCTACTGAGTCATCCGTTAATTCTGCTGCTTGTTCGGCAGCCATCACAATATTTTTATTATTAGGTAAAATGATGACATTTTCTGCATTAGCTTCTTTCACTGCATTTGCCAAATCTTGAGTGCTTGGATTCATTGTTTGACCACCTTGAATCACTTCGGATGCACCAAGGCTCTTAAACAACTCGGTTAATCCATCTCCCATGGCAACCGTAACGACAGCAAATGGCTGCTTCTGCTTATCAGTTTCTTCTTTCCCAACAATATTGGAATGTTGTTCACGCATATTTTCTACTTTTAGATGAATAAAACTACCGAATCGCTGTCCTAAATTAAAAACATCACCTGGATATTCTGCATGTATGTGTACTTTTACAATTTCATCATCTGACACAACGAGTAAAGAGTCGCCATGTTCACTTAACTCTTCACGAAAAGTTGCCTCATCAAATGGATGCTCTTTGAGCTTGTCATTTTCAAATCTCACCATAAATTCAGTGCAATAACCAAATTCAATGTCATCTGTATTCATAAAGTGTTGGGCGGATTTATGATGTTCTGCTTGAACAAGGTCATCCATATCCATTGTTTCTTCATGGACAGCAGGCAACTCTTCTCCATTTAAGGCGGCAAGAAATCCTTCATAAATTACGACTAGACCCTGTCCGCCACTATCAACAACCCCTACTTCCTTTAACACAGGCAATAAATCAGGGGTTTTCTTTAGGGATGATTTGGCAGCGGTTAACACCTTTTCCATAAAAACAACGACATCTGAATCTGTATTTGCATAATCTTTTGCTTTTTCAGCTGTTTCCTTTGCAACTGTCAAAATCGTTCCTTCAACTGGCTTCATGACCGCTTTGTAAGCTGTTATCACACCACTTTCTAATGCTTCAGCTAGTCCTTGATTATCTAAAACTTTTTTATCCTCTACACCTTTGGCAAATCCTCGAAATAACTGAGATAAAATAACACCTGAGTTTCCTCGTGCTCCCATTAACAAACCTTTTGCAAATGCATTAGCTACATCGGATACCGAAGAGGTATCAGCATTTTTTACTTCATTTGCTCCAGATGTCATCGATAAATTCATATTCGTTCCGGTATCTCCATCTGGAACAGGGAACACGTTCAAAGCATCAATTTTTTCTGCATGATTAGATAAATGACGGGCGCCAGAAAGCACCATTTGCGCTAACAAGGCCCCATCAATATGATTTTTTGTCACTTGCAACTTCCTCCCTTACATCGACTACTAGTCCTGAATAACCCGCACACCGTGAATATATATATTAATGGATTGGATCGTTAAACCTAACGTTTTTTCTAAATAGTATTTCACTTGTGATTGTACATTATGGGCAACTTCCGAAATCTTGGTTCCATAACTTACAATAATATACATATCAATATGTATATTAGAATCTTCCTGCCTTACAATCACACCTTTTGTAAAATTTTCTTTTCTTAAAATTTCAGCAAGCCCATCTCTTAATTGTTTCTTAGAGGCCATTCCTACAATGCCGTAACATTCAACCGCTGCACCACCAGCTATGGTGGCAATAACCTCATTTGTAATGGTCACTTGACCATTATTTGTATTTAACTCAATGGACATACAGAATTCCTCCTTAGTCTCTACTATACACAAACACTTTTCCATTTACTTCATACATGGATGAAAATCGTTCTATATGTATGTTAACTCCATTTTTTAATTCGCATAAGATTCTAGACTGTTTCCATTATAGAATGTATGAAAAAATGTAATCTGTCAAGCTATGTCTAGTCTGCTATCTCAAACTCCCAAAAGTAAAGAATCAGTTGATATAAATTGCAAAAAATCCACAGATATGATAAATTAAATAAGTATGTATAGAGTTAGTGTAAGTAGGAGGGAATTTAAAATGGGACGTAAATGTGTTGTAACTGGTCGTAAAACGACTTCAGGAAATAACCGTTCACACGCTATGAATGCGAGTAAGCGTAAATGGAAATCTAACGTACAAAAAGTAAGAATCATGGTTGACGGAAAGCCACAACGTGTATATGTTTCTGCTCGTGCGTTGAAATCTGGCAAAGTACAGCGTGTTTAATGGAAAACAAAAACGTTTGAAAAAAGGCTCCTTAATGAACAAGGAGCCTTTTTTCTTTGCACTTTACATTTAATTTTTATTACCTGACCCTAAAATGGCACGAATAAACCCACCAATAAACCTCGGTAGTTTAATGGTATAAAACTTCATTATACCCCTCCTCATCCCTTTTGCAAACTATGCTTCATTCACAACATTTTAGCAGCTTATAGTATAAACATATGTAAGAATCACCTACATAGTACCGATTACTGTTGTGAAAAGCTCGATTTTTTACACTGTAAGAACAAGAATAACTAGACTTCACCAATTGTTTCTTTAACTTTCTCGACTCTTTATCATTATTAATATGCCAGAATCAAAAGAAAAAGTACCTTCTTCTTCAATTAAATAATTAGAAAGACAAAGAGTAGTTCCCCACTCTAGATTTTCCCTGTACAAAGGATAATAAAAACCGCCTAAAGTTAAATTTTGAACAACGTTGCTAAAGGGGAGGAAGGAAATATTCACTTTTTGATTCTTTACATATATTTTATGAGAGCCAGGTCGAAACAGGGATAATTCATTAATGGAATCTACAATAGTGGCTTCTACCCCTTTATTCATTATCTGATAGAGCATTTGGATATTGGCTAATTCATGATCCAACCTGCCTGCCGTTACACCAAACAAATGAATAGCAGAAGGTTGAAAATGGAAGGCTATCTCAATCGCTAATTCTAAATCTGTAGCGTCTTTCTCTATTGGGTATTGCTTGAAAGAAATAGCATTATTTTGGATTAAAATAAGCTGATCATTGTTAACCGAATCAAAGTCACCAACAGCTGTGTTTAGTATTAATTCCTTTTCTAATATATACCAAGCGCCTAAGTCGGCTCCAATCCAAATGTCTATATCTTGGCGATATTGTGTTAAATCAGCTATAGCTGAGTTTGGTCCGCCAGCTACTATACCTACCCTTGTCATGAAGTACTTCCTTTCTTAAAACTTAAGCTTGGCGAATTTTTTTAATTTCCGATTCACGATCTGATTTGCTAAATATTGCACTTCCTGCAACTAGTACATCTACCCCTGCTTCTTTGCATTGTTTGGCTGTTTCGTTATTCACTCCGCCATCTACTTCTATTTCAAAGTGCAGGTCTTGTTGCTTTCGCCATTTTACTGCAGCTTTCACCTTATTTAATACATCTGGTATAAAAGTTTGTCCTCCAAAACCTGGATTAACCGTCATAAATAAAACTAAATCGATTTCGTGAAGAATAGGTTTAATCATCTCAACTGGAGTAGCAGGATTGAGAACAACACCTGTTTTAATCCCTGCTTCTTTAATCATATGTATCGTACGATGAAGATGTTTACATGCCTCTACGTGTACAGTAATAATATCTGCACCTGCACTTACAAATTCATCTATATATTGGTCTGGATTTTCAATCATAAGATGAACATCCAACGTTAAATCAGTGATAGGACGTATGGACGAAACAACCAATGGACCAATTGTAATATTTGGCACAAAATGTCCGTCCATCACATCCACATGAATATAATCAGCTCCCCCTTTTTCCACATCTTGAATCTCCTCTTTTAAAATAGAAAAATCTGCTGATAAAATAGATGGTGCAATTTTAACAGTCATGCTAATACCTCGGCTTTCTCTGTTTTATTTCTTCATTAAATTGTAAGTAATGAGTATATCTCTCTTCCAAAATTTCGTTATTTTTTATTGCTTCTTTCACGGCACACTTAGGTTCCTTTATATGCATACAGCCTCTAAATTTACAATCTCGTTTTCTCTCTACGAACTCAGGAAAACAGTCTGGAAGTTCCTCTAAATTCACTTCAGAAAAATCTAATGCACTAAACCCAGGAGTATCTGCAATTAATCCATTATGATACTCAATAAGCTCTACATGTCGTGTTGTATGCTTGCCTCTCCCAAGGCTTTCCGATATATGATTTGTCTCTAGTTCCAGTCCAGGTACCAATGCATTTAATATTGATGTTTTTCCCACACCCGACTGTCCAGCGAAAACAGAGACCTTTCCATCAAGATGGTCCGTTAATTGCGTCATTGATTGCGGATTGGAAGTAGAGAGAAACTCTACCACATAACCTATTTGTTCATAATAAGCTAACTTCTCTCTTAATTGGTTAGCATCCGCATCTTCTAACAAATCCATTTTTGTAAAAAATAATAGAGGCTGGATCGATTTAGCTTCCACCATAACTAAAAATTTGTCTAATAAGGCTAAGCTTAAATTTGGCTTTTTAGCAGATGATACGACAATTGCCTGATCCACATTGGCAATTGGAGGCCGCACTAACTCATTTCGTCTCTCATTTATGGATAAGATAAAACCTTCTTGGTCCCCGCTATAATCAAATTCAACATGATCGCCAACTAAAGGAGAAATTTTTCTTTGCCTAAAAACTCCCCTTCCACGACATTGAATCAAATTTCCTTCATGCCAAACATAGTAAAAACCACTTAAAGCTTTTACAATTTTTCCTTTAGGCATTTACTCACCCTCTACTTCATCATAAGATAATGTTTTTTCTATAAGCAGTTCATTATCACGTAAGACTTTATATGATGCTTCTTCACCTTCCGCAATGGTTAGATGAATATCGAATGTCGTATCTTCTGTTATTAACTCTACTTCTTGATACAACTCTGACATTCGATGATTCATATCCTCTACATAAATACTAACCTCTTGCGCTTCACTGGAATCGCCATCTTCAGATGATGATTCCTTTGTATAAGGAACTTCAACTGTAACGGTATGTGTAATAGGGGAAGGTTCTTCTTGCCCACGCGAAACAGCTAATGTTACTTGATCATTCTTCACTACTTCTTCATTTGGTGCAGGAGATTGCTCAATCACATACCCTTCCTCAACTTCGTCATGATATTGTTCGTTTATATTCACCGATAATTCATTTTCTTTTAAATAGTCTGTCGCTTCATCCACATGCAAACCGACCAACCGATTTAAGTAAATAGTTTCTGGACCTATACTCACGTCAAAATAAACCGATGTCTGACCTGGAACTACTTCTTCACCCGGTTCTGGTTGATATTGTGCAATGATTTCACCAACTGGTTGATCCGAGTGTTTTTCATTCTTCTGAACATTACGGTAGCCTAAATCTAATAAAATACTCTCTATTCGATTATAATCTCTACCTACATAATTACCAAAGGAAACTGTTTCCGGACCTAAACTAACAAACACTTGAATGTCTCTTCCTTCTTTTACAATCTCGTTAGCTCTAGGCGAAGTTTCGATGACAATATCTTCTTCTATTTCATTATCATGTACACTTTCTTTCTCCACATTAAGCTTTAACTCCGTTAATTGCTGTAATGCTTCATCATAGGATTTACCTGAAACATCTGGAATAGTCACATCTTTTGGCTGAAACAAGCTTGGTAAAACAAACAGTGCAATAAAAATGGCTCCACATAAAATAACTAGTATGTTTGTCACCCATAGCATTGTCTTTTTTCTTTTTTTCTTCTTATTTTTCCATCCAACATTTTCATCCTGAGAAGAGCCATTTTGTTTATGAACAATGGTGTTATCAACATTCGTATTAGAAAGATTTTGGCCCTCGTCATTCACAATAGGTATAGCCTTTGTTTCTTCTTCGTCATCGGAAAGAGGAGGTTCGAATTTAGGCGCATGAAGTTGGTCAGCATCCAGTGCGACCTGTAATTCTCCTTCCATTTCTTGTACCGATTGGTACCGGTGAAAAGGGTCTTTTGTTGTCGATTTCAACACAATATTTTCGACAGACTGTGGTACATTACGATTCCATTCTTTCACAGAAGGTGTGTTTCTTTGCAAATGCTTTAATGCGATAGAAACTGCTGATTGACCAGAAAAAGGAAGGTGACCGGTTAGAAGCTCGAACATCACAATTCCTAACGAATAAATGTCTGATTTCCGGTTAGCTTTTCCGCCTCGAGCTTGCTCTGGTGATAAATAATGAACCGAGCCGAGTACGGAATTAGTTTGTGTTAACGCTGTAGCACTTAATGCAACAGCAATTCCAAAATCCGTCACCTTTACTTGACCATATTGATCAATTAACATATTCTGTGGCTTTATATCACGATGTATAATACCATTTTCATGTGCATGCGAAATAGCTGATGTCAATTGTGACATGATATCCAAAACTTCTTCTACTTCAATTGGTGCATGTAATTGTATGTATTGCTTTAATGTCATGCCATCCACATATTCCATCACCATAAAATATATTTGATCTTCTTCGCCCACATCATAGATGTTTACGATATTAGGGTGGGATAAACTAGTTGCTGCTTGAGCTTCACGGTGAAACCTCGTAATAAATTCGTCATCGTCTGCATACTCTAACCGTAAAACTTTTATAGCTACTTGACGGTTGAGAATAGTATCATCTCCAAGATACACATTCGCCATACCGCCTCCGCCTATGAGCTTTATAATTTCATAGCGATCACTTAAAGTATGACCCTCTAACATGAAGTATCACCAACTTCTTTAGTGTGGTCAACTATCGCTATACTAATATTATCCTCTCCACCTCGATCATTTGCTTTTTGAATTAATTCCTTAACCGTGTTTTCTGTCACATTTTCTTTAAGATATTGATGCAATTCTTCATCAGTTAGTTTGTTCGTCAGCCCATCTGAACATAAAATGAGCTTATCAAATCGTTCCCAAGTTGTCATATGGATATCAGGTTCCACTTGTTGTTCTGTTCCAAGTGCTTTTAAAATGACATTTTTTCTAGGGTGCACCCGGGCATCTTCTTCTGATAACTGTCCTGACCTTACTAACTCACCTACTAATGAATGATCTTTTGTTAATTGCACATATTCTAAATCATTTATTAAATAAGCACGACTATCACCTATATGTGCTACAATAATGAATGATTCCGTGCATAAAGCAACCACAACGGTCGTCCCCATTCCTTGACATGACGGATCTTGTTGGCTCTTTTGAAAAACTTGTGCATTTGCAGCAATTACAGCATCATACAGCCATTTCTCAGCTTCTTCTTTTTCTAAGGGTACTTGCAAGTCATTCCAATAGGTTTCCAATGTCTCTAAAGTCAGCTGACTTGCAACATCACCTGCTTGGTGGCCACCCATACCATCGGCAACCATTGCTAACAAATAATTTTTTTCATTATTTAAAACAGCTGCCGCATCCTCATTATAATGCCTTACCTTCCCTTTATCTGTTTGACAATACCATTTCATGAACTCACACCTCACCTCAAATAAACCTATCAACGACTACTTTTGTTTTAGCCGAGTCATAAAAAAGCCGTCACTATTTACATCTTGTGGAAATATTTGAATACCATAAGCGCTTATCCCGCGCTCATTTTTCAATACATCAGGTAATTCCTCAAAGAATTGCGGATCCACTTCATAATTGGAGTGTTTTTTTAAAAAATGTGCAATCACTTCTTCGTTCTCTGCTTTATCTACCGTACATGTACTATAGACCAGTTTGCCATTTTGTTTCAATAATGGAATAATATGTTCTAAAATTTCCGTTTGAATGTCCGCTAACCTTTCAATATCTGATTCACGTTTATTATATTTAATATCAGGTTTGCTTCTTAAAACACCTAATCCGGAACAAGGGGCGTCCACTAAGATTCTATCAAACGTTTCAGGTTGGTGTTTTTGCTGTAACATTCGTGCGTCGGCCTGACCAGTTGTGATAGAAGTAAGCTCCAATTCTTTTGCCTTTGTATCCACTAATTTTGCTTTTTTTGCATGTAAGTCATAAGCATGGATAACTCCTTGATCACCGGTTCTCTCCGCAATATGAGTCGCTTTTCCTCCAGGGGCACTACAAGCATCTAATATTACCATGCCTTTCTCTACATCCATCATTTCTGCAACGAGCATGGAACTTTCATCCTGTATTGTAAAAAGGTTCTGTTGAAAAGATGGATGCTTTAATACATTGCCCTTCTCGATAACTATCCCTTGATCTGAAATGGTGGATGGCCTTGCTTCTATCCCATCATTTTCAAGTTGTTTTAATAACTCTTTACGGGATATTTTTAATGGCTGTGTTCGAATAGACATTTGTTTATGAGATAAATTCAACTCACACATCTCTCTCGTTATTTCTAAACCATATTGATCAACCCAACGTTTTACCAACCAATCAGGATGGCTTGTTTGGATACTTATTGCCTTTACTGGATCCTCTAAAGAGTCAACACTCGGCAACCCCTTTCGCTGGATGGATCGTAAAACGCCGTTAACGAAATTAGCAATCCCTTTATGTCCACGCTTCTTCGCAATATCTACTGATTCATGAATAATCGCATGCTCAGGAATTTTCGTCAAAAAGTGCATCTGGTAAATTGATAAATAGAGCAGCCATTTCACCCATGAGTTCACTGCTTTTTTTTGTTTCACAAAAGGAGAAAGATAATAATCTAAAGTCAATTTTCGTTGGAGAGTACCGTAAACTAATTCTGTTAATAGAGCTCCATCTCTTTTGTCTAAGCTATGCTTTTTCATCTTTTGGTCAATCATTAAATGACTATAGCCACCTTGTTCCCCAATTCGCAGGAGAAGATCTAATGCTAATTCTCGTACTTTTACTTGTTCTTTCTTCATTCGCCTAACGTCTCTCCTATTTGCAGCTTACTTCCCACTCCTCTTAAAAAATCAGCTGCATTCATTTTTTTCTTGCCAGCAGGCTGCAAGACTTTCAACTTAATACCATACTGATCACCTGTTGTAACAACAACCCCGTCGTTATCCAATACAGCTACTTCGCCTGGCTGGTTCGATAACTTTTGATTATATTTACTTGCTTGATAAATTTTTAATGGCTTTCCATTCCATTTTGTAAAAGCCACAGGCCAAGGATGTAAGCCTCGAATATGATTATATACCTCTTGTTGTGATTGGTTCCAGATAATTTTTTCTTGATCTCTCTTGATATTTGGAGCAAAAGTCGCTTTTTCATCATCCTGGGGTATACGATTAGCGGTTCTTTCAAAAATGGCAGGAATCGACTCTCCTAATAGGTTAGCTCCTGCTTCCGCAAGTTTATCATGCAGCTTACCAACATCATCACTCTCATCAATTGGAACATCTATTTGTGAGATGATATCCCCTGCATCTAGTTTTTCCGCCATATACATTATCGTAATCCCTGTTTTTGCATGCCCTTCTAATATGGCATAGTGAATAGGTGCTCCACCTCTTAGTAGTGGTAACAAAGAGGCATGAACGTTAATACATCCATAAACAGGGATATCGAGTAATTCCTTTGGTAATATTTGACCAAAAGCTGCCGTTACAATTAAATCAGGATTACGTTTTTCAATCTCAGAAAAGTCTTCTTTAATTTTTTCAGGTTGGAATACGTCAATTTGATGTTTTTCGGCAGCTACCTTCACAGGTGGCGGCGTCATGACTTTTTTTCTCCCTCTTGGACGATCGGGTTGTGTAACAACAAGATCTACCGTATACCCATCTTCAATTAATTTTTCTAAAATAGGAACAGCGAAATCCGGTGTTCCCATAAAAATAACCTTTTTCATACAATAACTCCTCTTACATTAATTGATATGGCTCAAAATCTACCTGTATCGTTAAATCATTTTGATGAATATCTTGATAATAATATTTTAATATCTTTTGGATAATTTCACGTTGCCTAGGCTCATTTTTATATTTTACCATGCACTGATATCGATATCTATTATTAATCCTTACAATTGGTGAAGGGGTTGGGCCAAGAATCGTTGCTTGATCCGACAGATGCTTATATAATAATTTGCAAATCATTTTCGTAACTTCAAGCACTTTGATTTGATTGGGGTGTGACACATTAATTAAAGTTAAAAAATAATAAGGCGGGTAATGAAAGTTTTTACGCATTTGCATCTCCTGCTGAAAAAATTGCTCAAAGTTATAATCACTAGCTAATTGGATGCTATAGTGCTCTGGTGTATATGTTTGGATTATGACTTTACCAGGTAATTTATGCCGGCCAGCTCTTCCACTAACTTGTGTAAGTAACTGAAAAGTTTTTTCTGATGAACGAAAATCCGGCAAATGCAACATAGCATCAATAGCTAATACCCCTACTAAAGTTACATTTTCAAAATCAAGTCCTTTGGCAATCATTTGTGTACCAAGTAAAATATCTGCCTTCCCACTAGCAAATTGATCCAATATTCGCTGGTGAGCTCCTTTTCTCCTAGTTGTATCTACATCCATTCGAATGATGTTTGCTTCCGGAATGTGCTGCTTTAGGGATTCTTCTACTTTTTGTGTTCCTGTCCCAAAATATCGAATCGTATCACTCGAACAGGACGGACAATGTGAAACCATTGGCATTTGATAATCACAATAGTGACATTTTAACTGATGGGAACTTTTATGATAAGTTAATGCAATATCACAAGCTGGGCATTTCATGACATCGCCGCACTCCCTGCACATCACAAAAGTGGAATATCCACGGCGATTTAGAAATAAAACGACTTGTTGCTTCGATTGCATCTTTTCTCTAATCTCTTCTAATAAATTTCGAGAAAACATGGTTCGATTACCGGCATGCAGTTCTTTTCTCATATCTATGATCTCTACTGGCGGCATCTGATTATTATTCATACGGGATGGCATTTCCAGCAAATGATAGACACCTTTTTTTGCTCTGGCATAAGATTCAAATATGGGGGTTGCACTCCCTAACACTACCGGGCATTGATGAAATTGGCCTCGATACTTCGCTACTTCCCTGGCATGATATCTTGGTTGCTCATCTTGCTTATAGCTTGTCTCATGTTCTTCATCAATGATAATAATGCCAATATTCTTAAATGGGGCAAATATAGCAGACCTTGCGCCAACGACTACCTTAACTTCCTTTTTATGAATTTTTGTCCATTCATCGAATTTTTCACCAGGTGACAGTGCACTGTGCAAGA
Organism: Gracilibacillus sp. YIM 98692; assembly: GCF_010993965.1. Classification (GTDB taxonomy): domain Bacteria; phylum Bacillota; class Bacilli; order Bacillales; family Amphibacillaceae; genus Gracilibacillus. Next base: position 299,040 of record NZ_WIXM01000002.1, on the reverse strand, counting down.
CAGCTACATTTGATCCAAAACGGCCTTTGAATCGTTGTACCATTTGTGGAGTCAATGAGATTTCTGGTACTAACACAATCGCTTCTTTTCCTTTTTCTAAAACCTTCTCAATTGCTTGTAAATATACTTCTGTTTTCCCACTACCTGTCACACCGTGCAATAAAAAATTTTGATGTTCCTCTTGCTCCACTTTTTCCCATATCGGTTGAATCGCGTTCTGTTGTTGATCACTAAGGGGTAGAGCATTAGTTCTCTCAAATTCTGTACCTTTATAAGGATTACGATAGATTATTTTCTCCTTTTTGTTGAGTATCCCTTTTTCTACTAATTGATTTAAAGGGTGTGGGGTAGTATCCAATTTAGAAATCAACGCTTTTTGTTCAATTGGTTCTGGATTTTCTAAAAAATATTCTATCATCCGTTTTTGCTTCTTAGCATGATTGGAAATATCAACAAGTGCTTCTTCTAATAAGTATAGCTCTTTATTCGGCTCAATAAACGCAACCTTTTTCTTTGTTTCTTTTGATTTAACTTTGTAATGAATTTTGGCATGTCCTGCTCTGATCTCTTTTAATAATTGATAGTAGTTGCCATCTCGCTCTTGAAATTCTTCAAAATCAATGAAACTTCTCCCATCAAACAACTGCTGAAGAGACGGGCTCAGCTCTTCGAATGTAAGTGCTTCTATTTCCTTTTTATATTTCGCTTTTAATACCTGGGGCAACATGGCTTGAAATGCTTGAATATAGAAGCTAACAGTTTGATCTGCTAACCAAACCCCTAATTTTAATAACTCCTCTGTTAATACAGGTGTTATATCTAATATTTCCTCTATCTCTTTTAATTTATCTAGATCGGATTGCTCAACGATATCGATGACAAATCCCATCACTTTTCTAGGACCAAATGGGACAGATACTCTCATACCTGGCTGAACAAGTTTATCTAATGTTTTGGGAACTATATAATCAAATGAATGATTTGTTTGACTAGTAGGCACATCGACAATGACTTTTGCGATTCGCATATTAATCCTTCCTTACTTCACTATCCATCAACTCTAACAGTTGTTTAGCGACTTGCTTTTTATTCATTCGCTTTAACCTTTTCTCACTGCCCTTTTTTGATAAGTACACGACTTCATTTTGTTCCGAATTAAATCCAATGTCTTTTCGACCTATATCATTAATCACTACAGCATCCAGGTTCTTTTTTGTCAATTTTTCTTTCCCATAATACAAAATATCTTGTGTTTCTGCAGCAAATCCAACCAAAAACTGATGTGCTTTTGTATCACCAAGATATTGGAGTATATCCTTCGTCCGCTCGATTTTAATTGTTAATGGGCCATCCTTTTTTTTCATTTTATGATCGAAAGTTTGGACAGGTCGATAATCGGCTACTGCTGCTGATTTAATGACAATATCCATTTCAGCATATAAGTTAACAATTTGCTCAAACATCTCTTCAGCTGTTGTGACATCATAAGCTATTACACCTCGAGGTGTTGGAAGAGAAGTTGGCCCAGAAACTAAATGAACCTCTGCGCCTAATTCAACTGCTTTTTCCGCTAATGCATACCCCATTTTCCCTGAGGAAAAATTAGAAAAAAACCGAACAGGATCGACTTGTTCACGTGTAGGACCTGCTGATATTAAGACTTTTTTACCGCACCATTTCTTTTTTTGTTGCAAATCTGATTCTATTAAGGTGATGATTTTCTCAGGCTCTTCCAATCTACCTTTTCCAATATAACCACATGCTAAATAACCTTCACCAGGTTCTATAAATTTATATCCCCATTGATCGAGGATGTTCATGTTTTGTTGTACAGCGGGATGATCATACATATGTACATTCATAGCTGGTGCTATATAAACGGGAGCCTTTGTAGCTAATAAAACAGTTGTCAGCATATCATCGGCTAACCCATTTGCCATTCTTCCTATGAGGTGAGCAGTAGCTGGTGCTAGAATAAATACATCTGCCCAGTCTGCTAAATCAATATGAGCAATTTTTTTAGGGTCTTTTTCTTTAAAGGTATCCATATATACTTCATTTCTAGATATGGCTTGAAAAGTCAAGGGAGTAACAAATTCAGCGGCATGCTTTGTCATCACAACTTTTACATTCGCACCAGCTTGTGTCAGTTTGCTTGTTAAAGCGACAGCCTTATATACAGCAATTCCACCTGATACACCTAAAACTATGTTCTTTCCATTCAACATGAAATCGTCTCCTCTTCTTGTTCTATGCAGCAATAGAAGAAACCCTCGCAAGCCGGTGCAATGCGAGGGAGCTGTAAAACCATATAGTCATATTAATCTTCTATGTCATCTAAATTTACAGTTAGCTTTTCTTCCATAATTTCTTCCAAAGCAAGACCAACGTAAGTATAAGATTGAGGGTTTTCTACTCGATGCAACTTTGTGTCTTGAATTTGCCTAGCTCTTTTTGCTGCTAAAGTGACAAGTGTATACTTCGAATTAATTTTGGTCTGTAATTTATCAACAGATGGTTCTAAAATCATGTATGATCAACCTCCAATAATGCTTTAAATTGTTTTGCAATTCTCTCTCTTTTACAATGCTCACTTTGAACAATAGATTGCACTTTTTCAACAGCACTGGCAATGTCATCATTTACCACAACGTAGTCATAAGCATCCATCATTTCGATTTCATTACGTGCTTCTTTTAATCTGTTCAGAATTAACTCTTCCGACTCTGTGCCTCTTTCCTTGATTCTGTTTTTCAACTCTTCCAAACTTGGCGGGATTAAAAAGATAAACACACCTTGCGGAAAGTTTTCCTTTACTTGTAAAGCACCTTGAACTTCTATTTCTAGGAACACATCATGACCTGATTCAATCATCTCTTCCACATATTGCTTAGGTGTTCCATAATAATTGCCAACATACTCAGCATACTCCAACAATTTACGTTGAGAAATCATTTCCTCAAACTCTTGACGCGAGCGGTAGAAATAGTCAACCCCCTCACGCTCCCCTTCTCTCATAGGTCGAGTTGTCATCGATATGGAATATTTTAAATTCGTATCTTCCTCAAATAACGCTTTTCTTACCGTCCCTTTGCCAACACCTGATGGTCCGGATAAAATAAATAAAATGCCTTTTTCATCAATCAAAATGGTTCCTCCTATTTATTCTTCACTGATCTCTTCATGACTAATTACTCGTTGACCAACGGTTTCAGGTTGAACGGCTGATAAGACAACATGATCACTATCTGTAATAATGACCGCTCTCGTTCTTCTTCCATATGTCGCATCAACTAATTTATTGTTATCTCTTGCAACCGTAATAATTCTTTTTATTGGTGCTGATTCAGGTGATACTATCGAAATAATTCGATTTGCTGAAACAACATTCCCAAAACCAATATTTATTAACTTTAAACTCATTTGGAGCTCCCCCTTAATATTTAAACAGACACATCATATTATGTATTGTTCTACTCGACATTCTGGATCTGTTCCTTTGCTTTTTCCACTTCACTTTTCAAATGAATGATTTGCTCACTAATCCAAGTGTCATTTGATTTAGAACCAATCGTATTGAGCTCTCTGTGCACCTCTTGTACAATAAAATCTAGCTTTCTTCCAATAACATCTTCTTCGTCTATAATTTGTTTAAATTGTCTTAAGTGGCTCTCTAGCCTTGTGATCTCTTCTGAAATATCACCTTTTTCCGCTAACAAAGCTATTTCCTGCATTAGCTTTGATTCATCGTAAACAGAAGAATTTGCTAGATAGGAGTCAATACGCTCTTGTATTCTCTCCTGATACTCTATTATAACAATTTTTCGCCTCTCACCCAACTGTTTTAATTTATTTTCAATAAAATTTGCTCTATTTAGAAGATCTGCCTTTAAAGCTTTTCCTTCAATCTTTCGCATTTGCTTTACCTTTTCAACTGCTTCAGAAACTGCCTGAAGCACCTTATCATCTAATTCACTTTCTATGTCTGCTTCCTCTTTCACCTCAAAAATTTCAGGTAGTCGTGCAAGCACATCTACATTCAAATTCCCTTTTAAATCGTAACGATCTTGAATGGATTGTAAACTTTTTAAATATTGATCGACCATGTTCCAATCTGTTGAAAGAGACTTTTCTGTCAATGATACACCATCTATATGAACAGACACCATTACTCGGCCTCTTTTCAAATGAGAATGCACTAATTTACGGATAGCATCTTCTATATGTAAAAAATAATGAGGGATGTGGCAAGAGATATCAAAATAACGATGATTCACCGTGCGAATTTCTGTTTGAATTTTTCTATCTCCATCTATTAACTCAGCTTTACCGTAGCCAGTCATACTATACATTTTCATTATCACTTCCATCTAATCCTATTATAAACAATTGGATGATCCTATAAACATCATATCAAATAAATAGATAAGTAGACAATATATAACATAATAAGCGTCAAAAACGTTCAAATCTTATCCTTTCCGCATTGAACATGTTATAATGATGGAATGAGGTGATAAACATGGTTTTTGACGGTGTTGTGACACGTGCCATTACGAAAGAATTACATGAAGAAATGGAATCCGGACGTGTCCTAAAGATATATCAACCGACTGATACAGAGCTATTACTTACCATAAGGCAATTTGGCCAAAACAAACAGCTTTTACTATCTGCTCATTCTAGTTATGCAAGAATTCATTTAACGAACGATCAATACGAAAACCCAACCGAACCTTCTATGTATTGTATGATGCTCAGAAAATATTTAAGCGGAAGCTTTATTGAATCTGTAAAACAGCATGAAAATGAACGAATTGTTAACATTCATTTTAAGACGAAAAATGAAGTTGGAGATATTAGCACCAAAACACTTGTAGTTGAATTGATGGGAAAACATAGTAACATTATTCTCATCGACCAAGAAAAACAGGTGATATTAGACAGTATAAAGCATATTTCAGGTGCGCAAAACCGACATAGAACCATTCTGCCTGGCAGTACATATGTCATGCCGCCTGACCAAGGGAAGATCAATCCTTTAATAGCAGATGGTGAAACATTTATTAAAAAGATAGATTTTAATGGTGGAAAGATTGATCAACAAATTGTAAAGCTATTTATGGGTATATCGCCTTTAATAGCAAAAGAAATCACTTATCAAGCAAAGTTAGGCAAAATAGATGATTACAAGCAGGCGTTCCTCGATATACAAAGTCAGATGGAAAACCATCAATACAAACCACAAATTATTCAAGGTAAAAAAACTATTTTTTACGTATTGCCTTTGCTCTCACACGAAGGCCAACGTCAAGTTTATGATTCCATTAGCCAGATGCTTGATACCTTTTACTCTGGAAAAGCGGAACGTGACCGGGTCAAGCAAAAAGCGGGAGACCTAACACGTTTTTTAAAAAATGAAATGAACAAAAATATACGGAAATTAGGAAAACTAGAGAAAACAAAAAAACAAGCACAGCAGGCCGATAATTATCAAAAAGATGGAGAGCTATTAACTGCACACATGCATCTTGTGAAACAGGGAGATAAAGAGGTTGAAGTAATTGATTATTACCATCCTGATCAAGTTAAACGAACGATACCGTTAAACGAAAATAAATCACCAAGTGAAAATGCACAAGCATTATTCAAGAAATACCATAAATTAAAGAAATCAAAACAGATGGTACTAGAGGAACAAAAAAAAGCAAAAGAAGAGATTAAATATCTAGAAGAAATTATTGAACACATTGTTTCAGCTAGAGAACAGGATATTGACGAGATACGGGAAGAATTACAAGAACAAGGATATTTGAAGAAAAAAACGACATCACAAAAGAAAAAGAAAAAGCCAGCTAAACCTACACCAGAATCTTATAAATCAACAGATGGTACAACGATTTTGGTCGGTAAAAACAATAAACAAAATGAATATTTAACCAATCGTTTAGCCAAAAAAGATGACATTTGGCTCCACACAAAAAATATACCTGGATCTCATGTTGTCATTCGTTCCAATACTCCAACAGAGGATACATTATTAGAAGCAGCTCAATTAGCTGCAAACTTTAGCAAATCGAAAAATTCCTCCTCTGTTCCAGTTGACTATACAGCTATTCGTTATGTAAAAAAGCCAAGCGGTGCTAAACCAGGATTTGTTACTTATGAAAATCAAAAAACCTTATATGTCACACCAGACGAAAATTTCATCCATAAACTAAAAGATAAAAGCTTGTAGAGAAAAACTCTACAAGCTTTTTATTATAAGCGTGAGAAAGTTTAAAATTTGTTTGTAATATTCACAAAATATGATGCAACTTATAACGTGATTTCCTACCATTCTTTCCTAGATGAGTGTGAGTCCAGCCCAGCGGAAAAGTAGCTGGCAGAAACGTACTTCAGCACTTAGCCATGTTCTGAACAAGTCGAAATTCTCACAAATTAGAGTTTTCACTATATTACTTTATAATCTACTACGAAATGTACACATGTCAGAAGATAGATCATTAAGGAACGGGAGTTTTTGTTCCAGTTTTTCTTACGTACCACAATAAGTGACATATGGTTTGGCAGACGGTTCAGGTAAAGTTGTGTATGGCTCTTGTTCATCGGAATGTGCATAAGGATCGGACAACACACAGACCAACTGATCCATCACGCTATAATCCCCTTTTTCTACTGCAGCTTTCAATGCTTCTTCTACACGATGATTTCGAGGAATAACAGCAGGGTTATTTTCTTGCATCAATTGATTTATTGATTGTTTAGATTCGGTTTGATTTTCTAATCTTTCTTGCCAACGCTTATACCAATCATTAAATTCTTTCGATTCGAATAACTTCATGCCTTCAAACTTTTCAAATGTTAAAGCACGAAATGTATTAGTGTAATCTGCTTCATGTTCTTCCATTAAATGCAGCAGATCTTCGATAAGCGATACATCCTGCTGTTCCCCTGTGAAAATTCCTAATTTGGATCGCATGCCATTCAACCAATTTGCATGGTAGAGATCTGAGAAACGATATAGCTCTTCCTGTGCCATTTCCACCGCTTTAGATTGATCCTCATGTAATAACGGCAATAAGGTTTCAGCAAAACGCGCCAGATTCCACCCAGTAATAGATGGTTGATTCCCGTAAGCATAACGGCCTTGAACATCAATTGAACTAAATACCGTTTTGGGATCATAACTATCCATAAAGGCACAAGGTCCGTAATCAATTGATTCACCGCTTATTGTGACATTGTCTGTGTTCATAACACCATGAATAAACCCTACTAATTGCCACTTAGCAACTAAATTTGCCTGTCGTTTCATGACTTCTTGAAAAAGACTTAAATATTTATTCTTACCTGGATCAATATAAGCAAAATGGCGATCTATTGCATAATCCGCTAATGCTTGGAGATCTTTTTTCGTCCCCCATTTAAAAGCGTATTCAAATGTCCCAACACGTAAATGACTTGATGCCACACGAGTTAGAATCGCTCCTTCTAATTCTACCTCTCTGTATACTGGATCACCAGTTTTTAAAACAGCCAGACTGCGACTAGTTGGAATTCCTAAGGCATACATCGCTTCACTAACGATATATTCACGCAACATCGGACCAAGCGCTGCTCGTCCATCACCTCCACGAGAATACGGTGTACGGCCTGAACCTTTGAGTTGTATATCAAACCTGTCACCGTCTGGAGTTATCTGTTCACCAATTAAGAGAGCTCGACCATCCCCTAACATCGTAAAATTCCCAAATTGATGACCGGCATATGCTTGAGCTATAGGAGTTGCATCATCAGGAATGCTATTACCGGCTAATACATTTAGCCCGTCCTTGCTCTGTAACTCCTTGACATCAAGGCCTAAAGAATTTGCCAAGTCCTCATTTATTGTAACAATTTCAGGGGAGGTTACTTTATTTAATTCCAGTTCAGCATAAAATTTATCCGGGAGAGCTTTATAACTATTTTCCAATTTCCAACCTGCTGCGTGCCTTTGAGTTTGATGTGTCATTCTATCTCCTTTCTTACTAACATGATAAAAACTTTTACTTTCTTATAAACAATTAGTCGATGTTATATTCCGCATGAATGCTTCCCTTTATTCTTATTTCTCCACTACATTAATAATCTCCCCTAGAGGGTTTCTATGATTGAATGAGCTCATACAAAACAGGCATTTGCTTTCTTAATCATGGATAAAAATCTTCATATTTCCATTACCGCATTTAAAGTAAAATAAACATAACAAGGCCTGACTTGATTTTTTTCAGCATGATGAAATGGAGATCCTATAATTGTTCTTTTTTAACTATTACCCTTTAGGGTTAATTTCCCGTATTTGTTTGGTCTTAATCTAAATCATGATCCAAAAAAGACTTTTTATTTGTTTGTTTTTCTTCTAAATATTGACCAATACAAAGCTATTTACAAAATACTCCCTCTGCATTAATAAAAAAAGGCTCTTCTTCAGAGCCTTTTTCATCCATTCTTACTATATTTTAACATAAAAGTCGAATGCGATCGAACAGACGGTAATCTTGCGGTTTCCCGGGAAATGATTAATTATTATTACCTAAATCGTCACGCCATTGGATTAAATCTTTTCTTTCTTCTTCCGTTACTTTTCCCTTTTCAACTAAAGCTTCCGCTAAAATATCAAAGTTAGTGATCGTTTGAAATGGAAGATTGACTTCTGAGAAATTAACTGAAGCTTTTTCTAAACCGTAACTGAATATCGCTAAGACATTTAACACGTTTGCTCCCGCTTCTCGTAATACAAGAGCACTGTCTAACGACGACCCTCCGGTAGAGATTAGATCTTCAATAACAATGACATTATCTCCTTTTTCGATTTTACCCTCAATTTGGTTTTGCTTGCCATGACCTTTTGGCTTTGACCTTACATATGCCATAGGTAAATCAAGATACTCTGCTAGCCATGCTGCATGTGGTATTCCTGCTGTTGCACACCCTGCGATAACATCTGGCTTTTCGTTCATCCCTTCAATAATCGCAGCAAATTGTTCTACAATTTTTTTTCGCACATGTGGATACGACATCGTTAATCGGTTATCACAATAAATAGGTGAATGAATTCCTGATGTCCAAACAAAAGAACGGTCCGGTCGAATTTGAATTGCATCTATTTCGTATAAAGCATTAGCCATTTCTTTCTGTTTAAGCATTATTCCACTCCTCTACTACTCGTTGATAGCTTTGCTTCGGATCTTTTGATTGGGTAATGCTTCGTCCAATAACTAAATAATCAGCTCCATTTCGTTTAGCCAATCTAGGAGTTGCTACCCTCTTTTGATCATCTTGACTAGAATCTGCTAATCGAATTCCTGGCGTTACAGTTAAAAATGTGTCTCCACATGTTTCTTTAATTAGCTTCGACTCATGTGCGGAACACACTACACCGGCTGCACCACTTTTTTTCGATAAATAAGCTAGTCGTTTCACCGCGTCTTCTAATGGTTGTTTCACATATAATTCCTCTTGAAGCACCGATTCATCCATAGAAGTTAAGACCGTTACTGCTAACAATTTAGGAATTTGAGTCTTCGCACCTGCTTCTAGTCCTTGTCTTGCAGCCTGGATCATTTCACTGCCGCCAGCAGCATGCACATTTACCATATCTACGCCTAATGAAGCGAGATTAAACATCGCCTTTTCTACAGTTGTCGGGATATCATGAAGCTTTAAGTCAAGAAATATAGGATGATGATGTTCTTTTAACCACTCAATAATAGACGGACCTTCTCTGTAAAATAATTCCATCCCTACTTTTACAGAAACACCTTCAAGTTGATTTTTTTTAATAAATTGTTTTACAGTTTCTCCATCTTGAAAATCTAATGCAAGGAAAAAAGGTTGTGTCATATTATCCTTCATGCCCCTTTCCGATTGCTTCTTCCACAGAACGAAACCCATATTTTTTTAATGTTTCTGGTAATTGTTGAATGATCTCTGGACATGCTAATGGATTTTGAAAGTTCGCTGTCCCAACAGCTACTGCATTAGCTCCAGCTAATAAAAACTCTAAGACATCTTCTGCTGTCATGATGCCACCCATTCCAATAATTGGAATATCCAAAGCTTGTTTTACTTCATAGATCATTCTTATTGCAATTGGTTTAATCGCTGGTCCAGATAATCCACCAGTTTGATTTGCAATAATCGGCTTCCTCTGTTTCAAATTAATTTGCATCCCTGTAAGTGTGTTGATCATTGACAGTCCATCTGCTCCTGCATCAGCAACTGCTTTAGCCATAGCTGTTATATTAGAGACATTTGGCGATAGCTTCACATATACAGGATAATCGCTTGCTTCTTTTACTTTATATGTCACTTCCTTCGCAAGCTCTGGGTCTGTCCCAAACTGGACGCCGCCTTCTTTCACATTTGGACAGGAAATATTCAGTTCTAATGCTGAAATATCATCTGATTTGTTTAAAGTTTTGGCTACATAAACATACTCTTCCACTGTACTTCCAGCAACATTAGCAATGACCGGTGTATGAAAAGGGCGTAAAAAAGGCAATTCTTCTTTAACAATGGTTTCAACGCCAGGATTTTGTAAACCAATCGCATTTAACATGCCACTCTCTGTTTCTGCAACTCGAGGAGTTGGATTACCGTAACGTGCTTCTCCAGTAGCTGCCTTAACAATAATAGCCCCTAGCTTATCTAAATCATAAAATTGACTATATTCTTTTCCAAACCCAAAACAACCAGATGCGGGCATAACGGGATTTTTTAATTCCAATCCTGGTAATTGCACTGCTAAACTCATGATAAAATCACCTCATTCGCATAAAAGACAGGCCCATCCTTACAAATCTTCTTGGATTGTTTTGGATTTTCGCGCAATGGAATGACACATGCATAACATGTTCCAACACCGCAACCCATACGTTCTTCCAATGAAATATAGCCTTTTTCTTTTTCTAGTTGTTTCGTAACGGCTTGAAGCATTGGAGTTGGTCCACATGAAAAATAGTAATCAATGGGTTTATTTAAATCTTTGATAATATCAGTCACAAACCCCTTGTGACCATAGCTACCGTCATTTGTTGCGACAAACGTGTCTCCTAAAGCTCGAAATTTATCTTCATAAAATACTTGTGAACCAGATTGAAATCCAAGCACGCTTGTTACTTTCACACCTTTTTCCTTCAACTGTTTACCAAGGTAGTAAAGAGGAGGGACTCCTATCCCTCCGCCTACAATCAAGGCATGGTTTACATTTATATTTTCAATTGGATAGAAACTTCCACAAGGTAAAATCACGTCTAATGATTCACCTGCACGATACTTACTTAATGCAAGGGTCCCTTCTCCAAAAATCTTGAAAATAATAGTAAAAGTGTTCGCTTCTTTATCCACATCTGCAACAGACACTGGTCGTCTTAACATATGCCCTTTAAGTGCAATATGGACAAATTGCCCTGGTTTTAGTTCGATCTCATCAGGTAATGGTAAGACCACTTCAAATGTATCCTCTGCGATTTTAATATGGCTCTCTATATTTAGCATCTGTTTTGAGATCACAGAACCACAGCCTTCCCTTCTACAGCAGGTCTTGCTGTAAATGTTGTTGAATCAATGACATTCACGATTGCTTCTGCTGTATCTAAGCTTGTTAAGCAAGCAATACCATGCTCCACTGCCTCACGACGAATTCTGAATCCGTCTGATCTAGGCTTTTTACCAGAAGTGAGTGAGTTTACTACTACTTGCACTTCCCCTTTTTCAATAATGGAAAGAACATTTTTTCCTTCTGCATCTACTTTTCCAACCTCTGTAACAGGTAAATTTAAATCGCGAAGCGCTGCTGCAGTACCTTCCGTTGCATAAAGATGGAATCCAAGTTCAAAGAAACGTTGTGCAATCCCGCACGCTTCTTGTTTATCCTTATCGGCAACGGTCATGAGTACTGCTCCTTCCATTGGAATTTTCAACCCTGAAGCTGTCATGCCTTTATATAAAGCTTTTTCTAAAGTTTTATCTCGACCTATTGCTTCCCCAGTAGATTTCATTTCAGGTCCAAGCATTGTATCCACACTACGCAGCTTTTCAAAAGAGAATACCGGTACTTTTACCGAAACGGTATCTGGTTCAGGCAATACTCCATTCTGGTACCCCATTCCAGCTAATGTCTCTCCAATAATACAACGTGTTGCAATATTTGCCATCGTAACTCCCGTAATTTTACTTAAGAACGGAATAGTACGACTTGCTCTTGGGTTAACTTCTAATACATATACTTCATTTTGATGAACAACAAATTGGATGTTAATAAGCCCTTTTACATCTAGTTTTTCTGCAATTTTTATCGTAATATCAACACATTTTTGTTTTATCTCTTCTGATAGACGCTGTGTTGGATATACAGCAATAGAGTCACCAGAGTGTACACCAGCACGTTCAATGTGTTCCATTACACCAGGGATGATCGTTGTCTCCCCATCACTAATCGCATCTACTTCCACTTCAATACCCGTTAAATATTTATCAATTAAGACTGGATGTTTATGCTTTATATGGTTGGTTTTAGCTAAATAGCTTTCTAATTCCTCTTCGCTATAGACAATTTCCATTTGACTTCCGCCAATTACATAAGATGGACGCACTAATACTGGATAACCAATGGCACTTGCTGTTTCTTTTGCTTGATCTAACTGTCGTACACTTCGACCTTTTGGCTGTGGAATATCTAATTCTTGAAGAAGTTGTTCAAATTTATCACGATCCTCTGCTGTATCGATCGCTTCAAGTTCCGTACCTAAAATCTTAACGCCTCTTCTTTCTAATCCTTCCGCTAAGTTAATAGCTGTTTGTCCACCGAATTGAACAATAACCCCTTCTGGTTTTTCCAGTTCAATCACATGCATAACATCTTCTAATGTTAATGGCTCAAAGTATAACTTATCTGACACACTGAAGTCAGTTGAAACTGTTTCTGGGTTACTATTCATGATAATGGCTTCATATCCTGCTTCTTTTAATGCTAATACAGAATGTACCGTAGCATAATCAAATTCAATTCCTTGTCCAATTCGAATTGGGCCAGAGCCGACAACTAATACTTTTTTACGAGTCGTAACAACTGATTCATTTTCTTCTTCATAAGCACTGTAGAAGTATGGCGTTTCTGATTCAAATTCTGCTGCACAAGTATCTACCATTTTATAGACTGGAAGAACACCTTGATCTGTACGAGCTTTATACACTTCATCTACGTGAACTCCCCAAACTCTTGCTACCTGGGTATCCGATAAGCCAATTTGTTTTGCTTCTTTTAAAAGTTCAATATCTTGAGGACTTTGGGCAAGCTTAGCTTCAAAATCGATAACATTCTTTAACTTCTCAAGGAAGAATGTATCAATTTTTGTGAGTGCATGGATTTCTTCCACTGTCATCTGTTTTCTTAACACTTCACCTAAAACATAAATCCGTTCATCATCGGGATTAACTAATCTTTCTTTTAATTCTTCTACTGTATTTTCCGCAAGGGTTGGTAAATAAAAGTCTTCGCCACTAATATCCAGTGAGCGAATACCTTTTAACAAGGATTCTTCAAAATTACGCCCGATTGCCATCACTTCACCAGTTGCTTTCATTTGTGTTCCTAATTGACGATTGCCTAACACAAACTTGTCAAATGGGAATCGAGGAAATTTGCTTACTACATAGTCTAAAGCTGGCTCATAACAAGCGTAAGTTGTACCTGTAATCGGGTTTTTAATTTCATCTAAAGTCATACCAATCGCAATTTTTGCCGCAATTTTTGCAATTGGATAACCTGTTGCTTTAGAAGCTAATGCACTTGAACGACTTACCCTTGGGTTTACCTCTATAATGTAATATTGGAAACTGTGTGGATCAATGGCTAACTGAACATTACAACCACCCTCAATTTCTAGTGCGCGAATTATTTTTAGTGAAGCTGAACGCAACAGTTGATATTCGCGATCACTTAATGTCTGGGATGGCGCTACAACGATGGAATCCCCTGTATGAATACCTACTGGATCAATGTTTTCCATGTTACAAACTACAATTGCTTGATCATTCTTGTCACGCATCACTTCATATTCGATTTCCTTAAACCCAGCTATATTCTTCTCAATTAAACATTGATTAACTGGAGATAACGCTAAACCATTTCTTGTAATTTCTTTTAAATCTGCTTCGTTATAGCACATACCGCCCCCAGTACCGCCTAACGTGTATGCAGGTCTCACAATAAGCGGATAACCAATTTGATTAGCAAAATCTAATGCTTGCTCTACACTATTAACAATTTGGCTTTCTGGTACTGGCTCGTCAATTTCATTCATTAAAGTTCTGAATTTCTCACGGTCTTCTGCTTGTTCAATGGCATCCAATCTGGACCCCAGTAATTCTGCACCATACTCTGCCAAAATACCAGATTCATCTAAAGCAACCGCTAAGTTTAAACCAGTTTGCCCTCCTAATGTTGGCAGAACGGCATCTGGGCGTTCTTTGCGAATAATTTTAGATAGAAACTCAACACTTAGTGGTTCCATGTATACTGTGTCTGCAATCGTATGGTCTGTCATAATGGTTGCAGGGTTTGAGTTAGCTAAGACAACTGTGTATCCTTCTTCTTTTAAAGACTGGCATGCTTGTGTACCAGAATAATCAAATTCAGCTGCTTGACCAATGACTATTGGGCCAGATCCTATAACTAGAATTTTTTGTATATCTGTTCTCTTTGGCATTATGCTTCCTCCTTCTGTGATAGTTTAAAAGCCTTAATATTATTTAAGAAGCGATCAAATAACTGATTCGTGTCATCCGGACCGGGTGAACTTTCCGGGTGATACTGTACAGAGAACGCTGGATACTCAGTATGCTTTACACCTTCAACTGTTTTATCATTCAAAGCAATTTGTGTTAGCTCTAAGTTGGTTTGTTCAATTGAATCTTCTGTTACGGCATAACCGTGATTTTGTGAAGTTAAATAAGTTCGTTTCGTTTCATAATCATAAACTGGATGATTGGATCCACGGTGTCCAAATTTTAATTTTGCTGTATCTGCACCACAAGCTAATGCAAATAACTGATGCCCTAAACAAATACCAAATGTTGGGATATGTGGAACAACTTCCTTAATCATATTAATTGCTTCTGGAACATCTTTTGGATTTCCAGGTCCATTTGTTAACATAATTCCATCAGGCTTCAATCGCAAAATATTTTCTGCGCTATAATTATATGGGACAACTGTCACATGACAATTTCGTTTCGTTAACTCACGTAAAATACCATGTTTCATGCCAAAGTCAACAAGGGCAATACGATAACCTCTTCCAGGGGCCACATATGGTTTTACTGTTGATACTCTTTCCACTTGATTGGTAATCTTTTCTGTATTTTCAAGCTTATGTGCAGCTTCTTGTTCATCAACGTCTGCTTTTGTGAGGATTCCTTTCATCGTTCCATGCTGTCTTAAAATTTTGGTTAGTTTTCGTGTATCAATCCCTGCAATCCCTGGAATATCATTCGCTTTTAAATATTCATTTAAGCTTTCATCGCTTCTAAAGTTAGAAGGTGTTTCACAAAATTCTTTTACTACAAATCCAAAGATAGACGGGTTGATGGTTTCAAAGTCATCTCGATTTATACCGTAATTCCCAATTAGTGGATATGTCATGGTTACAATTTGTCCACAATAGGATGGGTCTGATAATGTTTCTTGATAACCTGTCATTCCCGTATTAAACACGACTTCTCCTATACTTTCCTCTAATGAACCAAACGCTTGTCCTGTAAAAACTGTGCCATCCTCTAATATAAGTTGTCTTTTCATTCTGCTGCCTCCTCAAACACGATATTTCCTTGGTAAATGGTTTTAACTGGTTTTCCTTCTACTTCCCATCCATTAAATGGAGTGTTTGTTCCTTTGGATAAAAATTTATCTTTATTTACTAGATGTTTATGATCTAGCTGTAATATCGTAAAATCAGCGCTTTTTCCTATCTCAATCTGACCAAATGGCAGATTAAAAGTTTGTGCTGGTTTAACCGTTAACCAATCTATTAGTTGCTTTAATGTGAAAATCTCTTTTTTCACAAAGTGAGTATATAATAGGGAAAAAGCTGTTTCGAAACCAACAATACCAAAAGGCGCTTCTTCCATACCATTTGCTTTTTCTTCATGTGTATGCGGAGCATGATCTGTTGCGATAAAATCTATCGTCCCGTCTAGTAACCCATCAATAAGTGCCTGTTGATCCTCTTGCGCTCGAAGAGGTGGGTTCATTTTAAAATTAGCATCATCTTCTTTTATTACCGTTTCGTTCATAAGCAGGTGATGTGGTGTCACTTCTGCTGTTACACGGATACCCGCTCGTTTCGCATCTCGAATTGCTCGAACCGATTCTTTTGTACTGACATGACAAACGTGATAATGACAACCTGAGGCTTCTGCTAATAAAACATCTCTAGCAATTTGCACCGATTCACATATAGAAGGAATACCTGGCAGTTGTAATTGCTCACTTACCTTCCCTTCATGCATAACACCATTGTGTATCAAGGTATTTTCCTCACAATGAGCTACAACCGGCATATCAATAGCTGCTGCTTGTTTCATTGCCTGAAGCATCATATCAGCAGATTGAACCCCTACTCCGTCATCTGTAAAGGCAAAAGCTCCTTCTTCTTTCAATGCTTCCATATCTGTTAAAGCTTCGCCAACCAATCGTTTTGTTATCGAGCCATATGGCAAGACTCGAATGTTGGCCGTTGCTGCAATTCTTTTTTGTATGTCTTGCATCACTTCAACCGAGTCAGGGGTTGGTTGTGTATTTGGCATTGCACACACTGTTGTATAACCACCACGCGCAGCAGATTCTGTTCCAGTCGCAATAGTCTCCTTTGCTTCCCCGCCTGGTTCTCGAAGGTGAACATGAACATCGACAAATCCAGGTACTACTAATTGTTGTTTCCCATCTATAATATCAGCACTCTCTCGATCTAGATCAAGACCAATTGCTTCAATTTTCCCTTGGTTAATGAGAATTTCACACTCTTCCATGCTGCCGTTATCCAATAAACGCTTGACGTTGGTTAAAATTTTTCTCATTGTAGTTTCCCCCTTGGTTCAGTATGTTTTTAATAATAGCCATTCTTGCAGCTACTCCATTTTCCATCTGTTTAAAGATGCGTGATCGGTCACATTCTACAAGTCTGCTGTCCATCTCTACCCCTCTATTGACAGGTGCTGGATGAAGGATAATGGCATGTTTTTTCATTTTTCTTTCTCTTTCGACGCTTAAGCCATATTTCTGAAGGTAGCTATCTTGGTCCAGTGTTACTTGATCTTGATGTCGTTCTCGTTGAATCCTTAAAAGCATTAATACATCTGCCGTTTCAACCGCTTCTTCCATTGAGATATATGGAAGGTTTAAACTATTATCATGCCACTCTTCCATCCCTGTTAAAAAGACATCGCATCCTAGTGTAGTCAGAGCGGCAGCATTAGACCTAGCAACACGGCTATGCTTTATATCCCCAGCTATAACAACCTTTAAACCGCGAAATTGTTCGAATTCCTGATAAATAGTAACTAAGTCTAATAGAGATTGAGTTGGATGCTCTCCAGTTCCATCTCCTGCATTGATAACTGGTATCTGCAATTGCTCTGCTAATTGTTTTGCAATATTCCGTTGTTGGTGACGTATCACAATTAAATTAGCACCAATGGACTCAAAAGTTCGAGCTGTATCGTAAATACTTTCTCCTTTAGTAATACTGGAATGATCTGTTGCAAAGTCTAACACTTCCATCCCTAGGCGTCGTTGTGCTACAACAAAGCTCATTTTTGTTCTAGTACTCGGTTCAAAGAATAAATTAGCAGCAAAAGTCTGGTTCGCGAAAGGCTCTACTCCTTTTTGACTAATCAAATTGGCATATTGTACAAGTGCTAACATTTCCCTTTCTTCTAAACCTTGCATGGTAACAAAATCCTTCATGATTATGGCCCTCCTATTGTGAGTATTTTCTCTTACTCGTCTTCTGGTGAAGCAAACATTTGACCATTTCCATAGCCTGACTCTTTCTCTGGCAGAACGAGGTTTAACACAAGCCCAACTAAAGCTGATAAAGCCATGCCGGCAACCGTCACTTCTACCTCAGCAACCTGAATACTTACAAAAGCTCCTCCTACACCAATGACTAAAATGACAGAAGAAATGACTAAATTTCTTTTTATTCCTAAATCCAGTTGATTATCAATTAACATTCTAAGACCACTAGAAGCGATAATACCGAATAATAAAATTGATACGCCTCCCATTACGGCTGTCGGAATCGAAGCAATTAATTCTGTAATAATACCAATAAACCCAAAGAAAACGGCTAATACTGCTGCCCCTCCAATGACAAACACACTAAAAACTCTTGTAATGGCTAGCACACCGATATTTTCTCCATAAGTGGTGTTTGGAGGCCCACCTAATAAGGATGCAATGATAGTAGCAACCCCATCACCTAATATGGATCGGTGTAAGCCTGGCTTTTTTAGAAAATTATGAGACGCTACTTTCGAAAGCACCATTTGGTCTCCAATATGTTCTGCTACTGTGACGACAGCAACTGGGACCATAATGGCAACAATGCTTAGGCTTAGTACATCTGTCGGTTGATAGTGAACAAATGGCAGAACAAATTCTGGCACTAAAAAGACGGACTGAATCATTTCTCCAAAAGAATCACTATTTACTATCTTCCCCCAAGCTGTTTGAACACCACTAGTATCTACAACTTGCACATTCATTACTCTTTGGATAAACAAAGAGTATATATATCCTCCTATAATGCCAATTAATATAGGAATCAATCCAAAAAAGCCTCTAAACAATAATGACCCTATCACGGTAATCAGTAGTGTAACCATCGCTGCACTAAAATGGACTCCACTGTACTCCCCATCTACGTTCATCGCCATATCAACAGCTGTAGGCGCTAGTCCTAGACCAATAACGATAATAACCGGACCTACAACAATGGGTGGCAGTACTTTCATAATCCAGCCGGTTCCAAAAATAGATATGAACAGCGATAACAGCCCATAAGCTATGCCTGCTAAAAAGGTTCCAACCATGACTGCTCCCGGTCCGCCTATTGTCATAGCACTAGTTATTGGTGCAATAAAAGCAAAACTGGAACCGAGGTATGCTGGTATTTGCCCTTTTGTTATTACTAAATATGCCAGTGTTCCTAGACCACTTGAAACAAGGGCTACAGCAGGAGACAAATCAGTTAAAAACGGAACAAGAATTGTTGCTCCAAACATGGCAAATAAGTGCTGTATACTAAATAAAATCCATTTTGATAATGCTGGTACATCTCTCACATCTAATACTTTTTCTTTATCTGTCATTACCCTCATCCTTTTTCCATTAATCCATTAAAAAAACCTCTTTGCAAAGTCGCAAAGAGGTAGACGTGTCCATTTTGATACACGTATCCTTACTTTCACGACCTTGCAAGTATCTCTGTACTTCCTTAAAGGTCTCCTATTTAGTTTTCAAATATACTAACAGCATCTTTATCATCAATTTCAGCTAACTCCACAGTAATAATTTCACTTTGTGAAGTAGGGATGTTTTTTCCAATAAAATCTGCTCTAATAGGTAGTTCGCGATGCCCTCTATCCACTAACACAGCTAATTGTACTTGTGAGGGCCTTCCTTGGTCCATAATGGCATCCATTGCTGCTCTTACTGTTCTTCCTGTGTATAGAACATCATCAACAAGAATGACATTTTTACCTGTTACTTGTTCTTTTAATTTCGCATCATTTAACTGTGGTTCAGGATGTTCACTAACATGTGATAAATCATCCCGATATAGGGTGATATCTAATTCGCCTGTTGGCACTTCCACATTCTCTATTTCTTTAATTCGCTCTTGTAGACGCCGAGCAATAGGGATACCTCTCGTCTTGATACCTACAAGCATCAATCCCTCTACCCCTTTATTTCTTTCTAATATTTCGTGGGCAATTCTTGTTAATGCCCTTTTCATGGCAGAAGCATCTAAAACATTTGCTTTTTTATTCATCAGAATAACCCCTTTAACCAGCCTATAAAAAAATCCTTATTCACCGAGAGGGAATAAGGATTAGGATATACGTATACACAAAAATTCCGTAATTCCTTTACCAGCCTCACGGGACTGTTTTAAAAGGCCTTTATAATGTTGTCATTATTATCACAAATAAAATGTAAATTGTCAATGACTTTTACGAATGTTTTCTAACACATGAGAAAATTTATCTGGTAATGGGGCTTCAAATTCTAACCATTCATTTGTAATTGGATGTTCAAAGCTTAGTTGGTAAGCATGTAAGGCTTGTCCTTCTACATCGATGGTTTTCCTTTGGCCATACTTAGGATCACCTACCAATGGGTACCCAATATATTTCATATGAACACGAATTTGATGCGTTCTTCCTGTCTCCAATACGCATTTAATAAAACTGAATTTTCCATGCATTCGCTCTAATACTTCAAAATGTGTAACAGCTTGCTTCCCATTTTCCACAACGTCCATTAATTGACGATTTTTTTCACTTCTTCCGATTGGGGCATCCACAGTACCATAGTCATGTGGAATTTCGCCATGAACGATTGCTTTATATGCCCTTTTTACCTTTTTCTGTTGCAACTGTGCAGCTAATCTTTCATGTGCTGTATCATTTTTTGCAACAACTAATAAACCACTTGTATCCTTATCAATACGGTGAACAATTCCTGGCCTTGCAACACCATTAATACCAGAAAGGTCTTCACAATGGTAAAGCAGCGCATTTACTAAAGTATCATCTTGATGGCCAGCAGCTGGGTGAACCACCATACCGCTTTCTTTGTTTACAACTAATATATCCTTATCTTCATATACAATATTTAGGGGGATATTTTCCGCTTGCACTTCTAATGGCACTACATCAGGAACCGTCCACTCTAATTGATCATTTGTTTGACATTTATAATTTTGCTTCACTGTTTGTCCGTTTACACTTACTAATTGCTTATCAAACCATATTTTAATCTGTGAACGTGAATATCCTTCTGTAACAGCAACTAAAATTTTATCAATTCGCTGTCCTTGCTCTTGCTCTTTTACGATGTATGTTTCACTCATGCATGAGAACTCCTTTTTTTCTTTCTTTCATCTAATATAGTTGCAATTAAAATAGCAATAACTCCCATTACTAAAGCCGAATCTGCAATATTAAAGATTGGATAATCATATGTACCAATATAGACATCAAAAAAATCTACTACCTCTTTTCGAAAAAGGCGATCAATAAAATTACCAACCGCTCCTCCAAGGATAAAAGCTAAAGCAATGGCTAATATTTTACTATCCTTGCTATACTTTTGAATATAATAGACAACAAATGCAATCACAACAGCCGTAATAATATAGAAAAAGGTCATCTGTCCTGCTAAAATACCCCAAGCGGCTCCAGGATTTCTATGAGAAGTAAGATAGACAAACGAATCAATGACTTCTATACTTTGACCTATCTCCATATGACGAACTACCAACCATTTCGTCCATTGATCTAATAATATTACCACAGCAGCAATTAAGTATACCCACATATTTTTCCCTCCACTTTACCATTAACATACACTCTTACAGTGAACAATCTTCCGTAAGCCCCCCATTTAACACTTAGAATAATTAAAGAAGAAGAGAGCCCTCACTGATGGTAGTCTTTCTATATTATATCTATAATAATGTTTCTAAAGCAACGAATCACCTAACGCCAAAACACCTAATGCAGAAAAATCAACTACCCGATAGCAGGGTAGTTGATTTTTCTATCATTTTTCTTGCTGTAATTCGGTATAGTTTTCTTTTACAACCGTTGCACACCTTGTGCACAGAGTAGGGTGATCTTCGTCTTCGCCTACTGTATTGGATACAACCCAGCAACGCTCACATGTCTCACCTTCATGTTTGCCAATACTTAAGGTTACATGTTCGTAGCTTTGTCCCCCATCAAGCTGATCCACTATTTTCACATCTGAAACGATCAGCAGTTGATGTAGATAAGGAATTTCCTTTAATACAGCCTCGACTTTTTCATTGTTTGCTTGAATGGAAACTGATGCTTCGAGTGATTTTCCAATTACTTTTTCTGCACGTGCTTCTTCTAATGCTTTCAAGATATCATCACGAATATCCATAAATTGATCCCATTTTTTCTCTAGTTGTTCACTGCCTTTCACTTCACGAGGACTAGGCATATCAGTTAACTGAACACTTTCTTCCTTCACACCTGGAATATGAGACCATACCTCATCCATTGTATGCGTTAAGATTGGTGAAAGCAGCTGCACAAGTGATCTAATGATTTCATAGTATACAGTTTGAATACTTCGTCTTCTAGGATGATCAGGTGCTTCGATATATAAAATGTCTTTGGCAAAGTCTAAATAGAAGGAGCTCAAATCAATCGAACAGAAATGATGAATTGTTTGATACACAGTAGAAAAATCATATTCATCATATGCTTTACGAGCTTTTTCAATAACCTGTTGCAACTTGTATAACATATATCGATCGATTTCTTGTAATTGATCATCCGCTGTAATATGACTTGTTTCAAAGTCATTTAAGTTTCCAAGCATAAATCGGAAAGTGTTTCGAATTTTGCGATATCCTTCAGATGTTTGTTTGATAATTTCATCAGATATACGCACATCTGCTTGATAATCTACAGAAGCCACCCAAAGTCGTAAAATGTCTGCACCATACTGTTTCATCACTTTTGATGGTACGACAACATTCCCAACTGACTTACTCATTTTTCTTCCTTGACCATCTAAAGCAAATCCATGACTGATAATCGTTTCATAAGGAGCTTTTCCTGTTACAGCTACAGCTGTTGATATAGAAGAATTAAACCAGCCACGATATTGGTCTGAACCTTCTAAATAAACATCTGCTGGTCGTTTTAACTCTTCATGGTTTTCCAACACTCCTTCGTGAGAAGAACCTGAATCAAACCAAACATCCATAATATCATTTTCTTTGGTGAATTTACCGTTTGGGCTGTTCTCAGATGTAAAGCCTTCTGGTAACAAGTCCTTCGCATCCCATTCAAACCATATATTAGATCCATGTTCTTCAAATAGCTTCGCCACATGGCTAATTGTTTCATCATTAATAATTGGTGTTCTATCTTCCGCATAGAAAACAGGAATAGGAACACCCCAAGTACGTTGTCTAGAGATACACCAATCCTCTCTATCTCGCACCATATTAAACAGTCTTGTTTCGCCCCATTTCGGTAACCAATTAATCCGTTTGATTTCCTCTAAAATTTCATTACGAAAATCTTTTATAGATGCAAACCATTGATTGGTTGCTCTGAAAATAGTTGGCTTTTTAGTACGCCAATCATGTGGGTACGAGTGCGTAATAAAGTCTAGTTTTAATAAGGCTTGGCTGTTATCAAGTTGTTGTGTGATTTCTTTATTAGCTGCATCATAAAACAGCCCTTCAAAACCTGGTGCTTCATCAGTAAAATACCCTTTTTCATCAACAGGGCAAAGTACGTCTAATCCGTATTGCTTTCCAATAATAAAGTCGTCTTCCCCATGACCCGGTGCAGTGTGGACAAGTCCTGTACCACTTTCTGTTGTAACATGATCTCCCAAAATAAGGATAGAATCACGCTCATATAAAGGATGTTTTGCAACAAGCTTCTCCGCTTCTTGACCCTTAAATGTTTTTACGACTTCTGCTTCTGTCCATTCAAACGTTTCTTTTAGTTGATTTAACATCTCATGCGCAATAATATACTTTTGATTCTCTACTTTTACAACGGCATATTCTAAATCAGGATGCACGGCAATAGCTAAGTTTGCAGGAATTGTCCATGGTGTTGTTGTCCAAATGATAAACTTCTCGTCACCGTCTAGTAAATCTCCGCCATCTTTTACATCAAACGCAACATAAATAGATGGAGAACGCTTATCTTGATATTCAATTTCCGCTTCAGCTAAAGCTGATTCCGAAGAAGGAGACCAATATACAGGTTTTAATCCTTTATAAATGTAGCCTTTTTTCGCCATATCACCAAATACTTTAATTTGCGCAGCTTCATAAGATTTATTTAACGTAATGTAAGGATTTTCCCAATCACCGCGTACTCCTAGTTGTTTAAATTGTGCTCGCTGATTGTCAATTTGTTTCAAAGCATATTCAGCACATTTTTGTCTGAATTCTGCTACGGACATTTTTTTACGGTTAACTTTCTTTTTCGCTAAAGCTTGCTCAATTGGCAACCCATGTGTATCCCACCCCGGTACATATGGAGCATGAAATCCTGCCATTGATTTATATTTTACAATAAAATCTTTTAATACCTTGTTTAAGGCATGGCCCATGTGTATATCACCATTTGCATAAGGGGGGCCATCATGTAGAACGAACAATGGTCTTCCTTTTGTACGTTCTTGTACTTTTTGGTATATCTTTTCTTCATCCCACTTTTCTTGTAGTTTTGGTTCTTTGTTTGGTAAATTTCCACGCATCGGGAAAGCTGTTTTCGGCATGTTCAATGTTTTTTTATACTCCATTTCAAATCCTCCTTTATCAGTTTTTTTATAAATGGACGGAATTAAAAAAAGCCTGTCACATCCCAAAAAGGGACGAGACAGGCTCGCGGTACCACCCTTATAGATAATCTTACTGATTTATCCACTTATTACCTATTCGTAACGTGAATGACTCGTTAGCACCTACTTTTTCCTTTCAGTGCTACTACTCATGGGTGATTTTCCAATAATAAACTATCTTAGGCTCCCACCATCCCTAATTCGCTACCATAGCCCTTACTATTGTACTGTCCCAATCCTTGTATTTTGTTCGAATTCAATTATTTCATTGCATTAAAATTATATGTAATAATCCGTTTTACGTCAAGGTATTAATTAATACTTAACCTCATCCCATTCTTCTGAGCTACCTTTATCTTCCTCAAGCTCCATTTCAAATAATGAATCCCAATCATCATTTTCGATCAAGTCTAATTGTGCTTCAACTAGCATTTTAAGCCTTGTTTTAAACACTTTCGCTTGTTTCTTTAACTCTTCCACTTCCAAAGATATAGCTCGAGATTTGCTTAATGCTTCATTAATAATACGGTCCGCATTTTTTTCTGCCTCTTTAATAATAAGTTTTGATTCTTTTCTAGCACTTTCCTTTACTTCTTCAGCTGTTTCCTGTGCTACTAAAATCGATTTATTTAAGGTCGTTTCTATATTAGAAAAATGGCTCAACTTCTCGTCTAATTTTTCCACTTGCTCCTTTAATTCTTTTTTTTCACGGATGACTGTCTCATAATCTTTAATAACCTGATCTAAAAATTCGTTGACATCATCTTCGTCATATCCTCGGAATCCTCGAGCAAACTCTTTATTGTGAATATCCAATGGTGTTAAAGGCAATGAAGCCACCTCCTCCAGAAGTTATTTCTTTTTATCACAGTGAACAATCGTCCATAAGCCCCTCTTAAAGACTTTACATAATCAAAGAAGGATAAGTGAGAGATAACGGACGCTAGCCCCTGATAAGTTACGCTAACCTCAGTGGAGGATGCCCCCCCACTGATGGAAGTCTCTTTCTATAGTACCACACTTATTCGACATAACCATATAAATTCCTGCAAAAATTCTACATTAATTTTGCATAACGTATGCGAAACTTATCTTTTTTCGTTTTTCCTTCAAACGTGCTAAGTTTCGTTCTCCCTTTACCACGTACAGATATTAGGTCATCTTCCTCTAGTACGTATGCTGGTTGCTCTATTGATTGAAAATTAACTTTTACTAATCCTTTTTTAATATGCATCAATGCTTGTTGCCTTGACATTTGATACATTTCCTTAATTAATACATCTAATCGAAGAGAAGCACATGTTGCACTCTTCTCTACCCAATTTTGATTACTTTCAAATCGGTCGGAGAAGGAAACAGGTTCAAATGTAACCGTAGCTTTTTTTATTGATGTAATATTAGCAAGTAAGTAACTCGTAATATCTTTTGCCACTAAGATTTGAATCGTCCCCTCTTTTATGACAATATCACCAATTTTTTTCGTTTAATACCTGCTGATAAAAAAGCACCTAATACATCTCGATGTTCGATTGACACAAACTTGGCAGGGTATGAAGCTTGTAACAAGTCGACTTCAAATGTTTCCTCTGTAATGGATTCATAGAAAGGGGCTAAAACCGCCCTTTTGCGCTCAGCTTGATCCCACACTCCGAGAAATTCTAGTTGTAAGTTCTCATCATGACCAATTAACGTTTTAAATATTTTTTGTTCTCTTGGATGTAGAAAATCGGTTAACTTAGGTTCAAATCTCCTTTCTACATCTTCTCTCCATGATAACACCTGATCAATAAATGGGTGCTCTTCCTTTCTAAAATGTTGATAAATATCCATACTATCACCTGACTATCCTCTTATAACAATTGTAAAAATAAATAATTTAAGCCTCTCATAGCAAACTGGAGAACAAAAATGGCTACGATAGGAGATATATCAAGCATGCCGCCAATTGGAGGAATAATCTTGCGAAAAGGCTCTAAATAAGGTTCAACAATCGAACCTAAAAACCTTCCAATGGAGGAATCTCTTGCTCCTGGGAACCATGACATTAATATATAAATAATGATCGCATAAGAATAGATCATCATAGCTGTTGAAAGAATTTCATAAATCATATACATCATCTATTACCACCTTTGTTCTGGGTCTACTTCTTCCATGATTTCTGTAATACTTCCTGAAATTTCGATATGCTCCGGTGTACATAAAAATGTTTGCGAACCTAGCTTTTTAATTTGACCTGATAAAGCATATACCGTCCCACTCATAAAATCTATAATTTGCCTTGCTTGCTGGGTGTCCACCCGTTGCAAATTAATAACAACTGAACGACGGTTAACCACTTGATCTGCAATATCTTGTACTTCGCTGTAAGACCGAGGTTCACATAAAACAACTTTGGAACTTTTTTGCACAGAGCTAAGACTTACAACATTTCCTTTTTCTTCTGTTTCTCCGGTTGTCTTTGGAACTTCGCTTTGAAGTTCTTCGATGAATTCATCCTCTTCTTCTATACCAAACAAGTGACGAAATTTTCCTTTCATACTCATTCTATCACCTCTATTCATCGTATGGGCCTACTAATTCCGAACCAATACGTATATGTGTAGCTCCTTCTTCTACAGCGATTTGGTAATCATTACTCATCCCCATAGATAAGTAATCACAAGGGGCATAATCCCAATTTTCTGCCTGAATCTGATCACGTAATTGTCTTAACTCTCGAAAAATCCCACGTAAAATTGCTTCATCATCCAGAAAAGGGGCCATTGTCATTAACCCAACTACTTTCACATTCGGGTAATTCGCCATTTTTTCTATAAAAGAAGGAACCTCCTCTTTTGATAATCCATGTTTAGATTCTTCACCACTTACATTAACTTGTACAAAGCAGGATATTGGGCGATCTGCTCGTTTATTTATTTCTTTTGCTAATGATTTTCGATCTAATGAGTGAATATAGTCCACATTTGCAATGATTTCCTTAACCTTTCTGGATTGCAGTGAACCAATAAAATGCCATGTAGCATCATTACCAATCTCATCATATTTCTTCAAAAACCCTTCCATTCGGTTTTCGCCTAAATTTTTTACTCCAGCTCCAAGCGCTTCTTTCGCCCTGTTTATTGTAACATATTTCGTTACACCAATGATGTTTATGTCGGTTTCACTTCTCCCAACATTGGAGCAGGATTGTCTAATGTTTTCTTGTATTTGTGCTAAATTATCTGCTACTTTCACCTAGCGAATCTCCTTCCTTTTTATTTGTTTGATGGGAAAATACCGATAAATCCTAGCATTCGTCCGGTCTTTCCCTTTTCCTTTCGATGTGAAAAAAATAACGAATCATGTGCAGTACAATAGCTTGTTTTATAAATATTAGCAGCAGGTACTCCAGCTTTTATTAAATAATATTGATTTAACCGTTTTAAATCTAAATCATATTGATCTTTCTTCACTTGCTCATATGTATCCTGAAATGCTTCTGGAATATGTCTAATGACATTGTCATCTACTCGGTAGCAATCCATACAAATAGATGGACCAATAACCACTTCTAAGTCATGTAATGGGACGCCATTTTTGGTTAGCTGTTGTATTGTTTGCTGCGCAATATTTCCTACCGTCCCTCGCCATCCTGCATGTGAAAGCCCTACGATTTGTGCTTTTTTCGAATAAAAGAAAAGTGGCACACAGTCTGCAAATAATCCAGTGCATAACACTTCTGGCTCATTTGTAATCAAACCATCTGTCTGACCAACAGCATCCTCTAACGTATAAATTCCTTTGCCGCATTCCGATTTTGTTACCACTTGCACACGATTTCCATGCACTTGCTCTGCCATTACCCATTGGTTAAGCGGAACTTGAATTTTATCAGCGAGTTTTGATCGATTACCTTCTACAGCTTGCCTATCATCTTCCACATGGTAACCAAGATTAAAAGTATTATATGGGGCTTGACTTTCTCCACCATGACGAGAAGTGAATCCTGCAATAACGTTATGGTTTTCTCGTTCCCATCGATCGATCGTTAGTATCCCTTTATCTGCTTTATAATAAAATGGTTCCAACAGAAAATCCTCCTATTTTTCATCATTTTACCACATTTTTTTACTGCTTAACAGTTTGATAAAGAAAAACTTGGCTATCCGCCAAGCCTTATGGCGCAGTGCGGTAGTCTAGTTGCACTTATCTATATTCTTAATAATTGTCCACTACGTCGAGATTGCTTCCTTGCTGATAATTTATACTTTCCTATACGGTTATAAAAGCCAAAACCAGATCACCCTCTTTTAGTTGATCTGGTCTCCCTCATTTGCTGTATAGGAATGGTTCGTATATGGAAGTTTCTTTACTAATATGACATCATGACCTATTTTTTTTACGTGTTCCCAAGGTATAATAATTTCTTTGGATTCTCCGAACACCCCAAATAATTTCGTCTTCGTTGCTACAATTAAGCTGGTTATTCTACCCAACTCTACATTAATCTCAATATCGGTCAAATTCCCAATTTTCGTTCCATCTTCAATATAGACAATGTCTTTCATCTGTAAAGCTGATAATGTGACCATGTTATCACCACCTTTATATAAATATATGTGATGGATAACCATTGATGAAGAGGAATAAAAATTTTATATAAAATCAAGGAATTTAGACCGAGTACTCGTTACATACTAATACCATCCTAACAGAAAGCAGGTGAGAAAATGGGTAAAGATGAACATAAAAGAAATAAAGGAAGAAACCATTTGGCACAAACACCTAAAAATCAAATAAGTGACGGACGAGATATAGAATTCTCAGAAGAACTAGCAGATGCTGAAGACCGGGAAGCACAGGCTAGAAGCAGAGCTGCAGATCAAAGAGCCAAAAATAAATAATTAGAAAACCTAAGGCTTTATCGCCAAGTCTTATCGCGAAAGCCTTAGGTTTTTCTTATACTAAAATTTAATACTGTTCTATAGTGGAACAAAAGAAGCGATGATGTAAAATCATCGCTTCTTTTTGAAGGTATGTACCTTTTATTCAAACATTTCTTTATTCATTTCTTTTATGGCAGCTTTTTCAAGACGTGAAACTTGAGCTTGAGATATTCCAATTTCTTCTGCTACTTCCATTTGTGTTTTTCCTTGGAAAAAACGTTTACTTAAAATCATTTTTTCCCGTTTATTTAAACGGTGCATTCCTTCTCGAATAGATAAATGGTTTATCCAATCATTATCCTTCACGTTATCATCACTTACTTGATCCATGACATAAATAGGATCACCACCGTCATTAAAAATCGGTTCAAATAATGATACTGGATCTTGGATAGCATCTAGGGCAAAAATAACATCTGTGACAGGAACATCTAATTCCTCTGCTATTTCTAATGGAGAAGGATCCTTCGAAGTTTTATTCAATAGCTTTTCTCTGGCATGGAGTGCCTTATACGCAATATCCCGCAGTGACCTCGACACTCTGATTGGATTATTATCACGAAGATAACGTCTTATTTCTCCGATAATCATCGGTACTGCATAAGTAGAAAATTTTACATTTTGACTTAAATCAAAATTATCAATTGATTTTAATAAGCCGATGCATCCCACTTGAAACAAGTCATCTCCATATTCTCCTCGATTATGGAAACGTTGGATAACACTTAATACGAGTCTAAGATTGCCATTTACTAATTTTTCACGTGCTGATTGATCCCCATTCTGTAGTTGCTTAAATAGAATCCGCATTTCTTCATTTTTCAGAACAGGTAAGGTTGCTGTATCAACCCCACAAATTTCTACTTTATGTCTTGTCATTATGAACCCTCCCAATTGGAGACCCTTCTCAAATTTCAGTATCACCAAAAGGGAGTTTTTTATGCATAGGCTCAATTTCCATTTTTATACTTAATCAAGTAAATTTAACCTTTTTCACTTCAAAAAAAGCCGATATGAACGTAAAATCAAACCATCTTATTAAACTCTTTTTGAAGCCTTTTAATAATTTTTTTTTCTAAACGAGAGATGTAAGATTGAGAAATACCTAACATATCTGCTACGTCTTTTTGTGTTTTTTCTTCTTTGTTCACTAAACCAAACCGTAATTCCATGATTTGCCGTTCTCTGCCATTTAATTGACTTAAGGCTTTTTTTAGTAATGATTTATCTATATTGTGTTCTAGATCTTTGAATGTAATATCTTCATCGGTTCCTAATACATCCGAAAGCAGCAATTCATTCCCATCCCAATCTACATTTAACGGTTCATCGAAAGAAACTTCTGTTTTAATTTTGTTATTCTTCCTTAAATACATTAAAATTTCATTTTCAATACATCGCGATGCATATGTTGCTAACTTAATTTTCTTTTCAGGGTTAAATGTATTAATTGCTTTTATTAATCCAATTGTTCCAATACTAATTAAATCTTCAATATTTATACCTGTATTTTCAAATTTTCTAGCAATATAAACGACAAGACGTAGATTACGCTCAATCAGCATGGCTCTTGCAGATTTATCACCTACAGGCAGACGATGTATAAGTTCATATTCTTCTTCTTTTGATAATGGGGGTGGTAATGCTTCACTCCCACCTATATAATAAATCTCATCTACTTGAAAGCCAAGCTTTTTTAATACTTTATAAAAGATCATTTTGTACTTATTTTGTATTAAAAGCATGTAGAACACTCCCTCTTTATTTCATTCATCCAGCTTTTTGGAAAAGCTTTGGATGTAATAAACAATGATAACTTTTGTCTGATGCTAAATTTCCAAATTGAATGCCTATTAGCACACGTTCCACTTTCAATGGATTTGGTTCAAGTTGAATCTTCACAAAATCAGGTTTAAAGACTAGTAAAAGCTCAGTCTCTCCTTTCACTCCTTGAAATGGTACTAACCTAAATGATGAAGAAGGCAATTGATGAGATGATCCTTCCAACATCTGCTGATGATTTTTTTTCAATTTCATTAGCTCTTCGTCAGTAAACCACGACGTTAGAACATATTCATCAGCAATAATTACTGGGACTTGTGTGATTGGATCAACTAATTGGTTGCCACTATCCAAATACCCCATTGAATCACAAGATTTTTCTTGCCAATGTATCGAAACACGGTAAAGAAAATCTCCTTTGAATTGATAGAATTTGTGCTTGTCCATACGATATTTGGTAAAAGCTAATACAATAGGAAAACCGATTACCACAAACAGAACATGTACTTCATTAGCATTTAATACATGATTAAGATTACTAATAGATTCGGTAGCATAAAGAAAGTGTGTTGCGAGCAGACCACCACCTATAGCAAAAGTCATAAAATAAAAAGTGCTTAATAATTTTAAATATGTTGCTAAATTCTGAAATCCAAATGCAATGAATACAATGACAAATGAATGACACACTTTTAATAGCCAAGACTGATGATCAAAAGCTGGAAATAGGATTGCTAGTGGAACGACCAGAGAGCCAAAGAAGCTTGCGGATAGTATTCGATACCATTTTGCATAATAATTAGCGATCGACTGTGTCAATAATAAAATCATCCAATCGATCATCAAGTTTAACAGCCAGATAAACTCTACATAAATAACCACCTTTTCCTTCCTTTCATTCCAGAACAATCTTGAACTCTTGTCTCCATAGTATATAGTAAGATCCAAAAGAAGTCTGTCAGAGTTTGTATGTATTCCTACTCTATTTTTCGGAAATTTTTAGGGGTTTTGTCAAAAAAACAACATGATGATAAATTTAGCGGTCTTCTTGAGATATAATATTAATTTGGAGGAGGTTAACCCGAATCAAATAGAAATACTCCTTTTCTTTATAACTAAGAAAACCGAGCAAAACCCATGCCTTAATGATTTATCTGACATGTAGAACAATACTGCCACATAGTGAGGAATGAGGGTTTAGATACCGCTCCAGAAACATACACTTCGCTATCACGAAGGTGAATTTTGTAGAAAATCATCCATTTTAATGCTTTTACACTAAATATTAAAACTCACGCAGGCTGCGATTATTTTTCCGCAGCGGCCATTAAGCACTCAGCATGAGACAAGTAGGTGGTGAATTTTCTATTATGAACGAATTTTATACTTTTTTCTCATAAAAAAAAGGCTGCCGAAAATGAATTCGGCAACCTTTTTCCTAAATTATCTTCTTCTATTTCGATTTCTTAAAAATGTTGGAATATCTAAAGTATCTTCTTCCTGCGTTTGACGTTGTGCTTGTGGTTGATGTACCGGTTCCTGCGGTGTTTCTTGTTTTCGTTCTTTCGGTTGAGATTGAGTCTTTTGTTGTAAGACTGACTTCGGTTTTTGCTGAGTATTCTTCATTTGACTCTCATCAAATCCAGTAGCAATAACGGTTACGACAATTTCATCTTTTAAATCTTCATTAATAACCGAACCGAAGATCACATTCACTTCCTGATCTGCAGCCGAAGTAACAATATCTGCTGCTTCTTGAACCTCATACAAGCTTAGATTAGAACCGCCAGTAATATTCATTAATACGCCATGTGCGCCATCAATAGATGTTTCGAGCAGAGGCGAAGAAACCGCTTTTTTGGCTGCCTCTGCCGCTCTACTTTCACCAGTTGCTACACCAATCCCCATTAAAGCTGATCCTTTATCAGCCATAATCGTTTTCACATCGGCGAAGTCCACGTTAATCAAGCCTGGTGTTGCAATTAAATCAGAAATACCTTGAACACCTTGTCTTAATACGTTATCTGCTTCTCGGAATGCTTCAAGCATTGGCGTATTTTTATCAATGATTTCTAGTAATCGATCATTAGGGATAACAATAAGTGTATCTACACTGCTTTTCAATCCATCAATCCCTGAAACTGCTTGTGTGGCTCTTTTTCTCCCTTCGAAGGTGAATGGACGTGTCACCACACCCACTGTAAGCGCTCCAAGCTCTTTTGCTACCTGTGCAATGACTGGAGCTGCGCCAGTTCCAGTTCCTCCACCCATTCCAGCGGTAACAAATACCATATCAGAACCTTTTAATATTTCTTCTATTTGCTCTTTGCTTTCTTCTGCTGCTTTTCT
The DNA here is from genome assembly GCF_010993965.1 of Gracilibacillus sp. YIM 98692. Classification (GTDB taxonomy): domain Bacteria; phylum Bacillota; class Bacilli; order Bacillales; family Amphibacillaceae; genus Gracilibacillus. The sequence goes on along the minus strand of NZ_WIXM01000002.1, from coordinate 265,299 downwards.
TCCAACTTCAGGATTAGCACCAGCTCCAAGTCCTCGTGTTAACTTCGTTCCTATTTGCATTTTCACTTCTGCTTTCGACAGATTTAATGCTTGAGCATCTGTGTTAACAGCGATGAACTCTACACCTTGCACTCCGTGTTCAATCATTCGATTGACAGCGTTACTTCCGCCGCCACCAACACCAATTACTTTTATTGTTGCTAGTTGGTCCATATTTGTATCGAAGTCTAACATCTAATTTCCTCCTATTTGCTAGTTTACCAGTTTACTATTTTACGATTAATGTTCTATTCATAAGTATCCTAATCAAAAAAATATTTAAAAAAGTTTGCCAACTTTGGCTCCTTCTTTTTAGTTTTTCTATGCTGAGTGTCTTGTGTTGAATTCACAGGTTTCTTTTGCACTGTATCTTCTTCTTTTGGTCGATGAACAGTAACTGCTTGAGAAAACTCTTTTCCTTGTATTTTCGCATTCTTGTAAGCAAATTTCAAGATGCCAATCCCTGCAGTGTATTGTGGTTCACGAACCCCTATGTAATCTGGAATTGTAATTCTAACATTGCTCTGATACATATCTTGTGCAAGATCTGCTGCCCCAGGCATGCTCATGGTTCCTCCAGTTAGCACTAGCCCGCCGGGTATGTCTTGAAATCCCATTTTTTGAATCTCCCTAGCACTATAAAAATAAATTTCCTCTAATCTAGCTTCAATAATTTCTGCCAAATCTAATTGACTGTATGTTTGCTTTTGATTACTGCCAATTATATTGACATGAAAAGTTTCTTCTTCACTCGCATCATCATAAAAGGCATGGCCATATTTCAGCTTCATATCTTCTGCTTCTTCTGTCGTTGTTCTTAAGCCGATAGATAAATCTTTTGTAATGTTGTCACCACCTAGCTGCAACACACTTGTAGCAACTAAACTATCATTCTCAAAGACAGAAATAGTTGTACTCCCACCACCGATATTGAGTAAAGCTACGCCTAGATTTTTTTCATCTTTCGATAAAGCCACTTCTCCTGTAGCCAAAGGCTGAAGGCAAATATCCATGACACTTAATCCTGCTTTTTCAACACATTTCAAGATATTGTGCAACATAGTCTTGGAACATGTAATAATTGTTCCTTCCATTTCAAGACGGACACCTATCATTCCTCGTGGATCTCGAATTTCATCTAACCCATCGACAATAAATTGCTTAGGTATAATATCAACGATTTCTCTTTCAGGAGGTATGGAAATGACTTGCGCTGCATCCATCACTCGATGTATATCTTCTTCTATTATCTCTTTGTTTTCATTGGATACCGCTACAACTCCATGACATGGTTGCAAATGAACATGACTGCCATTAACCCCTACGATAACTCGATCTATATGTATATCTACCATTCTTTCGGCTTGTTCAACTGCTGATTTAATGGATTGAACTGTTTGATCAATATCAACAATTGCTCCTTTTTTCATTCCTAATGACTTAGCAGCCCCAACTCCAATTATATTTAATGAATCACCTAGAATTTCACCGATAATTACCTTAATTTTCGATGTACCTATATCAAGGCTGACTAAAATTTCACTGTTGTCCATGAGGCACCTCCTAATTCTATGCATTTATCTATCTAATACTTCATATAATAAACTGTGTTACGTACTATTATAATAAAAATTTACATGTTTTTCATGGTTCAAGCGAAATTTTCAGAGAAAATTATTTATTATAAAAATTATTCTATATGATTTGTGGAAAATCCTTTATTTTTCTTGGATTTTTTAAATAATCCTCCCTTTTGGATGGATATTTTTCTTATATTGGAAATGTTTTGTAACATCCGAATACCCAATGCGATAACAGCTGCTAAATATAGTTCTACACCTGCCATCTCTCCAATGAATACTATTACTAAAGCAACCATCACATTAAAGAAAAAGCCCGAAATAAAAAGTTTATTTTGGAACTGTCTTTCTAATTGTGCTCGAATACCTCCTATTAGTGCATCCAATGCTGCAAGTATGATAACTGCCAAATAGTTGGTGTATGCTTCCGGTATTGTTATATTGGTTAATAAACCAAAAATTAACCCTAATATTAAGAAGATAATAGGTATCCCCATTACTCTTCACCTTCTCCCTCTACAGCCATGACTTTTACATCTTCAAAGTCAATAGCACCATCATATTTAGGTAACGTGATATTTTCTACTGTTTCTGTATGAATCTCCATATTTTCTAAAGCGAAATAATCCAACGACTCACTTACATTCACGTAGTCCACTAATCGAGAAGGCTCTTCAGATAATACATATAATTTAATTGGCAAGCTCCCAATGGAGTAGTTGTTTACATATACCTTTTCGTTCACATCTCTAATAGGTGAAATATTCACTATACGTTCATTGCCTATAGCAATATCTGTTGCTCCATAGGTATTTAATTCATTGACGAGATGATGAATAAGGTCTGCAGTTATTTGGGGGTATTCATACTGGTTTTCTTCTGTGAAAATTGGCTCAATGGTAAGGATGACACCTGTCCCCTCTTTCTTGGTTAGGCCTGCCTGTTCTTTCAATCGTTTAATCGACTCTTTTAATGAAGCCATTTGCTGTTGTTCTGTCTGTTCTTCATATAGTTTTAACATTGCTTCACTTTTTTCAATCTCTTTATATAAGTTTTGTTGTTTCATTTGCTCTTCTTGTAAGCTAGTGCGAATTTCCCACAAGTCTCGCGTATCTTTTTCGGTTGGCTTTTGATTGGTTTGTATTAAAAAAGCAATACTAAGCCCTATACAGAAACAAAACAAAGCAATGGCTATCTGATTTTTTCTTTTCAACTAGCTCACCTTTCTATTCTTCCTTTGCCAACATGTTCAATTCCGAATTCTTCTCAAATGTTACTTCCACATTATCTTGAACAAGCATATCAATGACACCATTTTTTAAATATAGGCTTTCTTCTAATACTTCTTGATCACCGATTGCTGTAATAACAAAAGGAGCTGGATAACCATTCCCGTCAACTGTAATAATAGGGCCAACACAAGCAATATAGCTATCACTATATATTCTCTGACCATTTATAGCAACAGCTTTTGCCCCTGTTGTATAAAGTTCGTTAACCAAGCGATGAATGTGGCGGTCATGCACGATATACTGGTTCGCATGATCCTCATCAGGAATATAGCTCGCATCTCGTAACGTTATGGATACACCCTCCCCTTTGATTGGCATCTCCCCAGTAAACTTTTGCAGTTTCACCTTTGTTTCAACTAGGTTTTTTAGTGTATCTGCATCATCTGCCAGCTTCTGTTCAAGTTCTTGAATATTTTGTCTTATTTGAGACAATTCTGCTCTTAATTGTTTATTAGATTCTTCTATTTCAATTAACTGCTTACGGTAAAAATAACCTCTGTCCCAATCATTATCATTTAATTGTACGATTTCCGCATTTGTATTTCCTTGTTGGATCGAATATGTCACCCAAAAACCCGTAAGAAGGAAAATAATGGATAAGGAAATTTTAAGAATCTTCATTTTCACCCTCCATCATTTCTTCCTGTTTTTCTTCAATCGTGTATGGTGTGAAAACAGCTCCGCCTTCATCAATTTTAATTTTCCCAGATTCGTTGTTATCAAGCTGAGAAATAATAGAAGGATAGCTATCCAAGTAAGAGGATAAATTTCGTATAGTGGATTCTACCTCATATCCATCTGTCATAAAAAGAGTCACCTTATACGGATTACCCTCACTTGGAGTCCATAATATTTCAGAAATTAGAGCCATGACTTTTGGGGATAATCGGTCCAATTCATCCACCAGTTCATCTAAATAATTGTTTTGGAATCCTTTGATAAACGGAACTGTAGATTCTACGTTTTCCCATCCAATATCTTCTAATAAATCTCCATTTGCTAAAATTGGATAAATGTTATTCCCTTCCAGTACATAGCCTACATGCTTTAACTCTTCTACTTCTAAGTGTATCTGATTCGGGAAATTTTTCACTACTTTGACGGATTCGATTTGGGGATGTTGTTCAATGCTTTGGCTTACTTTGGTGCTATTGACGCCCCAATAATTAGACTGGCCCGATACTTCAGATAGGGAAATAATTTCTTCTGTAGTTACCCACTTATGGCCAGTAACCGTGATTTCCTTCACATGACTTAGTGGTGATTGTAAATAGACTACCAATGCTATTAACAAGAAAAAAACTGTTAAATATATGATTAATCGACGGTTGGATTTTCTTTTTCGTTCTTGCTTTAACTTAGGAATTCGGTCTTCTATTGATACAACTCTTTTTTCAGCCATTCTAGTACTTCCTTCTTTGATTTATAATTTATTCCACTTGTTAAATTATAACATACCGAAAAAAACAAGTAAGCCAAAAAGAAGGATTTTGTTTAAGGGATTCTTAATAGTACTTTCTATATTTACTGATATTGATTAATATACCTACCGAGCAAAGTGTTAAGGTTAAGGACGAACCACCATAGCTTAAAAATGGCAAGGTAATCCCGGTTACTGGAATTAAACCGATCACAACACTAATATTAATCATCACTTGAATCGCAATCATACCAACAATCCCAACTGCTAACAATCGAGCAAATAGATCAGGTGCATGCAAAGCTGTTATGATCCCTCTCCAAATAAACAGGAAAAATAGAAGAATGACAAATGTCGCTCCTATAAAACCAAGTTCTTCGGCTATAATAGCAAAAATAAAATCATTATGCGGTTCAGGTAAATAAAAGTATTTTTGCAAACTATTCCCAAACCCTACACCAAATAAACCACCCGGTCCAATGGCATAAAGAGACTGAATAATTTGAAAACCATTACCTAATGGATCTTGCCATGGATCTAAAAAGGCTGTGATTCGATTCATACGGTATGGTGCAGATATAATAAGAAATAAAAAACCGATTACTCCAAAGCCTGCTAAAAAACCAAAATGCACTAGTCTTGCACCTGCTATGAATAATAGGAGAAAACAAGTTAATACAAATACCATCCCTGTCCCTAAATCCGGTTGCAGCATAATTAAAAGAAATAAGAAGATAATGAAACTCAAAGGAGGTAAAAATCCTTTTTTGAACTCTTTTATGTAGGATTGATACTTTACTAAATAACCACTCAAAAATAAAATCATGCCTAATTTCATAAATTCAGCTGGTTGAATACTGAATGCTCCCACCCCGATCCAGCTTCTTGCTCCACCTCTAACCATACCTATTCCAGGGATTAGTACTGCAACTAACAGTATAAAGCATATGATAAAAATCACCTTACGATACTGCAACCATTGAAAATATGGGATATTGGAAACAACCATCATTAATACAACACCAATTCCTGCAAAAAGTATTTGGCGTTTTGCAAAAAAGAAGGGATCATTAAATTTATATTCTGCCCATATGGAAGAAGCACTATAAACCATTACTACTCCAATTAAAAGAATAGACACGATAGATAACAGTAATAAACGATCTGCTGTATTAGATTGTTTTGAATGAACATTTAGTTCCATCAATAAAAAACCCCCACTCCAAAAGGATTATGGGGCTTTATAAATTATGATTCATGTAACCTAAAATTCTATCGATCTAGCACAGATGATAATAGACAAGCCCCTATTATAATCTATGCACGGAATCAATAAACATGTTACCTCTTTGCTCAAATGTTTTATACTGATCCCAACTTGCACATGCAGGTGACAACAATATGACATCCCCTTTTTCAGACAATGCATATGCTGTTTGTACTGCTTCTTCCATGTTGTGTACGTGCTTAATAAATGGGATGCCGTACTGCTCTCCTACTTCTTTAAATTTATCAGCGGTTTCTCCAAATAAAATAAATGCTTTCACATTTTGTAAATATGGGCTTAAAGCTTCAAATCCATTTCCTCTATCTAATCCACCCGCAAGCAATATAGTCGGTTGTGAAAAGGCAGATAATGCTTTGGATGTAGCTAGTATATTCGTTGCTTTAGAATCATTGTAAAACAACCTTCCGTTTACCTTATCAACAAATTGCAGACGATGTTTTACTCCAGTAAAAGTGCTTAAGACCTTTCTTATAGTATCATTTGAAATTTGATAAGTTTTCGCAACTGCTACGGCCGCCAAAATGTTCTCTATATTATGTTCTCCAACCAATACAATTTCGTCTAATGAAATAATTTTATTACCGTTAAAGAAAATGGATGTCCCATCAGAATAAGCACCCTCGTTTTGAAACTTTTGACAACTAAATGGCACTAATGTCGATTTGGCTGATTGTACCATGCTTTGTACCTTTTCATCATCAGCGTTGTATACTAAGAAATCATCACTTGTTTGGTTTTTAAAAATATTAGCCTTTGCTTGCATATAATTTTCCATTGTTTGATGATAATCCAAATGAGCTTCAAACATATTAAGTACAACGGCTACTTGAGGTACAAATTTCTGTGTACCTAATAGTTGGAAAGAAGAAAGTTCTACTACCATCGCTTGATCCTCTTCTACCTGCTCAGCTACTTCTGAAGCAACATGACCAATATTTCCTGCTATTTCAACAGATACTTCTCCATATTTTAGCATTTCATAAATTAATGTAGTTGTCGTTGTCTTTCCATTTGATCCTGTAATACCAATTAATTTTTCAATGCCCAAATAATAAAGTAATTCAATTTCCGTCACAACAGGAATTCCTTTATGAACTGCTTCATTGATCAAGGGGTTTTCATAAGGTATGCCTGGATTTTTGACGATTAAATCCGTTTGATCTAATAAGGATAACGGATGATCCCCAAGAACGACCTCTACTCCTTGATTTTTCAATTCCAATACATTTTTGTCATTTTTCTTTGCACGCAAATCATTCACTGTTACTTGTACATCATTGCGTGAAAAAAGTTTAGCGACTGCTGTACCGCTCTTCGCTAAACCAAGTACTAACACATTTTGAAATGGAAATGCTGTTAATTTTCTCAAATAGACCACACCTCAATATAAATACCTAAAATTGCAAATATAATACCAACTAGCCAGAAGGTTGTTACAACACGCCACTCTGACCAACCTTTCAATTCATAGTGATGATGTAAGGGGCTCATTCTAAATACACGCTTTCCAGTTGATTGAAATGATATTACCTGTATTATGACAGATAATGTTTCAATGACAAATACACCACCAATTATTACTAATAACACTTCTAACTTTAATAAAATGGCGACAGCAGCTATTGCGCCTCCTAAAGCCAAGGATCCTGTATCACCCATAAACACTTTTGCTGGATGGGCGTTAAAAACTAAAAATCCTAATAAACCGCCAACCACTGCTAAACTAAACAATGTTAAATTTAAATTTGGCACCCCATACCAAGCTAAAATAGCAAATGCTCCAAAAGCAATAGCTGCTGTTCCAGCTAATAATCCATCTAACCCATCCGTTAAATTCACAGCATTGGAAGCACCTACTAACATGATGATAATAAAAATAGAATAAAACCATCCCAGCTCCCATTCCACACTTGTTCCAGGAATAGCAACCGTTGTATCAAATTGATTTTGTTTAAGCACAAAATAAAAAATGATTGCAATAATGATTTGACCTAAAAGTTTTTGCTTGGAGTTTAAACCTAAATTCCTTTTTAGTACTACTTTGATAAAGTCATCTAAAAAACCTAGTAATCCAAATCCTAGTAACACAAGTAATAATAAACTAAGTTGATAGTCAATCGATCCAGTTACTTTCACAATAACTATCAAACTGCTAATAGCAATACTTACAATAATCATTAATCCACCCATTGTTGGAGTACCAGATTTCTTTTGATGAGATTTGGGTCCTTCTTCACGAATACTTTGCCCAAACTTCAACCTTTTCAAGAAAGGAATGAAAATGGGGGATATTAAGACGGTGATCAAAAATGCTATCGCTATTGTTATTAAAAAAGTATATTCACTCATTCATTTCCTCTCCAATCTTCTACCCGTCAGCAAAACTAATCTCTAGAATACTTTATTTTTTATAACAAGACAAGATATTTCTTTCAGTTATTCGAATTCATTTTAAATAGGACAATGCTACTTGCTCATCATCAAAATTAATCACTTTATCCCCTATTATTTGATACGTTTCATGTCCCTTTCCTGCAATTAACACAACATCGCCTTCTTTTGCACTTTCAATTGCTGTTTTAATCGCTTTTCTGCGATCTAACTGTATCGTGTAATTTTGATATGTTAAAGAATCTACCATGTCATCAATTATAGCACCTGGTGACTCAGATCTAGGATTATCAGAGGTAAAAATGGCTTCATCTGCATAACGACAAGCTACTTCAGCCATCAATGGTCGTTTCGCTTTGTCTCTGTCACCACCACAACCTATAATCACACGAACATTCCCATTACTAAATCGCTGAATGGTATCTAATACATTCTCAAGAGAATCAGGGGTATGAGCGTAATCAACAATTACACCAATTCCTTTGTTATTCTTAATAGGTTGAAATCGTCCCTTAACACCAGTTGTTTGTTCTAATACTTGTTTAATCATGTCTAATGAAATCCCTGCGTAATAAGCACTAGCAGCTGCAGCGAGCATATTATATATACTAAAGTTTCCCATGAGATGACTACGTATAAATAGGTTTCCTAATGGGGTATGCATAACGAACGAACTCCCATTAGCATGTAAAGTTACCTCTGAAGCATAAAAATCCGCTTCGTTTTTTATTCCATAAGTGACAACAGGTTGAGCAGTGGATTTTATTAAAAATAGCGCATTTGTATCATCCACATTTATAATCGCATATTTCGGCCTTGACGATAGATACTCGTTTCCCAATTGAGAAAATAATAAACTTTTGGCAAATAAATATTGGTCCATTGTGTTATGATAATCAAGGTGATCCTGACTTAAATTCGTAAAAACAGCCATGTCAAATAAACAGCCATGGACTCTTCCTTGATCCAAGGCATGTGAAGATACTTCCATCGTTGCTACATCCACATCATTTTCTACCATTTCGTTGAAACTTTTTTGTAAAAACAATGCATCTGGTGTTGTATTTTTAACAGGGGATGTTTGTTGATTAATTTTCATTTGAATTGTCCCAATTAATCCAGTATTATAAGAAGCATTTTCAAACATCTCATTAATTAAATGACTAACAGTTGTTTTTCCATTTGTACCAGTAACACCAATTAATGAAAATTGTTTGGTAGGCTGGTCATAAAACTGATTAGCTAAAAGCGGTAATGCTTTTTTGGTATCTGGAACCTCGATAACAGGGGAGGATAATTCCATCTTTTTCTCAGAAATAACAGCAACTGCTCCTCTTTCTACCGCAGCTTGCGCATAGTCATGACCATCAACCGTAAAGCCTTTGACACAAATAAACAGAGATCCTTGCTTTACTTCTCGATGATCCATCTCTATGCTATTTATAGTAATCGTTTCAATATCGCTTTGACACTGATATGTCGGTAAAATTCTAATTAAGTCCGTTATTTTTTTCATACTTACTCCCCTCACTACCTAATTCATTCTATTGCATATATTATATCAAAACAGATCAGGGTTTTCGATATTTCTTTCACACTATTTATCGCCTAGTACAATTCTCACTTTACTGCCTTCTGCTACTTTTTCACCAGCCTCTGGGGCTTGGTCAATAATGTAGTCACCATCACCTAACACATCAACTTGTAACGAAACCAAGTAATGCCGCAACTCCTCCCTCTCTAATCCTATTAGATCAGGCACTTCTACCATTGGAGTATCAGGCCATTGATACAACTTTTCTACTCCTCCATCTTGCTTCGGAATGTCCATCGCAACTAAGCTATCATGAATCACATTTCCTACAATAGGCGCTGCTACGACACCACCAAATTGAATCGTATCTTTTGGATTGTCAATCGCAACATAAACAACTATTTCTGGATCATTAGCAGGCGCAACTCCAATAAAGGATACAACGTAATTATTTTCCATATAACGCCCGTCTTTCCCAACTTTCTGTGCTGTTCCCGTTTTACCCCCAACACGATAACCTTCTACATAAGCACTTCTACCTGTTCCTAAAGCTACCACATGTTCTAAAGCATCACGCACCTTTTCTGAAGTACTTTTGGAAATGACTTGTCTTTTCATCGTTGGCTCTGTTTTTTCAACCACTTCTCCACTTACTGGGTCTAAAAGAGCATCTGCAACATATGGTTCATATAAATAGCCGCCATTAACTGCTGCGGATACGGCCATAACTTGTTGAATAGGAGTAACGGACACACCTTGACCAAAAGAGGTTGTCGCTAATTCAACTGGACCTACGTTTTCTAGATTAAATAAAATACCATTTGCTTCCCCTTGCAAATCGATTCCAGTCTTCGTCCCAAACCCAAAACTCTCTATATATGAAAACAGTTTTTCTTTCCCTAATTTCTGCCCCAAAGAAATAAAGCCAGGGTTACAAGAGTTTTGGACAACTTCTAAGTATGTTTGGTGTCCATGACCACCGCTTTTCCAACAATGTAAATGGGCTCCTCCTACCTCTATGCTGCCATTATCAACGAATTCATCTTCACGTAAGTTGACTACATTTTCTTCCAAAGCTGCTGACAATGTCATGATTTTAAACGTAGAACCAGGCTCAAATGTACTCCAAATTGGTAAATTACGGTTATACACTTCCGCATCGATCTCTTGATAATTACTAGGATTAAAATTAGGTCTTGATGACATGCCTAAAACACTGCCGTCATTCGGGTTAACTGCAATGGCTATAGCACCATCCGGATTATATTTTGCTGTTGCTATATCTAACTCTCTTTCTATGATGGTTTGAACCTTGGAATCTATGGTTAACTGGAGATCATAGCCATCTACTGGCGGCTTATACTCGTCTGCCATTTGATCCATGCGCTTCCCTTTTGCATCACTATAAAAAGATAGGCTCCCTGGCGTTCCACTTAATTCTTCGTCATAACTAAGTTCTAGCCCTGTCAATCCTTGATTATCTATACCACTAAAACCCAAAACATGGGATAGATAAGAGCCAAATGGATAATGCCGTTTAGAATCCTCTGCAACATATACACCGTCTAAATTTAAAGCTTGCACAGCTACTGCTTTATCCTCAGATATTTTCCGTCCTTCTGGCTGCATGATCACAATTCTTTCATTTTTCGTCACATTATCTAATGCATCTTGATAGGACATACCTAATACTTTAGAGAGTGCAGATGCTGTTTCTTCTGGGTTAGAAACTTGCCTTGGCACGACCATCACCGTAGGAGCAGAAACATTTTCTGCTAAAACTTCACCATGCTTGTCAACAATTTTTCCGCGTTCCGGTTCAAATACGATATCACGACTCCACAAAGCTTGTGCTTGTTCCATTAAAAAATCTGACCAGACAAATTGTACATATCCTAAGCGAATAATAATGATACCTATCACTATAAAAGCAAAAAGAAACACAGTGACTATTCTTTTTTGAACGGTCATATTGGTAACACGTTTCATATCAAATCTCCTTTGGTTGAAGAAACTTTTTGTCCCAATATATGTTTATTCTAAATTGAATAGAACACTGTGTATGTATGAATTATGTGTTATTTTCTAATCCTTGTTCTTGATCTGTTGATTCATCGGTTGGTTCGGTTGTATTTGGTGGAGATAATTCGATCATAATATAATCTTGTTCTTTAATCTCATCTCCTGGATTGATGCTTTGATCTGTTACATAACCGTTCCCTAACCACTCCACATCTAAATGAAGAAAATCTCTCAAGAAGAGAACATCACGCAATGACCACCCTTTAATATCTGGCATTGTTGGATTATCGGTTAAAATCAATAGTTTTTGAGATGGAGTTATAGCTTCACCAGCTTCTATACTAACTCTTTCGATTTTTTCACCATTACCAATCACAATGGGACTAAGCCCTTTTTGCTGTAATTGTAGGGCATATTCATCAGCTGTCTTGCCATTCCATGATGGTATTTCCACTGCCTTAATCGGTTCGGCCTTTTCTTTATCTGGTTCAATGCTCAAGTAACGCAAGCTGTTCTCCATGACATTTTTAAAAATAAAAGATGTCGGAGCAGAGCCAGGCTCATATTCTTCTTCATTTAAATCAGGTTGTTTAACAGATACATACATAATTAACTCTGGATTTTCTGCAGGTGCCATGCCTAAGAATGAAAAGATATAATTTTCATGGCCTGTCATATACCCGGGTGTTTCTGGATCGGGAATCTGTGCTGTTCCTGTTTTGCCTGAGACAGTATAGTCCGTTAAGTTATAGGCATTGTGACCGGTACCCTCTTCAGCTGTAATCACAGTCTGCAAAATGTCTAACGCCGATTGTGCTGTTTCTTTTGAAATAGGTTGACTTACTACCTCTGGTGAGTTGGATTCTATGACTTCTCCTGTTTCATGTTCAGTTGTCTGTTGTATAATATAAGGCTGCAGCATTTCCCCATCATTTGCAATAGCAGATGCTGCTTTGACTAATTGAATAGGTGTCACTGTAGTTCCCTGACCAAAAGATGTCGTAATTTGTTCGATGGGATAATCATATAAAATTCTACCCGCTACTTCTCCCGGCAAATCAATCCCTGATTTTTCATCAAAATCAAAATGATTTAAATAATCTAAAAATGTATTTGGTTCAATTTTCTCATAGGCAAGTTTCGCTGCACCAACATTAGAAGAACGTTGAATCCCTTCTAAGTATGTCATCGTTTCTCTCGGAACTCCGCTATGATCATTAATTGGCCTTACTTTGCCATTTGCAGTGTAGGAACCAGCTTCAAATGTCTCATTAGGATCCCATACACCTTCTTCAATCGCTGCTGCGAGTGTAAATATTTTCATCGTAGACCCTGGTTCAAATGGTGTTGCAATCACATCGTTATACCAATTCTCCACTTCGCTTAACTGATTGGGGTTAAAGCTTGGTCTGTTACTTAATGCTAGTATTTCCCCAGTTTTCGCATCCATGACAACGGCTGTGATCCGTTCTGGGTCATATTCTGAAACTACTTCAGACATGGAGTCCTCTAATAAGGTTTGAATTTTTTGGTCAATGGTTAAATAAACGTCATTTCCATGATCTGGTTCTTGTATGACCTCTTTCGGATTTAACAGCTTCACATTATATTTATCACGTTGATAAGAAATAGAACCATCTTGACCAGTTAACCAATCATTCATGTAGTTTTCCATTCCGCTAATGCCAAATATATTTTCCCCCGCATCACTTTCCTCTTTATCTGTCAATCCTAACGTATGTGATGCAAACATTCCATTTGGGTAAAATCGAATGGGTTCCTCTGTGAAGTTAATACCTGGTAAACTTAAAGCTTCAATTTCTTCTTTTACTTCTTGGCTGATTTGTTTACCGGCTTGTCCAAATTCTACTTGAAAGCGATCCTTTTCTTTGCCTTCCTTTAAGATATCAAGCATATCATCTGGGTCCATATTAATTAAGGGAGCTACTTGATTGGCTGTCTTTTCAAGGTCTTTTACATGCTTTGGATCTAATGGGTTTGTTGTGTATGATTCTCTTAAAATGGCATATAAGCGGTAAACCATATGTTCTTGGGCAAGAGGTAACCCATTACGGTCAAAAATCGTACCTCTTTGTGCACGAATTGAGTATTGATTTGTTCTTTTTTCATCGGCTAATTGCTGTAAGGATACTCCAGAAACAACACCAGTGGCTTGTATGTATACAAACCTTCCCGCTATGACGAGAAAAGCCAATGAGAAGAAAACGAACCAAAAAACGGTCATCACTTTAGTTGACTTATTTTGCATATTTTTCACCTTATTCAACTAATTCACTAGCCTGCTTTACTTCTGTATTTTGAATTTTTAACCCATGTTTCTTTGCATTTGCTATAATTCTTTCAGGCTGACTTAACTCTTTCACTTTGTAGCTAAGATTTTTGTTATAAACAGATTGCTCTTCTACTTTTGTTTCCAAGGACTGAATATCACGATTTAATGAATCAACACTTGCACCATAGGAGGTAATATACAACATGCTACTAATTAATACAGCTCCAAATAAACTGTATAACATTTTTTCTCCTCTTGTCACCCATCGTCGTTGAACTCCAACCTTCTTTTTTACGACATGACGCTCTTCTTTTTGTACTTTTTCTTGATTGTCCTGGTATACTTCCAAATTTCTTGCGTGTTCAGTACTCATTTAACCATGCCACCCTTCTCATAATAAAAATTAGAGTTCCATTCATTGACTTTCTCCACAACACGTAATTTAGCAGAGCGAGACCTTCGATTTTCATCCAACTCTTCACCTGATGCAACAATAGGCTTTTTATTCACAAGTTTAAATGGAGGTTGATACTCATCTGGAATAACTGGAAGTTGTTTCGGCAAAGAGGGTACACTGCTCCATTTTTTAAAAGATTGTTTACACAACCTGTCTTCAAGTGAATGAAAAGTAATGACAGATAATCTGCCACCAACTTTCAGTAATTCAGCGGCTTGGTGTAAACCCTGATGAAAAGCAGCCAATTCATCATTTACAGCTATCCTTATAGCTTGAAAAATCCTTTTGGCAGGATGGCCGCCTTTCCTTCTTGCAGGTGCTGGTATCGCCTCTTTAATCAGATCTACCAGTTCATAAGTTGTTTCAATTGGTTTTGACTTTCTAGCGGCTTCTATTTTCCTAGCAATTTGTTTTGAGAATTTTTCCTCCCCATACTTAAAAAAGATAGAAACCAACTGCTCATAAGACCACTCATTCACAACATGATAAGCACTAATAGGTTGATTAGCATTCATTCTCATATCAAGCGAAGCATTATGTTGATAACTGAACCCTCTTTCCGCTTGATCAAGTTGCGGGGAGGAAACACCTAGATCAAACAATATGCCATCTACTTCGTGAATGTCCCAGTTTTCCAACTCTTCTGTCAAATATTTAAAATTATTATCAATAAAAATGGTTTGGTCTGTATATTTAGATAGGCGTTCCTTAGCTGCCGCAATTGCCTGATCGTCTTGATCAAATGCGATTAGCCTTCCTTTGTCTCCTAGATTTTCTAAGATACGAGCCGAATGACCACCACCACCTAGTGTGCAATCTACATAAACCCCGTCAGGTTTTATCGCTAGTCCATCTATTGTCTCTTTCTCTAATACCGTATAATGCTCAAACAACCCTTCACCTCATTTCTTTATGTACAAAAAACAATTTATTTTAGTTTTTTACTACAAATCAAAATCCATCATATTTTCAGCAATCTCTGCAAAAGATTCCTCTGACTCTTCCACAAATTGATTCCAATGTTGACTCGCCCAGAACTCTACACGATTAGATACACCAATAACCGCACACTCTTTTTCGATATCGGCATACTTCCTTAGTGGTGCCGGAATATTTATTCTTCCTTGTTTATCAATTTCACATTCCACTGCACCTGAAAAGAAAAAACGTGTAAAAGCGCGAGCATCTTTTTTCGTAAGTGGGAGTTTTTTTAATTTTTCTTCCAACTGACGCCATTCGTTCATAGGATAGGCAAATAAACATTGATCTAAACCACGAGTAACAACAAACTGATCGCCTAGTCCTTCTCTGAATTTAGAAGGCACAATGATCCGACCTTTTGCATCAATATTATGTTGATACTCCCCCATGAACATGTACGTCACCCCACTTTCTACCCCTATCGTACCACAACCTCCCACTTTCCACCACTATTTAGGAGAAAATTCTTCAAAAATGTAATCGCTTACCTTTATGAACGATTATTTTTACATAATAAAAAAGCTATAGCTGAAAGATATCAACCATAGCTCAAGCCTTACTCTATTTTGTTTTTTAAAATAAGCCCTTTGAACAATAGCAATAAACTACGACGTAAGCAGAGAAACTTTGTGACAATAAAATAAATGTAGCGAGACTCTTTATCGACGCAGCTGGAATATACTCGCTTTCCGTGGGCTCACCACGAGCCTCCTCGCTCACCAAAACCGTTCGCTGTGGGGTCTCTTAGGATCGCTTTCCCACAGGAGTCTCGCATATTCCAGCTGCTCTTACGATTATGAAGCATCATTGTTTAACCACTGACATCCTACACATAAAGATAATCAGTACATACTAGCGTAGGAAATATACGTAGACTCCTGCGGGAATAGCAACGGCTGAAGATCCCGCAGGAAGCGTATTTTGCTTCCGAGGAAGCTGAAGCGTTGCCCGTGGAAAGCGAAGTATATTTCCGGAGCGTATTTAAAGCGCATTTTCAAATTATACATTTTTACTACGTCGCTGTTTTGTTCTACTGCATAATAAAAACAAAGTGAAAATGCCTTGATTTTACAAATACACTACATAATGTTGCTGTTGATAATCATATTCTTTATCAATCATCTGATAGATAAAAGATTTGTCATACGAATTCAAGTAATACAGAATATTCCAAACTCTTTCTTGTAACCCTCCATTTGGATGGAGATGCTCCATAATTAAATCAAATTCGTCTAAGTTAGAACTATATTTTTTTTCTAACTCAGAAGCCAGGCGATGAACAAGTTGATCAACATCCATTTTTAAATATTGAAGATTTTTCTCAGCATATTGATGAATATCATCCTGCAAAGAGTAAGCAAATTCTTGTAATGGACGATGATTTTGGTCTATCACTTCTTTTAACTGGTCACCCATTCGATGAATAGAAGGATTCGATTGTGCTGCCAGCCACTTTTGTTTCGCAACTTGAGGTCCTTTTGAAATAACTTCCAATAAATCTAAACCAAATTTTTGGATTTTTTTGTTTATATATCCCTCCACAAAGGTAAAGGAAAGTCTTGGTAAGGCTGGCGGTACTTTCATGGACAAAGATCTAAAGGCTGGTTTTAGAATAGACCAATAACCAACCTCACTTGGTCCGCCTAAAAAGGCTAAAGTCGGAAACAAACATTCTTGCATAATGGGTCTAGTGACAACATTGTTACTTAATAACTCTGGGGTGTTTGTTGCCATACGTATCATTTCTTCTGTTGAGAATCGACACTCCCCGTTCTTGCCGACCCAGTAATCTCCATCTTTTTTTAAGAGAATCCGCTCTCCTTGATCATGAAAAAATAAATGCCCCTCATTCTCTTCTACTGAGACAGAAACAGAATAGCCAGCCGTACGCATTTGCTGCAGTGTTTGAAATACACCACTGCTTATCTCTTCTTGTTTAGTTATCAGCGTTTTAAAGATATTGGATTCGAGCTGTCTAACAGCGACATCACCTGAATCAATAAGAACAAGTCCTGTTTCATCGAATAAATAATGAATCATTTTGGCAAAGAAATCCACTAATGTATCCGATTCTTCCGCCATATTCCTTATCAATTGGTAGATATCTTTAGTAAAAGCTGTTTCTTTTAATTCGATAAAAGCGGTTTCTATCCATGCCATTAGCTGATCCGTATCAATTTGGCGGTTGGAAATAGACGTTTTTTCCATCCGCTCATCTTTTAAAGCATGCTTTTTTAAACTATCAGGTAAAAAAATATGATTTACCTCTTCATAATCATGGTCTTCTCCAGCAATCCAAAAAACAGGAATAACTGGTATACGCAGTGTTTTTTCTTTTTCTTTTGCTAATTGAATAATAGAAATAATTTTATGTATAGTATAAAGTGGACCTGACAATAAACCTGCCTGCTGCCCGCCAATAATAACCACACTATTAGAATCATTTAATTTATTAATATTTTCTAATGTTTGCGAAGACCCTTTCCACCTCTGATTCAATTGATACAATACATTTGTCAGTTCCTCTCTATGAAATGTACGTTCCATTAAATCACGTAGTCTTTGTTGATATGTATGCTGCTCATAAGGATTATAATCAAAAAATGACATGAGTTTTTTGCTTTCATCTATATAATCGCGAACAAACTTATTACTTGTATTCAGTTTCATAGGTTCGATACGCATGAATATTCGGCCCCTTTATTCTCAAAGTATACATTAACAATCCAATTGTATTGTACATAATACAATATATAAACGCACATAATTTGTTTTGAGAGAGTGTGTCCTTGACAATGAGCCATCATTATGAAAGTTAGACAATATCTATAACATAAACTGCTATACCGTAACATACTAAAATGAGATGCAACACAACAAATACAAGAAAACACGCTTTCCAAAACCTTTTCCAAACTATTCGAAATTCAATTTCCTTCCCCCATCGCCACTGAATAAGAACTATCATGACCCAGATACATAAAACAAAGATAATAATAAAAGTTATAAATAATGAAGAAAACAACAAAAAACCAATAGTACCTACGGAAAAGATATATAATATGACAGTAACATCTACTGCTATATGTATTGATTTCCATTTGTTTTGAAAAAAATAATAACTCACTTTATAAACAACAAAGGTAATAAGTAATGGGACTGTCACCATAAACGCAACAATACTTGATAAAAAATGCAACATACCATAACCTCATTTATCTATGCTATATAATTCATACGATAGAATTATATATAACACAACAAAACCTCATCCGGCAACTGATGAGGTTAAAAAGCTTTAGCCCTTTATCTCTTTATATTTTTCCATAACTGTTTCTATTTCTTGAAAAAGCAAACGATATGAATGCACTTTCTTTTTCAATTGCTCGTTCTCCAATGAAAGCTTATTTTGATCATTAACGGAGTGATAGTAGTTTTGTAAATTTTCTAATGTTTGAATCACTTGATGAATATTGGGAGTTTCATTTTCTGCCTGATAAGAGGATTCAGTCATTTCAGAATGAATTTTTTTGCGGTTAGACTTTGCCAGTTGAATGGCTTGTTCATATTGCTTACGAAGTGTTGCATTCCATCTAAAGCCACAAGCAGCTGAAGTACGAGATAACTGTTCTCCTACTTCCTTGAATGCTTCAAGCTGTGTTCTCCCTTCCCTAATAAAGCGTAATACTGTTTCAGCTAAAAGAATATCTTCATCTTTCGTCCAAGCATCTTGACGATTCCCTTGCATTGGCCCACCTCCTCCATTCGCTTGCTATCAATGTATGCAAATACTAGAGGAGATAGACTTATTAATTACAAATTCCTGCACAAAAAAATAGTGTAAGAGACCTATATTGTCTCTTACACTATTTTTTGTTACAAGTTTATTATTGTTCAACAACTTGTTTTCCGTCGTATTGACCACAAGATTTGCATACATGGTGCGGTTTTGTTAATTCACCACAATTAGAACATTCTACCATTCCAGGTACATGCAATTTTTTATGAGTACGTCTTTGGTTTTTTACTTTTTTTGAAGTTCTACGCTTAGGTACTGCCATGCATTACACCTCCTTTAAAGAGAAGTAAAGATCTATCCTTTACTATCCTTCATCATTACTGTTGTCATCTAATAAGGTTTTTAGTTTTTCTAGGCGTGGGTCAACTTTATCTTGATTTTCTTGCTCTGTGATAAGTGACCAGCCCTTCCCTTCACTAACCGTATTTTCTTCTAACTTTTTATCATCAGCAAATACGCGCAAAGGAACATCCAATATTACATTTTCCTTGATATA
This sequence comes from Gracilibacillus sp. YIM 98692, assembly GCF_010993965.1. Classification (GTDB taxonomy): domain Bacteria; phylum Bacillota; class Bacilli; order Bacillales; family Amphibacillaceae; genus Gracilibacillus. The sequence goes on along the minus strand of NZ_WIXM01000002.1, from coordinate 245,707 downwards.
TGGTGTTAAGTCAAGTACTTCACCATGAATCAGATGTATTTCCTCTTCTTCTTTATAAGATGATGTAGTAAAACTTTCAACTGCATCTATAGAAAAAGGGTATGGTACATCCACAAGTGTTCTGGCACAAGGTAATATCATTTCACCTTGAATTGTAAAATGACAAGTCACGTCATCAGCGTCCATCCTAGCAGTGCCTTTTACCAAAACCGGTTCTATACTCCTAATATCATTGTCCCACTGTGCGATATCCGAAATGTCGACCGACTCTTCAAAAGAAATGGACTCTCCTTGTGACTGCTTAAGCTTTTGTAAATATAATTTCAATATAATCACCTCAAGGCAACAAGAAATATTTTAAAAGGAAATGACACATTTGTCAATATTTTTTCTTTACACAAGGTTGTTTTACATAAGTTATGATATACTACTGTTAGATTATGCTTATCTTTAACGAAAACAGACAACACATTCACTTTTTAACAGGTAATACTTGGAGGTAATTATGAAAGCATGTGGCCTAATCGTTGAATACAACCCTTATCATAACGGACATCATTACCACTTTCAAGAAGCAAAAAAACAATCAGGTGCGGACTGTATGATTGCTGTCATGAGTGGCAATTTTTTACAAAGAGGAGAACCAGCTATTATAGATAAGTTTGAACGAGCTAAAATTGCCATTGATCAAGGTATTGACTTAGTAATAGAGCTGCCATTTTTTTATGCTGTTCAACATAGTGAGCTTTTTGCTAAGGGAGCGGTTCAAGTACTGAATCAACTTTTTACCGATATGTTTTGTTTTGGGAGTGAGCATGGGGAAATTGCTGGCTTCCAGCATATGTATGACTTAATCCATCAACACCTAGAAAAATATGAGAAAGCTTTGCAGGATGAAATCAACAAAGGATCTTCTTATCCAAAGGCTCATGAAGTGGCATTATATCATATTGGAGGAGAGAAGTTATCTATCGATTTCTCTAAACCAAATAATATTCTAGGATACCAATATGTGAAACATGCCTATCAATTGAAGACATCTTTAAAGCCCTTCACGATTAAAAGAATGAAAAATGATTACCATGATCAAACTATTTCTAACCCGATTGCAAGTGCGACAAGTATTAGAAATCAATTGTTTTCCGAACAAACATGGAGCAAACAGTTGCAAGAGTCCATGCCTGCGAAAACAAGAAAAAGCCTTTTGAATTATTATGATAAGAATGGTAAATGGCATTATTGGGAGCACTATTTTCCTCTATTACAATACCGAATACTAACCTCATCCTTTGACCAATTACACAACATAAATGGGATGAAAGAAGGATTAGAGCATCGTATTTACAGAGCAGCTAAACAATCCCATAATTTTCAAGAGCTAATGGAAAAAGTGAAAACGAAACGGTATACTTGGACAAGTTTACAGCGTATTTTCACTTATATATTAACCAATACAAGCAAAGCAGAGATTTCTAACATGCAAAAACAAACAAATTTATCGAGTTTAAGAGTATTAGCTATGTCAGAGCAAGGGAGACTTTATTTAAATAACAAGAAAAAAAGCTTACAGACCACTATAGCAGCAAGTATTAAAGAACCATATCCTTATAAGAAAATAGATGAACGATTATCCAATGCTTATTACAGTATTATGGATCCTCATATTCAACAAACACTATTAAAACAAGAATATAAGCCGCCATATTTGCCATTTAACCAAAATTAGATTGAACCATGATTAAGGAGTTTCCCCTAAAGAGAGGTCACTGTACACGCATCTGGAATATACTCGCTTTCACAGTGGCCTTCTATGCCGCGGCAATGGTTCAACCTCCTAGTGAACGTAAAACGTTCTCTAGGAGGTCTTTCATTTGTTGCTGTTCCTGCTGGAGCCTCGCATATTCTAGATGCTATATTAGAGTACAATTGTTAGCTAACCTTTTGAAACAGCTTCTTTACTATTTTTCGGCCAATTGATGTAAAAATTCCACTGCGTCATCAAAGTGATCGACCGGCACGATTTCCATATCTGTTCCAATCTCTTCAGCTACTTTTTTAGCTACCTGGTAGTTTGAACCTTCCATCCCTCTTTGATTTGGTGCAAAAAAGTACGCACACCCTTCACGATCTGCTGCTATCACTTTTTTATCCACACCACCGATAGGACCAACATTGCCATCATAGTCTATTTCACCAGTACCTGCTATTGGGTATCCTTTTGTTAAATCTTGATCTGTTAACTGATCATAAATTTCTAAAGCAAACATTAAACCTGCACTGGGTCCACCAATATCACCACTTGAAAAATGAATTTCAGGCGACTCTGTTACTTCTCTATTTGTAACCAGACGTATTCCTATTCCAGGTTTGCCATCTAGTTCTTCTATTGCTTTTAATTCAATATCATATGTCCTTTCATGATCATCACGCTCTACGGTAACTTCAATCTCATCTCCGACACGATGGGAAGATACTACTTGAAGTAAATCCTCCGCCTCTTTTATCGTTTTTTGATTTACGCGGATAACTTTATCACCTGACTCTAGGACACCATCTGCTGGAACCCCTTCTTTAACGCTTACCACATAAACCCCTTCATAATTAATAGATATATCTTTTCCTGCAGCTTGATATGCTACAACAGTAGAAGCCTCTTGGGAACTTTCCATCATCATAAACTGCAATTGGCGATATTCATCCTTCGTTATCCCATCCGACAAAACATCTTCTATCGGAAGTATATCATGGTAAGGTCGAATTTTTGCGAACATGTATTGAAAAAGGCTTGCTTGTCCTCCTTGAATGGTAACAAGGTGCATATCACCTCTGCTGTCAAAAGAACCCTCTACCTCTATGACTGGGTTGAGCGGGTCTGCATGACCTGGTTTATGAATATAATAAGGTAACTGATAACCAAACAACATATAAAAACCTATTAATAACATCAAAAAAACAACAATTTTCCCTTTATTTTTAGTTGTCAACATAACTTTACCCCACTTTATTTTTCCTAATTCTATTACACTTATGTAATAATTTATGCCTATGCTTGCGTATAAATAAGGAAGACAAGTAATTAAATTAATTTTATTTTACTACTATTTTAGTTAATCGTACAGACATGTCTGTATTAGGGATAGGGGGACAAGCGTTGAAAGACAAATCAATATCCATCTTATATGCATTTTCTTCGTTATTCATTGCGATTTCCATCATATATTTTCCGCAAGCCGTTTTGCAAGCTAGTCAAAGAGGGCTTGAAATGTGGGCAAGTACCGTTTTCCCTTCACTGCTTCCCTTTTTTATAATCGCAGAATTGCTTATTGGATTCGGTGTCGTTCACTTTGTTGGCGTTTTGTGCGAACCATTTATGCGACCTTTTTTTAATGTTTCAGGTGTTGGAGGGTTTGTTTGGACAATGGGAATGGCAAGCGGATATCCTTCTGGTGCCAAATTTACTGCTCGACTTAGGCAAGAACAGCAATTAACTAAAACAGAAGCAGAACGATTAGTAAGCTTTACCAATTCATCTAACCCTTTGTTTATTATTGGAGCCGTTTCTATTGGTTTTTTCCATGACCATCAATTAGGAATATTATTAGCGATTACTCATTACACAAGTAACTTTTTAGTTGGGATATGTATGAGATTTTATAAATATAAGGAACCGAATACAACAACGAAAACATCTTTTTCGATAAAACGCGCTTTCACACAACTACACGTAGCTAGAATGCAAGATAGAAGACCTTTAGGGAAAATTTTAGGTGATGCGATCATCCAATCGATCCAGACATTGTTATTAATAGGTGGTTTTATTATTCTATTCTCTGTTTTAACTCAAATTTTAAGAGAAGTACATATCGCACATCTAATTTCACAGCTGATTGAAATCGTACTTCAGTGGTGGAATTTACCTAAGGAGTTAGCTCTTCCACTTTTCACCGGATTGTTTGAAATAACTATAGGAGCCAATGAAATATCCCAGCTAAACAGCTCTGTTCTAATGAACGCACTAATTGTTTCATTCATATTAGGTTTTAATGGACTATCCGTACAAGCGCAAGTAGCTAGTATTTTAGCCGAAACAGATATTCGATTTGCTCCATATTTTTTCGCTAGGTTATTACATGGGGTTTTAGCATGTCTGCTCGTGTTATTTTTCTTTATCCCTATTTACGAAAACAAACTTCTTTCTAGTTCTGAAGCTGTCATCACTATGAATGCTGCCTTTCATCTAGAAAAACTACATTCATGGATCGTCACAATTGGGCCAACTTTTACCATTTTGGCATTAGCCATTTATTTATTTACGTATTTGCTAAGGAAAACATCATGATGAACTAAACTTTTTCTGAAGTGCATCTTCCACAATCGGTGGGACTAAATCCGATACATTTGCTTGATATCTTGCCACTTCTTTTACCATACTTGAACTTAAAAAAGAATACTGATTATTTGTCATCATGAAAAATGTCTCAATATCTTCGTTCAATTTTCTATTCATAGAGGTTATTTGCATCTCATATTCAAAATCCGATACAGCTCTTAATCCTCTCAGAACAGCTTGTGCATTTTTACTTTGTGCATAATCCATAAGTAAGCCGTTACAAGAATCTACCGAAACATTATGTATCTGAGAAGTAGAGCTTTCTAAAAGGTGCACACGCTCCTCCACAGAAAACAGTGGCTGCTTGGATTGATTGTTAAACACAGCCACAATCACTTCATCAAAAATTTTTGCACCTCTTTGAATGATATCAAGATGACCATATGTAACTGGATCAAAACTTCCTGGACATATTGCTACCTTAGTCATTTTCTCCTACCTCCTTTTATTTGATATATCGTCATAGAAGTAGTTTGTCCATAGTTTTCTTTTTTAAATACTTGAAATGTTCCTATTTCATCAGGCAACATATTATTAGTATCATGTTCACAAACTACTATGCCGCTATCTTTTAATATGGAAAATTTGCTTATCTCTTTTAATAATTTCAAATAAGAAACCTTGTGATAAGGTGGGTCTAAAAATACAATGTCAAATAAAATATCTCTTTTATTGACAGCTTTTAGTGCACGGAATGCGTCATTTCTATAAACTTCTGTTAACTCTTTAGTGTGTAGCAATTCAATATTTTTATGTATAGTTGATATTGCCTTCGGATGCTTATCGACTAAAATAGCACGATCTATACCTCGACTTAACGCTTCTATCGCTAAACCGCCACTACCCGCAAATAAGTCCAAGCAAATTCCACCTTCAAAAAAAGGCCCAATCATTTGGAACAATGATTCTTTTACTTTATCTGTTGTTGGCCTAGTTTTTTGATTAGGAACAGGTTGAATACGATGTCCTTTCCATTTCCCTGCAATAACTCGCAATGATTCCCTCTCCTATCCATCGATTGAAATCTCCCTTACTATAGCATGAAATATCAATTTATCTCAAATTAAGATGTATATTTTCATTAGAAAATGTAAAAACTTTAGTTAAAGCAACTAAAATGGTTGCTTAATACGGAGAAGACTTACTTTTCCCCATAAGTTCTTCCTCCGGTTTCTCCTCTCCCTTTTCTTTTTATTTTCAGTTTGAAAATAAAAAGAACCTGCAGTTTGTTTAACTGCAGGTTTTTTTTTACTTTATAACCCCATTTTGTAGTCATATTCTTTTGCTTTATCTGCGATAGCATTTTCATACTCAGTCTTTATAAAAGGCTTATAAGACGGTTCTACTTTCGTTACAAATGGTAAATTGTTTAATTGCGTAATTCGATCGTCGATATCGTCCTGGTTAACATAAATTAAGGCATATTTTAATTTTTTGGAAACATAAATGAGATGCCCCATTCGTTTTAAATGCTTGACATGCTTCATCTGATGAAACCACACAATAATTCCTTGTCTACTCATCAACATGTTCAACCCTCCATTATGTGGACTTATGTAAAAAGCTATGAAGCTTTACAGCCACAGCCACTACTTCCAGATCCACAACCACAGCCGCTATCTGTTAAAGCAGCTCCATCCTTCGGTACTTTTACCTTGTCACTAACACTAGTTGCAACGATTTGACTAATTTCATCCAATAACCCTTGCAAGTTCGTCTCAGCTATTTTATAAGAAGCAACCGTATCATGCATATCCATTTCACGCTTTGCCACACGAATCTCCTTCATAATTTTGCTATAGTCAGGATGGTATCGACCAAATCGCTCCACTTCTTCATAAGAATCCTTCAGTTTATTGAAGCGTTGGATTAATCGTTGGGCTTCTGAATCATTTTCCATTTTCTCTTTCGCCTTGTAAAAGCTTTGCATAACTTCTGATTCCAGCACCATTTGACCTAAGTTTTCTGATTTATCTAAAATATCAACAATATCCATTGTTGCTAACATGTGAGCTACACCTCCATATAATCATATGATATCAGTAATCAATGAGAAATAAAAGTGGCAGACACATTAATCATTCCATGAGCCTGCCATTTGCATTAGTAACCTAACCATCTGTATGTTTTGACTTGTTTTTTCTAATCTTTGTGGAAAGGTTTTTCCAAAATATTCCTTTGTATTTTTTTCTAGTTCATTTATTCGGTGAGGCTCTCTCGTTAGATATCGATACCACTCTGGATGTTTACGGATATACATCCATAAATCTTCTCTTTGCTGAATAAAGTGATAGGTTTCTGGTTCCAAGATGATCCTCCTTAATCTTTTGGCTGTGTTGTAAAAATATCAGACCATGATGAATTGGCATTAACTTTATTTTTATATCCTTTAAACTGATTAATCAAAGTTAGTATATTATCTATTGCTCCATTTAAATCATGTACATGCGCTTCCACCTGATTTAAATCAAGCTGATTCATGTGTTTCATTATTTTGGAATATACATCCTTCGCATTTTCCGAAGGCACCGTTTTATTATTATCAGTAGATTGGATTGTCTTATACTTCTTCCAAGAAGGATCGTCTTCACCAAGTAATACAAATTGTTCATATATATCTTGCAACTCTACTTCATTAGCCTTGATTTTTTTTACAAGACCAGGATGTTCTTTTAGAAAGCCTTTAAATTGTTGGACGTTAGGATGCATGTTCTCACTCCTTTATTTCACATCACACTTCTACCTTTAGTATATGTTTGTTTCCCGCCTATGTGAGTGAGGTTATAAGCATACACTATCATTTTTCCAAAAAATTTTGTGTATAATAAAGTTGCTTGCTGCCTACACCCAAATGTGTATATTCTTCTCTTAATAAAGCTTCGCGATGCCCTTTGCTATTCAACCATCCATGCATGGCAGCTGGTGCATCAACGTATTGTGCTGCAATATTCTCACCTGCAGATAAAAAATAAGCTTCGGCTCGTTCAAGGCGTTCTTTTAATCCATCTCCATTTTGACTATAATGAGAAAAATATTTCTCTTCCAGCATATCTTTACTATGGGACTTTGCAGCATTTGCTGCATTATCATCCCATTTTACTTCTGGCTTTTCATGCTTCTTACGGAATATATTTGTTAATTCAAATATTTGCTTTTCCATCCCTTTTTCTATTTTCTCCCATTTTTCTTTTGATACATCCCCTGCCTCTAATAATTCCCCCCAGTAATATAATTCATAGGGGCGATGTAAAGTAAAAACCTGTTCATTCATTAAACGAATTCCAGTTAATTTTTCTGTAAATGTATCTAAATATAATTGTGCAAATATACCATCTTTCACTTGGATTACTGGCCTTTCTTTTACATCTTTCTCCGTTAAACTAAAACGGACTTTATCAAATTCTATATTCTGTCTAAATTCATATACACCTTTTATCTCCTCAACCGATTGTCCCATCTGAACAAAGAATAGGTCTATCTCGGTAGATGGACTATATATGGTGGATACTATTCCATCAAGTACTCCAACCTGAAGATACATATCATCTTCTTGATAAATCCACCATTCATACCCATAAAGGCTCGGATCAATTCTCTTTGGTTGTCCAAAATCATTTTCGAGCATCTGAACATCTTCATTTACATATTTCCACACAGCATTTTTATACGATAACAATTGAGAGTAATTTCCTTCCTCTTTACTCATTACATTCACTTGTTTAACAGCATGCATCTGATAACGATGTTCCTCTGATTCACTTAACTCTAAAAAACCAACTAAAATGAAAAATACTAGAACAATGGATAAAGTGATATATTTTTTCATCTATTATTCCCCGCCCTTTCTCTATATTGTATTAAGATAGTATTCTAATCATGAAAGTTTTATGGCGGATCAGTTATTTAAATTGCATCTTTGGTCAATTCATACTATTATAGTTTTAGTGATAATTTTAGATGGGGTGAATGTATGAAGATCAAGGATACAGGATTAGAAGATGTTTTAATTGATTTAAAACCTTTAGACCACGCAATGGAAAAAGCTAACTTTGTCAGAGCTTCCCAATGGGATTATGAGCGTGTTACATACGATTATAAAATTGGGTCACCTGAGAAAAACATCACGTATTATATCCGTGTACAAGGGTATGCAGTAGAAGGTGATGTGGACAAAGGAGATGCAGTCATTAAATTATTGACTCCATTGTTAGGGAAACATTATTATCCACATGGAATTGAGTATGGGGAAAATGAAGAATTTCCTACTACAACAGTGGAACGAACTGAAAAATTATTAAACAATGTCAAAGAAATCATCAAACCTTTCGTTAAATAACTTAAAATGAAAGTGATACATATACGGCTGTTACTTTTCGTACAGCCGTTTTTCCACATACCGTTAGTTTTCAATTATTTGGAAAGATGTGAAAGGAGCTAAAGCACTAAATTAATGAAAAAATTAACATTACAATACTGGAAACAGATCATTGTACTCATTCTTATCTTGGTTGCCAGTTATTTCATTTTACCCGTTTCCATTCCTCTTATTCTTGCATTTTTTACTGCTCTATTTTTAAACCCTATTGTTCGTTGGTCAATGGTTACGTTAAAAATGAACCGGAAGTTATCTGTAACCATTGTATTTCTTTGCTTTGTGATTGTGATAAGTACAATTGGTACATATGCAGTGACTAGAACTGTTTCGCAAGTGATAGATTTTACGGAGAATCTTCCATCATACATTATTCATCTAAATAATCAGATTATTCATTGGGAATCAGAATTAGAGCATTTTACTTCAGATTTACCAGAGGAATTAATGGATCAGATAAAGATAGAAATAGAAGAAACCATGCTATCACTTAGTAATAGCATGAGAGAGATGTTTAAAATAGAGACCATTGCTAATGCCATAAGTAAAGTACCTGAATATTTAGTTAGTTTCATTGTATACTTAATTGCTTTATTTATGTTTATGTTAGAGATTCCTAGGTTGAAAGCTATGGCCTATGGACATTTAACAGATAAAACAGCTGAAAAAGTTAAGTTTATGAATGCTCGTCTTTCCTATGTCATTTTAGGCTTTTTTAAGGCTCAATTTTTAGTTAGTATTATTATCTTTATTGTGACATTACTAGGCCTGTTGATGATAGTACCTAAATATGCCTTAATCATGTCTCTCATCATTTGGATTATTGATTTTATTCCGATTATAGGATCTATTGCAATATTAGGTCCTTGGGCTTTATATTTATTAATAGCCGGAGACATTTCTACAGGAATCCAATTATCCATTTTGGCCATCATCTTGCTAGCGATTCGACGTACAGTGGAACCAAAAGTAATGGGAAAACATATAGGATTATCTCCACTTGCTACACTAATTGCCATGTATGTTGGTTTAAAACTAATTGGTGTTTTAGGATTTATTGTCGGTCCCATTTTGGTCATCGCTTTTAATTCAGCGAAAGAAGCAGGCATCATCAAATGGAACTTCAAAATTTAGGCCTTCGCTCTCATCGCTTGTTGTTTTACGGCACCGATGAACCAAACTGTGACATAGTATGAATCCTACATTTGCGAGGCTCTCTACCGTGTTCTGAATATGGTTGAGTGCTAGGATACGCTCCAGCAAGATACTCCGCCTTCCATGGGCATGGCCTCAGCCAGGGGATTACTTGAAATAACTTCTTTGTCCCCTTGCACCGAGGAAGCCTACTTCAAAGCGATACTAGAAGACACAGGTGCGTCATGAGGGCTTCGCACACGTGCTTGTTCCCATTGGAGTCAACACATCTGGTCTACGCTGATTGTGTTGTTCTGATTATGGAAAAGACGAAGCACACGAAACAGATTTTTCAAGAATTTCTTCTTCACACACTCATTTAAGCTGCGGAAAAAATATGACACCTGGGGAACTCGTACAAGCTAAAGATCCCTCGTGGAGAGTGGGGTTCTGCCGAAGAAGTTGAAGCCGAGCTATACGGGATAGTAGACATACGAAAGCGATCTAAATGAGCATAAGTAGTAGATGTCGCACTTATGCCCTTGGGTGAAAGAGAAGAAGTATGTTGTCGGAGCTATTTGATAGCAGTAACCAAAAATAAGGAAAATGTAGACACTCCCTTAATATTAGTAAGTAAACTTTTTTGTTGCATTATCTATATGCTTTTGTGCAATAAGGTTACTTTAGAAGTAACCAACAATCGTTTTAGAAAACATAAAATAGAGTTATACAGAAGTCAGTATGTAAGTTGCTGGAAGCATCGAAATTCCATAAACTAGCCTTGTATCAATACATCAAAAAACTACCTTTTCAGGTAGTTTTTTTTATCCGCCTAATATGGCTTTAATTAAACTAGTCGTTTCTCCTCCACTATATAAAACATATAATAGAATATAGACAACAACTCCAGTAATGGCAGTAAAGAACCAAATAACACTTGTAATGGGACCAATTTTTTCATGTTTTCTTATATTACGTTTAAATGCTAGCCACAATGTTACTATTCCAAAAACGGCTCCTGTTGTAGCTAGAACAATGTGAAATATCAAAAATATTGTATAAAACATTTCTAAATGTTCAGGTCCGCCAAATTTTGTATTTCCAATAAAAATCGTTCTTGATAGGTAAATAATAAAAAATATTAATGCACTAATTGCTGCTGCAATCATTGTTTTTTTATGTGCATTATACTTTTTTTGTACGATAAGATACCATCCGACCGCAACTAAAATCGCACTTAATACAATAAAAAATGTGCTAATTGTCGGCAATATATCCATTTTCTACCCTCTCCCCTATTTCATTATTCTGACTGTTGATAAGTAGCACTAGGTAAAGGATCTACTTTATCTGCTCCACTTCTAAACCATGGGAAGAAAATCCTAGCTAATAAACATCCATAGATGATTTCTTGTGTTATTTTCATGACAATACCACCTAGTTGCTGATCTTCTGTTAACCCTAATGGTGAAAACATTTCAGGTCCGCTTAATGCAAGTCCACTGAGAACATCACTAGGTACACATAATGCTAAAGCTTGTATCCATCCCCCATTAGCCGTATAAGTCTGATACAAACTGTCCAAGGAAAAAATGATCAAAGCGCAAGCAGGCGTGATGAGAATACCATTTGCGATAATATAACCTATTTTCAAAAGCGGTGTTAATGTCTCCAATTTTTTGATAGGAGTAAAAATTGGCCACCACATGAAAAAAGCGGCAATTAATATTGTGCTAGTAATGACTGCATGTGCGTATTCGTTTGCTTTAGCAAAGTCGAATATCAAAGGTATATGGTAAAACGAGAATAAGCCATTGAACAAAATTAATGCAATAAGTGGTTTTGTTAGTAAACGCAACAGTGAAAGCTGAAAAACTTTTTCCCATGCCCACGATGGAATTCCTTTAATAATTAAAATAGGAAAGATTAAGTAATAGATCGCCATTTGAATCATATGAGCAGTAAACATTATATGAGACATTAAATCTATTGGAGACCCTTTAATGATGTAAAGTAATAAAAGTCCACCGTATAAATACAAAATTTGTTGGCTGCTTGCTTTTTTATTGTCAGTCCTATGTACAAATAAAAAATAGTAAGCTAAGCCTAAACATAAAATAAAAATCATATAATAAGGACTCCACAACGCACGGAATCCAAATATTTGTATATCTTGCCACATACAAATCACTCCATTATTATACTGACAACTAATCATATTATATCTAAACAAGGATATAGATAAAAGCAAAACAACCAATTAAATTCGACAATTTCGTGACTATTCATAAAATGATAAGCAAAACCTGCTAAAAAGCTGGAATATCACCATATTCTAACCCGACAACCCCCAACCAATCCTTCATGCTTTTTTAACGGCATGCATATGTCGTAGTAAAACCAAACTGCGACACAGTAAAATATTATATAGTGCTTAAATCTCCCTCACTTTTGAAGCCTGTAATCATACGCTCCGACAACATACTTCGCTTTCCGCGGGCGGTTTTTAGCTAACTTGGTAAAGAAAAACCCTTTACCAAGTGGATCTTCAGCTCTCGCTGTCCCACAGGAGTCTCCGTATGTTGTCTACGCTAGTGAGTTGGTACGAATTATGATTTGTTTCATTTTTCCATAGGTTTGATGATATTTTCTCACTCAAAACGAGCACCAACTTAAGCTGTGGAAAAATACGAGACTCCTGTGGGAATGGAACAGTCTGAAGACCCCGCAGGAAGCGCTTTTTGCTTCCGAGGAGGCTGAAGCGTTCCCCACGGCAAAGCAGACACTGCGAAAGCGACCAAAGGAAGCTTGAGTAGATGTCGCACTTGTGCCCTTGGGTGAAAGCGAGTGTTTTTCCGCAGCGACGATTAAGCACTCATCTTTAAACGAGAGGGGGAAAATATTTATAAGTTATTGCGTAGTTTATAGCTATTACGAATGAATTTTTTATGCTTTTAAAAAAACCTGGAATATGTAGATACATATTCCAGGTATATTAACTACCACCATACTAAAGCACACAAGGCTAGAATAGTTAAAAAGGCGGTGAAGACTCCCCCATAAAACATTAGTGCTGGCATTTCGTGTCCTTTATGGCTCATATGCATAAAATAATACAATTGGAAGCCAATCTGTACAGCAGCTAAAACTAGTATGACGGGAATCACAAAAAGACTATTCAAGTCAGATATCACCATTCCAAATGCAATGATCGTGAAAATAATCATTAACGCAAAGGAAATAACTTGCTGTTTCATTTCTTCTTTATTCTTTTGTTTTTCGTAATCATATTGTTCAGTAGTTTTAGATACTTCTTCTGCCATTTGTTAAAGCACCCCCATTAAGTAAACTACTGTAAAGATAAATACCCATACAACATCAATAAAGTGCCAGTAAAGACTAGCTATATAATATTTTGGGGCATTGTATAAATTTAATCCTCGTTTCGCATTACGAATCATTAATGAAACAATCCATAATAAACCAAACACAACGTGCCCACCATGAAAGCCAACTAACGTATAGAAAGCTGAACCAAATGCGGATGAGCGCATAGTAAAGTGATACCCATGAATATAATGATAAAACTCATAGATCTCACAAGCAAGGAAACCAAGACCTAGTGCCACTGTAATGCCTAACCACAACTGCATTTTCTTAAAATCATTATTTTTCATGTGATACATAGCATACACACTAGTTAATGAACTCGTAAGCAGCAGCATCGTCATGATAAATACGAGCCCTAAACCAAATAATTCTTCAGAGGATTTCCCATCGTTAACGGAATTTCTTAATGCTAAATAGGTACCGAACAAACTCGCAAAAAGTACCGTTTCTCCACCTAAGAAGAACCAAAAACCGATAAACTTATTTTTCCCTTCTAGGGTGGCCTTTTCAGGATTATGAGGCATATGTTTCGGATTCAGTATATCTTGATCACTCATTATTCCCCAGCCTCCTTATCTAAATCTTCTTTATGGATATGGAATCCTAAGTCGTCTTTAACGGAGCGAATGAGCATTGTCGCGAGTGAAATACCCATGCCGATAAATATTAAAGTTAACCATGACAGGTCATACTTTTGATAAATAAAACCAAAACCAGCCACGAAGAAACCAAATGACATGATGATCGGTAATATGGAGCCATTAGGCATGTGAATATCTCCCAATGGTTCAGCTGGGGTCAATCCTTTACGGCCTTCAGACTTCTCTACCCATAATGCATCCAGTCCTCGAATTAAAGGTGTCTGTTTGAAATTATAGAAAGGAGCTGGTGATGAAATGGCCCATTCTAATGTGCGTCCATCCCATGGGTCTCCTCCTACTTTTTCACCTTTTATACAAGTTAAAACAATATTATATAGCAGTACGATGGTACCTAAGCCCATCATAAGAGCACCTATGGTACTTATAAAGTTACCTAAATCTAAATTTTGATCTTCTAAATATACCCAGTATCTTCTCGGCATCCCCATCAAACCTAAGAAATGCTGAATAAAGAAGGTTAAATGGAAACCGATGAAAAATAACCAAAAAGTTAATTTGCCTAATTTTTCGTTTAGCATTGTACCAAACATTTTTGGCCACCAATAATGAAGCCCAGCGAATAAGCCGAAGACAACTCCACCTACAATAACATAATGGAAGTGAGCTACAACGAAATATGAATCATGATATTGATAGTCAGCCGTTGCTGCTGCAAGCATAACACCAGTCATACCACCAAGTGTAAATGTTGGAATAAAAGCTAATGTCCAAAGCATAGCTGTCGTCAACTTAATATTTCCACCCCAAAGAGTAAACAGCCAGTTAAAAATCTTAATACCTGTTGGAACAGCAATTGCCATTGTTGCTACAGCAAAGATCGCGTTAGCTGCGGGCCCCATTCCAACTGTAAACATATGGTGTGCCCATACCATAAAACCTAAGAAACCAATCAGCACTGTTGCAAATACCATTGCTGTGTAACCGAATAATCGCTTCTTAGAAAATGTTGATATAATTTCACTAAAAATACCGAATGCAGGTAATATCAAGATGTAAACCTCAGGGTGTCCAAAAATCCAGAATAAATGCTGCCAAATAACAGAGTTACCGCCCATATCTGCATTAAAGAAACCTGCACCAAACAAACGGTCAAACATCATTAAAAACAAACCAACCGTTAGTGCTGGGAAAGCAAAAAGAATAAGTGCACTAACTACAAATGTTGTCCAAGTAAATAGAGGCATCCGCATATAGGTCATACCCGGCGCTCTCATATTAACAATTGTAACCAGAAAATTAATACCGGCAATTAATGTACCTGCACCAGAAATTTGCAGCCCTAGTACATAGTAGTCTACCCCTTCTCCAGCAGATGTTGTTGATAATGGTGCATAAGCAGTCCACCCTGCATCTGCTGCACCTCCTGTAAACCAACCAACATTCAGCATAATTCCACCGAAGAAGAATAACCAAAAACCTAATGAGTTTAAGAATGGAAACGCGACATCCCGCGCACCTATTTGCAAAGGAACGACCGCATTCATGAAAGCAAAAATTAACGGCATCGCTGCCAAAAATATCATGGTTGTCCCGTGCATTGTAATTAACTCGTTATAAAATCCTGCACTTACAAAATCGTTCATTGGCTGAATTAATTGCCATCTAATTGCGAGTGCTTCCAATCCACCTAATAGGAAAAAGAAACCACCTGCAACCAAATACAAAATAGCAATTTTTTTGTGGTCAACCGTTGTTATGTAATCCCACAAAGCGGAGCCAAAGCCTCGTTTATTTGCTGCTATTGTACTCACGTTGAGTTAACCTCCCTTTATTTTTCGTATTGGATCTGTTTATTGTGCACTATCAGGTGTAATATCTGAAGGTTTTAACTGCATCAGATATTCTGCAATTTTATCAGCTTCATCTTCACCAATAGTGTCATCTTGTAAATAATCTGCACCTAACATTCCATTTCCAGGTTTTTTAGATGCTGGATCTAAGATCCACTCTACTAACTCTTCTTTATTATATTCCAGTACACCAGCAATCATAGTGCGATCGCCAAAGTTTGATAAATTTGGACCAACAGACGGAGTATTACCAACTGCATGACAGCCAAGACAACTATTTTCGAATAGTTCTTGTCCTTCCTGTGCTGTGGTTGTATCAGGGGTTGTTTCTCCATCTAAGTTTTGCATATCAGAAACCCATTCCTCGTATTCTTCTGGACTCACTGCTACAATTTTAAAATCCATAAGTGAGTGAGAATCACCACAAAACTCTGCACATTTACCCCAGTACACACCTTCTTCATAAGCTTCTATGTACATAGAGTTTTCATTTTCCGGATTGACATCCATTTTCCCTGATAAAGAAGGTACCCAGAAAGAGTGTAAAACGTCACTTGAAAGCATATTGACATATACTTTCTCTCCTGTTGGTATGTACAAATCTTGACTTGTTTGAATTCCTTCATCCTCGTATTCAAAGTGCCACCAGAATTGCATACCTGTTACACTCACGTTGATACTGTCTTCTTTTTCTGATTCATCGGCTAAATCATACGTAGTAGCAACTGTTGGAACAGCAATAATAATTAATAATAGAATTGGAATTACTGTCCAAATAACTTCTAGTGTATGATTTCCTTCTGTTTGCTTCGGGATCATGTTTTCCTGTCCCTTTTTCTGACGATAACGGATAAGCACATATACGTAAATCGCCATAACCACAATAAAAACAAAAATCATCACTAAAATAGAAATAATAATGATTCGAAATGATTCCTCTGCCCCATAACCTTTCGGCACTAGTGCAGTAAGGTTTTCTCTACCACAAGCGGAAAGGACGATGGTCATTAAAATAAATAGTGACAGAGTTCGGATTTTTCCCATCCAATCTTTCATTGTTATACCTCTCTTTCTATAAATAACTTTATTATATTATTTAGAAAAACTTGACATAAAGGCCAAGTTCTACTGACTAAACTAATGATTAAAATATTCATGGATAGTTAAAACAATAATGTCGGCAATGTCACAACAATCATTAAAAAGAAAATCACTGTTAAATATATTAACGAATATATAAACATGTGGTTTGCCCACTTATGATCTTCGTTGGTTATCAAACCTTTAATAGATATAATGAGCCATCCTACATTAAGAATCGTCGCTATTACTAAGAAAATATTACCTAATTCATATAGGAAGAATGGTGTTGGGAGTAAACATGTTACATAGATCACCATTTGCCTTTTGGTAATATTAAAACCATGTACAACTGGTAACATTGGTATATTCGCTGCTCTATATTCATCCACTTTCTTCATTGCAATAGCTAAAAAGTGCGGTGTTTGCCATATAAATATGATGAGAAATAATATCCAAGCAGCAGGATGTAAATTCGAATCAACGCTCGACCAACCTATCAATGGAGGCACCGCTCCAGATAGGCTGCCAATAGCTGTATTTATCGTATACTTTCTTTTAGACCACATCGTATATAACACGACATAACTAAACCAGCCTATCATACCAAAAATGGCAGTTTGAATAGAAGCTAAGGACAATATCAGTATACCTACGACAGAAAAAGCTATTCCCATTACCATGACGTGCTGTAAAGATATAGAACCTGTGACAGTAGGTCTTGACTGTGTTCTATCCATTACATGGTCAATATCTCTGTCATAATAGTTATTTAAAATACACCCACCAGCTATAACAAAC
Organism: Gracilibacillus sp. YIM 98692; assembly: GCF_010993965.1. Classification (GTDB taxonomy): domain Bacteria; phylum Bacillota; class Bacilli; order Bacillales; family Amphibacillaceae; genus Gracilibacillus. The sequence goes on along the minus strand of NZ_WIXM01000002.1, from coordinate 228,088 downwards.
GCAGTTCCTATCACGGTTACTAGTAAAATATGCCAAAACTCAGCTAAGGAGGCACCAGTATAATAAAGTGCTAACCAGAATCCAGCAAATGCAGTCATTGTATTGGAATTAATAATTCCTATTTTCAATAATGCTTTTAAATCAGACCACTGATATAGATAATTCTTCGAACCCGCTGGAACAATTGGTTCATTCGAAGTCCATTGCATTTTGTCCATGGCTGCTGTTACCTCCTTTCTTTCCTTACCCAATCATGACAATTAACTTATGAATCATTGATATTGTATCATGTATTGACTTGGTTCGCTATTTAACTTGACGAAACATTTAAAAAAATGACATTTTTGTGAACAAATCAGAATGTGATCATTTTTTACACACTAGTTCATGAATATCTGTTATAATGGGTAAGATTTTTTAAAACATGTTGTATAGCATATTATACCCTATTTATTTCTAGCATATTAAAACAATATTATGCAAGAGTTTTCTCTTTTTAATGACATTAAATTTGATTCATGTTAGTATATTTGGAGCATTTATAGTGTTGGTTATACATGATATACGCTATGAGGTGTCAAAATGGTGAAATTTTTAAAATATTTATCTGTTCTGTCTACAGTAGCAATGGTTTTTGTTTTAGTAGGCGGAGCACTCGTTACAAAAACTGAATCAGGGATGGGCTGTGGCGCAAATTGGCCGTTTTGCTATGGTGAATGGTCCATGGAAATGTTTATTGAACTTAGTCATCGAATTGTTTCTTCTATTGCAGGATTTCTAGTGCTTTTATTATCTATTTTCTCTTGGAAGCACATTGGTCATATAAGAGAAACCAAATTTCTTGCTTTTGTATCGATCTTCTTCCTTGTATTGCAAGGCTTAATTGGAGCAGCTGCTGTATTATGGCCCCAATCCGACTTTGTTCTAGCTTTACATTTTGGTATTTCACTTATATCCTTTGCCGCCGTCCTATTATTAACATTGCTTATCTTTGAAGTTGATCAAAAGTTTGATGCATCCTTATTACATATAAGCAGGCCTTACCGAAAACAATTTATTTTCTTAACGATATATATCATGATAGTGGTTTATTCAGGTGCTCTTGTACGACACATTGATTCTAGTCTTGCTTGTCCAAGCTGGCCGTTTTGTGTAAACAACCAACCTCTTTTGTTTGATTATCACTTAGGGCAATGGGTACAAATGGGACACAGATTTTTAGCAGGATTTGCTTTTATTTGGACATGGATTCTTTTCTTTTTAATTAAAAGAGATTACAAGCATAGTCAAGTCATGTACAAAGGGTGGAGCATCGCAACTATTTTGATCACTTTACAAGTAATGATGGGAGCATTCGTTATAATTACGGTTGGCAATTTAGGGATCGCTTTATTACATGCCTTGTTCATTTCTCTTTATTTCGGTTTACTTTGTTATTTCTTACTCCTTTCATACCGCAGCAAATCATAAAGAACACTAGGCTAACGCCAAGCCTATGGGCGCAGCGCGATAGCCTAATTACAATTATCTATCTTCCTCATCGTGGTAGCTACGTCGAATCCCCTTCATCTGTAACACGATATTAATGCTGGTATGGAAAAAAGCATGGCTGTCTTTGACAGCCATGCTTTTTATCGCTTATGAAAATGACCTCTGTTTCGTGAAAGTATTTTGCTCTGCATGATCCTCTGTTTCGGCTTCTCCTTCATATTGGAAGCGATGATAATTCACATGCCGTGCTATATTATTTAATATACCTGTCGACAATAACATAACTACCAAAGATGTCCCCCCATAGCTTACAAATGGTAAAGGTACACCAGTAATTGGCAACAGGCCGCTTATAGCTCCTAGATTAATCATGGCTTGAATTCCAACCATAGAGGATATCCCGATTGCTAATAATGTACCAAATTGATTTTGACACTTTTTCGCAATAAACAATCCTCTTAATATAATTAACAGCAAATTTACCAGGACAAATAACACACCAAAAATACCAAGCTCTTCCGAAATAACAGCCATGATAAAATCACTTTCAGCTTGTGTTAAATACCCTAACTTTTGAATTCCTTGTCCTAATCCCAATCCCGATAGACCTCCGGTGCCAATCGCAATATAGGATTGAATAAGTTGATAACCACCATCCTCTGGATCTTCAAAAGGATGATATGCCCCTGAAAAACGTGAAAACTTTTCATCAGTAACCATATGTATGCTTAAAGCAATTAGAACCGTAATGCCAATTAATGCCAGAAAGGAAATATGTCTCACTTTTATTCCAGAACTTAATATAACCGTACAGGCTATTGAAAAAATAATCGCTGCAGTTCCAATATCCGGCTGTAAAATGATTAATCCAAGTAATACACCTGTTACTACTAACGGTGGCAGTACACCCTTAAAGAAATCCCCAATGTATGCTTGCTTTTTCGTATATACAGAAGCCAAGTAAATAATCAGGCCAATTTTCACAAATTCTGAAGGTTGTACAGAAAATGGCCCAATTAATATCCAAGACCTCGAATTGTTCAATGTTATACCAAAAAACTCAACAGCAAGTAAACCAGTAAATAGTAATAAGACGATCCATTTGGTAAGTTTTGGGTAAAATTTATAATTAAAAAAACTAGTAAATAAAAATGCGACTAATCCAACTAAAAACCAAATTAATTGTTTAACCATTAAATCAGTCGCTGGATCTCCTTCTAACATGGAGGTGACCATACTTGCACTATATACCATCACAATCCCAAATCCAGACAGCAACAACGGTGGCAACATCAAGGTAAAATCGAACGTTTTATTTCTATGTTTCATGACAGTACCTCTTTTATTTTATTATTTAAAAATACTATCGGACTTCCTAAAAATATAAAAACCTTGCCAATCATGACAAAGTTTTATATAGCCTAATTATCTAACGTTTTTGTGAAGCTTCATGCAATTTATTTAATTCTCTTTCTAAATTGTCTAACAATTTCTTTCCATCCTCTTCACGTACTAGATTTAATCGCACAGCAAAATCGATTTCTCTAGACAAACCAAACATTTGTGTATCTAGTACTTCTTCATATAAAGGACATTGTGGCATTGTTAAGTTATCTATTTGAACTTTTATTAATTGCAAAATTTTGTCAGCATCAGCCTTAAGAAGGGCATAGGCTTGCTCCTCTTTACTTACAGCCACTTCAGGTATCAAAAAAATCCCCTCCGTTTAAACTAACTTCTATTTATTATATTATCGTGAATGTCGCAAAAATGCAAGATAATCCTGTTACACTACTATAAAATCTATTCTATCTTTTTAACTTTAATGCATAATTTTTCATTGTCTGCTATCCTAATAGATAAAGAGAAAAACTGAGGTGATTATGTTGATAGTACAAATCAAAGGTAATGTCAAATACCCGATTACACTTGACCCAAGTGTTTGGATTTTTGATGACAGAAAAATTTTGTTTGACAATGCATTTAGCCAACCTGCAACTGAAGATATTGAACTAGATGAAGTAGAGCTTACTGGGAATAGAATTAAACCTCCTGTTAATAAAAGCATTCGTAAATATAATAAAAAAGAATTATTGTCAAATTCTTACGCGATGCCTATTCATGATTTTCTGCTAAATGCTGAGATCGATAATGATGCAACTGAAGTTATCCTAGAAACAGATCAAGGTCAGGAAAACATCTCAATCAAACAATTAATGGATTCATTACTATTATTTTCTATTAATGGAAAGCAAATTAAAGAACAAGGTCCTGTTCATTTCTATTTTGGAGATGGTTCTAACCAAGACAATCCGATTAAAGGTATAAAAAAAATACATATAAAGTGAAACTCAATCAGGGTGTTAGCGCCGTTATCCCCCACTTAAATTTCTTTGCTTTACTTAAACTTTTGAAGTGGGGTTTTACGGACGATTGTTCACCGTGATAAAATAAAAAATATAAATTACCCTCTTAACTCTTTGTATATTTTATTAATTCAAACAGAAAATATACGAAGAAAAGGAGGGTATTTTATATGAAAAAGCTTTTGGTTTTCACTGTTGCTTTTACTTTATTAACCGCCTGTCAAGAGAATACGGATACAGAACGCACTCAGGAGAATAACCAACCACTGGATACGATACAATTAAGAAATTCAGATCCTGGTCAGCAAGAAGACCTTAATAATCAAGAAAAAGCACAACGTCTTGCTAATTTAGCCGGCAGTGTACCTAATGTAAATGATGCTTCTGCGTTGATTACGAATAGAGCGGTAATTATTAGTATAGATGTGGACGATGATCTAGATCAGACTCATGTCGGGTCCATAAAATACAGTGTTCTAGAAGCCGTTCATCACGATCCTTACGGAGCAAATGCCGTGATAGTCGCGGATGCAGATATGCATAAAAGGCTACAAGGGATAGGTGATAAAATTCAACAAGGTCATCCAGTAGAAGCATTTACAGAAGAATTAGCTAATATTACAGGAAGATTAATGCCAGAATTGCCAATTAACGACCGAAAAGTTAGAGATGAAGACCAAAATAGACAAATACTAAACGAAGACGAGCAAGAGAACTTGGACAAAATTACAGATGAGCAATCTAATCATCAACAATCCAAATCCAATTAATAATAGCAATAAAAGAAGCTTATGCTCAGCTTCTTTTATTGCTTTACTTTGTTGTAATATTGAACACCGTATTGCGATCCTTCTGCTACCATATCCGCATTTTCCAAACTCGCTTTAGAAGGATTTCCTGCCTCTTCTAATGGTAAATTGCTATCATTATTTTTTGACATAGATTTCATTTGCGAAAACTTTGATTTTAATTTTTCTCTTTTTCCTTTATCAACAAGCATATACGTAGTGGCTGCTGCCCCTGCAGCTCCAATAATACTAATCATGCCTTTCTTACGCATTTCCATAACACCCCTTATAGTGATTATTTACTATACATTTACCCTTATTGGTATATTTAAAACATCGTTTACTATAGGTGTTTATCTTAAATAAGTATATGTTACAATAAAGATATATGAAGAGCAGGTATAGATCTATTAAATAAAAATGAGGTGAAAACATGCGCGTCAAATGTGTCATTTGTGATAAGATAAATCGTATTGATAATGATTGCCCACAAGCTAAAAAACTTCGTAATCGATTAATTCACACATATATGTGCCCTACTTGCGATGAACGAATTGCTCAAAATACACTAAAACGTCATCAAACTGGTAATTTTCGATTATTTAAACAAAAAGAAGTAGGAGATCTATATATATAGAAAAAAGGCTGAAACAAAATGTTTCAGCCTTTTCTCATGATTCCTCTGAATTAAATTGTTGTTTCCGTTCATGATGTAATCTAAGCCTGTACACTCCCATTACAATAGCTATTATAAATAGACTTTCAGCTAGTGGCAGGTTAAGTCCAAATATAAGTGTTAAAAAGAATGTTCCGATGATTAATAAAACGTAGATAATAAATGATTTCAACGGAGATAACTTTTTAGCAAACCCAAATTTATATGCTAAAATGGCAAGCACTACTACTGTTATGTATAAGTAGAAAAAACCTTTGATTAAAAGAGCCAGTTCACTCTCATTGGAGATATTCACTTCCCCACCTAGATCTTTCATGAAAAAATCTGCAACAGGCCATAAATTATCTGGTACTTCTATCATCATATCATTTTCCATTATTACCTCACACACGCTTTCTTGAACTTTAAATCTATGATTCAAACAATTTCTATCATACTAAATTAGAATATGATATGCTAGTGAAAAAGATAAAAAAGTTTTAGACATACATAAATTGAGGTGAAATTGTGAAGAACATTCAGTTGACCAAGTTACTACTAGCAATCTTGGTTATTTTATCATTCTCTGGAGCTGGTGTAGCAATTGCTTTTCGAAATATTTGGTTTATCCTTTTAGCCATTCTGTTAGGATTTTTTATTATGGGATATGGTATTGCCCAAAAAAGAAAAGAATCCTAATAAAGCAACCTATACTCACGCAACTTGTGAGTATAGGTTGCTCTATGAAGTTACTCCTTTAATTCAATATAATCTGTTAACAATCGTTCAGATATTTGCTTATTACTAGCTACTATGGTATTACCTTCTAATAAATTTACCGGTTCACGATTAGCTTGTACCGTAATACCACCTACTTCATTTAATAAAATATATCCTGCTGCAAAGTCCCATGGTGCTAATTTCATTGTTATATATCCGTCTAGAATTCCTTCCGCTATGAATGCAAACTCTAATGCTGCTGAACCGTATGAGCGTGTTCCTCTGCTATCTTTAATTAATTGCTGTATTTTCCGTTCATTTACTCTTTTATTTTCACATGCTAAGGAACTATTTAAAGCAATAATACTTGTTTCTAATTGGACTTCATTACTTAATAGATCTAATTTTTTGTCATTACGAAATGCACCTTCCCCTTTTACAGCAGTGTAAAGCACATCCTCCATCACATTATATATAATTCCAATTTCACCAACACCATCATGATATATACCTACAGATATGGCAAAGTTTCTTTTTTGATGGACAAAATTCATCGTGCCATCAATTGGATCAACAATCCATACTGTTCCGTCCAATGACTGCACATTATCGCCGTATCCTTCCTCCCCTAAAAGTTGATGATTCGGATAATGCGATTTAATTTGTTTTTGAAAGTATTGTTCTGTCGATTGATCTACTTCTGTAACTAAGTCATTTGCATTTGATTTTGTATCGACCTTAAATTGTTGGTGAATTTGTTCTCTTATTTTATCACCAGCTTCATAAACCCAAACTTTCGCATTTTGAAAGAGTTTTTTTCGAATGGCATCATCCATCATACTTCCTCCAGTCTATACTTGAATAATACCTATTTTAGCAAAAATTTAAACAATTTAAAAATCATACTTCTTCTTTGCTTTAAACAAATAATTAATTTAAAATAATAATTAAAACATTTAAGCAAGAAAGGTGAACGAAACCATGACTTTTACAGGATTTGAAGAAAAAGATTTTGAAACATTTTATATTGATGGTCTTGATGAACGAATGAATGCGATCAAAGAGCGTATTCAACCGAAATTTCGGGCTATTAGTGAAGAAATCATAGAAGACTTACAAGCTTTCACTAAACAGGATATGTATCTACATGTCGCAAAGCATGCAAGAAGAACCGTTAACCCTCCAGATGACACATGGGCTGCATTTGCGCATAATAAACGCGGTTATAAAAAGCATCCACATTTTCAAATTGGACTTTGGCATGACAACTTTTTCATATGGTTAGCATTTATATATGAGCTCCCTCATAAGAGTGATATTGCTAAACAATTTTTACAAGACCAAAAAGATATAGAAGATAGAGTTCCTAATGATTTTTATATTTCATTAGACCATACAAAAAATGAAGCAAAGCAAATAAAAGATATAGATCTTACGAAGGCATTAGAAAGATTTCAGAATGTAAAAAAAGGTGAATTTCTAATTGGAAAGAAGCTTAACGCAGATGACCCAATAGTCCAAGATGGTGATTCACTTATTCAAGAAATTAAGGAAACCTTCCATACATTATCACCACTATATCGTTCCTCAATGGGATAAACATTGTGAGACACAAGAATCGGAAATACCATTCTTGTGTTTCTTTTTTCCGTATAGGAAAGGATAAATTGTTAGAGGAAGCAATTTCGATGTAGTTGGAAATTTTAGGAATATAGATAAGGGCAACTACGTCTCTGACTTCGCCAAAGGCTCGTCAATCGACGAGTTTTCTTTATATCAAATGGTGTAACATGTCTTACATCTATACGTCTAATTAATGAGATTTCATACCGGAGGCTAATTGACATGTCAAATAAAGAACTTGTTTCCGAATGGTTTTACCAATATCATCAAGATGTATATCAGTTTTTAGTCTACTATACTGGTAGATTAGATACAGAAGACTTAGTACAAGAAGTATTTATTAAGGCGATGAAAGGCGCATCCAGATTTAATGGAAGATCCAGTGTTAAAACATGGTTATTTAGCATCGCTCGTTCTGTAGCGATTGATCAAATCAGAAAAGAAAAACGTCGCCCTTTTCATTTTGCCGTTCCATGGCAAAATACTTATGATCTAGGGCACGAACAAACACCTGAACAAATTGTCAAAGGGGATGAATCTAAACAAGAGTTATATCATGCTATCCATAGATTGAAGCGAAATTATCGAGATGTGATTATTTTACGAGCCATCCAAGAGCTTTCAGTTGCTGAAACAGCTCTTACACTTGGTTGGTCTAATCAAAAAGTGAGGACTACTTATTCAAGAGCGTTAAAAGCCTTGGGGAAATTACAAGGAGGATTATTTGATGGATAATCAAAAAAATAAAAGGATAGAGAAAGAGCTTCAATCCTTTCCTAATCAACAAATGAATAGAGATAAAGCTCAAAAAATACATGCTCAATTAATGAAAGAAGCGGATCTTCTCGATAAAAAACAAGAAAAAAGAATAATAATGAGACGATATGCTATTATCGTGATGACAACATTTGCTGCTTTATTATTTGCCGCTTTAGTCATTCTGCCAAGCAATGATGGGGATGAGCAAGCTGAAAACCACACTACATTTGATGAAGCAATAGATGGCTCGATAAACAGTAAATCCTTTCATTCTTCAGATATAGAAGAACAGCCATCTAAAGAAAGCGCACAAGACACAAAATCTGTTATTTTAGATCAAGCTGATTACATTATAGAGCTATTGGCGAATCAAGATTATAAGCAAATGGCTGAACATGTACATCAAGAAAAAGGGGTATTGTTTTCACCTTATGTGCATGTAAATGAGAATGATTTAATATTTGACGCAAATGAGGTTGCTGCTATGATGGAAGATAACTCCCAATATGTATGGGGGAGTGAAGATGGCAGTGGGTTCGATATAGAATTAACGCCAGCTGAGTACCATGAGGAATATGTATTTCCAGCTGATTTCCTTGATGCTGATGAAATTAATTATGACCAAACCGAAAACCGAGCAACAATGAAAAACAATATTCTTGAATATTTCCCTGACGCACACACTGTGGAATATCATAATACGGGGTCCGATGCTGAATTTGATTGGAAGAGCTTATTTTTAGTCTTTGAACAAAATCAATCAGGTGATTGGAAACTCATTGGCTTAATTGGTGATCGACATTCTATGTAAAATTAACACCCTGCCTATGGAATAGGCAGGGTGTTTTTTACATTTTAACCATATCATTCATATTTAAATCTTTCGCTTTTTTTATCACCCGGAATGGCACATAACCAGAATGTTTTTGGAATTTCCGATCCAACTGTTTTTCCTCACTTTTGGATGGTACAATTTCTTTATAACGATTGTAGGCTGCAATTAAATCTTGTTTTGGCACTCCTTTTTCATAGGCTTTTTCAATAATAGAAAAATAATTGACGACATCAATAATTTCGTCCGTTGACCAACTCTCATCAATTGGATAACTGTAATTCACTTTCCTCCACCTCGTTTCAAGCCTTTTCTGCTCATATTTTATCATCTAACCTATCCTTGTAGCAATCACGTGAGGCTCTTATTCAGGTAGTTTAATTGTGTTCGGGTCTGCCATTTTATATCCTTTTTCTCGTAGGCCTTTAACTATATCCTCTAATGCAGCGGAGGTCCACTTTCGGTCGTGCATTAATAAATTTGCACCAGGTTTTAAGAGAGAATAATTGACATCCACTTCTGGAGCCTCACCTGTCACCATCGCTTCTGTTAATTTTTCAGCATCCATATACGGTTCAAAATAATCATAACCATATGTCCAGTTCATTAGCAGCATCCCTTGATCTTTTACAAACTGTTTTGCGTAATCGGTATTAACACCGTTAGGAGCCCTAAAGAATTTTGGTGTTTCTCCAATAATGTCTTCAATTAATTCACTAAGTTCAAGGATTTCTTGTTTTTGGGTATCTTCATCTACTTCAGATAATCTCTGATGGTTATATGTGTGGTTCCCAATGGCAAAACCCATATCATGAATTTCTTTTAATATATTTTTTTGCTCATCGGTTTGAAGAAAATGACCATTCACAAAAAAGATTGCCGGCGCTTCTAATTCTTTTAATGTTTTTGCCATCTCTAATGTATGTTCATCAGGTCCATCGTCAATTGTAAGTAATACAACTTGTTCATTTACCTGATCATTTAATGGAACGAGATTCCATGATTCACTTAACTCATAAAGTGGTTGAGCCGTCTCTGGTTCAGGCTCTGGATCAGGTTCTTCTTCTTGTACAATCTCATCTGCCTGTTCTTCTTCCTCTTCACCATCATCCATTTCTTCCTCAGTGTGATCATCTGAATTTGTGATTTCCTCATTATTTACTTCTTCTTGTTCCGTATTGGACGGATCCGACAACTCATCAGGCTCTTCATTGTCATTACATGCTGCTAATAAAAGAATGACAAAAATCCCCATTAAAGTCATTGAACATTTTTTCACCTTTATATGCCCCCCTCGTTCCTTGGTAAAAAAAGAGTCTGCATAATTTATGCAGACTCCTAACTTAACATGACTTTATTTTACGATATGAATCGGTGTACCCATAGCAACTTCTGCCGCTTCCATCGTAATCTCACCAAGAGTTGGATGGGCATGGATGGTTAACGCTAAGTCTTCTGCAGTCATACCTGCTTCAATTGCTAAACCAATTTCCGCAATCATATCACTCGCATTTGGACCTGCAATTTGACCACCAATAAGTAGACCGTCCTCTTTTCTTGTAATTAAATTGATGAAACCATCGCTGTCATTTAACGAAAGAGCACGACCATTTGCCGCAAATGGGAATTTAGATGCTGTTACATCATAACCTGCTTCTTTCGCTTCTTCTTCTGTATATCCAACAGAAGCTAATTCTGGATCAGAGAATACAACTGCAGGAATTGCATGATAATCGATCTCAGCATTTTCACCTGCAATAGCTTCCGCTGCTATTTTTCCTTCATAAGAAGCTTTATGGGCAAGTGGAGGTCCTTCTACAATATCACCAATTGCATAAATGTTATCTATATTCGTACGGCATTGTTTGTCAATTTTAATTAGACCCTTGTCGTCCATTTCGATGCCTACTTGCTCTATGCCTAACTCTTCTGTATTAGGCTTACGTCCAACTGTTACAAGCACATAATCAGCTTCGATTGTTTCTTCTTTTCCGTTAGCTTCATATGTTACTTTCACGCCGTCTTTTGTTTCCTCAACACCTTGTGCCATTGCTTTTGTTACAATTTTAGCACCTTTTTTCTTCAACTTCTTCTTCACTAGTTGCTTCATTTGTTTTTCGAAGCCGCCTAGAATATCATCCATACCTTCTAGAATGGTTACTTCCGTTCCAAAGTTCGCATATGCAGAACCTAACTCAGTTCCGATATACCCACCACCGATAACAACCATTTTGCCAGGGATTTCATCTAGATTTAGTGCGCCAGTAGAGTCAAGGACTCTATCGGAATATTTAAATGTTGGCAATTCGATTGGTGAAGAACCAGTAGCAATAATGCAATTGTTAAAAGTATAAGTTTGAGAATTTTTTTCATCCATTACTTTTGCTGTATTTTTATCCACGAAGAATACTTCACCTTGAACAATGTCTACTTTATTACCTTTAAGAAGTCCTTCAACACCGCCAGTAAGTTTTTTAACAACAGAGCCTTTCCATTCTTGTACTTTAGAAAAATCAACGGAAACATTCTCTGTTTTTATTCCCATCTCATCTTCCCCATGAGCATGTTCTACACGATGACCTGCTTGAATAAGAGCTTTTGATGGAATACAACCTACGTTAAGACACACACCGCCGACTGTACCTTTTTCTACAACCGTAACTTTTTGACCAGTTTGTGCAGCTCGAATAGCAGCAACATAACCACCTGGCCCAGCACCTACTACAAGCGTATCAAGTTCAATAGGAAAATCTCCAACTACCATTATTTACCCCTCCATCATAATTAATTGTGGGTCTTCTAATAAGCGTTTGATTTGATTTAACGCTAACTGTGCTGTTGCACCATCCACAATTCTGTGATCAAAGCTTAGTGACAATGCTAATACCGGCGCTACAACAATCTCTCCATCTTTTACAACTGGTTTTTCTGCAATACGACCAATACCTAAGATAGCTGCTTCTGGGTAGTTAATAACTGGTGTAAACCATTGTCCACCTGCAGATCCAATGTTAGAAATAGTGCAAGATGCACCTTTCATTTCATCTGGAGCTAATTTACCTTCTCTTGCTTTTACTGCAAGTTCATTAATTTCTTGTGAAATAGCAAAAATGGATTTAGAATCTGCATTTTTCACTACTGGAACTAATAGGCCTTTTTCAGTATCTGCAGCAATTCCAATGTTGTAATAATGCTTTTGAATGATTTCATCTGTATCATCATCAATGGAAGCATTTAAAATTGGATATTTACTTAATGCAGATACAAGTGATTTCACTACATATGGCAAATATGTCAACTTAATTTCTTGTTCTGCTGCAATTGGCTTAAACTTCTTACGATGAGCAACTAGTTCTGTTACATCTACTTCATCGTGAAGTGTAACGTGCGGTGCTTTATGCTTAGAATTCACCATTGCACCAGCAATTGCTTTACGGATACCGCTCATCTTCTCACGAGTTTCTGGGAATTCGCCTTCTGGCTTTTGAGCAGCTGGTGCTTCTTGGCCAGTTGCATCGGTCTGATCTGCTGCATTAGCTGCAGGTGCTTCTGCTTTCTGATCGCCATTTATGAAGGCATCTACATCTTCTCTTAATACACGATTATTTTTTCCTGTACCTTGTACTTCTGCAATATTCACATTGTTATCACGTGCATATTTTCTAACAGAAGGCATCGCAATTACTCGGTTGTTAGGGTCTTTTGCAGCAGGCTCGTCCTTTTTACTGCTAGATGTATCTTCTGTTGCTGGTTTTTCTTCTGCTTCTTTTGCTTCCTCTTTTTCCTCTGTTGCAGGTTGGTCGTCTGAATCATCTTCACCTTCGTATCCTTCTGCATCGATCGATATAATTGTTTCACCAACCGTTGCAATAGAACCTTCGTCAAAATGAATTTCCTTAACCGTTCCATCTACTGGAGAAGGAATTTCAACGACTGCTTTGTCATTTTGAACTTCACAAAGTACATCATCTTCTTTGATTTCTTCACCTGGTTTAGCAAACCATTTTACAATTTCACCTTCATGGATACCTTCACCAATATCAGGTAATTTAAATTCAAAAGCCATTCAAATGACCTCCCGTCTCTGATTGTATTTTTAGAAATTAATGACTTTATTTGCTTTATCTATAATGTCGTTATAGTTTGGCAGCCAAACTTCTTCTGCTTGTGTAAAAGCATATACTGTATCTGGAGCTGCAACCGTTAAGATAGGAGCTTCTAAGTGTAAAATTGCTCGCTCTTGAATTTGTGATACAACATAAGAAGCAATACCTGCTTGTCTTTGTGCTTCCTGTACCATTACGACACGATTTGTTTTTTCAACTGATTGAATAATAGTGTCAAAATCAATCGGCATTACTGTGCGAAGATCAATTACTTCTGCTTGAATACCGTCTTTTTCAAGTTCTTCTGCAGCTTTTAGTGCAGAATGAACCATTGCACCATAAGCGATTAATGTAACATCAGAACCTTCGCGCTTAATATCAGCTTTCCCTAAATCTAATGTATAATCATCTTCTGGTACCTCTTCACGGAACGAACGATACAATTTCATATGCTCTAAGAATACTACTGGGTCATTATCTCGAATAGATGAAATAAGTAACCCTTTCGCATCATATGGACCAGATGGAATAACAACTTTCATACCTGGCTGTTGAGCAATTAAACCTTCTAATGAGTCAGCGTGTAATTCTGGTGTATGTACACCACCACCAAAAGGAGAACGAATCGTAATTGGTGCAGTTTGTGTGTTGCCAGAGCGATAACGCAAGCGAGCCATTTGTCCATTAATCGCATCCATCGCCTCATATACGAAACCAAAGAATTGAATCTCTGGTACAGGACGGAAGCCTTGTGTTGCTAAACCAATAGAGATACCTGCAATGCCAGATTCAGCTAAAGGTGTGTCAAAGACACGGTCTTCTCCAAATTCTTTTTGCAAACCTTCCGTTGCACGGAAAACACCGCCATTTTGACCGACATCTTCACCATATACTAAAACATTTTCGTCATTCTTAAGTTCTACGCGTAAACCATCAGTAATTGCTTGAATCATCGTCATTTGAGCCATGATTTACTTCGACTCCTTTGCTTTATATTCTTCCATTTGTTCCTGCAAGTGAGCTGGAAGTTCTTCATACATATTGCCGATTAAATCTGTCACTTTTTGCTTTGGTTGTTCATCTGTTTTCTTAATCGCTGCTTTGATTTCTTCTTTTGCTTTATCGATTACTTCATTCTCTTCTTCTTCAGACCATAACCCTTTTTCTTCTAGGAATTTACGGAATCGAACGATTGGGTCTTTTTTCTCCCACTCATTGTCCATATCTTCTGTACGATAACGAGTTGGGTCGTCCCCTGCCATAGTGTGTGGTCCATAACGATACGTTAATGTTTCAATTAAAGTCGGACCATCACCGTTAACAGCACGCTCTCTAGCTTGTTGCGTTGCAGCATATACTGCTAGTACGTCCATACCATCCACTTGGATCCCTTCAATCCCGGCAGCAACTGCTTTTTGCGCTAGTGTATCTGCAGCTGTTTGTTTTTCAACAGGAACGGATATAGCAAATTGGTTGTTTTGTACAACAAAAATCGCTGGAGCTTGGTAAGCACCTGCAAAGTTAATCCCTTCATAGAAATCACCTTGAGATGTACCACCATCACCAGTGTAAGTAATGGCTACAGATTTTTTACCTCGTTTCTTCATACCTAGTGCTACACCTGCAGCTTGTGTAATCTGTGCACCAATAATAATTTGAGGGCTCAGTGCATTAACGCCTTCAGGCATCTGATTACCATGGTAATGACCACGAGAGAATAAGAACGCTTGATATAATGGAAGACCATGCCAGATCAATTGTGGTACATCACGATATCCTGGCAAAATAAAATCTTCTTTTTCCAACGCAAAATGTGTACCTAATTGTGATGCTTCTTGACCAGCTGTTGGCGCATAAAAACCTAATCTCCCTTGTCGGTTTAGTGCAATTGAACGTTGATCAAGGATACGTGTATACACCATTCGATACATGATTTCTTTTAATTCTTCATCTGAAAGCTCAGGCATAGCGTCTTCATTGACAACTTTACCTTCTTCATCCAAGATTTGAAACGTTTCAAACTGGTTTTCAATATTTTCTAATGTACGTTTCAAAAAGACTCACCTCTTCCTTTCTCATTCCATTAATTTAAATTTATCAACATTAGCATTCCCAAAAGATTAAAAAATCTGTACCAAACTCATTATTATTGCTATACCCATTTATAACAAACAAATAACCTAAGTATTGTAATAACGAACTGTTACATAAAATAACACACTTTTTATTGGTACAATTTTTATCCATGTATAGTTTAGCTTATAGATAGAAGTTGGTCAAACACTTTGCAGTAATTAAATAAGATTTTTTTAACTAGCATTTTCATTTTTTATTTAAAGCGTTATCATATCACAACTGTAGTAACTGTTTCATTTTCTTTATATATCTGTATCATACAGTTTGATCTATTCAGAAAATAAAAAAAACTCTCGATAGTTATCGAGAGTTTATTCATAAACTACATTTAAGTCTGACTGTTTATAGAATTGTTCTTTTAAATCATTATATTCATTGGTTAAATCATTAAATTGTTGATTCAACTCCATTACATGATCATAAGATTCATTTATGGTATTTATTTTTTCTCGCAATTCTTCTTCCGTTAGTTCCTCATCCATAAACATCTGATACAGTTGCTTGTCTTCGTTCAAAGAGTTATGAGTAGCTTCATTTAACTCATAATAGGTTTCGTATCGATTTTCCATTGTATCTATCATCGATTCTGCTAAGCTTTTTGCTTCCTCATCCAGCTCTTCCACTAAACTTTTTACTTCTCCAAACGCTGCTTCCGCTTCTTGTATACTTTGCTCTTCGTCGTCTAATAATGATTTTCTTTCTTCAATATTTTCTATGGCATTCGCAGCCAATGACTCGATTTTTTCCATATCTTCTGCGGTAAGTTCAATTATTTCATTATAGATTTCTTGTTCTTCTTCTTCTAGTTCCATATATGGATCTTGTAATTCAAAGAATCCCTGCTCCATTTCGACCGTTTCTTCTAAATGTTCATACATTTTTTCGGCTGTGGACTCTCCATTGCATCCAACTATAACTGTTGTAAGTATCAAACCTAATAATAACTTTTTTATCATAATCTCCGTTCCTCCTATAAATGTCTCTATCACATTTGTGAGTTGTATTATAACATATAGTACATATAATATATTGCTAAAACATTCTATGTTTTTTTACAGCTAAATATGATTATTAGAAAACTTGAATTTATGATGAAAGGCTCCAATTTTACCATAGTGAAAGAGTGTCATGTGGATTTGTTAAAACTGAATATATTTTGTCTATCTCTTGTTTATGGTATAATAATCAATATTTAATGGAGAGGTGTTCTTATGATTACGATGAAAGACATCATTAGGGAAGGTAACCCAATTTTACAACAAGTTGCTAAAGAGGTGCCTATCCCTCCATCTGATGAAGATAAACAAACACTGCAAGAAATGCTGACATTTTTAAAAAATAGTCAAGACGAAGAAATAGCAGAAAAATATCAGCTAAGAGCAGGTGTTGGACTGGCAGCACCTCAAATAGGGTTATCTAAGCGGATGATTGCTGTTCATTTTCAAGATTTTAATGAGGTGGAATATAGTTATGGCTTATTCAATCCAAAAATTGTCAGTCATTCCATTGCTAAGACCTATTTATCTAGCGGAGAAGGATGCCTTTCAGTAGACCGTGAAGTACCTGGCTATGTGCCTCGATACCAAAAAATCACCGTAAAAGCACTGGATTTGAATGAAAATGAAGTAAAATTAAAATTAAAAGGATTTGCCGCTATCGTATTCCAACATGAAATTGACCATTTAAATGGTGTTATGTTTTATGACCATATCAATAAGCAAGATCCATTTCAAGTGCCTGAAAACGCAAAAGCATGTGATCAATAAACTAAGACAAGGGGATGTTCCCTTGTCTTTTTTAATTTTACATAACAAATAAGATCCAATTGAGCTATTATCGTAATCATCAACCACATACATCCCTTATTTAAAATAGTCCCTTCAAGATCAAGAAATACACTTTTCATTCCACTTTTATTCTTCTCTATTTTATCTATATGAATATCTACATCCTTATAACCCCGTTTCTATGAATAAGTATATTTTAGTTGGCTCAAACTATTAGTGGAAAAAGTATCAAACGCCTAGTCAACCAACTGTTCAGAAAACGAATGTACGAGAGCTCAGATAAAAAATTATCAAGAATCTTTACCTTTTTTGTTTCAAAATTCATTTAATCGTAATATACTATATAGTAATAGGGATTGGATCGGTTCATTGTGTACTTACTTTTCTTTTCTATATACATAACTATAGAAAGGAGTTGGAAGTTACCATGTTAAAGCGTTTGAAAGAAAAATTAAAAAGACGATGGAGAGATGCTTTAAGAAAAAAGCGTGTACCAACTACTATTCAAAGCTTATAAAAACATTAAATGCAGGTTATAAAATCGAGATATGAACAGCAATAATATTCGAAGGAGAGATATAATGATATATAAAGTACTTTATCAGGAAATACCTACAGAAATACCTGTACGAGAAAATACACATAGTTTATATGTGGAAGCAAATTCTGAACGTGAAGTCCGTAGATATTTAAAAGATCGTCAATTAAATATTGAATTCATCCAATTATTAACTGAGGCGCATTTAGAATATGAACAAAAATCTGATTCTTTCAAAGTGGAGAATGCTTAATTATGAAGTTTGTCAAAAATGATCAAACAGCTATCTTTGCTTTGGGAGGATTGGATGAAATCGGGAAAAACACTTATGGGGTACAATTTCAAGATGAGATTATTTTAATTGATGCTGGAATTAAATTCCCAGAAGATGAGCTATTAGGTATTGATTATGTTATTCCCGATTATACTTATCTGATTCAAAACCAAGATAAGATCAAGGGGCTGTTTATCACCCATGGTCATGAAGATCATATCGGTGGCATCCCCTACCTATTGAGAGAAATTAATGTCCCTATCTATGCTGGTAAATTAGCTATAGGACTACTTCGTAACAAGTTGGATGAACACGGACTTTTAAGAAAAGCAAAATTACACACTTTTCAAGAAGATGATTTAATTAAATTTAGAAAAACAGCTGTTTCATTTTTTCGAACAACACACAGTATCCCAGATTCCTATGGGATTGTAGTCAAAACCCCGCCTGGCAACGTCGTTCATACAGGGGATTTTAAATTTGATTTTACACCAGTTGGTGAACCTGCAAACTTATCAAAAATGGCAGAAATTGGAAAAGAAGGTGTTTTGTGCCTGCTTTCTGATAGTACGAATAGTGAAGTACCTGATTTTACCCTATCCGAAAGAGTAGTTGGAGATAGTATTAATGACATCTTTTCAAGAGTTGACGGAAGACTTATATTTGCAACATTTGCATCCAATATCCATCGTCTTCAACAAGTTGTAGAAGCAGCCGTCAAGCATAACCGTAAAGTTGCTGTATTTGGAAGGAGTATGGAAGGGGCCATTAAAATTGGACAAGATTTAGGATATATTCAAGCCCCTAAAAACACTTTCATTGATGCTCACCAAATCAATCAATTACCAGCAAATGAAGTAACGATATTATGCACAGGCTCTCAAGGTGAACCTATGGCGGCTTTGTCTAGGATCGCTAACGGAACACACCGACAAATTCAAATAATCCCTGGTGACACAGTTGTATTCTCCTCTTCACCAATCCCTGGGAATACTATTAGTGTCAGCCGTATTATCAATCAACTATTCCGTGCCGGAGCTGATGTCATTCATGGTGCTTTAAATGATATTCATACATCAGGGCACGGAGGACAGCAAGAACAAAAATTAATGTTACGCCTTATTCAACCAAAATACTTCATGCCTATTCATGGGGAGTATCGAATGTTGATTGAGCATGTGAAATTAGCTGAGAGCTGTGATATTCACCCTAAAAATAGTTTCATTATGGATAATGGCGAAGTATTAGCACTCGGTAAAGATAGTGCATCCATTGCTGGGAAAATCCCTTCTGGATCCGTTTATGTCGATGGCAGTGGAATTGGAGATATCGGAAATATTGTTTTAAGAGATAGACGAATCCTTTCAGAAGAAGGACTTGTCATTGTAGTAGTTAGTATCAATATGAAGGAATTTCACATCGCTTCAGGACCAGATATTATCTCCAGAGGTTTTGTATATATGAGAGAATCTGAAGATCTTATTAATGAAGCACAAAAAATAGTTTCCAAACACTTGCATAAAGTGATGGAAAGACGAACAACGCAATGGTCTGAAATCAAAAATGAAATTACAGATACTATCGCACCATTTTTATATGACAAAACAAAACGTAGACCGATGATTTTGCCAATCATTATGGAAGTTTAACATTAAAACCCCAAGTTATTGTAATAACTTGGGGTTTTTATTAATCCTCTACAACTAATTGCTTTTCAAATCTTGTGATATCTTTATCAGAGCCGATCACAATTAATATATCGTCTTGATCTATCTGTTGAGTCGCCATCGGTGAAACATTTATTCCTTTTTCATCTGCTTCTTTTATCGCTACAATGTTACATCCATATTGGGCTCGGATATCTAAATCCATGAGTGTTTTCCCTTGCATTTTCTTACCTGCTTTCACCTCCACAATACTATGGTCATCGGATAATTCTAAATGATCTAAAATGTTAGTGGAAATGATACTATGCGCTATTCTTCTTCCCATATCACGTTCAGGATGGACTACCTCGTCAGCACCAATTTTATTTAACACTTTTTCATGATAATCATTTTGTGCTTTCACTGTTATCTTTTTAATCCCAAGTTCTACTAGCATCAAAGTCGTTAAGATACTTGCTTGAATATTATCACCTATTGCAACAATGACATGATCAATGTTTCGAACGCCCAATTCCTTTAAAACCTTCTCATCTGTAGAATCAGCAATAACTGCATGTGCTGCAATGTTTTTATATTCATTTACTTTTTCTTCATCTAAGTCTATGGCTAGAACATCCATGCCATCAGCACTAAGTTCTCGACAAATGCTTCCACCAAACCTTCCTAAGCCAATTACTGCAAATTCTCGTTTCATACGTACTCCTCCAAAATATATTAAGATAATGCTTATTTTAACATATCTTTTTATATGAATGCTTGCAAATAATAAAAAACGGGGTATTCCCCCGCTTTTATATTATAGCTCATCAAGCATCTCAAATTGTGATTTTACTAATTCATAGTACTCTCCCTTTTTCTCCATTAGCTCATCATGATTACCCTGTTCTAAAATTCGTCCATGTTCTAACACAATAATGTTGTCAGATTCTCTAATCGTCGACAATCGGTGAGCAATCATGATCGCAGTTCGACCGTCCAGTAATTTTTGTAAAGCTTTTTGAATTTTAACTTCTGTTTCGGTATCAATACTTGCTGTCGCTTCATCAAGTATAAGAATACGAGGGTCTGCTAATAAAGCTCTTGCAAATGATAATAATTGCCTTTCCCCAGCAGATAATATATTCCCTCTTTCTTCCACTTCTGTATGGTAACCATCTGACAGTCTATTGATAAAATCATCTGCTCCTACTACTTTTGCTGCCTCTATTACTTCTTCATCTGTTGCTTCAGGTCTTCCAAAGCGTATATTTTCCATAATGGTTCCTGAGAAAATAAAGGTATCTTGCAGTACGACCGATATATTTTGACGAAGACTATCTAGTTTCATGTCTCTTAAATCATGTCCATCGATTTTAACTGCACCTTTTGTTGGGTCATAAAATCGACTGATAAGATTGGCTATAGTCGATTTCCCCGAACCTGTATGTCCAACTAAAGCAACAGTTTGACCTTGTTCCATTTTCAACGAAATTTCATGTAACGCAACACGGTCATTATCATAGGAAAATTGTACCTTATCAAACACAATTTCCCCTTTCATGTTGTTAAAAGTCTTCGCATTATTCTTTTCTTCAACATTTGGCTGCTCATCTAAGAACTCAAATATTCTTTCAGAAGACGCCATAGCTACTAACAGTTGATTATAAATTTGACCTAATCTTGAAATTGGTTCCCAGAACATACCAAGGTAAAAAGCAAAGGAAACAAATGTACCAATTTGAATCTCATCCGCTATGATAAGGTGCGCACCATATGAAATAAGGATAACCGTCCCAATGGCATTACTCATTTCAACAAACGGCCCAAAATAAGCACTCTTCTTCATTGCTCTTCTTTCTTTTTCAAAATTATCCGAATTCACACCATCAAAGAATTCCGTATTCTCTTTTTCCTGTGCAAATGATTGTGTGATCCGAATCCCTTGCATGCTTTCATTTAAATGAGAGTTAAGTCTGGACTTTTGTATTCGTACATCTTGCCAAGCACGACGAATTCTTCTTCTTAACTTCGTGGATATAAAGAACATTATTGGCAGTATAATTAATACTGCTAAGGCTAATTTTGGATTTAAGGCAAATAAGATCACAATAATTCCTGATAGCATAACTATATCCATCAGCAAATTAATAATTCCATTGGTAAACAATTCTTGTAATGAGTTTACATCATTTAATATACGAACTAAGATAGATCCAGCAGATCGCTTATCAAAGAAGTTGTGAGATAACCTTTGAACATGTGAAAATAGTGTGCGTCTTAAGTCATAAATCACTTTTTGACCTAATATATTAATCCATTTAATACGAAACATATTGGCTATATAACTGACTAAGTAAAGCACAGAGATTCCAATTATAATATACGTAAGCATCCCAGCGTCCTTTTCAGCTATCGCAACATCTATGGCGATCTTCCCGATTATAATAGGAACGATAAGACGAACAATTGTCGAAATAAGCATAGCTATGATTGCACCTGGCAATAAATTATCAACATAAGGTTTTAAATAATACAGTAATCGACTCATTTGTTTCCAGTTAAAAGGTTTTTCAACCGCACGGTCCAATGGATAATAAAACCTAGTTAAGTGCGGACTTTCTTTTTTTATATTTTTAGCAGTTATCGATTTAGCCATTTGAACTCCCCCTTCTTAATGTATTGAGGACATAACAGCTTCTCGGTCCTGATATTGAATGTCATAAATGCGTTTATAGGATCCGTTTTGATGGATTAACTGTTCATGTTTACCTCTTTCTTTAATTTCTCCTTCCTCTAATACTAAAATTTCATCCGCATGTTTTAGCGAAGAGATTCGGTGTGCAATAATAAAAGTTGTTCTTCCATCCATTACTTCCTTTAATGCTTTTTGAATTTTAAATTCTGTTTCCATGTCCACTGCAGAAGTGGCATCATCTAATATTAAAATAGCCGGATCTATCAAAATAGCTCTTGCTATAGCGATACGTTGTTTTTGACCACCTGATAAGCCCATTCCTCTTTCTCCTAGCATGGTGTCATATCCTTTAGGCATTTCCATAATAAATTCATGCGCTTGCGCTCTCTTAGCTGCGTCGATGATTTGATCCATGGAAGCATCAGGATTTCCATAGGCAATATTTTCTTTTATCGTAGTAGAAAATAAGAAAGACTCCTGAAGCACAAAGCCGATATGTTTCCTCAACCACTTTAGTGGATATGAACTAGTTGGCTTACCATCAAGCAATACTTCTCCTTTTTCAGGCTCATAAAAACGTGTAATCAATTGTGTAATACTAGTCTTACCTGCACCAGTAGGGCCGATTAATCCGATTACTTTTCCGGGCGGTGCGTCAAACGATATATTCTTTAATGCAGCATCATCTTCATCTACATATTTTAATGTAACATTATGGAAAGTCACATGCCCTTTCATTGTATCTGGCTGTATGGGATCATCCTCATCCTTAACATCTTCATGTGCTTCCAAAATTTCTAGCAACCTTTCGCCAGAAGCTTTTGCTTGTGAAAACATGTTGACAATAAACCCTAAGTGCATTAATGGTCCTAATATATAAGTCACAAGACTAAAGAAAGCAACAAGCTCACCTAATTGAAGCTGATCATTAATGACTAAATAGCCACCATAAATGAGCAAAGCTACCATACATACATTTCCAATGAACTCCATTAATGGGAAAAACCTAGCCCATATATTGGAGGTTTGAATGTTTACTTCACGATAATTGGTATTATTGCTTGTAAATCGCTCAATTTCAAAGTCTTCTTTTGAAAGAGACTTAACCGTGTTCATACCGCTAACATTTTCCTGAATTCTCGTATTTAGACGTCCTAAAGACTTCCTGATTGTACGAAAAGCAGGATGAACGGTTCGGTCAAACTTATAGACTACCACAGCTAAAAACGGCATTGCCGCCATTGTTACAGAAGCTAATGGTACGGAATAATAAAACATGACACTTAAACTAATCACAATAAGTAATGTGACTTTAATAAGTTCTTTGCAACCAGCTGCCAAGAAGTGTCGAAATCCTTCCACATCCATCGTCAGTCTGGACATTAAATCGCCTGTTCTTGCATTGTCATAATACGCAAAAGAAAGCCTTTGCAATTTTTGGTACAATTCATCCCTCAAAGTGTAAACAGATTTTATTCCAAATAGATCACCTAAGTATTGCTGCAAGAAATTTGCAGCACCTTTCAGAGCCATAAGCAATATAAAGCCTACAGCCAAGTATGGAATTAATTGATATTGGCCTGGTGTTACGACATCATCAATGGTAATTTGTAAAATGATTGGATACACTACTGTGATGGCGGTTACAAGTAAAACAAATAAGACAGATGCAAAAAAGTATTTTTTAAAAGGCCAATAAAATTTTTTCAATTTCTGAAAGGTTTCCATCTTGATAGCACCCCCTGTTTTTTTACGTATGTATAAATATAACGGTATCCGAATTAAATTTCCAGCTTTTCGACTTATTTTCTAAAAATTTTTTTTTGATAATTTTTTACATTTTATAGAAAAAAGTACCCCTTAAAAAAGGGGCACTTTAATTTAACTTTCTTTTTATTCACTTGTTTATAAATTTAATCCATATGCTTAATCATTGATGTCACAGCTTTCACACCAACATCTATAGCTTCTTCCTTTGGTTTTAGTTTGCTGTGATGCAAGCCATATGGAGATTCAACACCTAACCAAAACATGAATCCAGGAATTTCCTTTAAGAAATAACCAAAATCTTCACCTGTCATGGCTGCATTTGCTTCGATAAATGTAATGTTATTTGCCTCTACAATTTCTTTAAAACGATCTACATACTTTTTATCATTTTGAACTTGATAATAGTTAGCTCCATAGTCCACCGTAATTTGGCAATCGTTACTGTATTGAAATCCTTCTATAAGACGCTCTAATTCACCTTTAATAATTTCCATAGTCTCTGGTTGAAGCGTACGAATTGTACCTTCTAAACGAGCCTTTTCCGCTATAATGTTTTGAACAGAACCTGCTGTCATCTTCCCTATTGTAATCACTCCACTATCTAGCGGGTCCAATTTACGAGAAATAATTTGCTGCATTTGAGTAACAAATGAACTTGCTGTAACAATCATATCCTTTGTTAAATGAGGATAAGCTGCATGGCCGCCCTTTCCTTTTAAATCTAAAAATAATTCACTCGTATTAGCAAATAATATTCCTGTTCTTGATGAGACGGTGCCTACTGGTAATTCAGGAGCAATGTGCAACGCAAAAATGCAGTCTAGGTTCCATTGCTGAAATGCTTCAGATTCTAGAATTGGCCTTGCGCCTCCAGGTCCTTCTTCAGCTGGTTGAAAAATAAATAATACATTATCTTCAATTGGCTGCCGACTTATTTCATCTAATGCACCAAGTGCAATGGTCATATGTAAATCATGTCCGCAAGCATGCATATGCTTTTCATGTAATGATGAAAAAGAAAAATCAGTCTCCTCCACAATAGGCAATCCATCAATATCCGTACGGTATCCAATCGTTTTAGAAGGATTTTTCCCTTTCACAAAAACAAATATACCTGTATGCCAGGTTGTTACATGAATATGTCGTTGATCCATTTTGTCTATTATATTTAATAAATATTTTTGCGTTTTATATTCTTGAAAGCCTAATTCCGGGATCTGATGAAGCTCTCTTCTAATCTTGATCAACTGTTGATTATCCATTGTTACCCTCTCTTTTAACAAACATTCCTGTCGACATAAATTTTAATTTATCACGGTGAACAATCGTCCGCAAGATCCCCACTTCAAGATTTAGAATATAGAAAGAAGTATAAGTGGGAGATAAACGGACGCTTGCACCCTAATAAGTTTCGCTAACCATCAGTGGGGATGCCCCCACACTGATGGAGGCTCTCTCAAGTCCCTATTCATACAGTCTAAAAACAAGACAGGATTTGATATCCTGTCTTGCTTTACCTTAATCATCTAATTTACGCAATGCTTCCATAATCTCTGTTTTAGATTTTGTTTGATCATCAATTTCTTTTAATACCTTAGCAGGAGTGCCGGCAACCACTGTGTTTGGCGGTACATCTTTTGTAACTACAGCACCAGCCGCTACTACAGAGCCTTCTCCCACTCGAACTCCTTCCAGTACTACAGCATTTGCACCAATCACTACTCCATCTTCAATAATAACTGGTTGCGCAGAAGGTGGCTCAATTACCCCTGCAAGAACTGCACCGGCACCAATATGACAGTTTTTACCTACTGTTGCACGGCCACCTAATGATGCATTCATATCTATCATAGTTCCTTCTCCTATAACAGAACCAATATTAATCATTGCACCAAACATGATTACCGCTCCATCACCGATCTCCACTTGGTCACGGATAATAGCACCTGGTTCAATACGAGCATTCACATCTTTTAAATCAAGTAAAGGAATAGCCGAATTTCTGCGGTCATTTTCTACCACATAATCTTCTACTTGGTCTTTATATGTATCAAGCAATGCACTAACTGCTTTCCATTCACCAAAAATTACTCCATTATCTTCGTTTAAGAACGCTTGAACATCGTCTCCAGTCTCCCATTTGCTTACATTAGTTCCTTTAACATAAACTTTTACTGGAGTTGATTTTTTACTATTAGAAATAAAAGAAATAATCTCTTTCGCATCCATCATTTTCATTTTTTGTTCCTCCATATTTTAATATTGCTTTTAATAATGTACCAAAAATGTGGTCTGATTTACAAGCATTATCCTTTATGAAGCATATATTGATTTATTCACTTCTTTAAGTATAGCTCTTCTTGTTAAAATACCGACAAAGGAACCATCTTCATCTACCACACAGGCAAAAGCATGATTAATGACAACCTTTAGGCATGTCAAGAAATCTGTGTCTAATTTTAATGTTGGATGGTCCTGGTGCATAACATCTTCTACTTTTATTTCAGAAAGCTGCTCTACTTCAATCCTCTCTATTCCCATCACACTTTTTAATATCTGTGTTTTCCCTATGGTTCCTTGATATTTATAATGCATATCTAAGACTGGTACTGATGAATATCCAGATTCCACTAATACTAATAACGCATGTTCAATTGGGTTGCCTACTTGAACATGAGCTACTTTTTCAGCTGGAATCATTAATTCCATTACGTTGAGATCTGTAAGCGTCTTTTTCATAACACTAGACATTGAAACTCTCCTTTTCAGATGGTGAAGGAGTTTTAACTTTCACCTTGCTTATTTTAACATATTTTTGATAATTATGCTGGATTCCACATTTTTTACTCAATTCTTTTCATGCTTCATGCTATAATAGCGGAAAAACAGTTTGTAAGTGAGAGGGAATCGCCAATGAACCGTAGGACTTTTCTAAAAAAAATAATTGGTGGCATGGTCACTTTACTTGGATTAAGTGGCGGAACTTATTATTACGCAAAAGAATTGGAACCATCTATGCTTGATATTCATCGAATTACCATTAACTCTAGTAATATTCCCGAAGGGTTTGAAGGGTTTACCATATTACAGTTTAGTGATACTCATATTGGTTTTCATTATACTGTAGAACAAATGAAAGAATTGGTTAAAACGATGAATAATCTTGAAGCAGATATTGTTGTATTTACTGGAGATTTAGTGGATAACCCACAATCTTATGAATGGGACTCCCGGATTGGTTCTCTATTAAGTAATATCCAAGCCAAATCCGGTAAATACTGGATCTATGGTAACCATGACCATGGTGGATATGGAACAGATATTTTAAAAGAAACTTTTGATCAGTCAGGATTTGAATTGTTGCGAAATAGTCACAGACTTCTAAAGAGTAATAATGATAGAATAATGTTAGCAGGCATTGACGATGTCATGCTAGGTAATCCGGATGTAGAAAAAGCGATTCAGAACGGAGATACAAACCTTTTCACCATTTTGCTTTCACACGAACCGGATTATGCTGATTTAATAAAGAATTTCCCTGTTGATGTACAGTTATCCGGGCATAGTCACGGTGGACAAGTACAGATTCCTTTTCTAGGATATATCTATACTCCTTATTTAGCTGAAAAATATGTGGAAGGGCACTATCAAATAGGCGAAAAACCTTTACAACTGTATGTCAGCCGCGGGATTGGCACCACAAGGCTGCCATACCGATTTTTTTGCAAACCTGAGATTACCCTTTATCAATTAAGTAGTAAGAATAAATGAGGTGAAAAAATGCAAGGTAAAATAACTGTTATCTTATTGTTATTTATTTTTTTAGCAGCATGTGGAGAGAACTACGAAGGAGACTTTTCCTATGAAGTACAAGATTTTGAATTTATAAACCAAGAGGGTGAAAGCTTTACTTTAGAAGAGCTGGAAGGAGATTTTTGGATAGCAGATTTCATATTTACAAATTGTGAAACAGTTTGTCCTCCTATGACTGCTAATATGGCTCGTTTACAACGAATGTTAGACGAAAACAACATTGATGCTCAACTGGTTTCCTTTTCTGTGGATCCGAGCAATGACACTCCAGAAATTTTAAAGCAATATGCTGCGGATCGTGGTGGTACTTTTGGTAATTGGAATTTATTAACAGGGTATTCAGATGAAGAGATCAAAACATTTGCAGAAAAATCCTTTAAAGCTCTTGTAAAAAACCCTAAAAATTCGGATCAAGTTATCCATGCAACCACTTTTTATTTAGTATCTCCTAATGGTAATGCGATTAAAGGCTATAATGGTACAGAAGCGGATTCTATGACCCAGATTGTAGAAGATATTCAATCAATGAATTAAGTTTTTTGGCGGGGATATTCCCCGCCTTTTTTTTTACAATTCATTCACGTTCTTCTTAAAAACCGCCTAATTAATGTGATACTTCTACTTAAACAAATACAAATAGCGAATAATACAATAGCCATAACAAAAAATGATGAAATACTTAATCCAGAAATTTGTGACGCGATGATAAATACGAATCCTACTGACAATAAATAGCTTAAAAACATTTTCCATTCCAGCATGATAAGCAGATGAATAATAGGGTAAATCATCATATAACAACCAATTAACAATAGCATGACTGTTAACATATATACAATTTCTCCTTGCATTGTTAACAACATGACATCGCTAATGCGTACTATTTCTTTCCATACTCGCTCTATCATTTCTCTCCCCCTATCTATACTATTTATGATAAAATATGCCTAGCTTTATTAATGTAAATGCTTTTAACACCATTATGGTCAATTTGATAGTTTTTTATAATGAATATTAGGAGGTTTACTTTGGAACATCTTATAAACCAACAAGTCAAACAAATAGAAATATCAGGGATACGAAAATTTTTTAATCTAGTTTCCGGTGAGTCGGATGTTCTATCCTTAACCATAGGACAACCTGATTTCCCTACGCCTGATCATATTAAAGATTGTGCTGCTAAAGCTCTACACGAAAATAAGACTGCTTACACACATAACGCGGGGATTATAGAATTGCGCAGAGCCATCTCAGATTTTATGTACAAGAAATATCATGTTCATTACAATCCAGAAAACGAAATCCTAGTTACGGTTGGCGCCTCTCAAGCTATTGATGTAGCATTAAGAACGATTATTAATGAAGGGGATGAAGTCATTTTACCAGGCCCTGTTTATCCAGGTTATGAGCCTTTAATTAAATTGGCTGGAGGAAAACCTGTTTTTATTGATACAAGAGATAATCATTTTAAGCTAACAAAAGAACTAATCAAATCAGCTATAACAGACCGAACCAAATGTATTCTAATGCCTTATCCTTCTAACCCAACTGGAGTATCTCTAACAGAGAGTGAGCTCCATGAAATAACTAATTTAGTGAAAGATAAAAATATCTTTCTTATTGCGGACGAAATTTATAGCGAGTTAGTGTATAAAGAGAAGCACATCTCAGCTGGTCAATTTGAACAGGTTAAGGATCATATTATTATTATTAATGGTGTCTCCAAATCACATTCGATGACAGGATTTCGGATTGGCTTTTTAATGGCACCTAAATGGTTAACAAGGCATATGATTAAAGTCCACCAGTATAATGTTTCATGTGCTAGTTCGATTAGTCAGTATGCAGCATTAGAGGCAATAAAAAACGGTGAGAACGATTCTATTGTGATGAAAGAAGCTTATAGGGAACGGAGGGATTTTGTATACCGCAGGCTTTCGGAGATGAATTTAAATCCATACCTACCTGATGGCGGATTTTACTTTTTTATCAATATCAGCCACTTGCAAAAAGACTCATTTGACATAGCTTTAGACTTGGTGAAGGAAGCAAAAGTGGCACTCGTTCCCGGCAGTGCATTTTCCAAGTATGGAGAAGGATTTTTACGCCTTTCTTATGCATATGATATAGACACTCTCGCAAAAGGACTAGATAGAATAGAGAAATATCTTAATAAATAAAACTTCTATTAAGATAAGAAAAGCGCAAGCGCCTTGGTCACCCCCGACATGCTTAAGTCGAGGGGGTAGGCGCTGGAGCTAGACAGCGGAGCGTAAATTTTTATGCTTTCTTATCTTATAAAGAAAACTCGTCGGTTGACGAGCCTTTGGCGAAGTTAGAGACGTAATTGTCCTTATCTATATTCCTAAAATTGTCAACTACGTCGAGATTGCTTGCTGACAAATTATGCTTTCCTATAGTAAAAAAAGAAGGGAATGCTACTTAAAGCTTTCCCTTCTTTTATTTATACTCCATATTATTGCCTTTTTCTTGTTTATATTGTTGATATACATTTAATAAATCGTCTAACTCCTGGCTTATATGAAGAGATTCTTCACTTGTCATCCCTTTTTCTAAGGCAACATCGGTCATCTCTTTTCTTAATTGTTCAATTTTGATCATTAAATTAGTCGGATCTAATGTCATATACCGAGTTACCTCCCAAATTCCAAATATCAATATGAAATAATATACTTCATCTTTTTTACAGTAAGCGTTATTGATTATCCCAAAAAAAAAACATGATGTAAAGGGTTGCGCAAAACTAGACAAAGTATAGCATAATTTGATAAATACAACCTTTGCAATTCGACATTTTTTATTTTTATGTATCATATTGAAATGACAAGTGAGTGTAATCAAGGAGAAGATTTAGATGATCTTACAAGAAGAAATAAGAGGTCTTAAGATGTTAAAAGTGCAACAAAAGGAGTTTAACACTCCTTTTGAGTTTTTTCCCTACACTCTGTCAAACACACTAAATCCAATTAATCCAATTAACACGATAAAGCAAAGGATACCAAATACTATACTCATGCTAGTCACCTCTCATTTCGAACATGCTTTTTCTTTATTATACCTTATATTGTATAATAAACAACATCTTATGTAGTAATTTTCGTGTTATAATAATCATAGCATATTTGAAAAATAGAAAGCGAGTGTTTTCATTGTCTTTTTGCCCACAATGTGGAAATAGAGTTGAATCAAATGAAGTATTTTGTGTGTCTTGCGGGCATAAATTGCCTGTCGATATACATGAAAGACAATTCTCCAATAAAAAAAAGCAAAAATGGTGGATACTCCCTTTAGCAGCTTTATTGTTTAGTATTATCATTATATCCTCCACCCAATATTACTATAATCAAAAAAGCAAAGAAGCGCTATCTTTATATCACGAAGCAAAAGAAATGGCATTGGTTGGTGATTACGAGCAAGCTAAGCAACTAATTAATGCGGCCCTTCGCCACAAAACCAATTTTCCAGAGGCTGCTACAGCAAGTGAATTTCTCGATAAAACATTTCATATTAATGAAGCACTTGGGGAAGTAGAAAAATTCAATGAAGAACAAGCTTTCACGAAATCGTTTGATAAGATTAATCAAGTAGAGGATGAGATACAAAATTATAATGGCCCACTCATTGAGCAACTTCAAGATCAAGTAACAGCACTTAAAAATGAAACTTCTATTCAACAAATCAGCTATCAATTAAACAACAACCCTAAACCAGATGAATTGAAAGGTTTAATTTGGGAAATTGAAGATATTTCACATGAACGAGCTAACGAGATTTCTAATCAAATTCGGGACAAATTAGTTAGTTATGTATACCAAGAAGCAAAACAACTGTTAGACGACCATCAATTCAGCTCAGCTCAAACAGTGGTGGAGGATGGACTCTCCTATGTAGAAGACTCTGAACCTTTACAAAACTTAAAAACAACTATACAAAAAGAAAAAGTTGCTTTTGAAACAGCTCAGGAAAAACGAATTGAACAAGCATTGTCAACAGCTGAAAAAGAAAGAGAAGTCAATCAAAGTGATGCAATTGAATTAAAGGACACAAATATTGAGAAAAACAATGACCAAATTATTGTTTCAGGAAAATTAAAAAGCGTCGCAACAGTGCCTGTTCACTCTGTCTTGATCAGTTATACTATAATAACAGATGAAGAAGAAGCTATTCTATCAAATGAGGTATATGCAATACCTGAGACACTGTACCCTGAAGAATCTGGCGATTTTGAGTTCACACATTTTGATATAGAAGAGGATTATGACAGATTGACCATAAAAGTGGATGAGGTCACTTGGTATTTAGATGAATAATTGGAGGATTCAAGATGAAAGCAAATAAATGGGCGATTACAGTAACAGTACTGATTTCCATCATTACTGTTCTTTATATTAGTTTCATAGTACGAAATTGGCATACCACTGATTTACATGTAGAAGATTATTTTGTAGATGATAGTACTGGGAATTATGCTGAGCTTGATCTCCAATCTATTATTCATCATGCGCAAAAAGCGGTGGTTCAAATAGAAGCAACTAACGAATTTACTACCAAAAACGGATCAGGCTTTCTTTATAATCATAACGGTGACATTATCACAAATGCTCATGTGATTAAAGATGCAGATTATATAACAGTAAAATTTGCTAATGCTAGACAATATCCGGCTGCAGTTGTTGGAATTGGAGATAATACAGATATCGCATTAATTCGAGTGCCAGATATCGGGGATGTTGAACCATTAGAAATCAGCTTGGAAGAGAACATAGATATTGGCAAGGAAGTCATTGCAGTTGGCAGCCCTCTAGGTATACAAAATGCTGTATCCTTAGGACTTATAGTTGGAACAGATCGCTCTTTTTCTGTAAATGATTATCAATACGAGAATGTTTATCAAATTTCCGCAAATATTACTCATGGCAATAGTGGTGGTCCTTTAATTTCTCGAACAGAAGGAAACGTGGTTGGAATAAATGCAGCTGGCATATCTGACACAGATATCGGTTTTAGCATTCCTTTAACTAATGATATCCGTGAACGAATAGACCAGTGGATTGAAAAAAGTAAGGGCAAGCAGTTAGTTTACGCCTCACCCACAGATCAAAACTTACAAACAAAAAGTTTGGAAGAAGATGCTGATTACATAGCAGAATATTTTTTCGAAAGTATTTCTATTAGAGATTATATTAATGCTTATACATTACTAGGAAGTTCCTTACAATCTGAGTTAAGTTATGCGGAGTTTCGTGATACATTCACTAAGATTGTGGAATTAACGATACAAGACGTTAACCTTCAAAATGAGAAAGAGCAAGAAATATCGGCAAAAGTATCATTACTGGCCACTTCTCGTAGTCAATCCCACCATGAAGTAGATAATGATTGGGTGTATAAATTAACCATTGGATATGAGAATGACCAAGTAAAAATATTAGATTTTACGTTATTAAACTCGTAAGAAAGGAGAAAGTGTAATGAAGAATTCTATTATAATATGTTTATTCTTAATACTCTTTGCTTGTTCAAAACAAGAAGAAGAGCCCTTGGTTGTAAAAGAGGAGCCAGAAGAGCCCATTGAAGATTTAATAGAGAAAGAGGAACTAACGGAAAAGCCCATAGAAAATGAAAACTTTGAGTTAAAGTTTTTACTAGAAGATGAAGTGATATCCTTAAATACTGAAAATATTTCTATATTAAAATCTTATTTGAGTACTTTTGATGATGCCAATCGCAAACAGGTAATAGAACAAATGGAACTGAAAAAATTGCCATTGAATCATTTATATCTCTTATCATTCAGTTGCCAATCAGAAACTTGTTCCTACTTATTATTGGATCGAGGAAATCCAAACCGCTCTTTTTTGTTAGACGATTTTGTTTACATCAAAGACATAACCGTTGCCCCTGACAAAAACAGCTTGATTTTTGTTATGGAGCAATTAGATACAGATTATATGGTTTCCTTTTATCTCCCTGAATGGAAAACGATACCATTACAGCCATCTGTCAAATTGACTCAACACAAAAGGGTGAAAAGCTTGTCTTGGATAGATAACGATACGATTCAAGCAGAAGTGCAAATAATAGCAGATAACAATCGACAACAACTTGAGTTTTCTTTAATCAAAGATGAAAAGGATAGAGAAAGCTGATTTTACTCAAATACAATGGTACCTTGTCCTTTTATATTTACCTCTTTCCCATCAACCATAAATTGTGAATGTATATAAACAGTATGTCTTCCTTTGTTTAATGGAGACATGTGTAATGGTTGTTGTGGATGATAGGAATAGCCTGGTTTTAATGTATTTTGTACATGACTACCAGTAAACGTGCCATTGTCTTTGGTAAAAGTCACCTGTGTTAATGGAGTCCTATGCTTGATTTCGACTTCTTCCTCTCCTATGTATTCTAAAGAACGTAACACTTGAAAGCCTTCGGTTGTCTCCTCAATACGAACGTGTACAATAAAATCCTCATACTGTTCTTTTATTTTAACTGTTTCTACTAAAGACGTCGTCATCGATTCTTTAATAAAGAACCCAAACAACCAGGTTACCCCTAAAATCAAAACAAGCGTAATTAGAATTTTTCTCCACATCCACACCTCCTCCTTTCTTTATCATCCTCTAATTTTTATATTCCTATTACGATAACATTTTAAACCTTTCCTTGAGCATTTGCTTCCATGTTTATATGACGAATTTTTATGCCAATAAGTTTCATTTTTTGATTAAAATTTAACATGTATACTTTTTTGTAAATTCTGCAAGATATGTATTGCATAACATAAAATTTCACTTTAACTATAGCTAAAAAACAAATGGAAAGGGAGTTTGCCCATGCGGCTACGTGTATATTTACTTATCTTTTCACTTTCTGTTCTGATGATTGGGTGTAATGAAATAAACGAGGGCAGTCAAAATAACCAAGAGAATCCACTAAGCACTGCAGATCCGATAAATAATCCAAGCAATGATTATTCCCTTCCTAAAAAAGCAAAGACTGTTTTAGATCAAGAAACGGATACGATTAGTTCCTATAAGGGGATTGCTATTGATAATCAAGTTTTTGTAGCAATCCAAGCCAATACTTTTAAGCAATTTACAGAGCAAAAAATTGAAAAAGCATTAGAAGATAAACTCAAGAAGAAATTAAGCCTAAAAGACGTGAGTGTCACATCAGATCAAAAGTTTTATATGGAGCTCTCGAAACTTGAACGCAAGAATGAAACCAATAAAAATAAACTCAAAAAGAAAATAGAAGAATTTAAAACATTAATGAAAGAACAAACTTAATCGGAGGTAAGTTGGATGAGTGATTCAAATAACTCTTATAAAAAAATGGAACAACAACAAGAACCGAAACGTCCTATTTTAAAAAATTGCCTCAAAGCGTTTGTTATAGGTGGATTCATTTGTCTAATCGGACAAGTAATTTCCACTATTTACATGTACTTTTTTGATTTTACCGAACAAACAGTGGGCAATCCAACCGTTGCAACACTTATTTTCATTACGATGCTTTTAACTGGTTTTGGTGTTTATGATCGAATCGGTCAATTCGCTGGTGCAGGGACAGCTGTTCCAGTAACTGGTTTTGGTAATGCAGTTATATCTGCAGCAATCGAGCATCGAACAGAGGGGTTTGTACAAGGAGTTGGAGGTAATATGTTTAAATTAGCAGGATCTGTCATCCTGTTTGGTGTATTCTCTGCTTTTATTATTGCGCTAATAAAAACGTTATTCTCGTATTGGAGTGGTGTTTAATGCTTTCCGGAAACCAAACAATTACATTTCAAACCCCCCCTTCTATTGTTTCAACAGGGACGGTTGGAGGCCCGTTTGAAGCTCAAGGAAATATAACAGAAGACTTTGATTTATTTTATTCTGATCAATGGATTGAAGAGAAATCATTTGAGCTAGCACATCAGCATTTAATTGAAAAAGCTAGCCAGATTGCAATAAAGAAAGCCAATATACAAACCAATGATGTGAACTTTTTCTTACATGGTGATTTAATTAATCAACTTACTCCTTCAAACTTTGCAGCAAGACAGTTATCCATTCCATATCTAGGAATATTCAGTGCATGTGCTACGTCCATGGAAGCTTTAGCATTAGCAAGTCTTCTCGCAAGCCAGCAAAATGTACAATACGTTTTAACAGGAGCCGCTAGTCATAATGCTGCAGTAGAGAGACAATTCCGATACCCAACAGAATATGGCAGTCAAAAACCAGATACTTCACAATGGACAGTGACAGGTGCAGGTGTGGCTTTAGTTTCTACTCAAGGAAGCGGCCCCAAAGTTACTTCCGCAACCATTGGAAAAGTGATAGACAAAGGGTTGAAAGATCCATTTAACATGGGTGGGGCAATGGCTCCTGCCGCTTATGATACCATCACTCAACATTTACAAGACCGAAACATTGACGAAAGTTATTATGACTATATTATAACTGGTGATTTAGCAAAGATAGGAAGAGAAATTTGTTTAGAAATGTTTCACAAAGGTGGCATCGGGATCTCTGAACAGCAATTTGTAGACTGTGGTTTAACCATATATAAACCAGAACAGCCGATTTTTGCTGGTGCTAGCGGACCAGCTTGTTCTTCTATTGTTACTTATGGTCATTTTTTAAACAAACTAATTAATAAACAGTGCAATCGTATTCTAGTCGTTGCAACTGGTGCCTTACTATCTCCTCTTACCGTTCAACAAAATCAAACCATACCATGTATCGCTCATGCTGTGTCGATTGAGAATGGATAAATGCACTAAAATAATAGATGGATGGGAGTGATAAAATGGTTTTTTTATGGTCCTTTATTGTCGGTGGTCTAATATGCGTTATTGGTCAATTACTTTTTGACATTGCCAAGCTCACGCCAGGTCATACTTTAAGTGTACTAGTGGTATCAGGAGCTGTCTTAGATGGTTTTGGCTTATACGAGCCCTTAATCGACTTTGCTGGTGCCGGCGCTACAGTTCCCATTACGAGCTTCGGGAATTCGCTTGTTCATGGTGCATTAGAAGAAGCTGAGAAGCATGGTCTGATCGGAGTAATAACAGGAATGTTCGAGGTGACAAGTTCTGGTATATCTGCAGCTATTATATTTGGCATGATCGGTGCCATATTCTTTAAACCAAAAGGTTAAAAATGCCCCAAAGCCCGTTCACTGTACACGCAACTGGAATACTTCTACCCTTCAAGGAGCTCTTATTTCCAGTTGCTGGACAGCTGTTCATCAAAAAAATTGGTTTCTGAAATCCTTCCCGTACTCCTTCACATAATTATTCATAGCGGATAGCTATTTTCCCAAACTGATGCTGTTTATCTAATCTTTCAAATGCTTGATCTAATTCGTTAAATAAAAAGACCTTATCTAACACAGGCTTTATGTGATGTTGTTCCATAAATGATAACAGATAACGAAACTCTTCTCTGCTTCCCATCGTTGTACCAAACATTTTATACTGCCCATAAAAGAATTTTCGTAAATTAAAGGTGATCTCGTCATTTGTAGAGGAGCCAAATGTCACCATTCTTCCTCCCTTTTTCAACACATCTAAAGAGCGGTTAAAAGTAGCACCTCCAACACTTTCAATGACAAGGTCTATTTTTTCATTTCTTAATGCTTCCTCCCAGTCTTCAAAAGTATTTAGGACAACATCTGCTCCTAATTCCTTTGCAAACTGCATTTTTCCCGAGTCTCTCGTAGTAGTTATAACCCTTGCACCTTTCGCTTTAGCAAATAAAATAATATGTGTATGAACCCCGCTTCCTACTCCAGGAATAAACAGAGTTTCCTTTTCTTGTATTTGTCCTTTTGTAATAAGTGCTCGAAAGCCTGTAAGTCCGGCTAAAGCAAAAACACCTGCTTCTTCCCAATTGAGATGATCCGGTTTTTTTTCTACGAAATCTTCTGAAATCACAAACTTCTCTGCAAAAGTCCCATGACTAGGCATGCCTACAATTTCAAAATTTTCAGGAGGCGCATCACTATTTTCATACCAATTTAAACTAGGGTTAATCACCACCTCTTCCCCTATTTGGAATCGACTCTCTCCATCCCAAATATCTTCAACAATTCCTGCACCATCGGACCCTATAATAAGTGGATTTTCTTTTACTCCATAACGATCCGGAATATGTAAATCTCGATGATTTAAACCAAATGACTTCATCTTGATTTTCACTTGACCCTTTCCAACTTCAGGTTCATTCAATACCATTTGTTTTAAATTACCGTTTTGTACTCCATAAGCTTTCATTCTTTTAAACTCCTTTTTCATTCTTTTAAACTCCTTTGATGTAATGGATAATGATGATTGATGCTATTCTTTAACAATTTTTGCATTTCCCCTATTCCTTTTGTACCTAATAAAGGAAATTGTATCCTGTTTGCTTGTGGAAATGCTTGATAAATAATTGGTTTGTATTTCTTACCTGTTAATACAACAATATCATGACTTGGAATTTCCTTTGAAATGATTTGGCTCACTAGTCTTTTGGCTGTAATGATATCCGCACTTTTGTGGTGAAAACTAAGGTTATAATTTTTTGGCACCATGTCAGATGGTAAAAGTAAACCATGTTTCGCTGAAATAATAAGCCAATGTTCAAAAAAACTTTTTGCATATTGTTGACATAGTTTATGGAAAATACCAATATATGCATGTTCTGCCTTTACAGGTCCCTCACTGGGATCCATATCCCAAATCTTTTTCTTTCCACATGGAATGATGCACACTTGACTCATTTTTTCACATCCTTTCTCATCTTCCTATTATTATATAAAAAAAGGAATTATGCACCATCATCTTGTTACCATAAAAATTTACAAAAATTTTGTCATATTTCAGATATGATGTTATCAACATTGTAATCGCTTACCGTTTTTTTACCTCATATTAATGTCAGAAAATTATTAAAAAAAGGTTGACCTAAAGGCAATTTGGTTGTAATATTGTCGTCAATCAGATATTTCTGATAAATAAAATAAATTCATTGTCGCCTATGGACAGAATAAAAACTTTCGTATAGTATAAACTATAGTGAAAAAAGTTATATATGAAAATGTTGACGGGAACAAAGGATTAGGATTCTGTATTTTTAGAGAGCCAAGGATGGTGGAAGCTTGGTAATACACCCTTTTCCGATTACTCATCCCCGAGTGTTAAGCTGAACGTTTTCCTAGTAAGCTTAACCAGGTGTCTTACACCTGTTATCAAAATGAAGCTGATGTGATAACTAGCTTCATGAGGCAATATTTGTGAAAATATTGTAAATCAGGGTGGTACCGTGAAAAGAAAGGCCTTTTCTCCCTTGTTTATTGCAGTTTAATGCTAGCAAAAAACAAGATAGAATAGGCCTTTTTTCTATATATTTAAGGTTATTCTAAATCATTCATTTTCTTTTCGTCTATTTAGTCATGATGTGCTCGATTAACGAAGTAAAATATTAGATGTAAAATTCATTCTTTTTTATAGATACATCATGATCAACGATTATTGTATTGTTATGATAGACAAAATTTTCTAATTTAGGAGGGATTAGAGTGGAACGAACAAAGAAGCAGGCACAAGAAGCAATCACTGAAAAAGAACCCAAAACTGGAGCTGACTTACTAGTCGAATCGTTGATTAATGAAGGTGTAGAAACTTTATTTGGCTATCCAGGCGGTGCTGCTTTACCAATTTTTGATGCACTATACAAGGCACAGGAATCTTTTGATCAAATCCTTGCTCGACATGAACAAGGGTCGATCCATGCAGCAGAAGGATATGCTCGTGTTTCTGGAAAACCTGGTGTTGTAATCGCAACTTCAGGTCCTGGTGCAACGAATCTTGTAACAGGGATAGCAGATGCAATGATTGATTCCCTTCCACTAATTGTAGTGACTGGTCAAGTAGCTCGCGGTGTGATTGGGTCCGATGCTTTTCAAGAAGTTGATGTAATGGGGATTACAACTCCAATTACAAAACACAATTATCAAGTACGTGATCTAAAAGATTTACCACGAATTGTGAAAGAAGCTTTTCATATTGCGACAACGGGTAGACCTGGACCTGTATTAATTGATATCCCGAAAGATATTTCAGCACAGGTTGTAGAAGAGAGTTTCAAAGCAAATGTCGATACAGATTTACCAGGTTATCAACCTACAACGAAGCCTAACCCGTTACAAATTAAAAAGCTATCAGAAGCGATCGGCAAAGCAAAAAAGCCAATTATTTTAACAGGTGCAGGGGTTATCTTTGCAAATGCATCAGAAGAAATTAAATCCTTTGCTGAAAAATATTCACTACCTGTTACCTCCACTTTACTTGGATTGGGCGCTTTTCCTGGTAACCACCCATTATTCTTAGGAATGGCAGGTATGCATGGTACCTATGCGGCAAATACAGCACTGTATGAATGTGACTTACTTATTAACATTGGAGCTCGTTTTGATGACCGTTTGACTGGAAATTTAAACTCATTTGCTCCTAATGCAACCATCGCTCACATTGATATAGACCCAGCTGAAATTGGTAAAAATGTACCAACACAAATCCCTATTGTTGGGGATGCTAAAGCAGCTTTAACAAAGCTTTTAGATCAATCGATAGAACAACCTGATCATGATGAATGGCTTGTAACGATTCATGAAAATTACGAAAATTACCCATTATGGTATAACAACCCAGAAACAGACATGGTAGGCCAATGGGTAATTAAGCAAATTTATGAGAAAACTAACGGAGATGCTATTGTTACGACAGATGTTGGGCAGCACCAAATGTGGGCAGCTCAATACTATCAGTTTACGAAACCAGGTCGATGGGTATCTTCTGGTGGTTTAGGAACAATGGGCTTTGGCTTCCCTTCTGCCATTGGTGCTCAGCTAGCTAAACCAGATGACACCGTCGTTGCAGTTGTTGGAGATGGCGGTTTCCAAATGACTTTACAAGAACTGTCCATCTTACAAGAAAAAGGACTTCCTGTGAAAGTAATCATTGTAAATAATCAAGCATTAGGAATGGTTAGACAATGGCAAGAAGCATTTTACTCTGAACGTTACTCGCAATCCATCTTTAATATTCAGCCAGACTTTGTCAAGTTAGCAGAGTCTTACAATGTTAGAGGGTTGCAGGTAAAAACACAAAAAGAATTTCTAAACGCATTACCAGAGATCTTTGATTATGATGGACCTGTAGTGGTAGATGCACGTGTTATTCAGCAAGAAAATGTATTTCCAATGATTGCTCCAGGAAAGGGTATAAACGAGATGATTGGGGTGAAACCATGAAACGAATCATAACCGCAACTGTTAGGAATCGAAGTGGTGTATTAAATCGCGTAACAAGTTTACTTCAGCGCCGACAGTTTAACATTGAAAGTATTTCTGTCGGAAGAACAGAGTCTGAAGAAGTATCTAAGATGACTTTTGTTGTTGAAGTAGAAGATTTTCAAAAACTAGAACAAATGACAAAACAATTAAATAAACAAATTGACGTGATTAAAGTTTCTGATATTACAGATAAGGCCATTGTTGCTAGAGAGTTAGCTCTCATTAAAATTGTTAGCAATAGCCAATTACGCGGAGAGGTTCAAGGTATTATTGAACCCTTCCGTGCCTCTATTGTAGATGTAAGTAAAGATAGCTTATCTATTCAAGTTACAGGTAAGCCAGATAAAATTGAAGCACTTATTGAATTACTAAAGCCATATGGAATAAAAGAATTAGCAAGAACTGGTTTAACTGCTTTCGTTCGGGGGCAACAACCTTCAAGTTATGATAGTAGTTTCCATTCCTTACTTAACTAATAATATTATTTAAAATATATTAGAAAAAATTTGAGAGAGGATGTAGTTATTTATGACAAAAGTACTTTATAACCACAATATTAATGAAGAGGTATTACAATCTAAAAAAATCGCTATAATTGGATATGGATCTCAAGGCCATGCCCATGCCCTTAACTTAAAAGAAAGTGGTTTTGACGTAGTAGTAGGTCTTCGCCAAGGGAAATCTTGGGATAAAGCGGTAGAAGATGGAGTAGAAGTAAAAACAGTAGCAGATGCATCTAAAGAAGCTGACGTAATCATGATTCTTCTTCCAGATGAGTATCAACCATCTATCTATAAAGAAGCAATTGAACCAAATTTAGAGGCTGGTAACGCATTAGTATTTGCTCATGGTTTCAACATTCACTTTAACCAAATCGTACCACCAGCAGATGTAGATGTATTCTTAGTAGCTCCTAAAGGTCCTGGCCACCTTGTACGCAGAACATTCGAAGAAGGTGCTGGTGTACCTGCACTTTATGGTATTTTCCAAGATGCAACAGGTAATGCCGTAGATGTTGCGCTTGCTTATGCAAAAGGAATTGGTGCTGGTCGTGCTGGAATTCTTGAAACAACTTTCCAGGAAGAAACAGAAACAGACCTATTTGGTGAGCAAGCAGTGCTATGCGGTGGAACTTCTGCACTAGTAAAAGCTGGTTTTGAAACATTAGTAGAAGCTGGTTATCAGCCAGAAGTTGCTTATTTCGAATGTCTTCACGAATTGAAAT
Organism: Gracilibacillus sp. YIM 98692; assembly: GCF_010993965.1. Taxonomy (GTDB): domain Bacteria; phylum Bacillota; class Bacilli; order Bacillales; family Amphibacillaceae; genus Gracilibacillus. Next base: position 185,508 of record NZ_WIXM01000002.1, on the reverse strand, counting down.
TAATTGTTGATTTATTATATGAAGGTGGACTTGAAAACATGCGTCATTCCATCTCTGATACAGCTGAATGGGGCGATTTTATGTCAGGACCTCGCATTGTTGACGAAAATACAAAAGCACGCATGAAAGAAGTATTAACTGACATTCAAACAGGTAAATTTGCACAAGGATGGATTCTAGAAAACCAAGCAAACCGTCCACGTTATCATGCCATTAAAAATGCGGAAAACAAACATCAAATCGAAAAGGTAGGTAGAGAGCTACGTGAATTAATGCCATTTGTTAAGCAAAAGGCGATTAATAAGAAGGAAGTGGTCTCTAATGACTCAAATTAAGATTTTTGATACAACACTAAGAGATGGCGAACAATCTCCTGGTGTGAACCTTAACCAACTAGAAAAGTTGGAATTGGCGAAACAATTAGAACGCTTTGGGATAGATGTGATGGAAGCAGGATTTCCTGCTTCCTCCCAAGGTGATTTTGACGCCGTAAAAAAAATCGCTGAAACAGTGAAGAACGTTTCTGTAACCGGCTTAGCTCGTGCCGTAAAGTCTGATATTGACGCTTGCTGGAAAGCACTTAAAAATGCTCAAGATCCTAGACTGCATGTTTTTATTGCAACCTCCCCTATTCACATGGAATACAAATTGCAGAAGACACCGGAGGAAGTTATTGAAACAGCAGTAGAAATGGTTAAATACGGCAAGCAATTCTTTGATCATGTCGAATGGTCTGCTGAAGATGCATCAAGAACTGATTTAGACTTTTTAGCTAAAATTGTGGAAAAAGTCATCGATGCAGGAGCAACTGTAATTAATTTACCAGATACAGTTGGCTATACTATGCCTCGAGAATATGGTGCAATGTTTCGCTATATGAAAGAAAACGTTCCAAACATCGACAAAGCCGATCTTTCTTGTCACTGCCATGATGACTTAGGTATGGCATTAGCTAATTCTTTGGCAGCAGTAGAAAATGGGGCAACACAAGTAGAAGGAACCATTAACGGCATTGGAGAACGGGCCGGTAATGCTTCACTGGAAGAATTAGCTGTAGCTTTAAAAATTCGCAATGATTATTATCCTTATCATACTAACCTTGTATTAAATGAAATTAAGCGTACTAGTGATATGGTAAGTAAATTCACTGGAATGACTATACCTGGTAACAAAGCAGTTGTTGGTCGAAATGCTTTTGCTCATGAATCTGGCATACATCAAGATGGGGTTTTAAAGAATGCCGAAACTTATGAGATTATTACACCGGAACTTGTTGGTGTTCATTCTAATAACTTAGTGTTGGGTAAACACTCTGGCCGACATGCATTTACAGATAAAATTAAACAGCTAGGTTACCAATTATCAGAAGACAAACTAAAAGAAGCTTTTAAAGCATTTAAATTACTTACCGATCGAAAAAAAGAAGTAACAGATGATGATTTATTTGCTATCTTAACAGATATTCAAACAGATACTTCCAATGTGAAACGTTATATGCTGGAAGATTTTAAAGTACAATACGGATCTTCTGAAAAGCCGAGCGCTACTGTGACTTTAACAACACCAGATGATGAAAAAGTAAAAGACACAAAAACGGGCCAAGGTAGTGTTGAGGCGCTTTATAATACGCTTGATGAACTCATTAAAGAAGAAACACATCTTACTGATTTTCAACTAAATTCAATCGGTCAAGGACGTGATGCATTGGCTGAGGTTCATGTCAGTTTAACGGTTGACGGTGAAACAGTAAGCGGACGTGGATCTGCTCAAGATGTACTAGAAGCAGCGGTGCAAGCTTATTTGAATGGAGTTAACCGTGCTATCTATCAAAAAAAAGCAGTCTAACTTTCGTATCTTTTGTCTAGGAGGTCAATGAAGTGAGCAATAAAATCGTACTGCTTCCAGGTGATGGAATCGGAGCAGAAGTAATCTATGCAGCTAAGGATGTACTTGAAGCAATTAGTAAAAAATTTGATTTAGAATTCGAGTTTTCATCCTATGATATCGGAGGAATTGCGATCGATAAGCATAACTCTCCCCTCCCCGTTGAAACAATCGATGCCTGTAAAAAATCAGATGCTGTATTATTAGGCGCTGTTGGTGGTCCAAAATGGGATAACAACCCTTCTGATTTAAGACCTGAACGAGGGTTATTGGGTATTCGCAAAGCGCTTGACTTATACGCCAATTTACGACCTGTAAAAGGATTCAAAAAGCTTTTAGCAGCTTCTCCATTAAAAGAAGACATTATAAACGGCAGTGACCTTCTCATCGTTCGTGAGTTAACAGGCGGGTTATATTTTGGGCAGCCGAGTGAACGTCGAGATAACGGAAATGCCGTTGTAGATACATTAGCATACACCAAAAAAGAAATGGAACGTATTGTTGACAAAGCTTTTCAAAGTGCTCAACTACGTCATAAGCATTTAACTTCTGTTGACAAGGCTAATGTATTAGAGTCTAGTAAACTATGGCGAGAGATTGTTGAGGAAAAGAAAAATGAATATCCTGACGTCACAGTCGAACACGTTTTAGTGGATGCTGCGGCAATGAAATTAATCACAAACCCAACTCAATTTGATGTGATTGTGACAGAAAACATGTTTGGTGATATACTAAGTGATGAAGCATCTGTTCTAACAGGCTCATTAGGCATGTTGCCTTCTGCTAGTTTAGCAGAAAATGGCATTGGCTTATATGAACCAGCACATGGTTCTGCACCTGATATTGCTGGAAAAGGCATTGCCAATCCAATTGCAATGATTCTTTCTGCTGCGATGATGCTGCGATATTCTTTTGATAAAAATGAAGAGGCATCGGCAATCGACAAAGCGGTAGAAGACGTGTTAAACCAAGGATATCATACAGCAGATTTACAAAATGAAAATGGTACTTTAGTTAACACAAAGGAAATGACAGAACTTATTGTAAAGGCCATTGAATCATAAAGAGACTAGAGGACTCGGCGTAACCTATTATAGATATAGTGATACGCCGATGTTTTTCTAAAGTAAGGAGTGAAAAAATGAGAAAACCAAAGACGATTATTGAGAAAATCTGGGAAAAGCATGTTGTTCATGAAGAAGCTAATAAGCCAGACTTACTATATATTGATTTGCATTTAATCCATGAGGTTACATCTCCTCAAGCTTTTGAAGGGTTGAGAATGAACAATCGTAAAGTTCGTCGTCCTGAATTAACTTACGCAACAATGGATCATAATGTTCCAACCATTCATCGAAATGTAATTAAAGATGAAGTGTCGAAAACACAAATGGAAACATTAAAAACAAATTGTGATGAATTTGGTGTGCCTTTAGCTGATATCCATCATCCTGACCAAGGGATTGTCCATGTTATTGGACCAGAATTAGGGTTAACACAACCTGGTAAAACAATTGTTTGTGGTGATAGTCATACTTCTACACATGGTGCATTCGGAGCTTTAGCATTTGGTATTGGAACAAGTGAAGTAGAACATGTTTTGGCTACACAAACCATTTGGCAAGCAAAACCAAAAACATTAAATGTGAAGGTAAACGGAAAATTAGGAACAGGCGTTACAGCAAAAGACTTAATTTTAGCGATAATTGGTAAATTCGGGGTGAAATTTGGCACCGGGTATGTCATCGAATATACTGGTGAAGCTGTTCGTGACCTATCCATGGAAGGACGTATGACAGTTTGTAACATGTCTATTGAAGCAGGAGCTCGAGCTGGTTTAATTAGCCCTGATGATACAACGATTGAGTTTTTAAGAGGAAAACGCCATGTACCACAAGGTGAAGCATTTGATAAAGCTGCGGAAGAATGGAAAGCACTAGCAACAGACGAAGGTGCTGTATATGATGAAGTAGTAGAAATTAATGCAGACGAAATCGAACCGCAAGTAACATGGGGAACAAATCCTGGTATGTGTATCCCTGTTAGTGCCAATGTCCCTATTCCTGAGGAAAGTGAAAATGCTATTGAACATGATGAAATAGGTCGTGCTTTAGAATATATGGGACTAGATGGCGGCGAACCAATCTCATCTGTAAATATAGAACATGTCTTTATCGGATCTTGTACCAACTCTCGTTTATCTGACTTAAGAAAAGCTGCTTCTATAGTAAAAGGCAATAAAGTAAATCCTAATGTTAAAGCCATTGTTGTACCTGGTTCATTCAGTGTAAAAGCACAGGCTGAGGAAGAAGGCATTGATCAGATATTTAAGGACGCTGGCTTTGAATGGCGTGAGGCTGGTTGTAGTATGTGCTTAGCTATGAATGATGATGTCGTGCCTGAAGGCGAACGTTGTGCTTCTACTTCAAATCGTAACTTCGAAGGCCGTCAAGGGACTGGGGCTCGTACACATTTAGTAAGTCCAGAAATGGCTGCTGCTGCTGCTATTAAAGGTCACTTTGTTGATGTTCGTCATTTAGGTGTTCCAACACCAAGCTAATTTAGATTAAAGGGGGTAACATAGCGATGGAACCAATTAGAAAACATCAAGGTTTAGTATATCCACTAAATCGTGCCAATATTGATACAGATCAAATTATTCCAAAACAATTTTTAAAACGTATTTCTCGCCAAGGCTTTGGTCAATTTGTATTTTACAACTGGCGATTTGATTCTAAAGGAGAATTACGCGAAGACTTTTCTTTAAATCAACCAAAATACAAAGGCACATCGATCCTTGTAGCTGGTGAAAACTTTGGTTGTGGCTCTTCTCGTGAACATGCTCCTTGGGCCATCCAAGATTACGGATTCCGTGTTGTTATTGCTCCAAGTTATGCTGATATCTTTTATAACAACTGTACTAAAAACGGTATTTTACCAGTTCAACTAACGGAAGAAGAAGTACAGACTCTTATTCAAAATGCAGAAACAGAAAGCTATTATTTAACCGTAGATCTTGAAGAGAAAAAGGTATATGATAACCAAGGATTTGAAACATCTTTTGAAATAGACGATTATAAACGTGAAATGCTATTAAATGGCTGGGACGAAATTGCTGTCACACTAACACATGCTGACAAAATATCTCAGTTTGAAGAAGCACGTAAATAATAATATTGGAATGAGGCTGTCTCAAGAGTCCAGTTTGCAATCTCAGCAACTGATCTTGAAGACAGCTTTTTCTTTTTGATTATTTTTATTCACATAAACCTTATAGCAACACAATATCCATAAACTGCGCATTAACTAATAAATATTTACCTCCCACTCCTTTAAAGATGAGTGCTTAATCGTCGCTGCGGAAAACTACTCGCTTCCTGCGGGGTCTTCAGACTGTTCCTTACCCACAGGAGTCTCGTATTTTTCCGCAGCTTGGATCAGTGCTCGTTCTAAGTGGGAAAAAAACATATTCTTACTACCAACAAGCGGAAGAAATATACGTAGACTCCTGGGGGAACAGCGCGAGCTGAAGATCCCGCAGGCAGCTTGCTGCCGAGGAAGCTGAAGCCGTGCCCCCGGAAAGCGAAGTATATTTCTGGAGCGGTCTTCAGAGCTTTTTCAAGACTTATGTCGCAGTTTGGTTCAACTATGCAGTAAAAACTTTAATAGGTTCGAAATAAGGCTAAAGTATATCAATATAATAAAGCAATCCAGTGATCGCATAAATATTCCATAAAATATGGAGTAAAATTGGAACGACTAAAGAGTTTGTTAGTCGATACAATACAACAAAGACAGCACCCATAATAGTGGCCGATAACACATGTCCAGTATGTAAACTTCCAAAAATCAAAGAAGAAATACACAATCCGATCCAAAAGTTCCATTTAATCCCTAAAAATCGATGAATAATCCCACGGTAAATCACTTCTTCTTTAATAGGCGTCAAAAAGGTAAAAGCTATATAAAAAATTGTAAGTGACAGCCAGTGATCAGACAATCCCTCTAATCCAAAAGTATCTACTTGGCTTGTTCCGTCCTCCCATTGAAATACATGCATGATAAAAAATTGGATAACATAAGTAAAAACAAAAGCAACCAATATCAATACATACGTCTTTCCTTTTCTTAATGGTGCCAAAGAAAACGCATTTTTCAAAAATGCACGAACCTTTTTAAAAAGTAAAATAGCAATAAAAAAAGCGGAAGCATCTAATAATAATAAATAATGACTTTGCATGAACAAGTCATTATAAAAACCCTCTACTCCCCCATCTAATACAATACTAACAATTCCTAATAATGTCCCTGTTACAAAAACCAACCCGAAAAATGTGATAAAAAATAAAATGACTCCTCCCCAACCAATGGGAAGTTTGTTTTCTTTTATTTTGTTCACATTCTCCTCTGTTGATTCAAGTATTCGATGATTAGTGTCCAATTACATTCACCTCATAATTTTTCCTTTTCTTTTCATACGATTCGATCGATGAAAAAGTTTCATTTTTTGTATAAGATTTTCTTAATTAACCATAATTCTGTCTCCCCTTCCAATCATTACTCTAGTGTCGTTTTCAATAATGGTTAAACTAATACTGCTATATGATCGACTGACATATAGGAGGTGATTTTATGTTAAATCAACAACAAATGCATCAATGTGAAAGAACTCTAATGGAACGAAAACAAGAAATAACAGAACATTTAAAGGATCATTTTGGATTAGAAGCAGAACAAATCCACGAATCAGTCTCAGAGCTTTCTAATTATGATAACCACCCAGCAGACACAGGCTCTGAATTATTTGAGCGTGAAAAGGATATAGCATTAAATGAACACGAAGAGCAGGAACTTAAAGATATCAATCAAGCTTTAGAAGCCATGGAAAACGGTCATTACGGAAAATGTGAAGCTTGTGGCGTTGAAATACCAGCTGAACGAATGTTAGCCATGCCTACAACTCAAAGGTGTATCGAACATGCTGAACATAAAATCGATACAACACGTCCTGTTGAAGAGGACGTCATCCATTCAAGTGTCAATGAAATGGAGTCAGAGATCGATGAGGAAGAATCCATCATTTTCGACGGTGAAGACTCTTGGCAGCGAGTAGAAAAATATGGTTCGTCAGATGGCCCTTCCGATTTTTATGATACAGAAAAAGATTATGAGGACATGTTTTTTAATTCAGATGAATTAGTTGGAGCGTCAGAAGATATAGAGGAATTTTTATTAGCAGATGAAAATGGAAAATTTATTGGTGTAAATGAAAAGCATGAAGATTATGAAGATTATTTAGATGAGAATGACATTGGCTCCATTCTTTACACAGATAAATAATCTAACCTTCGGGCCTTCCTTCTTTGTAATGGAAGGCCCGATTCACACTATAATGCTTGAATTTTTCCTTTGTCATCTTTATACACAACATGTTTTCGTTCAAACTGAAGCGGAGATTCTAAACCCGCTGCAGAGGCAACTCGGTAAAGCCCCATTCTCATAGTGATTAAGTAATTCGCAGTCCTCCATTTCTTTTCCTCTACTACAAGTGCTTTTTGTAAATCAGGGTCTGTAGTAGCAACTCCCACCGGACAAGTATTCGAAGCACATCTTAATGTTTGAATACAACCGACCGTTATCATAAATCCACGGGCAATATTAACTAGGTCCGCTCCCAATGCTAACGCAATAGCAACTCGATCAGGTGAATATAACTTTCCAGACGCTATAATTTTCAATTTATCCCTTACTTCATATCTTTTTAAAGCATCATCTAATAATGGTAATGATGAACGAATTGGCAATCCCACCATATCGGCAAGTTCTTGATAAGTTGCTCCGGTCCCTCCTTCCCCACCGTCAATGGTTATAAAGTCTGGGGAAATATCAAGTTCACGGATGTTTTTGGCGATTTCATCGGCTTCGAATGGACTACCTAAAACAATTTTTATTCCAACTGGTAAGCCAGTGTGCTTTCTTATTTTTTTTATAAAATGTAATAATGATGAGTAATCTTCGATATCTAAAAAACGATTTGGACTATCTATCGCTTCATAAGCAGGTACTTGCCTAATACGTGCAATTTCTTCCGTGACTTTTTCGGCGTTCATATGTCCTCCTCGAGTTTTAGCACCTTGCCCTAGCTTTATTTCAAATGCTTTTACTTGAGGAATTTTGCTTTTTCTTAATAATTCATCCCAGTCAAAGTTTCCATCCTTATCTCTTACACCAAATAAACCAGGCGAAATTTGCATAATGATATCGACATTTCCTTTTAAATGGTAATCAGATAATCCCCCTTCACCAGTATTCATCCAACTTCCTTTTGCAATACCTAATCCCTCTGATAATGCTGTAATGGCTCGGTCACCCAATGACCCATAACTCATTCCTGACATTCCGATTTGTCCCCTTACCACAAAAGGCTGCTTCGTTTTTTCCCCTATAACAATGGCATCTTCTTCTGGTAATAAATAAGCGTAAGATATTTCTTGTTTTAATCTTTCTTTTCGTCCGGTTAGTACAGGGTCTTTAATTAATACATACCGATTGGTTGGCACTTTCGTTTCTCGGTCTATGCGTAAGTCTTCAAATAATGTTGGAAACATCGAATTTCTTATGTAAAATCCAGGTGCTTCAAAGTCCCTTTGAGAACCGAATCCAATGACATCCTTTTTATATTTTGCTTTACGAACAATGTATTGAAAATCACGTCTAGAAAATGGTTTACCTTCATTATCACTATCAAAGAAGTATTGTCTTAATTCTGGTCCTATTTTTTCTAATAAATAACGAAAATGACCAATAATCGGATAATTCCTTAAAACAGGGTGTTGTTTCTGTGAACGATCCATCACATAGACGAACATTAATGCCAAAATGACCAATAAAAAACAGCCAATGAGGATAGAACCAGTACTTAACAATATATATAGCTTCATTATGGCGCCTCCCCCCTCTTTTTTGTCTACTTGATTATATGTATGATGAGGAAACGCTCGTCATTCGTTTGATTCCCATTAGAGAGTATTCCTATTACTTGACAGGCTATATTGATTATGATAATTATTGTATGTTAGCACTCATACAAAGGGAGTGCTAATATACATACCATACTTTCAAGGAGGAAAAAGACAATGGAGAAGAAGCAATTTCAAGCGGAATCAAAGCGTTTATTAGAAATGATGGTTCATTCTATCTATTCTCAAAAAGAAATATTCTTACGTGAATTAATTTCAAATGCTAGTGATGCCATTGATAAAATTTATTACAAAGCTCTCACTGATGACAATATTTCTTTCAACCAAGATGATTACTATATTCGAATTGAAGCAGACAAGGACCAGCGTACCTTAACTGTAAAAGATACTGGAATTGGGATGACTCAAGAAGAATTAGAAAAGAATCTTGGAACGATTGCGAAAAGTGGATCATTAGACTTTAAAAATGAAGTGGAAATGAAAGATGGACAAGAGATTATTGGTCAATTTGGTGTTGGTTTTTATTCTTCTTTTATGGTTGCAGATAAAGTAACAGTCTACACACGATCTTTATATAATGATGAAGGATTTAAATGGGAATCAGATGGGGAAGAAGGTTATACCATTGAATCTTTCAATAAACAAGATGTAGGTACAGAAATTGTCATTCAATTAAAAGAAAATGCAGAAGAAGAAAACTACGATGAATTTTTAGAAGAGCATAAACTTCAATCCATCATTAAGAAATACTCTGACTTTATACGTTATCCAATTAAAATGGATGTAACAGAACAACGTCCAAAAAGTGATGATGACGATACATTAGAGGAAGTTACAGAAGAAAAAACGATTAACAGCATGGTGCCTATTTGGCGCAAAAATAAACAAGAGCTTACAGATGAAGATTATCAATCTTTTTATCAAGAAAAGCATTTTGGATTTGATCAACCATTGAGCCACTTGCATATTAGTGTAGATGGTATGGTACGCTTTCAATCCATTCTTTATATACCAGAACAATTACCGTTTAATTACTACTCTCAAGATTTTGAAAAAGGGTTAGAGCTATACTCGAATGGTGTCTTAATCATGGAGAAATGTGCAGATCTATTACCAGATCACTTTAGCTTTATTCGCGGTATCGTGGATTCAGAAGATTTATCTCTTAATATTTCACGAGAAATATTACAACAAGATCGTCAAGTAAAGCTTATTGCGAAAAATATCGAGAAAAAAGTCAAAAACCATTTACAAAGCTTACTTAAAAATGATCGTGAAAAATATGAGAAATTTTATGATGCATTTGGTCGTCAAATTAAATACGGTGTTTACAGTGACTTTGGAGCAAATAAAGATAAATTAAAAGACTTACTTCTGTTCTATTCTTCCAGTGAGGAAAAGTTAGTAAGCTTGAAAGAATACGTAGATCGTATGCCAGAAGATCAAGAACACATCTATTACGCAACTGGAGAGTCACATGATCGTATTGAGAAACTGCCTCAGACTGAACTTGTAAAGGATAAAGGGTATGAAATCTTATACTTCACTGATGAAGTTGACGAATTTGCGATTAAAATGTTGATGAACTATGATGGCAAAGAATTTAAATCTGTTTCTAGTGGAGATCTTGATTTAGAAGATGAAGAAACTAAACAAGAAGCAGAAAAGCAAAAAGAAGAACATAAAGATTTACTAGCGGAAATGAAAGAAATACTAGGTAACAAAGTGAAAGACGTGAAGCTTTCCACACGTTTAAAATCACACCCTGTTTGCCTATCGGCTGAGGGAGATGTTTCCATTGAAATGGAAAAAATATTAAAACAAATGCCTGATAATCAAAACATTGAGGCGAATAAAGTATTGGAAATCAACAATAAGCATGATATCTTTAAAGCTTTAGTAGAAGCTCATGGAAATGATAAAGAAAAAGTAACGCTATATACCAACATTCTATATAACCAAGCTTTACTAATCGAAGGGCTCCCTGTAGAAGACCCTGTCGCCCTTACCAACGATATGTGTAAAGTAATGGTATAAAATAATATATGATAAAAGAACAGTTCTTCATTTATGAAGAGCTGTTTTTTATTTGCCTTTATAATATTTATTGGCATGTTACATAAGTATGAAACAAGTTCTTCTTTTACCTTAATTCAACATTTGAATTTAACCCTTTTTTAGTTTGAATAACCCAAAAATGTGTAATATTAATAAAAAAGCATATGCTATACGTTGTCTAATAGTCGTACTTCACTTGTTGAAAATATAGGAGGGTACCGTGTAAATGAAAAAAAATGTTTCACAAAAACTGATCGAAAAACATTTAGTATCAGGAGAAATGACTCCAGGTGAAGAAATTGGATTAAAGATCGATCAGACACTGACACAGGATGCAACAGGTACAATGGTAATGCTCGAACTAGAAGCAATGGAGTTAGACAAAGCAAAAACAGAAGCTTCCGCTCAATATGTGGATCATAACTTAATTCAAGAGGATTTCCGCAATGCAGATGACCATTTATTTTTAAGAAGTGCTGCACAGAAGTTCGGCATCTATTACAGCAGACCAGGTAATGGTGTTAGTCACCCTGTCCACATGCAGCGATTAGCTAAACCTGGTCAAACACTACTAGGATCAGATAGTCACACATGTGCAAATGGGTGTATGGGCATGTTAGCCATGGGGGCTGGCGGTATTGATGTCGCCATGGCAATTGCTGGTGAACCCTATTATATTAAAATGCCACAGGTAATGGGAGTAAAGCTTACTGGTAAAATACCCGATTGGGTTAGTGCAAAAGACGTTATTCTTGAAATGCTGAGACGACATAGTGTGAAAGGTGGAGTTGGCAAGATTATTGAATATTATGGACCTGGACTCGATTCTTTATCAGCTATGGATCGTCATGTCATTGCCAATATGGGGGCAGAATTAGGAGCAACTGCTACTGTATTTCCATCAGATAGAGTGATTAAATCGTTTCTAAAACAACAAGGAAGAGCAAATGATTGGATGGACTTAAAAGCGGACAGAGGGGCTGATTATGATCTTCATGAAGAATTGGATCTTTCTGAGATAGAACCGCTCATTGCTAAGCCTTCCAGTCCAGATAACGTTGTTCCAGTGAAAGAACTAGCAGGTGATCCTATTTACCAATCTTATATCGGATCTTCAGCTAACCCGGGATACCGAGATTTTGCTATTGCCAGTGAAATAGTGAAAGGGAAACAAGTAGCACCAGGTACTTCGTTTGATATTAATCCAACTTCTAGACAGCTGCTAGAGCAGTTAGTGGAAAATGGTCATATCGCTAATCTTCTATCATCTGGTGCTAGAATGCATCAAGCAGGCTGTAATGGTTGTATTGGAATGGGTCAAGCACCTGCCACAGGTAAAAACAGTTTGCGTACTACACCCCGTAACTTCCCAGGGAGGTCCGGGACGAAGGAAGATAGTGTTTTCTTATGTAGTCCCGAAACAGCAGCTGCTTCAGCTCTACATGGAGTTATCACAGACCCTAGAACATTAGATATTAGATATCCGAAAATGAAAGAGCCAACAAACTTTAGTGATAACGGGATGCTAGAAGCACCTCCTGAAAAATCAGCCAAGGAGTTAACATTAGAAAAAGGACCAAATATTACAACAATACCTGATTTCACCCCTATTGAGAATAATTTTGAGGTTCCCGTACTGTTGAAAATGGGGGATAACATTTCGACTGATGAAATTCTAGCTGGCGGGTCACGTGTTTTACCATATAGAAGTAATATTCAAAAAATCAGTACATTTGCCTTTGAAATCGTTGATGACAACTATTATGAAAATGCGATGAAGGCACGAGATGATGGCGGACATGCGTTGGTGGCTGGCGTGAATTATGGACAAGGTTCTAGCCGTGAGCATGCCGCTCTCGCTCCGAGATATCTTGGATTAAAGGTTGTCCTGGTGAAAGATTTTGCTCGTATACATTTACAAAACTTAATCAATTTTGGTATTTTACCACTTCGCTTTAGTGATGAGAACGATTATAAAAAAATAAAAGATGGTGCTGTTCTACAATTTGAAAATATTCATGAAAAAATAAAAAAACATCATACTTTTGATATATCCGTAAAAGATAGTAAGGAAACCATTTCGGTTCAACATGATTTAACATCTAGACATGTTGATATTATTTTACAAGGCGGCGTCATAAACTGGATTAAAAATAAATCGACCAATTAATATAAGAGAAAGGGAGTTAAGATGGGTTCACAAGAAATGAAGTGTAAAGCCTGTGAAGGATCAGGATTATTAATGGATGATGAAGAATGGCACTATACTTGCACGATTTGTAATGGTGATGGATTTGTTTCTAAATTTGAAGAAAGCGCAACACCAGATTTAACGGAAATGGATCAAAACAACCGCACATTAGAATAAATCAAACAAAGAGCTGTCCCAAAAATTAAAAGTAATTGTATGGGACAGCTCTGTTTCTTTGTTAAATTTTCCCCTTTATTTTGTCAAAAATTTGACACACACTGGCTCTGGTGTGTATACATCTTTTTGTAATAAACTTAAAGTACCGTCTTGGTGATTTCTCTCAAACAATACTAAAGTGTTAGAGTTTTGATTGGAGGCAATCACAAATTGTTCCGTCGGATCTAATACAAAATCTCTAGGCCAATCCCCTTCTGTCTTTGTCCAGTCTACAAATTGAACAGTATAGTCTTCCAGTACCTTGAATATTGCAATCGAGTCATGACCACGATTTCCAGCATAAACAAACTTTCCATCTGAAGAGATATGAATGGCACTACCTTGATTATTTTCCGTAAAATCTTCCGGAATAGTTGAAATATATTGTACATCCTCAAAAGTACCATTTTCTTTATATTGTAACACAATCACTTCATTACTTAATTCTGTCATTACATAAGCATACTCTCCATTTGGATGGAACACAATATGTCTTGGCCCGCTTCCTGGTTTTGCATTCCAGATACTTACTTGTTCAAGTTGTCCATCATTAGGTTGATATGTTGTAATAGTATCACTTCCTAAGTCGACTACTATTACATATTTTTCATCTGGGGTAAAACCAGCGTAATGCAAATGAGGCTTTTCTTGACGTTCGTGCGGACCAGATCCTTCATGGATTACTGGTTTAGCAGGCTGTAACGAGCCATCTTCATTGGTAAGATAAGCCTCTGCTTGTTTTGTATGATAATTCGCTGAAACAACAAGTTTATCATCACTTCTTACACTAACGTGGCAAGGGGCAGATCCAGGGGAGGCTTGACTATTTAATTGATGTAAGTCTCCAGTTTGTTGATCTAAACGAAAAGAAGTTAATCCCCCCTCTTCCCCTTCTTTAGAAACAGCATATAATAATGAGTTATCTTGGTTCACCGTAAGATATGTCGGATTATCCAGTTCTGCTGCTAGTTCTACATTACGTAATTTTTTTTCATCTAAGTCTAATTCAAATCGATAAACACCTTTGCTTTCTTTCTTCGTATATGTACCTACATATCCAATATAACGACTCTTCCCCATCATCAAAATCCTTTCTACCTTAAATTTTAATCATCCATTATTATAGCAAAGAAAAAATAAACAATCTAATATACGCCTAATCACTATAAAAAAGAGCTGTCCCAAAAGACAGCTCTTCTCATTTTTATTGTTAACGCATGTTAAATGGGTTGTTGTTACCTCGGCGCATTTGATAATAGCAGTAAGCACCGATTCCAATTGATGCTAGTGCTGGTAGCCAAGCATTACGTCTTCTCATTCAATATCCCTCCAATTAAAATGGAATACCTTCTTATTATGTTTATCCTTTCGTCCATTAATCGGAGTAAATATTGGATGATTTACTGAAATTTATTGCCGATAAATAAGAAAAACAAGATAAACAAACCAATAGTAAATGGGAGTGCTCCAATTAAACTTAGGCTCATCCCATTAAAACCACCCACTAATTCATTTCCAACTAAATATATCACGACACCTATCATACAACTTAAGAACCCCCACATATATGGAAGCCTCTTCCACAAGCTTAATATAGCACCAACTAAAAATACACATAAAAATATCCATGGAAGGACAACATAAATAATGAAACTCATATCCGACATCCTTTAAAATACTTTATATCTTCCCCCATTATATACTTAATTAGCAAAAGAAAAAACCAGAAACTTTTTATGCTCCTGGTTTTACTTGTTCTGATTTTTTTTCAACGTTTATCTGATATTGCTGTTTTAGTATTTGCCTTGCCCGAAACAATCTAGTTTTTACCGCTGCGTGTGAAATGTGAAGCGCTTCTGCAATTTCATGAACTTTATAACCTTTTACAAATTTCAAATAAAAAACCTGTTTAATTTTACTGCTGCATTTTCCAATACAGCCAGTTATCTCTTTAACCGTTGCTTGATAATCCACCTTTTCATCCACTGAGTACGCTGAGCAAATCATCAGCTCCTCTAAATAGATATCTTCCTGTAGTAAGATAGCATGAGAACGTTGCTCTTTTCGCAGCATATCAATTGCAGTTCTGGTAATCACTGTTTTTAACCATGCCGGTATTTTATTTAGATTTTCGACCTGAATACCTCTTCGGTACATTTTTATAAAAGCTTCTTGTACTGCATCTTCAGCTAGTTGGGGATCATGCAATATATCTTTTGCTTTATAATACATCATATCTTTATACTTTAAAAAGATATCTTCCAAACAAATACTCGATTCCTTTCTTTCCATTACTTCATACATATCTCACATCCCCTATTGACCTTCAAAATATTGTTTGACAAAATCAGGTATTTGTTCATCGGTCACGATGAAGGTTGTCAATAACCGATGTTTATTAGATCCAAACAGTCCTATCGTCCATTCTCCAGAATAATCAGCCTTATCCTTTAACTCCAATAACTGCTTCATTTCCTCTTGTCCTTCCGTTATAAACCAGTTATCTTGCTGTTCCTTTGGCATTGTTGGCAGCTCGTAAATTTCGTTTCGGTTATTTAACCCCTGTTTGACAGCAACTCTTGTTAAATCTTCGACTTCAAGAATGACATGATCGTCTAACTCACTACTTTCTAATAGTTCCATTGTATTCTGGTAGCTTGGTTTCAATGGCATATGGTAATGTTTCTGTTCTCGAGAGTTAATAAACTCTAAGGAAGCTGACCTATAGGTATTTTTGTTCAATTCATCAAAGCTAGCCGTTAGATAATCTTTCTTCATAGCTTCTGTAATCTGTTCAATTAGTTGATCATCATACACTTCTTTTACATCCTCATAGCCATGGATATTAATTTGACTCACTTCAAGTTCCTCTTCAAATAACCAACTTTCTTGTATCTCCTTATACCCTTCTGATTCATAAAGAGGTTGGAAATACTCTCGCATTGACTCTGTACTTGGTACAAAATATTTACGTTTTAGTTTTTGTCCGTTTTCTAAAAAGTAAATAAATTGTATATTCACAGAATCAGGTTTAAATATACGTCTACGTTGTAGTTCTGTTTGGTCTGAGTCTGCTAAAACTTCATGTAATGTGGTAACATATCGAATCGTTTCACGATCTGTTATCGTTGGTAAATCACTTTCCTCTAAGTCCTCCCGGTAATAATAGCTGTACCCTCCATTATTGATAAATACTGATTCAATCTGATCTGCTTCTGGTACACGACCTTCATATCCGTACAAATCCAATATAACGGTTAATATTACGATAAAGGATACACCAATATAGGCTAAAAAACCTTTCCAATAATGGAAAACTCGCCATGTTTTTTGAATAAGCATTTCTGCTAGTAAATAGCCAATAAAAGCTCCAAACAGATAGCCAAATAAAATCCATCCAATTAATTTACTTTGCATCAATCCGAAATAGGCACCACCTAATAACATAAAGCATAACGTGACACCGAATTTAAATATTGGTTTTAGTTTAGGAAAAGCCAGTGCCTGGGATGCCGATTCTACGTACCGAATTTGGTAAAATAACTTAGCCAGAACATAAGTAATGATCGTTAATACAATATATACACCTAACCTTAAATAGGAAATATCATCCTCATATATTTGAATAGCGTCTAAAAGTGGAGAATATTTGGCAACTTCCTCCTCCCAAAAAAATCCTACATAAAAACCTTTTAATAACATCTCTAAGTTAATAATAACAAGTGCTATAATCCCTGCCGGAAACAGCAAAAAAATATAGCTTAGCCCAGCCTGTACAGCTGAAATCCCTGTTAAGACACCAATCAATACGGTAAAGACATAAATGAAAGATTGATAAACAAAGGTAATGAGCAGCCATTTACTTATATCTGCATAGGAATATATATATCCAACATCCATCATTCCTTGCATAACCAGTAAAATGATTGTAATAACCGACAGTGGAACAACCATTAAAATATATCCAATCAGGAATTGCTGATTAAACAGATTGCCCCGTTTTAATGGTAAACTAGCCATAAAGTCAGCAGAACCTTTCACTTGCATAAAACGAAAAGTGAAAATCCCTGCTATTACAGGAATGATAAATAATAATACCAATTGAAACTCTGAGTTTACCTCAAATAAATGATCAATATGGTTGTAATTACGACTATTATCCAAAGAGTCTTCGGTATACATCATAAATATTTGAAGTGGCAGGATTAATAGAAGTGCAAGAAAATAAGCAATACCAATCCAACCAGAGGATTTAAATCCTTGCTTTAGCAATTCTTTTTTAAAGTAAGATGTTTTCGATTGCATATCCTACACCCTCCATCTCATATATAAAGATTTCCTCAAGCGTTAATGGTAAAATATCAAATACAACTGGATTGTAGGGTTGTAATGTTTGCTCAATGGTTTCGATATGCCCTTTGATAATACAAACATATACACTTCCTCGCTTTTCCTGATGTAAGATATTTAGCCCTTTAAAGATGGAATCTTCTACAGGCGATTTAAAGGCAAGTTGTACCTTATGGATGTCTGATTTTAAATCATCCAAGTCTTTTTCTAATAAGAGTTTGCCTCGATGTATAATTCCAATTGCATCACAGATATCCTCTACTTCTCTCAAGTTATGAGAAGAAATCATGACCGTCATTTCACGCTCTGCTACATCTTGTATGATCCACGATTTGATTTTTTTACGTATAACAGGGTCTAAACCGTCAAAAGGTTCATCCAAGATTAAATAATCAGGCATTGCACATAATGCAAGCCAAAAGGCCACCTGCCTTTGCATCCCTTTTGAAAAACGATGTATCTTTCTATCCACTTGTAAATCTAACGCTTTTTGCATCTGAACAAACCGTTCTTGGTTCCAATGAGGATACATGTCTTGGTAAAAGTAAGCCATTTGTGCAACCGTATAATGGGAGAAGAAATAAAGAGCATCTGGAAGGAAAATCATTCTTTCTTTCAAGCTGGTATTCTCAAAAACCTGTTGATTTTCTATTTGACACGTTCCGTCATCTTGTTTGATAATGCCCGCTATCGTTTTTAGAAGGGTCGTTTTTCCTGCTCCATTCGAACCTAATAATCCATATATGGATCCTTTTTGAATCGTTAATGACACCTGTTGAAGCACAGGTTCTTTTTCAAAATTCTTATCTATATTACTTATTTGAATCATCTTGTTCCCCCCTTGCTATCTGTTGTTTGACTTCTTCTATTAGTTCTTCTAGCTCCTCTAAAGTGATGCCAATAAAAAATGCCTCCGCCAGTTTTTTTCGCAATTCTTCCTTTATTCGCTTTAATTCTTCGGTATTTTCGGTGATTACCATATGATTCACAAAACTTCCCTTCCCCTTAACGGAATATATATAGCCTTGTGTTTCTAACTCACGATATGCTTTCTGGATCGTATTAGGATTTATAGATAACTGTTGTGCTAACATTCGAACAGATGGCAGTTTTTCATCTTGCTTTAACACATCATTTATAATTAATTGCTTTAATTTTTCTACTAATTGTTCATATATCGGTTTTCGGCTTCTTAAATCCAGCTCAAACAAGCATAACACCCCTCCCGCTTATCTGTATGGTGTGTATTAATTGTATTAACTGTATTAGTATATTTAATACAGTTTAATTATAGAACAAAATAGCAAAAAAGCAACCCTTTTTTAACATTAAAAAATCGGAAGGCGACTTATGCTACCTCCCGATTTTTTTGCTTATTTAACTGTATTTTCATACCAATCTTTAGCTGCTTCTACTTCCGTTCTTGTGAGTTGATGTCCAGTGTTTTCCCAATGAATACGAACTTCTGCACCATTCTCTTCTAAAATTTGTTCTAAATCTTTTGACTCTTGCTCTGTACATAACGGATCATTGATTCCAGCCGTAATAAATACTTTAACATTGGATAAGTCAGGTAGTTTTATTCCTCGTCTTGGTACCATTGGATGATGCAACACAGCTGCTTTTAAGCTGTCTTGGTAATGAAAAAGTAAACTGCCGGCAATATTGGCTCCATTGGAATATCCAACTGCAATCACTTGATTTCGGTCGAAACCATATTTTTCAGCAGCTTCATCTATAAATTGATATAGCTCTTCGGTTCGATGAATTAAATCTTCCTCATCAAACACCCCTTCCGCTAATCGCTTGAAAAAGCGTGGCATTCCATTTTCTGAAACATTGCCTCGTACACTTAAAATATTAGCATCTGTATCTACAATATCTGCTAGTGGCAATAAGTCATTTTCTGTTCCACCTGTCCCGTGTAGTAATAATAGAGTTGGCCCATTTAAGTTTTTACCTTCTTTAAATATATGCTTCATATTAACACCCTTTCTTTCTAATACATCTATTATCTCAAATTCGAAATAAATAGTTCAACTATTTTTAATCACTTGATAAAGTTCCCCTTTTTTATATCAATTAAACGTTGGGCGTTTATTCACCTTGCTTATACATTTTTCGCATATTACAATGATTATAACTTGGTTTAGAGAGGGATCGAAAATGACCAAAATACCATTGATGATTGATTTAATACATAGGAAAATAGTAGTGTTCGGTGGCGGCACGGTTGCAGAAAGACGTGTGACCACTCTCCTGCCATATACAACAAACATTACGATTATTAGTCCAACTGTTACGGATTTGTTAAAAGAGCTTGCAATCAAACATCGCATTCATTGGATACAACGTGACGGAAAACTGACAGACATCGAATCCTATAACTTAATAATTATAGCAAGTAATGATCCAACGTTTAATCAAATGATAGCAGAGCATGCCCCAACTTCTTGTTTGATGAATGCAACCTTTCATGCTGATTATGGAAACATCGATTTCCCGATATTTCTAGATAGAGGAAAATTAAAGATTGCTATTTCAACAAATGGAGCTAGCCCTATACTTGCCAAAAGAATTAAAAAGCAATTAGAAGATCAATTTCCTGTAGACTATGAAGGATATATTGACTTTTTATATGACGTTCGTCAGTTGGTGAAAAAAACGAATTGGGATCAAGAGCGTAAAAGAAATCTTTTAAATGAAATCATAGATCATCCGATTTATGATGAAAATGATCAAATTAATTTTTTAGAAAAATTAAAAAAGCAAATGTGAAAAGGATACTCACATTTGCTTTAATTCGTATTCGGTAATGCCTTCCAATATTCTATACGTTTCATTCCGCTTGCTTTTTGTAATTGATTTTTAGCAACCTCGATACCTTCTTCAATCGAGCTTGTTATCCCGAACAAGTAATAACGTAATCCTGCATTCAATAAAACTTGATTATAATAATATTGATATTTCTCTTGTTTTTCTCCAGATAATAACGATATGATAATATCTTTTTGTTCTGAAGCGGATAACTTTGCTGTTTTATCGAAATCTTTACATTCCAAACCATATTCTTTTGGTTTCACAATAAAAGAGTCTAAGCTTTCTTTTGTCCAATGAAAAACAAAGCTATTACGATGAACAGGCACATCCTCAGACCCTTCTAATCCCTGCACAATATAAACATTTTGATACGGCAATGATTGAAAGACATCATTTAATTTATTGATCGCAGTTCGGTGAAAAGCACCTAGCATTACATTTTTGGCGCCTCCTATATTCAACAGTTTCTCTACTGTGTTATATAATGTCCGAACACCGATTTCTTTCCGAATATGTCTTATTTGTTTTAACGGTTCACAATAGTACTCCGTATCCGTAAACGCAAAAGAAGTTTCATGCATTTGCTTTTCTACTTCTTTTTTAGAGTTTTCTTGTTCCCATCCTAATTCTCTCATAATATCTTTTAATGAAGTACCGTACTTTGGAGGGAGTGTATCACTAGCACCGATAAAAGATGGAACCCCATAATCTGCTAATAATATGGATACAGGTATGGTAGCAGCAAAAGAATTTCTTCCATTATACGGACCAGCAAAATCAATCATTTTTTCTTGGATGTCTCTATCTATATCTAATTTCTGAGAATGCTCCTTTAGTACGTCAATGAAAGCTAGTAACTCTTCTGGCTGTTCCATTTTTATTCTCTCTGCCACTAAATATGCTGAGATTTGAGCATCGGTCGCTTTCTTAGAAACAATTGTTTCAGCAATTTGTTTGGTTTCCTCGTAGCTTAGATCTTTAGAACCCTTTTTTCCTCTTGCCACTTCCTTAAGCCATTGTTGCACACTACATCAGCTTCCTTTCTAACTTCTATCACTCTTTCTTTTAAAATTTTAACTACATGATCATGTTGTCCCAGATATTCCGCTTGGATAATCTGCTGATCAGGTTTTAATGAAAAGTGTTCCACATACTGCTTAATCCCTGTAATGAGTAAACCAGTAAAAAGTAAATATGGTACTATCATAACAGATTTTTCTTGGTGTATCACTTTTTCACTTAAAAGCTCTTCAAATTTAGGCTTGCTTGCAGCAAGAAAACACTTTTCAATCGTTTGAGCAGGAAAGTAGTCTCCTAACATTTGAAGAATCGTTTCTGTGTCACTTACAGCCTGTTGATCGCTGCTTCCTCTCCCTACTAAAAGGATATCATAGTCTTCTACATGTGAGGTAGTTGCTCTACGGATATGATCTACTAATACTTCAATCATTTTTGGCTCAACTTCAATTGGCCTGCCATAATGAAAGGAAACTTCAGGGTACTTCCATCTTTCTTTTTCTATCATTTCTGGAATATCATGCTTTGCATGTCCAGCCGTTAGTAAAAGAACTGGAACAATCATTACCTGTTCTGCTCCTTGACTAATTACGTTCTCTACTGTTTTTGATAATGTAGGATCTTGTAATTCCAAAAAACACATTTCTTGTATCGGTTCTTCGACTACTCGTTTCACTTTTGAAATAAGCTGATAAGCCTCTTCCTTTGCTTCGGGCAATCTGCTGCCATGACAAATATATATAACCGATCGCATCGTATATCCGCTCCTAATTAGCTTCTACGACATGTGAGGATATCGTGTGTTGATGAATCTCTTTTAACCGCTGCAGCTTCTCTCCCACTTGAACAACTTCTCCCACTACAATCATAGCCGGGTTTTCAATTTTATGTCTTTCTACAATGGAGAGAATAGTTGCTAACGTTCCTGTAACTGCTTTTTGACTGTCTGTGGTTCCTTCTTGTATAATTGCTATTTTTGTTGAAGGGGATTTCCCACATTCCATTAATTTTTGGGTAATAAAACGTAAATTGCTGATTCCCATATAGATAGCTAACGTGTCTACTGAATTCGCCAACTGTTCCCAATGAATGTCTGTGGGCTGTCCATTTTTGCAATGACCTGTAACCACGGCAAATGATCGTCCTAATTCACGGTGAGTAATCGGAATATCCGCATATGCTGGTGCTGCAATACCTGATGTTATACCAGGAACCACTTCATAGCTTAATCCTTGTTTAGCAAGAACTTCTGCTTCCTCTGCTCCTCTTCCGAAAACAAATGGGTCGCCACCCTTCAGTCGTACAACTATTTTATTTTGCTTCGCATATTTGACAAGCAAATGATTGATCGTATCTTGTTTCATCAAATGTAATTTTGGAAGCTTGCCGCAATATATAAGATCAGCATGTTCCTTGGCTTCCTCCAGTAATTTAGTATTGACTAATCGATCATATAAAATGACATCTGCTTTTTGTATACATTTTAATGCCTTGACGGTGATTAAATCTGGATCACCAGGTCCTGCTCCGACCAAATAGACTTTTCCCATTGTTACTCCCCCAATTTTTGTGCTTCTGCGGATGACATCCCTCATGAATGTATTCAACCCTTTTAAAGAAAACTCGTCGATTGACGAGCCTTTGGCGAAGTTAGAGACGTAGTTGCGCTTATCTATCTGCCTAATCGTGGTATCTACGTCGGATTCACTTCGTCTGTAACACGATATGAATTTTGATATTGTAAAGAAAACTTGGTACCATGACCAAGTCTTCTTTACAATGGAGGTACGCCTAGTATTAGGCGTACCTATATCATGCTTTATGCTTCATTTTCCGGTACTTTCACATACACTTCTTCGCCTTCTTGAACGACATCGAAGGTTTGTACACAACCTTCATCAGGTGCTTGTACTAAACCATCTGTCATATTGATCTTCCAATCGTGTAATGGGCAAAAAACATGTTCTCCACTAACCATTCCTTCAGAAAGGACACCGCCTTTATGTGGGCAGCGGTTTTCAATAGCATGTAATTTGCCGCTTGTTAGTTTAAATACAGCAATTTCCTTATCTTCGAGTACAACCGTTTTTCCAATACGTTCTGGTAAATCGCTGTAGTTGCCAACATATACTTTACGCACAGTCTGTTCCATCCCTATATCCCCCATCTATTAATTTGCATTTACTTTTTCGTATAGATCTTTTAATGTTGTTTCGCTTTCTATAACATCGTTCCAAGGCTCTTTATATACAGATAACGCCTCATCCATTCTTTCACTTAATTCTTTTCTCATTTCATCATTATTAACAACATCCTGAACATGCTCGATACCTACTCTCTCTACATAGTGAGAGGTACGTTCTAAATAACTAGCATTTTCACGATAATACTGCAAGAATGCAGCTGTATATTCTAGTACTTCAGCTTGTGTTTTCACTTTTGCCAGCAGTTCTGCTTGACGTAATTCAGTACCGCCATTACCGCCAACATGTATTTCCCAAACACCATCTAAACCGACAACTCCAACGTCTTTAATACCGCCTTCTGCACAATTTCGTGGACAAGCAGATACACCCATTTTTACTTTATGCGGTGTGTTTAAGCCTTCAAATTTTTTCTCTAACTGAATACCCATTCCTGTTGAATCTTGTGTACCGAATCGACAGAATTCAGCACCAACACATGTTTTGACAGTTCGAACGGATTTGGCATATGCAGAACCAGAAGGCATTCCTAAGTCTTTCCAAACATCTGGTAAGTCTTCTTTTTTAACTCCAAGTAAATCAATTCGTTGACCACCAGTTAATTTAATCATGCCAACATCGTATTTTTCTGCCACATCTGCAATCGTACGAAGATCTTCAGCGTTCGTTACACCACCGTACATTCTTGGTACAACAGAATACGTACCATCTTTTTGAATGTTTGCGTGTAAACGCTCATTAACGAATCTGGATTCTCTTTCATCTTCGTGCTCTTTCGGATATACCATGCCAAGATAATAGTTTAGAGCAGGCTTACATTTAGAGCAGCCTTCTTCTGTCTTCCACTCAAGTACATTCATAACCTCTTTTGTATGAGTTAAGCCTTTTTCTTTGATTTCTGCGATGACTTCATCTCTAGATAAATCGGTACAAGCACAAATCGTTTCTTTTTCATTTCCTGCATACTCATCACCAAGTGTATGTGTCAACAAGTCAGACACGAGAGATTTACATGTACCACAAGAACGAGAAGCATTTGTCGCCCCTTTTATCTCTTCTACAGAAGTAAGTCCATCTGATTTAATAGCATCCACGATAGCACCTTTTGAAACCCCATTACAACCACAAATGAGCTCATCATCACTCATAGATGCTACCACATCTGCGCCATCATCAGCGCTTGATTCACTTTCTAGATATTCTTCAACATCTGCACCTTTTTTGATTAAGCTTAATAGTTTTGAACCCTCTGACGTATCGCCAAATAATACGGCACCTGTTAATTTGTCATCTTCAACTAATACTTTCTTATATGTGTTTCTCCATTCATCAAACACTTTAATAGATTTCGTGTTTTCTGTCTCATTAATTAAACCTGTTGAGAAAACATCTACACCTGATACTTTCAATTGAGTAGATAAAACAGAGCCTTTGTACCCTTGATGGTTCATACCACAAATATGCTTCGCTAATGCTTGCCCTTGTTCATATAATGGTGCTACCAAACCATACACCATTTGATCATGCTCAGCACATTCCCCAACCGCATATATATTTGGCACATTTGTTTCCATGTGGTCATTTACTACGATGCCTCGATTTACTTCAATACCTGATTCTTGAGCCATAGCAACATTTGGTTTTATACCGACAGCCATTACTACTAAATCAGCTGGAATCTTTCCACCGTCTTTAAACTTTAATCCTGTTGCACGTTTTTTACCTGTAATCTCTGCGGTTTGTTTTTCTAATAAGAAGTTCATACCTTGTTTTTCTAATTCTTGTTGTAATAATTTACCTGCTGCACGATCCAGTTGTCGTTCCATTAAGTAGTCAGCTATGTGAATGACATCGACTTCCATTCCTAAGTTCAGTAAACCACGTGCTGCTTCTAAACCTAATAAACCACCGCCGATAACAGCTGCTCGCTTATACTTTTCGGAATATTCAATCATCTTTTCGCAATCTTCGATATCACGGAATGCCGTAACACCTTCCTTATCCACTCCAGGTAATGGCAACATAAATGGATTGGATCCTGTTGCGATAATCAGCTTATCATAAGCTGTTTCTTTTCCCTTATCGGTATAAACAACCTGATTATCTTTATCAATTTTCGTTACTGTTTCACCAGGATAAAGACGAATACCATTATCTTCGTACCAATCCCACTCATTTAGCGTAATATCTTTTAATTCCGTGTCACCTTGCAACACTTTGGATAACTGTATTCTATTATAATTTGGGTAAGGCTCCTTACCAAAAACCGTAATATCAAATTGGTCAGGTAATAGTTTTAAGATTTCTTCGATGGTTCGAATACCTGCCATACCATTTCCGATTAACACAAGTTTTTGCTTTTCCATTTGTTGTCCCCCACTTTTTCCTTGGAAATTTAACTTGTTTTCATCATACAAAGGCTGGCACGGTTAATCTATGAACTTGTCATTTTATCTGACATAATTTTTCAGTTCGACAAATTACTATTCAATAAGTATGTAATAGAATATAATAACTCCATTCCTTTCCGAATTGATGATTTCTCTATCCTGCCACTATGCACATTTTTATGACTTCATAAAGAAAACTCATAGATTGACGAGCCATTGGCGAGGTCAGTGACGTAGTTGTCCTTATCATCTTCCTAAAATGGTCTACTACGTCGAGAATTCTTCCTTGCTGACTATTTTTATTTTCTGATACGGTAAAAAAAGCTGCCCCAAAAATCAGTTTACACTGATCTTATGAGACAGCCCCCTATAACTTCCACTTTATGATATGGAAGGTCTTATTAATATTTGCCACCAAAGAAATAGGCTGATCAGAATGGCCGCAAAAACGATCGCACTTTTTGCCCCATATGGTAATCGATTAGGAATAAATTTTAATGCTAGTAAAGCAATTACACCTGCAAAAAACATAAAAATAATGGCGTAAATCAACATTCCTAAAAAATTATCTACAGGCATCTCTAATGATTCTTTTATTATATTTATCACTTTTTCCACCTCGTTAATACCGTTCATTTCCCATAGTCATTCCACACAAATACTATCATACAATATTTTAATGTATATGAAACCTATTTTTCCAATTTTTTTGTCCTCGGGCATTAAAAAATGGCTACCGCAGATGCGATAGCCTCAGTTTTTTTTACGGTCGACATGTTTAACATGTTATGTATCTAATAAAGTGAGACTTCCATCAGTGGGGGACTTTATCCCCTTCTTGATGAGTTAGCGAAACTTATCAGGGTGCTAGCGTCCGTTACCCCCACTTCTACTTATTGCCAAGTCTTGAAGTGAGGGCTTACGAACTGTTGTTCACCGTGGTAAATAATTATTAGGCTTTCGACATCTAAATTATTATAACAAGCATAGTTTGTTATTATTTCAACTCTTTTATCACTGCTTCTGGCTCTTCTCCACGAAGCGCTTGCAAACAATTATTGGCTGCAAATTCTTTCATTGCTTTCCTCGTTTCTGCTGTAGCGGAACCAATATGAGGTAATGTAACAACATTGTCCATTTCTAATAAAGGATTCTTAGGGTCTATTGGCTCTTTTTCAAAAACATCTAAACCTGCTCCAGCAATTTTCTTATCTAATAACGCTTGAATCAACGCTTTTTCATCTACAACTGCTCCCCTTGATGCATTAATGAAAAAGCAAGTCTTTTTCATTTGTTCAAATGCTGCCTGATCAATTAAATGATAAGTTTCTTTTGTTAGCGGTGTCATTAGTAAAATAAAATCTGAGTTTGTTATAATATCTTGAAAAGATGCGTATGTAACACCTAATTCCTTTTCTGCTTGATCATTACGACTTCTATTATAATAAGATACGTCCATTTCAAATCCTAATGTTGCACGTTTGGCTACCTTTTCCCCAATTCTGCCAAGGCCGATAATTCCTAGTTTTTTATGGTGTACATTATGACCGAATAAAGATTGATCTATTGATGCTTGCCACTTACCGTCTTTTACATACTTGTCTAATTCAGTAATTCGACGAGCAGCTGACAGAATCAAACCAAAGATTAAATCAGCTACGGTTTCATCTAAGACATAAGGTGTATGCGTTGCCAATATTTGATGACGCTTAATGGCATCCACATCATAGTTATCATAGCCCACTGAAACATTGCTTACCACTTCTAATTGATTACCTGCTTCTAAAAGCTCATCGTCAATTTTATCTTTTCCTGTAATAAAGCCATGTTTATCTTTTATTTTTTGAAGCAGCAGCTCCCGTGGCATTTGCTCCGATGAATCCCAAGTTTCTACTTCTACTTCTTGCTCTAATAATTCTTTGATAGATTGTGGAATAAGTTCTGTTACTAATACACGTTTACCCATATATACTCTCCTTCTCTATTCTTTTTATTTATCTTAACATGTTTTCCTTCTTTATTCGAAAAATTCAGAATAAATTATTTTTATTCTCCTCCTATTGCATTATAAATGATAGTATAAAAATATAGGAGGTATATAGATGAATATAGATTATATGAAATTAGCATTGCAAATAGCATACGATAATGTAAAAAATAAAAAAGGCGGTCCCTTTGGGGCAGTTATTGTAAAAAATGGTAAAATAATTGGAAAAGGTACAAATCTTGTTACAACAACCAATGATCCTTCAGCTCATGCTGAAATAACAGCGATAAGAAATGCTTGTCAGCACTTAGAAGATTATCAATTAAAAGACTGTGACATTTACACAAGTTGTGAACCATGTCCAATGTGTCTTGGCGCCATCTATTGGGCACGCCCAAAAGCCGTATACTATTACAATACAAGAAAAGAAGCTGCGGAAATTGGCTTTGACGATCAATATATTTATGATCAGCTTGCTTTAGCCATAAATAAGAGAAGTTTACATATGAAAAAAATCGAATGCAAAACAAAATTATTACCGTTTGAACTGTGGAAAAACACAACAGATAAAATCGAGTATTAAACAAGAAAAATGCTTCCTCGTGAAGGAAGAAGCATTTTTCTCATCCTCATATTCTGCTGTTTCAACTTATAAAGCTGTCCAAAAAAAATGCTCATCCATTCGAAAATTTAAGAGACAGCCGCCCATTAGTTTTCTAACTTTCAGCACGCATATCCATAATGACACCAGCAGTTTCCTCGATGGATTTATCGGAAACATTAATGATTGGACAGTCTAACTTTTTCATTAATGCATCTGCTGTTTTTAACTCTTTTTTAATTTGGTCCATCGATGCATACTTAGATTGTGGTGGTAAACCAAGTGTTTTCAAACGTTCTGTTCGAATTTTTAAAAGGTGACTAGGATCAATCGTTAATCCAATAATCATACGATCCTCTGGTTTAAAAAGTTCCTCTGGTGCCTCCATATCAGGTAATATTGGTAAATTAGCTGTTTTAATGCCTTTATGTGCCAGAAAAATGCTTAAAGGTGTTTTAGATGTACGCGATACCCCAATTAATACGACATCTGCGAGCAACAAACCTCTTACATCTTTTCCGTCGTCATATTTGACTGCAAACTCAACAGCTTCGATACGGTTAAAATACTCTTCATCTAGTACCTGGCGCTGGCCAGGTTCTGGCTTAGGTGCATCGTTAAATGTGTCTATATAAGCTTGCATCATGGGTCCCATCACATCAACAGCCCGTAAATCATAACGAATCGCTTCTTGCTGCATTTTCGCTCTTAATTCTGGTTGCACTAACGTGTATGCAATAAAACTAGAGTTCTGCTTTACTTCATGTACAATGGATTCAATTTCTTCTTCTGATTGAATGTGACTATGCCTTTTAACTTTAACGTGATCATTTGTAAATTGTCTAATAGTAGCTTGAACAACCGCTTCTGCTGTTTCCCCCACTGCATCTGAGCAAACATATATAAATGATTCGTTATGTACCATATATAAGCTCCCCTTTGTTCTATGCTTCAGATTCTATCAACGCTTTTACTATGCTAGTTTTGGTGATTCTACCCACTACTTTTAATGCTTGTTCATTATCATGCTCCGCTTGTTTTACAACAGGTAAGCTATCTACTTGATAATGGATCATTTTCTTTGATGCCTCTATAAGTGTTTCTTCTGGTGTTGCCGTGTATATTTTCGGCTTTCTTGTCATGACTAACTGAACAGGCATAGATGCTGCTTGAGGATTTCCTAATGTCACTTTTAAAAGATCCTTCCTAGAAACAATCCCTTCTAAACAGTGATTTTCATCTACGACGATTAACGATCCTACATCTTCTATAAATAAAGAAATAACAGCATCATTTACAGTTGTTGTACCCTGTACAGTTACTGCAAATCCTTGGACATCTTTGACTAACTGATGGTGCCAAAGGTTTTGTTGTGTGGTTGCAGTCGATTTTTTTGCTAAATAATAGCCTACTTTCGGTTTTGCTTCAATGTTCCCTGTCATGACAAGCACTGCTAAGTCAGAGCGGATCGTTCCCTTGCTAACTCCAAGCATTTCAGCTATTTGTACAGCTGTAATGGGCTCATGTTTTTTTAAAATTTCCATAATATGCTGTTGTCGCTCTGTAAAATCGATCATCTTCTTCCTCCTGAATCAGGATACCAAAACATAAAAATTATTGGTTATAACGTTATCATAACATATTTTTGGGAGAGAAAATATATAGAGAGTACCAAATATGCACGTTAAAATTATCTCGTTTTAATATTTTGTTTTTTATTACACAATAGAACCAAACTGCGCAATACTGTGGGGCGAGAGTTTAAATGACGCTTCGGAAGAATGGTAGAAAGTTATGCTAAGATTACTGCGCAATTTATGGATATGGTGCAATAAAGTTTTATTTAAATCAGCAACACCCCCATGGAAAACAGCCTTATAAATAATACAACTTAATTCTAATATTTCGTATTTAAGTAAAGTTCATGTTTTCAGTTTTAAATTCTTGCGTTCGATTAAAGTAATCATAAATTACAAATAGTCAACCTTGCGTTACAATAGTGTAATAGTTGTGATTTTAGGGGGGGCTAAAAATGAAACAGAGAAAAAATTATTATGTTTTATTGTTTGTCATATTCGGTGGTTTTTTCATTTTTGGTGTATCCGAGAATATTAAAGGACCGGCATTACCTGATATGCAGCAGGATTTATCTATCACCGAAGGAAAACTAGGATTGTTATTAGCAATCAATGCATTTAGTTTTTTACTTGCCTGTACATATACTTCATGGTTGATCAGCAAGATAGGCGCTAAAACGATCAGTATTCTAACCTTTATTTTAATGGCGCTTTCAGGTGTTTTCATCTATCTCTCAACTAATTTCGTTTCCTTAGTCGGAGCCTATTTTTTACTATACTTAGGAAATGGGATGTTAGAAATTGGTTTAGCTATTATTGCGGCACGATTGTTTACAAAAAATACAGGAACTATGTTAAATCTATCTCATTTTTTCTATGGCCTCGGTTCTACTATTGCCCCCATTGTAGCAGCACAAATGATGGGATGGGAAATGTCTTCAACCGTATTAGGATGGCGTGGTATGTATATGATCATGCTTTCTTTATCTTTATTACCAATTATTCCCGTTATGCTAAGCCGATTCCCTCAAGAAGAGAGTGATGAGGAAGATAAAACTTCTTTACATAAACTAACACATGACCCGATTGCGTGGTTAATTGTTTTAGCATTAACAATGGGGGTGACTGCTGAATTAGGAATGGCTGCATGGCTTGTACATTATTTAGTGAAAGTGGATGAATGGGGATTGACTGATGCTTCTAATATGTTAGCCATCTTTTTCTTTTGTTTTATGTTAGCAAGATTATGTTTAGGTCCTGTTACAGATAAATTTGGTTATACCATATCTATCATTCTATTTTCCGGGTTTGCTGGTATCACAAGTACGCTTGCCATTTTTTTAGATGATGCTTTTGCCATTCTGTTTGCGATTGCAGGCTTAGGTATCGGTCCAATATATCCAACCATTATGGCGCTGTTAGCTAAAAGATATACAAATGGAGTCGATACTGCCATAACCTTTACGGTCACACTGATCGGGATAGGCACAGTGATAACTAATTTGCTAATTGGTTATATTATTGATTGGGTGACTTACTTATCTTTTTATCCTACATATCAACAAAGCAATCAGCTGGGGATCCAAGCAGGTTATTTTTTCATTGCAAGCACCGCATTCTTATGCATGATTGCTTGTATACTTATTTATCAAAAGTTAAAAAAACACCAACAACTGCTATAAAGGTATGAGAACGGGCAGTGCCAGATACCACCCGTTCTCCACAATTATTCATATCTGTTTATGTCTACTTCGTCTAGGATCATGTCGTTTAATTTTTCGTTAACGACTAGGGAGAAGCGATGCAATTGTTCCCGTTGTTGTTCATTTGCACTATTCATCATTTTATCAATATCTTGCACTAATTTCTCTAATTCTAAATGAGCGTTGGTATAATCTTCATTTAAATTAAAATGATTTCGATTAGACATTTGCAGCTGTTCTTCTGCTTGCTCTATAATTTGATGACCTTTTGTTAGTAAATGTTCAACAGAATCTCTTGTAGCCAATTTTATCACCTCTCTTTTATTTTTAACCAAACATATTCGTTTATCCTAGTAGGCTGAATCGAATTATTTCCAGTACTACAACAATTTGCTACAATAAGCTTATAAAGTGAAACTCAATCAGGGTGTTAGCGTCCGTTATCCCCACTCGAATTTCTTTTGTGCACTTTTGAAGTGAGGTTTTACGGACGGTTATTTACCGTGATAAAAAATTGCAAGGTGTGAAAAACATGCAAAAAATTATTCCTTATGCACATACTATACTTCGTGAAGTGGTTGATAAAGGAGAAATTGTCATTGATGCAACCTGCGGAAATGGACATGATACCTTATTTTTAAGCCAGCTAGTAGGCCATACAGGTAAAGTGTTTGGATTTGATATACAGGAACAGGCAATTAATCAAACAAAAAACCATTTGCAACATCATCAATGTCACAATGTGCAACTCATATTAGATGGACATGAACAAGTAAAACACTATGTTTCAGAGGAGATC
This sequence comes from Gracilibacillus sp. YIM 98692, assembly GCF_010993965.1. Taxonomy (GTDB): domain Bacteria; phylum Bacillota; class Bacilli; order Bacillales; family Amphibacillaceae; genus Gracilibacillus. The sequence goes on along the minus strand of NZ_WIXM01000002.1, from coordinate 152,731 downwards.
GCAGGAGCGATCTTTAATTTAGGATATTTACCAAAAGGCGACCATTCCATCATCACAAAACCCAAAGCAACGATCCAAGCTATCCAAGCACTTATAACTTTACTAAAAAAGAAGGGGCGAATTGTTTTAGTTGTTTATCACGGGCATACTGGTGGAGCAGAAGAAAAACAAGCTTTATTGGATTATTGTACTCAGCTAGATCAACAATATTTTCAAGTTCTACAATATCAATTTATAAACCAAGTGAATAACCCTCCATTCATTTTAGCTATAGAAAAAATAAAAGAGACCAACTAAGGGTCTCTTTTTTACCATTTAGGAAAGCATAAATTATCAGCAAGGAAGTTATCCGACGTAGTGAACAATTTTAAGAATTCAGATGCTATCACACTGCTCCTAAAGGCTTGGCGCTAGCCAGTATTTCTTTAATATCTTCCTGCTAACCTGTTGTACATTTTGATATTCCAATGAAAAAATTGCGATTTTCTCCCACTTGCTTTTATAAGGCGTTTTGATGTTTGATATCCATCTTTTAATTTTTTTACTTTTGGATCTGCTAAATACAAACCAACAAGACCGTGTTGAATCATCTCATGAAAAGCTTGGTCTGGTAATTTTTTCACCTGCTGATTCGTTTGTTCTACAAAATAAACCAACCGTTGCTCTAATTCCTGTTCGTCTTTATAATAATGGCAAAAATTTAAATCGCCTTCCTCTTCATCTTCTTGTTGATCAATAAAGTAATCCAGCATAATATGTAATCCTTGCAAATATGGAAAGTAACTATCAAAAATATTTTTAGCTAAAGATTTACTCATTTGATTATTTAACCCATAAGAAACCATACAAAAGATGCCTAAAGTCGAACCTGTACAAGCTGAAAACTCATACCAGCTAAGCATCGGCCATTGTTTTTGATAATGTTGAAACCATGTTTCCAGTCTAGGTATTCTTTCTTCATGACAAACATGTTTATGTACTTGTAAATCACTATACAGTGCTTCCAACTGAAGAACATAAGGATGGATGTCCTCAAAGTTATAAATGGACCGCAATACTTTTTGGCAGGTTTGGACTAAATCCTGCAAATAATCTCCATCTGCTTGATCTTCGCGATATCGATAGTAGTTTTTCATCATATTTTCAGGTGATAAAGCGTCCTCCATCGATTGATGTAACTGCCTAAAATCTTGCGGATCTAATGACGTACTTCTATCACATAAATTATCTAAATAATCACTGATGGTTTGATAAGCCACAATAAACTGAATAGCTTCTTTCCAATTATGTCTTGCTAGAATGCTATAAACGCTTCCGCCTTGGCAGTGAAACTTCTTTGCTTGAATACTTGCTAATGCTTGTGTTCTCAATTCTTGATTTGGAATAGCCTGTGCTCTCTTTTTCCAATAAGCTAACTCTTTATTTACTTGGGGGAATATTTTTTGATACACATTTTTCATTAAAATTGGAGCATTCGTTGGGATTTTTACAGACAATCTTGTTCCCTCACTTCTCTCAAATATTCAATTTATCTAAATTTATGATATCATATTATTATCATGATAATAGGAGGTTATCACATTGATTTGCGATTATAAAGGAAAAACTCCCAGCATCGATCAAAACGCATTTATTGCAAAAGATGCTGTCATTACTGGTGATGTCGAAATAGGTCCATTTACTAGTATATGGTTTAAAACTGTCATTCGAGGAGACGTAGCACCAGTAAAAATTGGTGCACATTCTAATGTGCAGGATTTGTCTCTTTTACATCAAAGTCCTGAGCTTCCGTTAATCATTGAGGATAAGGTAACGATAGGGCATCAAGTGACCTTGCATTCCTCTATCATAAGAAAAAATGCCCTGATTGGTATGGGATCTATCATTTTGGATGGTGCAGAAATCGGTGAAGGTGCATTCATAGGTGCAGGAAGTCTTGTACCACCGGGCAAAAAAATACCTCCAAATACTTTGGCGTTTGGTAGTCCTGTTAAAGTTATACGAGAACTAACCGATAAAGATAAAGAAGAAATGAAACGGATTCAATTAGATTATGTCAAAAAAGGACAATATTACAAAGAAAAAACATCTTCATCTACTGATGAAAGCATATAAAGAGTTGGTCCGATTTCGGAGGTTTACCTATGTTAATTTTCCTTTTTAGTATATCTTTCATAATGGTCTTTTTTCTTTTGTATTATTACAAGCTATATCAAAGGAAAATTTTACGATATGCTGCCATGTTTTACCTTTATTTATTTATCACCATAGGAGTTTTATTAGTAAGCTTCATACTTTCGAACTTGAACATCCAATGGGTCTATGCTGAGGAAGAAAACAAATATATCATTACTTATCACGACTCTCAAGCAAAGCAATTAATCCCAAAAGTACCTTTGAAAGCAAACAATCAAGCCCCATCCATTCAACAATATCCTGAATTACCGCGTGGATGTGAAGTCACTTCTTTAGCGATGTTATTACAATTTCATGGACTAGAAATCGATAAATTAACTTTGGCTGATCAAATAAAAAAAGATACCACATCCTATCAAGAAAAAAACGGAGAAATTTATTTTGGCAACCCTAATAAAGGTTTCGTCGGGAGTATGTTTTCTCTTGATGAACCTGGATATGGCGTTTATCATGAGCCTTTATATCAATTAACAAAAGATTATATGGGGAATAGTGCTAAGGATTTAACAAGTCAACCGTTTACCGAAGTTATGGAATTTATTGCTAATAAGCAACCTGTTGTTATTATTACTAATATCACCTATAAACCATTAGAGGAGGAACAGTTTCAAACATGGCAAACGCCTCAAGGACCTGTTGAAATTACCCATAAGCAACATGCCGTTTTAGTGACTGGGTATGATTCCTCATATATCTATTTTAATGATCCTTATGATGGCAAAGCAAAAAAAGCTCCCAAACAACCATTTATTGCTGCCTGGGAGCAAATGGGCAAGCAAGCTATTACCGTCCATTAAGACGAAGGTAGCTTGCTTTTTGCTTGATCTTCTATTTGCAATTCGTTCATATCATATTTGTTTTCCATATAAACTTGATGCCAAATCATAAACATAAAAACTGTCCACAATTTCCTGCTATTGTCCGCTCTATCTGCGCAATGATCCTCCAACAATTGATAAATGACCTCTTTATTTAATAAATGGTCTGTCTCACTTTCTTGAATTAATTGCTTTGCCCAACTATTTAATTCCTTTTTGAGCCAATATCTAATTGGCACTGGAAAGCCTAGTTTTTTACGATCTAGGACATGATCTGGTACTACACCTCTTGCAGCTTTTCTTAAAATATCTTTTGTAGTTCCATTAGCAATTTTCATATCGACTGGTATTTCTCTAGCCACATCAAACACTTCTTTATCTAAAAATGGTACACGTAATTCTAATGAATGGGCCATCGTCATCTTATCCGCCTTTAGTAAAATATCTCCGCGCAGCCATGTTTGGATATCGATATACTGCATTTGATTTACTAATGGGTCATTGATCACACGGTCATAAAAAGGTGACGTAATATGTTGATAAGAAGCATTTGGATTATATTTTTGTAATAAATCTATTTTCTCCTTCTCTTCTAAAATTTTCGCATTTCCAATATAACGATCTCTCAATGGAGTTGTACCGCGTTCTAAGAAGCTTTTTCCTTTTACCCCTTCTGGTAAAACCTGTGCAACTCGAGCTAGTAAATCTTTTGCAGGAGTTGGAATCGAATCAAAAACTTTTAAAGACTCCGGCTCTCTATAAATGTTATAACCACCAAATAATTCATCTGATCCTTCCCCAGACAATACCACAGTAACATGTTTTTTCGCTTCTCTTGCTACAAAATACAATGGCACACAAGCCGGATCTGCCAACGGGTCATCTAAGTGCCAAATGATTTTAGGGAGTTTGGCCACATATTCTTCTGGTGAAATCATATACGATATATTTTCCACACCAAGTCTTTCAGCTGTCTCTTTGGCAACATCAACTTCCGAATACCCTTCTTGCTCAAAACCAACAGAGAAAGTTTTAATATCTGGATGATATTGTTTTGCCATTGCCACAATTAATGATGAATCAATCCCTCCAGATAAAAAAGAACCGACTGGAACATCACTGCGCATGTGTACCTTTACAGAATCAAACATTACTTCTCGTATCCTTTTCACCCAATAGCTTTCCTTTCGTTGAATAGGGTGAAAAGTTGCATGGAAATAGCGATGGAATTGGAAATCTTCCCCTTGCTTTTTCACAAAATAATGCCCTGGTTCTATCTTTTTGATCGATTGATGCATTGTATTTGGTTCTGGTACATATTGAAAGCTTAAATATTGTTGCAGTGATTCTGCATCCACGCTTTCTCCATCTAATGCTAATAAACTCTTTTTCTCAGAAGTAAAATAGGTACCTTCCTCTGCTTCTTTATAGAAAAAAGGCTTAATTCCAAATGGATCTCTTGCGCCATACAGGCTTTCATTTGTTTTATCCCATATTAAAATCGCAAACATACCTCTAAGTTGCTTAAATGCATCTACTCCATATTCCTGAAACATTGCTAATATCACTTCTGTATCAGAGTCCGTTGTAAAGGAATAGCCATTTGCTTGTAATTGATTTTTCAACTCTAAATAATTGTATATTTCTCCATTAAACACCATCCAATATTGTTCATCATTATAGGTGAATGGTTGATGTCCACTTTCGATATCAATAATACTTAAACGACGAAACCCAAATAACACATCCTCATCTTCATAATACCCTTCATCATCAGGTCCTCTATGATAGATGGCTGCATTTCTATTTTCAAACTGTTCCCTCTGTTGCTTTTGCCAATAATTCTTCTCATTCTTTAATATCCCGATAAATCCACACATGTTATGTTCCCTCTTTCAATTTTTTCTTTCTATATATTCGACGAATAACTGTTGTCTAAGTTACGTCTTATCATCATTTATTATACCATTTTAAAAACCAAGCACCTATCCGTACTTGGTCTTAAATTTACATATCATGCTTTATGAATTAGCTAAATATGCCTTTAATTGCTCTACCTTATCTGTTTTTTCCCAAGGGAATGCTTCATCTGTTCTGCCGAAATGTCCATATGCTGCTGTGTTACGATAAATAGGTCTTCTTAAATCAAGCATTTTAATAATCCCAGCAGGTCGAAGGTCAAACAAATGACGGACTGCATTCACTAATTCTTCTTCTGTATATTTTCCTGTACCGAATGTATTAATCGAGATAGACACTGGCTGTGCCACACCAATGGCATAGGCAAATTGTACTTCACACGCTTCTGCTAGACCTGCTGCGACAATATTTTTTGCCACATATCGTGCTGCATACGCTGCGGAACGGTCTACTTTGGTTGCATCCTTGCCACTAAATGCGCCACCGCCATGACGAGCATATCCGCCATAGGTATCAACAATAAGTTTTCTTCCTGTTAACCCTGCATCCCCTTGTGGGCCACCGATCACAAATCTTCCTGTTGGATTAATGAAATATTTTGTATTCTGTAATAAGTCCTTAGGTACAATAGGCTGAATCACATGTTCTTTAACATCTTTTTGAATTTGTTCTAACTTAATATCCTGATGATGCTGCGTCGAAATGACGATAGTATCAATACGTACTGGCTTGTTATTTTCATCATACTCAACCGTCACTTGTGTTTTCCCATCTGGTCGCAGATAGCCGAGCGTGCCATTTTTTCTTACATCAGACAATCGCTTTGAAAGCTTATGTGCTAAACTGATCGGTAAAGGCATCAATTCAGGGGTTTCATTATTAGCATAACCGAACATTAACCCTTGATCCCCTGCACCTATGGCTTCTAACTCGTCTTCTGTCATTTGCCCTTCTCTTGCTTCCAATGCTGTGTTTACTCCTCCAGCAATATCTGCTGATTGTTCATCAATAGCAGTTAATACACCGCATGTTTCTGCATCAAATCCGTATTTTGCTCTTGTATAACCTATCTCTTTAATCGTGTTACGGACAATTTTCGGTATATCTACATATGTAGAAGTGGTAATTTCACCAGCCACTAAAACTAAACCAGTCGTCACGGTTGTTTCACATGCTACTCTTGCGTTTGGATCATTTTTAACAATTTCATCTAGTATTGCGTCAGATATCTGGTCACAAATTTTATCCGGATGTCCTTCTGTAACCGATTCTGATGTGAATAAACGTCTATTTTGAGTCATTTTATTTCTTTCCTCCCTTAAAACCTACCATAAAAAAGCTATACAACTCTATTTATCACGGGGAACAATCGTCCGTAAGCCCCCCTACTTCTTCGCTTGATAAAAAAAGGATAAGTGGGGGATAACGAACGCTAGCACCCTGATAAGTTTCTCTAATCATCAGTCGGGGATGAAGAAAACCCCATTGATGGAAGTCTCATTTTATCACGTCAATTTAACGAATAATTTTATCTTATAAAAAAATATCATCATGTTCAACTATACAATGTTTATCGGAAAATTGCACGAGTTAATTTCAGTATTGTTCATTTTCGACCATGCTCATTATATGTATGTTATCCAATTCATACCAGAAAGTCAACGAGAGCATATATACAACAAAAAAATAGCTAACCCTTTTAGATTAGCTATATGTCGGGGATAGATGTTTTTGTATATACTCCATGCTATACGCTAATACTTTATCTTTCATAATAAAGCTGTACGCTTTATTGGATAGAATGTTTTCTGGTATTGCATCAAGTAAGATAGGCCCTTCTGTTTCAAAGTAAGTGTCTTGTTCTTCCAGCTTCTCAATGGTGGCAAAATAAATATTTTTAGCTAATTTTCCACCTTTTCCTGATACAAAATATTGACCAATATAGGTGATTTGTTCAATAATTCCTCCTGTTTCTTCAAGTACTTCACGAATAGCTGCTTCTTTCGGAGTTTCTCCTGGTTCCACCTTTCCACCTGGAAACTCTATACCTCTATTACGGTGGTGTGTTAACAACCATTGTGACCGATAACGACATATTACCCATACATGCTTAGGGTTTTTGTCAAAAGGTTGTTTTTCAAAATCTAATTGTACTTTATTGTTGTAATAATCATAAAATGTTTTCATAATACCATACTACCTTTTACGGCTGTTAATTGCGAATATTTGCTATGATCCATGAGCCATCTATATTTTGAAATTCGATTATAATAGTATAAGGACCGTATAAGTCCGTTTGGTTTGTTTGTTTTATTTCTACTGTTTTTTTATCTTTTACTATTTTCTCATATTCTTGATCTTTTTGAAACCATGGAGGGGTTTCTGTTGGTATAATATATAAGCCGTCTGCCTTTTCTTCATAATAATAATCGATATATGGTTCTGCCGATTCCCTTTTAACATAGGGATCGAAAGCATCTAATAATGCTTCTTTTGTATCATAATGCTTAACGCGATAATTGTCATCTGTCTCTTGTACGAGCAGCTCCATAAATTGATCTGTCAATCGTACTATCGTCTCATGAGATAAGGCTTCTGCCTTTTCGTTTTCAGCTGCTTGTCCCACACCTTCCCATTCCACTTTTTCGCTAACCGCTGCTTTTTGTATTTGTTCCGTATGCGTTCCAGTTGCATATGTTGTATTTATCTGTTTAGTCACAATGATAGTAAAGGCTATAAGTACTAGAATGGTTATCAGGATATACATTTTCCTCATAAGGATTCTCCCTCCATTTCTCCTATAGATCTATTCCTCTTTTATTCTCACCTTAAACATCTTTATATATTGGACGTTTCTACATTACTTTTTGTTTCACTTTTTTTCCACATTCATACTACTTTCCATAGCTTTTTTTGTTTCTGCATCTGCTAATTGATAAATCATTTGCATCACTTCTTGTATGCCGCGGTCATAATCATCATTTTGTGTATCATGATGATAGGGAACAAATGGGATATGCGCACGGACAAAAGTTCCGATTTCCGCATCGTGCATCTCATTAAATTTCTCTCTGAGGTTAAACACTTCCTCGTCTGTTGCATGAATCACAATATGATCATTATTTCCGTAGGGTATTTGTGAAATTTCTTGTGTTCCAATATTTACATAGTATTTTTTCTTCTCCATACGTCCTCACTCCTTCACGATAGTGTATGTTTTTACAATAATTTAATGTATTCAAAGCTCCATAATATGTTGGAAATAGGACAATAATTCATTCATCAGAAGGCTTCTTGTGGTGGTTTCCATATAAAAAAAGCTCTTTATTCTGTAACTGTAAAACAGAATAAAGAGCTTTTGATTAGGAAGTATAGGCGTGTTGTTGTTTTGATTCCTCTACAGCTTCTTTAATTAAGCATCGTCCACGTCCGTGAGGTATACACATTGGTGTTCCGAACATTGGGTCATACATCACATCACATTTCATTTGAAAAACGTCATGGACTAAACCGCAATTTATAATTTCTTCTGGTCTGCCTTGCGCATAAACTTTCTTATTTTTAATAGCTACAATGTGATGAGCATATCGACATGCTAAATTCAAATCATGCAGAACCATCACGATCGTGCTTTTTCGCTTTTCATTTAATTCAAATAACAAGTCTAATATTTCGATTTGATGCGTCATATCTAAATAAGTAGTCGGTTCATCTAATAAAATCGTGTCCGTTCCTTGTGCAAGCGTCATAGCAATCCATGCACGCTGACGCTGCCCTCCAGATAGAGAATCCACTGCTCGATTTTTTAGATCAACCATATTGGTTGCTTGCAATGCTTCATTCACCGCTTCTTCGTCCTCTTTTGACCATCTTTTAAACATCGTCTTATATGGATGTCTTCCTTGTTTCACCAAGTCTTCAACGGTTAAACCTTCTGGACTAACTGGGCTTTGCGGTAAAATAGCTAATTGTTTTGCTACTTCCTTAGTTGGAACCTTCGCAATATCTTCCCCATTTAGCACAACATCTCCTTGCTTCGGCTTTAATAATCGTGCTAGTGAACGTAAAAGCGTTGATTTTCCACAACCGTTTCCACCTATAAATACTGTTATTTCCCCTTTAGGAATAGTGATATCTAATTCATCTATAATGACTTCGTCCCCGTAACCAAGCGTTAAATCTTTGGTGACCAATGTTTCCATTCGGAACCTCTCCCTTAAATCACACTTTTTGACGCAATACATACACTATATATTTACGATCCTTTTTTTTCACCTGGGTCCAGTTTATTTGTTTTTTTGGCAAAAGTCAATGACTTTGATAATCACTTTCAATAAATTCTCACATTTTCTTAACGTCTCTTTTCTCATTAAATATAGGGGTTGTTTAAAAATAATTATAAAACACATTCTCAATTAGGCATTACACACAAAACCCTAATAAATACGAATAATGAATAAAGAAATCACCTCTACACTCTGGTAGTGGTGATGATATACTTATTTTTATGAAGCAAATTTTTATTGAAATCACTTTATCACATCACGGTGAACAATCGTCGTAAGACCTCCACTTTAAGACTTAAAATAATGAAAGAAGTAGTAATTAAGCGGGGGATAACGGACGCTAGCACCCTGATAAGTTTTGCTAACTCATCAAGAAGGGGGTGAAGAACCCCCACTGATGGAAGTCTCTCCTTATCGATTGGTTAAATCTCTCCACCCTCGATAGCTATGGTAAGTAATACCTTTAAAACCAATCGCCTTTAAGTCTTTGTAATAATCTCTTACTAAGGCAAGTTCTTCTTCCATTTCGAGATTCGTTTTGTTATCAAAGCTTACATAATCTAAATAATGAGGGTTTAGTTCAACCCCAATCTCTACTTTCGGCGAATCCGCATATAACACTTCATTTTCAGACAGAGAAGTGATGCTATTGGATCCTAACGCAGTATTTCGATAAGCCATCACCGTTACATAATCATTCATATCAATCATTTTTTGATAAAAGTGAGGATAATATGGCTCCACACTTGGCCCATCCGTCCAAAAAGGCAAATCAGTACCTACAGTAAATCCAAACTCCTTCGCATACTCAATATATTCTTGTGCGGCGTTAACCCATTGTTGTACAGCATCTGCACGATCCTGATCCCATTCATCCAGTACATGCGGTTCAATATCAAAATGAATCCCAATGAATTTTCCATCAGCTGGAGCATTTTCGTTATACTCTCTCACTAAATCGATTCGATGTTTCCCATCCGAAACATTAGCTTCAAGACCCCATTTAGGAGCTCCCATTAAGGCATGGACTTTCATCCCATTTTCTGTCGCCTTTTGGATGAAATAAGGATAGCTTTCTTTAATTAGCGGATTAAAATGCAAGTAAAGATTATCAACGTGGTGTTGGACTAAAAAGTTAATGGTTTCATCAGGCGTTTCAGAGATGGCGGTACGATCCCAGATCCAGACATTCTTTTCCGTTTTATATTCATTTCCTGTATTTTCTTCTTCTGAATCTTCTACAATTGTTCTAGATAAAAATACAGCGAAATGTTTTCTTGATAGCTTTTCATTAGAACGGAAAGTACCATCTTGATATCCAGTAGTGATCCCATTTGCAGCTAATTTGGATACGATATCGTGGGCCCAGTGACTATCACTTATATCCGTGAATTCTCCATTATAATTACCTTCAAGTTCATAAGCTTTAACTAAGATAGATGCCATTTGCCCTCTTGTTAAGTTACCTCTGGGGTCGAACGTACCATCTGGTTTACCTTTGATAAAGCCTAATTCAACTGCTTTAGCAACAGCCTTAAATTCCCTATCTCCTGGAGATATATCTTTAAATTCTGGGTCTGGTGCATTACTATTCTCTACATCTACCCCCATCTCACGTAAAATCATATTCACCGCATGAATTCGTAATATGTCATTCTCTGGTTTAAAAGTTCCATCTGGATAACCATTAATGATTCCTAGATCTACCAATTTCGAAATATGGTCAGAATATTGATTTACATCAGGGAATTTTTTTGCGGCTTCTCCATGCTGAGGTAAAAACGAGATAGCTAATAAAAAGGCACAGAGCAATAAAAGCAATTTCTTAATTACATATTCTCCTCTCTATGTTTTTATACCCTTATTCTATCTATAATGTCGAATCCCTTTCAAATATTTGATATTTTGTCTAATTTTACATATTTTTGTTTAAGCATATCACGATGGTAAATAGCATATTTGATTAAAACAGAGCAAGGGTGTGGTAAATCCTTGCTCTAACAACAAACTATTAGATTTTCTCTCACTTTTATTGCTCCATTTCTACATCATGGGTGATCTATGTTCATCTCCTCATTAGAAGGAAAAGAAATATCTAAAATGTCACCAAAGTGTATCCATTTGCTATTGTTTTTGGAACTTAACTGTATTTCACCACGCTCTGGCGCTGTTTTCTGTATTTTTCCAATCATGTATTTATCTTGATACAGATGAAAAAGGTGAACCTTAACGATGCAGTTCTGCTCCATTGCATCCGAAATCATTTGTGACAATAAATCCATCTGTTGTTCATCCAGAGTAGGTTTTGATTTTTGATTCAGCTCTTTTTGGTGGCGTTGAAGTACCTGTTTATGTTCGGGTAACATCATACGGCTCGACTCCCATAATAAATTGGATCCAGGCGTTAGTTTATTAGGTCTCATGTTAACACCTCCTCTTTCAAGGTTATTTATAATGACCGCCAATTTTGGCAGCTCGATTAAATGCTTGACCTGATTTAGTCAAAGAAGAAGCTCGCACAATAGCTGTTTGGCCATATTTAGAACGAATGCGGTCCATTGCTTGACTCAACCCTTCTTTTCTTAAAGAAAAATCAAAAAGGCTTAATTGATAAGAGTCTGCAGGCTGAAGTTGAGATAATGTGATACTAACACTACGGATCGGCAAACCATCCCAGTGTGCACAAAATAATGTAAAAGCAGCTTTAAAAATATCCATTCCAAAATCAGTAGATGAGGTTAATTTCATTTGACGGTGAAAGCCGGTAGGATGCTTAAAATCCGCCCCCCTTACCCCCACCGATACCGTGCTTCCCCTATAATTTTTAGATCGCACACGCTGTGCTACTTCCTCACTTAGTTCCAACAAAATAACCTTTATTTCCTCCATTTTTTCATAATCCCTTGGCAAAGTGGTTTGATGTCCAATCGCCTTTTGGTGTTCATGGGTATTCACTGTTACAGGGGCATGATCAATACCATTAGCGGTCTGCCATAAGACTTCTCCATTAACCCCCCACCGTTTTTTAAGAATATGAACAGGAAATTGGGCTAAATGGCCAATTTTTTGAATGCCCATCCGTTCTAAGTGATGTTCCATTCGCCTTCCAACACCAAACATTTTACCAATGGGCAGAGACCACATTTTTTCTTTCATGTTTGTATCATCTAACTGGAAAATTCCCTCTCGATTTTTCTTCGCAAAAGCATCACAAGCTATTTTCGCCAATGATTTATTAGGACCAATGCCAACCCGGCTATATACACCCGTTCCTTCCATAATCGCCTTTTGGAGATTTCGGGCAATGGTAATGGGATCACCAAATAATCGTTGACTGCCCGTTACGTCCATAAACTGCTCATCAATTGAAAAAACCTCCACAAGATCTGTGAATTGCTCTAATATTCGTGTAATTTGGTAGGAAACTTCAATATATCGCTCCATACGCGGTTGAACAATCACTGCCTTTGGACATTTTATTTGTGCTTCCCATAGTGTCTCTGCTGTTTGCACACCAAGTTTCTTAGCCAATGGACAAGCGGCTAAGATAATGCCGCTTCTCCTTTTGGGGTCACCTGCTACAATTACAGGTTTATCTTGCAGGTGTGGGTGATCCGCTTTTTCTACGGAAGCATAGAATGAAAGCATATCTGCTAAAAAAATGACTTTTTTCATTATCATACTCTCCTAAACAAAAAAGAACATGTATTCGTATATATATATTATATACGAATACATGTTCCCTATACAATAGGAGTTACTTGTATTTGACAACATTACTACCAGTAAATAATGGATAACGTGTCAGATATTTATTTATAAACCTTAGAGCCCAAGCCTAACGATATAAAAAAGCATAAAGACACTGCTTCCATCATGCCTTTTATCCTCACCCCCCCATTTGTAAATGTACCACTCTCTTTAATCAATGAGTTACCATTTATGCTAGATATCCTCGTATTATGAGATTATATATCATCCTGCAGCCAATCCTTTAACTTATGTCGCTGCAGCTTATTAGTCGCATTACGCGGCAAAGCATCAACAACAAAAAAGGACTTAGGCACCTTAAAACTTGCTAAATGTGTGCTGCAGTAATCCTGCAATGATTCTATCTCTAAATCAGCTCCTGCCACAATAAAAGCAACAGGAACTTTTCCCCATGTGACATCTTCTTTTCCCACAATGCCAGCTTCTTGTATACCAGGGTAAGAGAGCAACACTTCTTCAACTTCCGCTGGATAAATATTTTCTCCACCAGAAATAATTAAATCACTTCTTCTATCCACAACATATAAAAAACCTTCCTTATCTATATATCCTAAATCTCCTGTTATAAGCCATCCATTTTGAAAAGCTTGTTGATTCGCATCTTCTCTTTTATAGTAGCCATTTGTCACCATTGGTCCTTTTACCATGATATCGCCAATTTCATTACACGCTAATGGTTTTCCGTTACGACAAACTTGTAAAGAAGCTTGAAATAAAGGTTTTCCTGCTGAACCGATTTTCTTCCACGCATCTGTTGCACTCAGTGTAGAAATTTGAGAAGAAGTTTCTGTCATGCCGTATGTCTGAACAACCGGCACATCCACAGCTTTTGCTTGTTGTAACAGTGACTTTGGTGCAGGGCCTCCTCCAAGCAACATACAACGAAACGCTTTAGGATAGCGAGAGTCGCCAAGTGTATCTAACAATCGTTTACAAGTAACCGCAACAACAGATACAATCGTTACCTCGTGATCCATGATCGCTTGATGCACTTTCGACTCATCAAACTTCTCTAACAAATAGACAGGCATCCCATAAATAAGACTTTTCATGATAATAGACAACCCACCAATATGGAAAAGCGGCAAACAAGCGAGCCATTTATCATTTGGCAAAAGGCCTAAATTTAAAGAAGAAGCAATCGCACTAGACCAATGATTTTCGTAGGTGTGCATGACTGCTTTAGGAGTACCCGTTGTTCCAGAAGTAAACATCATAGAACAAATATCATCAAGATAAATTAATTTATGAAGGGAACCTGGCTCTTCCTTTTTTTCCTCTACCATGGCAAACGACTCCACAGCTATGTCTTTCACTCCTTCTACTGCATCCATTCCTTTTGAAAAACATCTTTTAGAAGTTAACATAAATCCCACGTCTGCTGTCAGACACTGTTTCTGTAATTCAGAAGGGGAAAGTCTTGTATTTAAAAAAGCGACAGGTATACGTAGATAAGTGCATGCTAGAAATGCCGTCACCATATCTATCGAATTTTCGGATAAAATTGCAATGTGAGGTCTTTGATCTGTTAATGAGATCCCTGCCAATTTCTTAGCAAAAGCATGCACGTGCTGTTGCAGCTGATAAAAAGTCCAGGAACGATGATCTGGTGTTTCTATAGCGATATCATTTGGTGTTAAAGCTGCTCTTTTATCTAACCAATGCTCCATTGTTTGATTCATATTTTCACCTGCTTTTGGCCATAGTTGAAAATAAATTTATTAACTTAATTATCAGTCCTTACTTAGATGAGAGGTAAATCGACGCTGAGGAAAGACACTCGCTTTCCCGCAGGAGTCTCGCATCTTTCCTCAGCTGTTTTAAAATCATAAAAGTAACCATTGTTGTCAAAATTACTTAAATTACTTAAAAAGGCCAACACATAAATCTGTATTGGCCATTGGTTCCATATTAAGGGAAGCGCGGGAATTGTTTGAAGTCTGGTTTGCGTTTTTCTTTGAACGCATCTCGCCCTTCTTTCGCTTCGTCTGTGGTGTAATATAATAATGTGGCATCTCCGCCCATTTGCTGTAAGCCGGCAAGGCCGTCTGTGTCTGCATTAAAAGATGCTTTTAAGAAGCGCAAGGCAGTTGGAGATTTTTCTAACATTTCCTCGCACCATTGAATCGTTTCTTCCTCTAGCTTGTCTAACGGCACAACGGTATTAACAAGCCCCATATCCAATGCTTCTTGTGCACTATACTGACGGCATAAATACCAGATCTCACGTGCTTTTTTATGCCCAACGATACGTGCTAGCAATCCAGCACCATAACCAGCATCAAAACTTCCTACTTTTGGCCCGGTTTGACCGAAAATCGCATTGTCTGCAGCAATCGTTAAATCACAGACTACGTGTAAGACATGTCCACCGCCAATAGCGTATCCTGATACCATCGCTACAACTGGCTTTGGAATCATACGAATCAGACGTTGTAAGTCAAGGACGTTTAATCTTGGAATCTCATCATCTCCGACATATCCACCATGACCGCGAACTTTTTGGTCACCGCCTGAACAGAATGCTTTATCCCCTGCACCTGCAAGAACAATGACACCGATACTAGAATCATCTCGTGCATATGTAAAAGCATCAATTAATTCATTTACGGTTTGAGGACGAAAGGCATTACGTACTTCTGGACGGTTAATGGTAATTTTAGCAATTCCATTATATGTTTCATATAAAATATCTTCATAAGATCGTTGACTGATCCATTCTACTGTCAATTTGATGACCTCCTTTGGTTGATAAAATCATTTACTATTGTACCAAAAATTTTTGGTTGTTCCACATGAACTGCATGTCCACAGCCAAAAATAGTCTGCAAAGTACTATTTGGAAATATATACTCCATCTTTTTTGCGATTTCCACAAACTTTTGGTCGAGTTCCCCAACGATCAGTAAAACAGGGCATGTTATGCTACTTAGCTCACTCCACCAAGATGGCATACTCCCAGTTCCCATTGTACGCAATGATTGCGCAAGTCCTTTTCTGGATTGACTCATTCTTTCATGTCTTATTTGCTTCCTCACCTCTAAAGGCAAATGTTTTTGGGATTCAAATAAAGGAATGCTTTCCCATCTATCAACAAAATCTTGTAAAGGGTGATTTTCGATAAAATTTGCCAACTCTTGATCCCGAGCTTGTCGTTCTTTTCTTTCACCTAGTTGTTCTAAACCCGGTGTAGCACTCTCTAATAATAAACTAGCAATAAATTCAGGAAAATACACAGCAAACGATAAAGCTGTTCGCCCACCCAAGGAATACCCAACCAGATGAACTCGAGATAATTTTAATTGATGAAAGATCTGTCGTAAATCATAACAGCAACTTTTTATGGAGTCGATATAGGGAGCCTCTGTTTTCCCGTGTCCTGGTAAATCAATCAAAATATGCTGGTAAGAATCATTCATATAAGAGCTTGGTATTCTCCATGTTTCAGTTGAGCCAGTAAAACCATGCAAAAATACTACTGGCTCGCCTGTACCGAATACCTCAACCCAGTAGTTTTGCTCCTTTACTTTATAGTACATGATTCTCATCCTCGAAAGAGTCTAATATGGCATCCTTTACTTTGCCCCATTTTTCCCTATGCCACTCTACATTCTGTTTCCTGTCGGTTCGAATTTCGATCATGCTCACGCCGTGGTACTGATACGATTTGTTTAATGCTGCAAGGAAATCCTTCCACTTCGTAGGTTGATTATAATTCATGTGATATATCTCCGATACTTTTTTCATATCAATCTGCTGCGGTGTCCCAAACAAATGCTCATAATGGTCGCTTTCCTGCTTGGCCTGCGGTAAAAAGGAAAAAATACCTCCACCCGCATTATTAATTAACACAATGGTTAAATCAAATCGATATTGATTGGCTAATAATAAGCCATTCATGCTGTGCAAGAAAGAAATATCTCCTATTAATAACGTAACACGTCTCCCTGAAACTGCGGCACCGAGTGCACTTGAGATAACGCCATCAATCCCATTAGTTCCTCGATTTGCTAGCACTTGATGACTTCTATCTGAGGTGTGCCAAAACGTATCCACATCACGAATCGGCATACTATTGCCAACATAAAGCACAGAATCAGCTGGAATGGTTTCTTGTATACCAAGTACTGCATCTCCTTCAGTCAATAGCTCCTCTTCGTTTACCTTCTGTAAAATAACTTTTGCTTTCGCATTCCAATCCTGCCAAGATTGGAGCCATTCACTTGGCATTACGATATCTTTTCTGCTTGCTAGTGATCTTGCAATATGATCCGGCTTTCCATATACATAATGTGCACCAATACCTGTTGGGTCTCTATCCCCTTCTACTTCCTCTACAATAAAATGTTCTACACCAGTTTTAGATTGAATCCATTGTAAATAAGGTTTCGAAACAGGCATGGCTCCAAAACGAATAACAAAATCTATATCAATCTCACGACGCACTTCTTCTGATTTCAAGATAGCATCATAACATTCTATTACGTAATCCTTGTCGTGTTTTCCATTGCGCAATGGCGACAATGGATCAGCTAATATAGGTATGTTCCAAGACTGAGCTAAAGCAGCCATCGCTTGTGCAAGTCCTTCGTTATCAGCAGGTCCACAAACAATGATACCTTTTCGTTTATTTTTTAGTTTGTCCGCAATACCATTTAAATCCTGTTCTGCTAAATAAGACGAACTATTAGTTTGTAAAAAGCCCAAACGCTTCTCCTCTTGCCAAATATCATCGATTGCAAAATCTGGTATGAGCGGTTCGCGAAAAGGAAAATTCAAATGAACTGGTCCTCTGTTAGGATGCATAGCCGTCGTTACTGCCCGATTAGCTTGATTTCTAACATATTGCAAAACTTTCGAATCACTATCTGGCAATGCCATTTCATGAAACCACTTGACATAGTCACCGTACATTTTAATCTGATCAATTGCTTGAGGAGCCCCTACCTCACGCAATTCATGAGGACGATCCGCTGTTAATACGATAAGCGGCACTCTACTATAATAACCTTCAATAACGGCTGGATAATAGTTAGCAGCTGCTGTACCAGATGTACAAAGAAGTGCTACCGCTTCTTTGGTTTGCTTAGCTAATCCTAAAGCAAAATAACCAGCAGACCTTTCATCAATATCTACCCAAACCTTAGAAGAACCAAATTCGGCAAAAGTTAGAGCAAGCGGAGTCGAACGAGACCCTGGTGAAATGACCACATGCTTTACACCACTGCTATATAGTTGTGCCACAAACTGTGCCACATATCTCGTTAATGATTCCTTATAATTCATTAAGATCCTCCTAAAGCATGTAACATTGGAGCAAATTTTATTTCCGTTTCAGCATATTCCGTCGCAGGATCTGAATCACGTACCACGCCACACCCTGCAAATAAAGATGCTTTTTTCCCTTGAATTAAAGCAGACCGAATGCCTACTGCAAATTCACCATTAAAATGTTGGTCGAACCAGCCAATTGGTGCACCATACCAGCCTCTTTCTAAAGGCTCATGCTCGCGAATAAATTGTTGCGCACCCTTTCTTGGATAGCCACAAAGAGCTGGTGTAGGATGTAATCTCTCCACTACATCTAGAATGGTATACCCTTCAGCTAACATAGCTCGTACAGGTGTATAAAGGTGTTGCAAATTTTTTAAAGGGTATAATATAGGTTTTTTTGGTATATCAACAAAAGCTGCGCACGATGTAACAGCGTCTCTTATCATATCTACCACAAATTGATGTTCCTCTAAATTTTTCGCATCATCTAAAAGCGCTTGTCCAATTTTTTTATCTTCTATATTAGTCTTTCCTCTTGGCGCAGTTCCCGCTAAACATGTCGATAACAGCTCTTGATTATCAACTTGAACTAACCGTTCTGGTGTTGCACCAATAAAACAGGCGTCTTCTGTCTCCCATGCAAAAACATAGCTGTTTTCCTGTTGAACGAGTAACTTCTCCAAGACATCCGTTATATCACAATCTTGTGTAAACTCTACTTGCAGTTCCCGTGCTAAAACAATTTTATCTACATGATGCTCGTCGATTTCTTCCGTTGCCCGTCGAACCATATCCTGCCAAGCATTAGGGTCAACCTCATGCTGAAGGATCAGATTGGTTTGTACCGTTTGAGTCAATCGGCCATTTAATAAACTCTTTCTTATGTGATAAACTTCCTTGGACAATGTTTGAATATCGTCTTCTTCACCTACCATAAAATTTGATGTCAAATAAGTAGATGAACCATTTATTGTTAGCAAAAAAGCTGGTACTCGAAACTGACTTCCTTCAAAGCCCGCCCAAAGTTGATTCGATTGATTTTTTTGATCAAAAGGAAAGCCTCCCAATGCTATAGGGCCAGTAAAAGGACATCGCGAATCATTAGATATAATGCTCCGAGTCATGAGGTGTTCCCATTCTTCTTTTACATTTTGATACGGTTTATCTAATGCTTTTATCGTATAGGCATCCCCTATTCCAACAAAGCTTACCTCCCGATCTGCACTGGACCAATATATTCGTTTATAGCCTAAATCTTTTCCTTTTTGAAAGAAATGGAACGGATCGATCGAATCTAACTGTTCTGTTACACTAACAAAGGTCGGTGTTCCATCCTTCTTTGCTCGTGTTCTCGCTGATTGTAAGGCACCATCTATATTTATATCCTTTGTTTCAATCATTCTGTAACCCTCCAATGTTATAGGGCAATAAATCTTAAACGTTATTCATTATAGTATAATTCTTCATTTTTTTAAATAATAGGTGTATATCCTGATAAAATCTACTCTAACCAGTATAACAAAAAATTGTTACAAAATGCTGTCAGAAGCTTTGAAATGGTGACAATTTATTGACACAACAACCAGTATTCAATAAACTAAGTATGTTAAAATATTACTTATACTTAAATCAAGGAGATCACATATCATGGGAATGAGCAAATCTAAAGAAGCAAACCATTTAAATGAAAGACCTGGCTTCCATGTTTGGTGGCGTTTATTAAGACCGCATACACTAACAGCGTCCTTTATTCCTGTTTTTGTTGGCTCGATGCTTGCTATTTTAGATGGTACTTTTTATACCTTATTATTCCTAGCAATGCTTGTCGCATCTATACTTATTCAAGCAGCAACCAACATGTTTAACGAATACTACGATTATGTCCGAGGATTAGACAATGAAAAATCTGTTGGTATAGGTGGCACCATCGTACGAGATGGAGTTAAACCTATCATTGTCAAACATTTGGGGTTCACCTTTTTTGGACTTGCTGTACTTTTAGGTGTGTACATTTGCCTCGAGTCGAGCTGGTGGGTGGCGGTCATAGGTTCTTTTTGCATGTTGATAGGATATTTATATACAGGAGGACCTATCCCTATTGCTTATACCCCTTTCGGTGAAATATGTTCGGGTTTTTTAATGGGAACAGTGTTAATTAGTATTAGTTATTACGTGCATACTTTAACGTTAACAACGAATGTTGTTCTAATCTCTATTCCTATCGCCATCTTAATTGGCACAATTTTATTATCCAATAATATTCGGGATTTAGAAGGGGATAAAGAAAATGGCAGAAAAACGATAGCCATCCTTATCGGCCGGATGAATGCAATTCGTTTATTATCTATTTTGATGCTTTTTAGTTATGTCTTTACAACGATTTTAATTATTACAGGATTGCTGCCGATTTACTGTGTGATTAGTTTTCTAAGCATCCCAAAGGCGAAAAAAGCTATTGTAACTTTTCAGAATAATGATACAAATGTCGGCATGATTCCTGCCATGATTGCAACAGCAAAAACCAACACCTTTTATGGTGGCCTTATCGGGATATCATTGGTTCTACACATTTTTTTCCCATTTGCCATTAGCGTTGTATAACTTTTCGTATAGTTTGTTGTTTTATTACACAGTATAACCAAACTGCGACAAAAGCCTCGAAAAAGCTCTGAATACCGCTACAGAAATATACTTCGCTTTCCGGGGGCACGGCTTCAGCTTCCTCGGCAGCAAGCTGCCTGCGGGATCTTCAGCTCGCGCTGTTCCCCCAGGAGTCTACGTATATTTCTTCCGCTAGTGAGTAGTAAGAATATGTTTTTTTCTCACTTAAAACGAGCACCAATCCAAGCTGCGGAAAAATGCGAGACTCCTGTGGGAAAGGAACAGTCTGAAGACCCCGCAGGAAGCGTTTTTTTGCTTCCGAGGAGGCTGAGGCGTTCCCCACGGAAAGCGAGTTTTTTTCCGCAGCGACGATTAAGCACTCATCTTTAAACGAGTGGGCGGAAAATATTTATAAGTTAATGCGCAGTTTATGGATATTGTGCAATGGGGTTTATTTTAGAAGGCAGTCTATAAAAAAGAAAGGAATGGATCATGACACCGTCGAGTTTAATGGATGCATTAGGAATAGAAACAAAGACGATTTCACGGGATAAGGTTTGTTTAACGATGGAAGTAACGGATGCTGTTAAACAACCTATGGGATTTTTACACGGCGGAGCTTCTGTTGCTTTAGCAGAAACAGCTGCTAGTATCGGGGGATTACAACATATTGATCAAAATTGTCAAACCATTGTAGGCATCGAAATCAATTGTAATCATATTAAAGCAAAAAAAGACGGAATCGTACAAGGTATCGCAACGCCTATTCACATCGGTAGAACAACAATGATTTGGCAGATAGAAATTTTGGATGAAAAAGATAAAAAGATTGCAGTATCTAGATGTACTTTAGGAGTCATGGATATTGCTAAATAATTAAATCCCCTCCCTTTGAACCCACAAATAGATTGTGAATAAATCAACTGGAATATACGAGACTCTCGTTGAGAAGCGAATATATTCCAGTTGTGAGTATAAAGAGCTAACTTTTTTCTATTCTAAAGGCTTCAAGCTTTCCTCGCCTGTCATGTTTTCCACTAATTCGACAATTAAATCAATATTTTCTTGAATATCATTGATGCTTGCTGTTTCTACTGGAGAATGCATGTATCTTAAAGGCAAAGATACCAAACTAACAGGTACTCCTTTTCCAGTAAGACGCATGCGATCTGCATCTGTTCCCGTATGTCTTGGCGTTAACTCATACTGTATGGAAATCTCTAATTCTTTTGCTGCTTTTTCTAATAATTGATTTAGTTTGCGATTAATGGGAGCCCCTTTAGCTAGAACCGGACCTTTATCTAAACGAATATCTCCATGCTTTTTATCAACGGATGGATAATCGGTAGCAAAAGTGACATCACAAGCAATCGCCGCATTTGGCTCAAGGCCTGCCGCAGCAAAATATGCACCGCCCATATTTGTCTCTTCATTTACCGTACTAACAGCATACAATCCAATTTGAATATTCTTTTGTTTTAGTTGTTTTAATACTTCCGCCACTATAAATGCACCGGTTCGATTATCCAAGCCTCTTCCTGAAATATATCGATCCATCAATATTTCAGAAGAACGGCGATACACCACTAAATCACCTACTTGAATATGCGCTGTTACTTCTTCTTTTGAATATGCACCACAATCAATGAATAAATCCTCAGCATCAAAATCACCCTTAATTCCGCCATGATGTTGCGCATTAACACCAATCACACCAGGAAGCTTTTTTGACTCACCAATTATATCCACTTTCATCCCAATGGCAGCTTTTGGATTAATGCCACCCATTTTTTCTATGTAAATAAACCCATTTTCATCAATACGATTGACAACAAAAGCTACTTCATCACAATGTCCCGCCAGCAATAAGTGAAAATCAGCATCTTTATTTAAAATGGCGATGGCATTCCCTGCATTGTCTGTTTGTATTTCATCAGCATATGGTTTGACATAGTCAATCCATTTCTTTTGAATTTCCATCTCTAAACTTGATGGAGATGGAGTTTCTAAAAGGTCTAGTAAAAAATCTTTTGATTGATCGTTCATTGGATAACCCTCTCCTTCCAATATCTTAAATTTAAGCATAATGATGGATTGATACGTATAAACTAAGGAAAAATTCGTCAAGGTGATCTATTATGCTTTTGAATAAATGTATACAGTTTTATTTTCACATGCCGATTATTCTCCGTCTTCTACTGACTGTTTGTTTTTTAATGATATTATTTGGATTTATTATTCATTTCATTGAACCTGAGCATTTCCCATCTGCATTTGATGGAATTTGGTGGGCTTTTGTAACAGGTTCAACAGTTGGTTATGGAGATTATGTACCACTTAGCACAATCGGCAAAGTTGTTGCTATTCTTCTCATTTTAGCTGGAGGTGGTCTTGTCACTTTTTATATGGCTACATTATCAGCAGGTACGATCAAATATGAAAAAGATTTATCAGAAGGAAAAATAGCTTTTAAAGGTTCTGACCACCTTATACTTATTGGCTGGAACGAGAGAACAAGACAATTGTTAAAAATGTTTGAATCAAACGATATTCCCAATCTTCCTACTGATATTGTACTAATCGATCATAGTTTGAATCGAGTATCCTATCAAGAAAACCATGTTCATTTTATACATGGTCAACCTACATCTGATGATATTTTAGAAAAAGCAAATATTCAACAAGCAAAGTGTGTTGTGATTACGTCAGACCCCGATAAATCAGAAGAAGAAGCTGATAGGCAAACCATTTTAAACATTATTGCTGCAAAGGGAAATAATGTGAATGTCTATACGATTGCTGAAATTCTCACAGATGTTCAAAAGAAAAATGCCACTCGAGCAGGTTCAGATGAAATAATTAAATCTAACCAGTTTATGAGCTCACTTTTTTTTCAATCCCTATTCCAAACAAATTCTCTTTCAACTATAGATATTATAGCAAAAAGCTTAGAAATGCAGCAATTTTGTTCTGCTCCCATCGATCCACCTTTTATTCAAAAAGATTTTTATACTTGTGCTCTGCATTTTCTCGAACAAGAACAATTTTTAATCGGAATTATTCGTGATGATGAATATTTACTGCACCCCTCTTTTACCACCATTTTACAAAAAGGCGATCAATTGATTTATTTAAAACGGATAAAGAGAGACTTCCATCAGTGAGGGGGTTCTTCATCCCCTTCTTGATGAGTTAGAAAAACTTATCAGGGTTCCAGCGTCCATTACCCCCATTTTTATTTCTTTCATCATTCTAACTCTTTGGGGTTCTTACGGACGATTTTTCACCGTGATAAATGAAAAGACAAAACTTATCTAAAATAATAAGTTTTGTCTTTTTCTTTACCATCTATCTATCTGAGCTATTGCCTTTTCCACTTGCTCTAAAGCTTGTTCCCCTATCTCAATACAATCACTCGGAATATCTGCATCTTTTTCTACGGGTGATTGAAATTGATTAAAAGGCCCTTGAAAAACACCACTATCCGCGTGTCCTTCCACATCATTCTGATACAAATGAGTAAGTAAATAAGGTTTTCCCAACTGAATAATGGCATCTTTTACTTCTATATCTCCCTCAATAGTCTGAAAAGGGATCCGTAAAAAATGATAGCCATCGTTATGTTCTATTTTCTTATCAAATAAGCCGTGATCATAATCCCATGCACCACCTAAAACGAAACCCTGATTGCTCAAAAGAGCGTTGATATGCCTAAAAGGAAATCGTTTATTTTCCACTACTGAATCAATTTCATGCATTCTTATCACCTCTGCACATAATTTATCCTGTTAAGTTGAAAATATGTAAAAGGATACATAGAAAAAGCCTCGTCCATAAATGGAACGAGGCCCTATTTTTAGGAATGTAGATAAGTGTAACTAGACTACCGCACTGCGCCTAAAGGCATGATTAAGCCTAGCTTTTCTTTATAAGCGTTTTTCTAATTCTTCTTTTTCGTCTTCAAATCCTGGCTTACCTAATAAAGCGAACATATTCTTTTTATATGCTTCTACACCAGGTTGATCAAATGGATTCACACCTAATAGATATCCACTAATCGCACATGCTTTCTCAAAGAAATACACCACATAACCGAATGTGTAAGCATCTAGTTTAGGTAAATGTACCAACAGGTTAGGTACTTGTCCGTCTGTATGTGCAAGAAGAGTACCTTGGAAAGCTTTTTCGTTTACAAAGTCTAAAGTTTCCCCTGCTAGATAATTTAGGCCATCTAAATCATTTTCCTCTTTCTCTATCGTAATATTTGACCTTGGTTCTTCTACGTGTAGAACTGTTTCCAAAATATCACGACGTCCTTCTTGAACATACTGACCTAATGAGTGTAAATCTGTAGAGAAATTAGCTGAAGAAGGATAAATCCCTTTAAAGTCTTTCCCTTCACTTTCGCCGTATAATTGTTTCCACCACTCAGCAAAATATTGCAATGATGGTTCATAGTTAATTAACATTTCAATGGTTTTTCCTTTGTTATAAAGGATATTACGAACCGCTGCATACTGATAAGCTGGGTTTTGGTCAAGATCAGCTACTGCTAATTCTTCTTGTGCTTTTTGTGCACCGTTCATCATTTCATCAATATCCACTCCGCTTGCAGCAATCGGTAGCAAACCTACAGCTGTTAAGACAGAATAACGACCACCTACATCATCAGGAATAACAAAGCTTTCATAACCTTCTTCATTTGCAAGAGTTTTCAATGCACCTTTTGCTTTATCTGTAGTAGCATAGATACGACCTTTTGCTTCTTCTGCACCGTACTTTTCTTCCAAAAATTTACGGAAGATACGGAAAGCAATAGCTGGCTCTGTTGTCGTACCACTTTTAGAAATAACGTTTACAGAAACATCTTTATCCTTTAATACATCAAATAAGTCATTGATGTATGGCGCACTAATGCTATTACCTACGAAAAATACTTGTGGCGTATCACGCTGTTCACTCGATAATTCATTATAAAAAGAATGGTTCAGCATTTCAATCGCTGCACGAGCACCTAAATAAGAACCACCAATCCCTACAACTAAAAGAACATCGGAATCAGATTTAATTTTTTCTGCTGCTTTCTTAATACGAGAAAATTCTTCTTTATCATAATCAGTCGGCAGATCTACCCATCCTAGGAAATCATTACCAGCGCCTGTCTTATTATGTATTGCTTCATGGGCAAGCTTAACCGGTTCTTTTAAGTATTCTAATTCATGTTCCCCAAAAAAGGCTAACGCTTTCTCATAGTCAAAACGTACATGTGTCATGTTTTACCCTCCAAAAAATTTTTATCACTATTTTAATGTACCGAATCCTGTCGTTTAAATCAAGCCAATCGCGTAGAGAAAATCCAAATTAAATGAAAATTCCGACATATCCCCTATAAAAACACCACATATTTTCCTTTTTATGACACAGTATAAAGTTGAAAGGAGCTTTTATATGGAGAGATGGAAAAAAATTGCGTTCATTCTCACCATTGTTGGTGCCATAAATTGGGGATTAATTGGATTTTTCCAATTCGATTTAGTAGCCACTTTGTTTGGTGCAGGAAATATGGATACTATTTTGCCGAGAATTATTTATAGTCTAATGGGAATTGCTGGGATAAGTTGTATTCCACTATTAAATAAAAGAAGAAACGAGTAACAAGGATATTCCCGTTACTCGTTTTACTCTGACTGTTTAATCCATTCGGCTAGCTTGTCCTTCAATGTATGAAAACCATTTTCTCCTTCTTTTGGATGTATCGTATGTTTGTTCGTTTTAAAAGAGAGCTTCTCTGTCTCAAGCGCTCGAATCGATAGTGCGTATTTCTGATCTTCCTCATGGATTTCAATAACCTTTACCTTTACACTATCCCCCTCGCTAACATAATCGTGTATATCTTTTACATAACCATCAGTTAATTCTGATATATGAATAAGACCTTGTACATCTTGATTAATAGTGACAAATGCACCATAAGGCTGTACCCCCGTAATAACTCCTTCTAAAACATCGCCAATTTCAGGTTTATCAGACACAGTTCCACCTCCTGCAATTATAATCTGTACAGTAAAAAATTAAATTTAAACTCGCTTTGAACAATAAGTAATATTAGCATAGATCATCTAACTAGCGCAAAGATTTATCTCTTATCTTTTTTTTATTTATATCGTGTTATAGATGAGCCGAATTCAACGCAGATACCACGATTAGGAAGATAGATAAGTGCAACTATGTCTCTAACTTCACTAAAGACTCGTCAATCGACAAGTTTTTTTAAAAAAATGTTTAAAAAATAACGAGATGGGTAATATATAAAAACGTAAGACTTTCTCGTATTCCCCCTGGATAGCAAAGCGAATCCATTCGCTTTGCTTCTTTTTTACCTTTATCCAGAGAAAGGTTAAGAAAAATGCAGAAAACAATTCCCTTCAAAGGTCATACGATCTGTTATGAAATATATTCACCTACAACCCAAAACAATAACCCATTCTCAATCGTTATGTTACATGGATTTTTAGCTTCGAGATATTGTTTTAGACACCTCATCCATTTATTAAAAGAGGAATGTCAGATTGTAACTCTTGATATCCCGCCATTTGGTGACAGTACCAAAAACAAACAATGTACATACACCTTTGATCATATAGCTAAATCTGTCATCTTTTTAATGGAACAATTGAATATTGATAAAGCCCATATTTTAGGACACTCTATGGGAGGGCAAATTGCACTGAGATGTGCTTATTATTATCCAGAACGCGTTCATTCTCTAACAGTCCTCTCCCCATGCAGTTTTATGAATCAATCACAGATATTTGCTAAATCTGTTTCCTTAAACCCATTCGCTCCTTTTTTCATTAGGAAATTATTAAAGCGAAAGGGTGTCTATGAGATGCTGCGTCATTCTATGTATGACGATGATCTCATCACCGAGGAAATGTTAGAACACTATAAAAAGCCCTTTGTTCATAATAAAATGATATATCCTTGTCTCGTCAATATTTTAAAGGATCACCAAAAGGATTTAGATGAAGATGAATTACAAAAACTCACCACTTCTTGCACCATTTTCTGGGGGAAAGAGGATTTAATCCTTCCTTATCTTTTAGGCTATGAACTGCTGAAGTTTTTACCAAATGCAAATCTTATCCTTTTAAATCAAACAGGCCATCTAATACCAGAAGAGTCTCCGAAACTCGTCGCCTCACATTTATTACGAGTTATAAGTAAAAGTGGTGCATGAGCTTTTACATCTCTAAAACAATATGGTTAGATAGAGTAGAAGGAATTGGCAAAAAGGAGTGGAATTATGGAGCATGATTTTCAACAACTTATCAATCGTCAAGATACTCGTTCTGTAAAATGGGATTTAGTAGAAACACTTTATGGATCAAAAGATGTTCTTCCCATGTGGGTAGCCGATATGGACTTCCAAGTACCTAAAGCTGTATCAAACGCATTAAGTGAACGTGCCCTTCATGGCATTTTTGGTTATACGTATACAGATAAACAATTAAATGAAATAGTAGTAGATTGGGTAAAAGAGCAACATCATTGGACACTATCGAAAGCATGGATTTTATATAGTCCAGGTGTTATTTCCACTATACATATGGCCATTCAATCATTTACAAATAAAGGGGATAAAGTGCTTATTCAAACACCAGTATATCCTCCTTTTTATGATATTATAAAAAAACATGAACGAACACTAGTAACAAATCCTCTCCAATTAAATGATCAGAAGTATGAGATTGACTTTGAAGATTTGGAAGAAAAATTAAAGCAAGGCGTTAAAGCATTTATTTTATGCAATCCACATAATCCAGTTGGACGTGTATGGACAAAAGAAGAATTACAACATATCATCACCTTATGCAAAAAATATGAGGTGCTGATTATATCTGACGAAATTCATGCAGATATTGTTTACAAACCTCATCAACATATTCCAATCGCATCTTTAGATGAGGAAATACAACCAAATACTATCACATGCATGTCTCCTACAAAAACCTTTAATTTAGCAGGACTGCAAGTTTCTTATGTCATTGTATCGGACAAAAAGATGCGTGATACTTTGAAAGAAATGTTTCACAAACAAGGTATGCATATGATCAATACAATGGGTATTACCGCATTAGAAGCTTCCTATACATCAGGAAAGACATGGTTAAATCAGTTGACGGAATATCTGCGAATTAACATTCAATATGTCTTAGAAGCTCTGCAAAACAGGAATGACGTAAAAGTGATTCAACCTGAAGGCACTTACCTTATTTGGCTGGACTTTAGAGGTCTCGGATGGTCTCATCAAAAGGTCAAAAGCTTTTTACAAGAAAAGGCCAAAGTAGGACTAAATGATGGTGCTTCATTCGGAGAAGATGGAGAAGGGTTTATGCGCTTAAATATCGCTTGTCCAACGCAAAGAGTGGAAGAGGGCATCCATCGAATCATCCAAGCTTTAGATAAAATAAAAGAAGAAGAGTAAGGGTTACACCCTTACTCTTCTTCTTTCTTATTCGTTTCGGTTGGATCAGTAGGCTTTTCATCTTGTGTGGCTTCATCCAATGAGATAATGCCGCAAACCATTCGCTTACCAGCATCACCTGCCGGTTGTGAAACACCGTCATCTACTTTCTCATGAATAATAATAGAAGTGCCATCCTCTCTTAATAAAGATTTTGTGCCTTCCATTAAAGTAGCACCAGAAAGTTCGAGTTCTACATCAGCCGTGCCATCACCTTCTACTTGAATATTAGGCATATCACCTAAGTGAGCCCCATCTGGATGCATAAGCCCGTGCTCTTTTCCCTCAGGATTAAAGTGATTACCGGCAGATTGAAAGTCGGGACCTTCACATTTAGGATATTCATGAATATGTATTCCATGCATCCCTGGTTCCAGTCCCTCTACTTTTACCTTTACTGTCACTTTATCATCCTGATCATTTAAGGTAGCCGTTCCAACGGCATCGTCATCACTATTATACAATCTTACATCTAATGGCGACCTCTCCTCTTCTTGACAAGACACCAAAACTAATAATATTAAACAAAGCCAATACTTATGAAATTTCATTGATAATCTACCTCTCCTCATGTGTCCATCCATAGTATAGACCAAAAGATGAGAGATTAATCATAAACCTTTTATCTTATAAATCCTTATATTCATTATTAAATTTTTCTTCTTCTTTTTTCGATGCTTTTTTAACAAGATACATAGCAACAATGGCACCGATAACGAAGACGACCAACATGAGGACAGAGGGAATATATTGCGTTTTGTCTTCAGGAAAATAAAGAAATTCCACTAAAATACACTTCCTTTTTGTCAGCATTCGTTTATCACGGTGAACAATCGTCCGTAAGCCCCCACTCCCCGCTGATGGAAACCTCTCTTTATCAGGATCCAGGAACCTTTAGCTTTCTCTGTTTGTTCACTTTCTTCCCGTAAAATCTATCTGCGATGTTTGGAGCATATTCAAATAATAACATACCGATAAAGGCAACTACAATCACATAGAATCCACCTAACAATTTAATTGGTCCAGATGCAATGCTTGCAATGACAACGGAGAATTCTCCTCTAGCACAAAGAGATAGTCCTGCCCGGAACGAAACTTTTTTCGATAAACCGTACCATTTACCACCGATTACTCCCACAAGTATTTTAGCTATAATGGACCAAATAATTAAGCTAATTAATAACAGAGGCATCGGTATACCCTGTCCAAATTGAATGGTGGTACCAAAATAAACAAAAAAGGTTGGCAGCATTAAATCCCTAATCGGAATAACAGCCTGTTCCACCCTCTCAATTTTGCTCATTTCTGCCAACATCATGCCTGCTAGAAACGCTCCTAAAACCTCGGAGAGCTCTAACCACAACGCAATGCCTCCAAAGCTAATCGCAATTCCAATTAATAAGGCAAAGCGGAAATCTTCATCATCTATTTTATTTAAGAACCGTTCTAAAGGTTCTGGCACTATTTTACTGATTGTAACAGCGGCCATAATTAATAAAATAACTTTGGCTAACACAATAGATAAATCGGTGACAGAAAATGCTCCACTACTGGTTATTCCAATTAAAACAGCAATAACAATTGGTGCAACAAGGTCTTCAAATATCAGAATAGCGAGTATAAATTCTGTTTCGCGGTTAGCCATTCTTCCTTTGTCATCTAACATTTTGGCTGTAATCGATGAACTGGTCGCATAAGCGATACCGCCCACAACAAAGGAACTAAGCAAATCCAAACCAAAGCCAATGGATATAAACATGGCAACGCCTAAGCTTAAAAAAACATCAAGCAAGCCTGAAGACCATGCTTTTCTAGCAATATCTCCAAGCCTGCTTATGCTAAACTCAAGACCTAAAATGAAGAATAATAAAACGATTCCTACTTCACTTGCAAAATGTAAAACTTCATTATCCACTAAAATATCTGCACAAATGACACCAAAAATAATATATAGGATGACATTGGGAAAATTAATTTTCAGGCTTAGATATCCAAGATAAAAAATACCTAATAATACTAATCCTGCACCAAGCAGTGTGGGAAAATCTCCTAGCAATATATTCAGTCCTCTCCCTTACAGAGTGCTTCTAATGCTGCTACTTGTTCCTTTTTTCCGATTGTCATTAAAACATCTCCAGGTTGAATGACATGATTTATATCAGGTACAGCCACCATTTCGTCTCCTTGTATGATACCAATAATCGTTGCACCGGAGTGCTTACGAATTTCTGCTTCACCAATGGCTTTATTGGCTAGCCTAGACTTGGAGGATAGTGTAATATAATCGATCACAATTTGCTTTTTAAACATTCGTAATTGCTCTGGATTCACTGGTTGATAAGTGGCCCCAAGTAACTGAGCACCTAACTCTCTTGTCTCATCAGGAGTTAAATCCATTGCAAAATCAGCTTCATCATCATCTGCGTCATGAAAAAAATATAATTCTCGTTTTCCAGAATGGTGAACCACAACCACCAGCATATTTTCTTCTGCTGTACGCATACTAATCTTTTGCCCAATTCCTGGGAGCTGTGAAACTTGTATATTCATCAGAACACCTCTTCAAAGCTTTTTCTCAAATGAGAAGCAAATCATTAACCCAATACTTTCTGATAGTATAAAGAAAGGAGCTGTCCAAAAGTCAGCTCACTGTACAAATAACTGGAATTTAACACTCGTAAACTGAACTTATGAGACAACCCCTTTCTAAACCGTTCGTTATTCTCCTAAGTGCTCTTTAATCGTTTCTGTTACTCCTTCAAGCGCTTGATCCTCATCACTGCCATCAACCGTGATTCGAATTTCTGCCCCTTTTGGAACACCTAGTGACATAACACCCATAATAGATTTTAAATTGACTGTTTTCCCATTATAATGCAACTCAACATGTGATTCATATTGACCCGCCTTATTAACAAGCAATGTAGCTGGACGAGCATGTATACCAGTATCACTTTGAATAGTAAATGTCTGTTCTTTCATCGATATTCCTCCCCTTCCAATCAAAAGACTTACCATCTTGTGAAAGCCTATACAATTCTAATAAACTAACTAGATACATTATATACGATTAAAGGTGATTTAGAAACTAATAAGCTAATGTTTTTCAAATGTTTTTACATTTGTATTTCCTTATTGTTTATGGTATTTTCAATTTATCACGGTGAACAACCGTCGTAAGACCCTCACTTCAAGACTTAGAATAATGAAAGAAGTAGAAGTGGGCAGAACGGACGCTAGAACCCTGATAAGTTTCGCTAATCATCAGTTAGGGATGAAGCCCCCCACTGATGGAAGTTTCTCTTTATATTATGAAGGAGGTCGAACAGATGAGTGTACATATAGGCGCCAATAAGGGTGATATTGCAGATACTATTTTATTACCGGGTGACCCGCTTCGAGCTAAATATATTGCAGAGAATTTTTTAGATAATGTGACTTGTTATAATGAAGTTCGTGGAATGTATGGCTATACAGGTCAATATAAAGGGGAGAAAATCTCGGTTCAAGGTACCGGAATGGGTGTACCATCAATTTCGATCTATGTGAATGAATTGATTCAAAGCTATGATGTACAAAACTTGATTCGTGTTGGCACATGTGGAGCTATTTCTACAGACGTTCATGTACGTGATGTTATTTTAGCAAGTACTTCATCAACAGACTCTCAAATGAATCGTATGGTGTTTGGCGGGATTGACTTTGCTCCAACAGCCGATTTTTCATTACTAAAAAAGGCTTATGAAACAGGAGAAGACAAAGGCCTTTCCCTTCGTGTTGGAAACGTCTTTACAAGTGATAGTTTTTATCGAGATAATATGAAAGAGTTATTAACATTATTAGATCAGTATAATGTATTAGCAGTAGAAATGGAAACAACAGCTCTATATACACTTGCCGCTAAATTTAATCGAAAAGCTTTATCTGTTCTAACGGTTTCTGATCATATTATTACTGGAGAAGAAACTTCTGCACAAGAAAGACAAACAACATTTAATGATATGATCGAAGTATCCCTCGACGCTGCGATTAAAAAGTAGTATATCGGACAAGCCTCGGAGCAACACCGCGGCTTTCCTTTGACGATTAAAGGTGATGATCTGACTGATCTCACCTTTTCTTATCTCATGATAAGGTGCTGTAAAAAAGATCGTTTACATTATAAATTCCAAAAGTGCTATGCTATAATAAAGGAAATACTTACAATATTAGCAACTTTCATTTTAATGAATTTTTCATTGGCTCTTTTCGTATTCTTTGTTGTTTTTTTACTACACAGTTGAACAATACTGCGACATAAGCCTTAAAAAAGCTCTGAATACCGCTCCAGAAATATACTTCGCTTTCCGGGGGCACGGCTTCAGCTTCCTCGGCAGCAAGCTGCCTGCGGGATCTTCAGCTCGCGCTGTTCCCCCAGGAGTCTACGTATATTTCTTCTGCTCGTGAGTAGTAGGAAAATGTATTTTTTCTACTAAAAACGAGCACCATCCAAGCTACGGAAAACTATGAGACTCCGGTGGGAAAGGAACAGTCTGAAGACCCGCAGGAAGCGTCCTTTGCTTCCGAGGAGGCTGAAGCGTTCCCCACGGCAAAGAAGACACTGCGAAAGCGACCAAAGGAAGCTTGAATAGATGTCACACTTGTACCCTTGGGTGAAAGCGAGTGTTTTTCCCGCAGCGTCGATTAAGCACTCATCGTGAACAGAGTGAGAGGAAAACTTTTAAAGTTTATTGCGTATTATATGGACATTGTGCAATTAGACTTTTTATAAAAAGCAACAATCTGTTAGAAAACAGCCTTTATTTAAATACTTGAATAAACATAACATACATATCATTTTGATCAATATATATCACTACCATACACATCGACTGGTTTTTTGCCAGTTTACATATAGAGAGGATGTTCTAATTGGAGATTTTCGCTAATTTTCCACTATGGTCCGCATTAATTGCCATTGTCTTTGCACAGACAATTAAGGTCCCTTTACATTTTATTGCAACAAAGGAGTTTAAACCCGGCTTAGCATTTAGCACTGGCGGAATGCCTAGTAGTCACTCTGCTGCTGTGACTGCCGTTGCAACTGGTATCGGTATAGAGCACGGAGCTTCATCCGGATTGTTTGCTGTTTCTTGTGTAGTAGCCATCATTATTATGTTTGATGCGACTGGAATCAGAAGACAAGCTGGTGAACAAGCTATTTTAATTAATATGCTAGTAAAAGATTTTAATCATTTTGTATCAGAAGCAAAAGGCTGGAAGAAAAAAGGGGAATATGAAAAACAGAAAGAATTGAAAGAATTACTTGGCCACCAACCAATTGAAGTTTTCTTTGGCGGACTAACAGGCATTATTCTCGCATTTCTACTTTTTCCTATTTTTTAATAAAAGAACAACGTACAAAATAATAAAACAGCTCCTTAACTTATCGTTAAGGAGCTGTTCTTACTCTGACTTATATTGGTGTCTGAATACTTGTAATGCTTCCGTTTCATTTAGATCGGTAATAGCCTCTTCTGTTAAGTTGCCATCTCCATATTCAATCACATAAACGGAAACTTCTTTTTTACCCCACTTCTCATAGACCTCTTCTACCGTTGGATAATATAAATCAATTTTATTTCCTGTTATCGCTCCACCTTTATCTGCTACTACTCCGTAACCATAGTCTGGAATAAACAAAATGGTGCCGATTGGAAAAACGCTTAAATCTGCAGCAATGGTAGAGTATAAATCACGGGTAACCTTAACCCCTGAATAGGTAATACCATATGCCGGGTGGTCAGGAGATTTACCCGTAGACTCAACACCTGCTGTATAACCAGTCGCTACGACTTTTTTTGTTTCATATTCTGAGAAGTCTATTGTTTCTTCTAGTGTCGTTGGCTCTGTTACTTGTTCACTAGAAATATAAGTTACTCTACTTTGAATATCTTTCACAAATTTTTTCTTCCCTGCTAACCATTTGTCCAACGAATGATGAAAAGCTTGCCATTGGTTGTCTGCATTGGAACCAATGCTTTCAGCCACTTCTTTTGCTGACACATTTGAAACAGATGAAAAGCTAGTTAATGCAGCCATACCAAATAAAATGATAAAAAGGCTTCTTTTCAACCATTTTAACAGATTCATATAAGATCACACCTTTCTAGGTGTCATCTTAACCACTTGAATACTTTTTATACATCATTAAAACATTTGATAACCATTTTTCCTTAAGAATTTAATAACCATTCCTGCTGCAATAGTCCCGATAAATCCAGAAGAAAGAATGATGATATCTTGAATCCCCAATGAGAGAATTTCGTTCCATACTTTTTGGACCGAATAAGGAAAATCAGTGAAATATGTAGAAAACGGTAGTTTATCAACTATTAATATAACTATTAATGGAAACACGCCTGCCATTAACCATGTTTGCCGTAAAATCATGTTTAAAATAAAGCTAATACCAAAAAACAACACGAAAAACAATAATACAGATATAGTTAACTGAATCATGATATTTCTCCCTCAATTTTGAAATACTATAACAATCATATTTTATTACGCCCTCTGCCTCGTTGCAACTATAAAAATAGCTTCTATTAACCTCTTCTTATAGGTATAGTTCATGATATCGAATTCATTTCTCTAAGCTTATTTCCATTCATTTTTGCAACATATTAACAGCGATATATAACACAGTTTTTTTAATAGAAAAAGCAGAGGAAATGCCTCTGCTTTCTAAGCTCTATTTATGAAAAAACATTAAACTTTCCCTTTTTCAATACTAGACCTAAGCCACCGATTTTATATAAAGCACGGTTGTCGATGACTTTTTTCATAAAGCTTGCAGACCATCCAAATAGCTTTTTACCGCCAAAGATAGATCCCATCGCATCATTCTCACCTAATGAACATACTGTACCACGGTTAATAAATGCGAAATCTTTAAGTTCGCCACCCTTAACCAATGCTGTTAGGTTATGTGCACATACTTCAGCTTCTTGCATCGCAATTTGTGCAGTTGGCGGATATGGACGATCAATTTCTTTGTTCCAAATTAAAGCACAATCCCCTACTACAAATACATCTTCATGAGAAGGTGCACGCAAGTCTGATTTCACTTCGACTTTACCACGATTGTGTTCTAATCCAGACTCTTCAACTAAGTGGTTAGCACGGACACCAGCTGCCCAAACAGTTGTCATTGCTGGAATATCTTCTTTCTCACCGTTTTGTTCAATGGTAATACCATCTTCTCTGACCTCTTTTAAGAAAGCACCTAGTTTAAATTCGATGCCACGTGCTTCTAATGAGTTCATCGCATATTCGATTAGCTCTGGATCAAATCCTGGCATAATCGTGTCCATTGCTTCTACGTTGATTATACGAACCTTACTGCGGTCGATATCGTATTCTTCACATAACTCTGGAACACGGTTCGCAAGCTCTCCTAAAAATTCAATACCTGTAAAACCACCACCACCGACAACGAAATTTAATCGCTCTGCTTTCGGCTCTGGCTCATTATTATACTGAGCAAATTGATACTCAATATGTTGACGAATAAGTCGTGCCTTATTAATACTTCCAATTGTAAAGGCATTTTCTAATAGGCCTGGAATACCAAATGTTGCTGCTTCAAAACCAAGCGCTACTACTAAGTAATCATACTCCAAAACACTGTCTTCCAGTTCTACTTTCTTTTCGTCTGGTTTAATTGCAGTTACAGTGTCTTGTACAAAGTTAACTTTTGCAGAATTAATGATATCACTAATTTTAACTCGACTACGGTCATGGTGAAGTGTTCCTGCAGCATTTTCATGCAGCCAAGTAGACTCATAGTGATAATCATGCTTGTTGACTAATGTAATGTGTGCATCATTTACACCTAACTCTTTTTGCAGCTTACTAACAGTAGTTAAGCCTCCGTATCCTGCTCCTAGGATAACAATTTTTGGTTGATTCATTGCTCTCACATCCATTTAAGATTTTTTTGCTATAGTACGTGATGTATTTCACGTACTAAGGCGTATGTTTTGAAAATAAAATAATTAGTCCTCAATATATGTTAGACGTTTTTTTGACATTTTTCAACCCTTGATTTTAAATTTTCTGTAAGATTCTTCTTTCTCTCAGGATATTCTCAGCTTTAATAAGGTGTTGTACTATTCATTTTACGACAAATTATGTTAAAATGGTAGGCATTGATGCATGTTTTATTTTAGGGGGATTCTATCATGTCTAATCAAGTTTACGATATAACGATTATTGGTGCTGGCCCTGTTGGGTTATTTACCGCTTTTTATGGCGGAATGAGACAATCATCTGTCAAAATTATCGAAAGCCTTCCACACATCGGCGGACAACTAAGCGCATTATATCCAGAGAAATACATTTATGATATAGCAGGTTTTCCAAAAGTTCGTGCACAAGAGCTAGTTGACAATTTAAAAGAACAAACAGATTTATTTGAGCCAGAAATTGTGCTTAATCAATCTGTAGAAAAAGTAGAACGTTTAGAAGATGATACGTTTCGTATTACAACACCAAATGAAACACACTTTTCAAAAGTGATAATCATTACGGGCGGTAATGGAGCTTTTCAACCAAGAAAGCTAGCAATAGATAACGCAGAAAACTTTGAAAATAAGAACTTGCACTATTTTGTTGACAATATGGATAAATTCCGAGACCAAAGGGTCGTTCTTTTCGGTGGTGGTGACTCAGCCGTAGACTGGGCATTAATGTTAGAACCAATTGCAAAAGAAGTGACATTAGTTCACCGTCGAGATAAATTCCGTGCACATGAACACAGTGTGGAAACACTGATGAATTCAAATGTGAATATTTTAACACCATATGTGCCCGAAAGTTTAATCGGACAGAGCAAAATTGATCAAGTCCGATTAAAAGAAGTAAAAGGAGACAAAGAGGTCGTCCTTGATGTCGATCACGTATTAGTAAATTACGGATTTATTTCATCACTCGGGCCGATTAAAAATTGGGGACTAGAGATTGAAAAAAACAGCATTGTAGTTAATTCCAAAATGGAAACAAATGTTCCTGGAATTTACGCAGCAGGAGATATTTGCACATATCCAGGAAAAGTAAATCTAATTGCTGCTGGATTTGGGGAAGGTCCAACAGCCGTCAATAATGCAAAAGCTTATATGGATCCAAAAGCAAGAGTACAGCCAAAGCATTCTACTAGCATGTTTTAAGGAAGAATTTTCACTAGAAGATATTTGCTTGTTAAATGAAAAAGGCAGCTGGTTCATTAGATGAACTGCTGCCCTTTTTGTGTTTATAAAGCGTTATGAAAAATCATAACTTATTCTTCTATATATCGAATGTATAAAATTCCAATTTAAGTTAATTATGTTAATAAATACTATTATGATTTGAGGTGCTTTGATTGCCAAAAAAGATAGAAGCCTTATTTGATTATTTAAGAACAAGATTTGACAATGAACCTAAATCAAGAGTACATATTGGTGAAGCAACGGGATGTTGGCTTTACTATACGGCCTTATCAGAAGAGATTCCCGTGCTTGAATCTGCTTTAAATACTACCACTGATGATGTACTCATTGACCTTTTAAAAGAAGGCAAGAAGCTTGCTACAAATCAACAACAAGCCTTACAATCCTTTATGCTAAAAGAAGGCATTCCCTTATCTGATACAAATGAACATAAACCCATTTCTGATCCCAATGACATTCCACTAGGAGTAAAACCAACTGATTCAGAAATTGCTAATCTTATTTCAGCTAAAGTTGCATCAAACATCGTAATGTGTTCTACTAATATTAGCCAGAGTATTCGAAGTGATATAGGACTAATGTGGATAAGGTTTCATTCCGAAAAGGCAATATATGGAATAGATGTTAAAACTAAAATGAGAGAACATGGCTGGATTAAAGTTCCACCCTATTACTATCCACCTGGGGCACCAAAGAATTAATCTTGGTGTTCCTTCTTTTTTTCTTTACTTTCTCATACCTAATTTCATAGGATTGTTGTCGATATAATTAATTTGTGCAATAAGGTATCTTTTCTTTTTTAGTTCGTTTTTTCCCATACATAAGATTGCAAAAGTCAATTTTGGATAATGTTATTTCTATAAGCTAAGCTGCTTGCAACACAATTTTTTATACATTTTTAAAACAAAAAATCTCTCCTAGTGAATTTTGAATGATCATCTAAGAGAGATTATGGTAATTTACAACCAAAAATTGCAAAATTGGAGTTATCTTTACCGTTCAAGTTTCATTTTTATCCTGGTACTATTAATCATCCAACTCTGTGCATATTAACAATTTTCAGGTGAACCTTCTCGGTCTTTTGCTTTGAAGGACGATCCGCATCCGCATGATACAATCGCGTTCGGATTATCGATGGTAAAACCGCCACCCATCATGTTTTGTTTAAAATCAATAGTTGTTCCATCAATCACATCAATGTCAAACTTTTTAATGGTTAATGGAATTCCATTTGATTCTTCGGTATGATCTAATTCTTCATTGACATCATAATCAAATCCTAAAGAATAAGATAAACCACTGCAGCCGCCACCTTTTACACCGAAACGAAGACGAACGGTTTCTGCATCTTCTTCCTTCATCATTTCTTCTATTTGATATTTCGCATTATCGGTAATATTGATAATCATAGAAAAACTCCTTTTTCTATTCTAATTTTAACCTTCTATTGCACACTCCAGTATACAAAGGATTTTACATGAGTTCAATCAATCTGTTTTTATCATAGCTTTTAAACTGCTTTATGCCTTAGCTCCTGACCAAAAAAATGTGCCATCCACTGTTGTTTCAGCCTTTCCTCGCATCCAGACACGGTCATCTTCTGCCCATGTAATAAACAAATCACCGCCAGCTAGATGTACGGTAATCTCTTCTCCTTGTTGCACCTTGCCATTTAAAACCGATGCTACCACAGAAGCGCATGCTCCTGTTCCACATGCTTGCGTAATGCCAGATCCTCTCTCCCAAACACGGAATTGAAGCTTATGATCATTCACCTTTTCAATAAACTCTACATTAACACCTTCTGGAAATCTTTCATCTGTTGAGATGATTGGTCCTAATGTTTGTAACGGAGCATCTTCTATATTATCTACAAAAAATACAGCGTGAGGATTCCCCATGGAAACCGTCGTAACAGATAATTTATTTTCTGCCACTTCAAATGGTTCAGCAATAACTTGTTCCTGGCTACTCCCTAACATCGGGATTTCTTCACGATTTAAATATGGCTTGCCCATATCGACCGTTACTTCTTCTACAAGATCACGTTCTCCATGCACCTCTGCTGTAACATTCCCTGCTTTTGTTTCAATTGTAAATTGTTTATTTTTTACCAATTGGTGTTCATATGCATATTTAGCTACACAACGAAGACCGTTTCCACAGTTTTTCCCTTCAGAACCATCTTTATTAAAGATTCGCATGCCGACATCTGCTTTATCAGTTGGATGGATTAAAATAAGACCATCTGAACCAATTCCAATATCTTTGTTTGCAACATTAATTGCTAAATCGCTCAATATTGTTTCCTCTAAGGGAAATTCAAATACATCAATGAATATATAACTATTCCCTAGTCCATGCATTTTTGTAAATGGTATTTTCATGTGCGTGTAACTCCTTTTTTAACTTTCATCAAATAGTTCATTGTCTATATAATCATATACTGCTTCGATTAATTCATTTGGTGTATCAGCTATTACTGGTCTGCCATTAACAATGGCTACATGATATTGTCTGCAAATTCCGCAAAAGCTGGTACAACCATACTCACTTACTTCTATATCTGGGTCTTTTTCTAACTCTTCTTTTACTTTTTCCGTTCCTTTAGCTAAATTTTTTACACAAAAATTTACTTTTACTGTCATTATCATTATATCACACCTTTTAACCGACTAGAAATGTTCGATTCCCTTCATGACTTATTATATTTTTGATATGCTTTTATTTACAAATAATCGAATTGACGATAAAATATACACTAGATTGAAAAACTTTATCAATGAACAAGGTTGCTAATATAGATTTTTTTCTACTAAGCATTTATAATAGAAGTAGGTTGGAAAGGAGAAGTTCATGATGGAACAACAATCCGAACAAGTACAAGAAGTGTTAAATAAATTACGTCCGTTTTTATTACGTGACGGTGGTGACGTAGAATTAGTAGAAGTGGAAGATGGTATTGTACGCTTACGTCTAATGGGCGCATGCGGAAACTGCCCAAGTTCTACCATCACATTAAAAGCAGGTATCGAAAGAGCATTAATGGCTGAGGTACCTGGTGTAACAGAAATAGAACAAGTATTTTAATTAGATAACGAATACCTATTCATCATAGGTATTCGTTTTTTACTTGATAACTTAATCAGTGGGAGTTTTACGGACGATTATTCACCGTGATAAATTCTCTGATATGGTAAGAAAAAGAACTGCCCAATGAGGGCAGTTCTTATTCTTGATAAACCTTTGTTGGTAACGGAGCAACACTTGAACCGCTATTTTCCACCTGTAATGGCAACCATTGAAACTCTGGAAAGTCAGCTTTCCACATTTTTAAATAGCTAAATACCTTCTTATCATCAACCACCGCAATCATAGTAGGACCTGCCCCACTTAGAAAAACACCGTACGCATCTTCATCTAAATAATTTACAAGCTGATCATAATGGGAGATTAACGATTTCCGGTGTGGTTGATGGAAGTAGTCCTTTTTCATCATTTCTCCTAGTGTTGACCAATCTCCTTGACAGATAGCTGCTACACTCACGTTTGCTATACCACTCGCCTGAACACTTTCCTTAAAACTAAACGTGTCTGGTAATACAGCACGAGCATCCTTAGTTTTTAGTTCAAAACTAGGGATAACAGCAACAAATGTAACCCCTTTGACAGGGATTTTCGTATACGTAACCTTGCCATCATAATGACCGATGATGCAACCCCCTAGTAAGGACGGAGCAACATTGTCCGGATGCCCTTCTATGTCTGTAGCAAATTGTAACTTCTCATCTTCCGTCATATCTAGGTTCAATAATATATTGGCTAGCTCAATTCCTGCTATAATCGCTGTAGCACTACTGCCTAACCCTCTTGCTAATGGAATTTCACTTTTCATTTCCACGCGACATGGAGTTAATTGATCCAACTTACTGTATTTCAACGCTACTTTTTCGGTAATTTCATATATCAAATTGTCTTTTCCTGTTGGTGTCCCTTCCAAACTAGGTGATGTAGGAACAAACTCCCATTCATCGGATGTAGTCACTGTTAATTCTAAATATAAGTTAAGTGCTAATCCAACGGAATCAAAACCTGCCCCTAAATTAGATGTACTAGAAGGTACCTTTATTACCCAACTCATGCCTTGACACTACCTAATATTTCATTAATTACCGTTTCTTCATCATTTGGTAAAACAGTTGGTTTCACTTCACTGTAATCGATAGCTGTATTTGGATCCTTTAATCCATTACCTGTTAGCACACTTACAACCGTCGATCCTTTTTCAACGTCTCCGCGTTCTAATGCTTTAAATAAACCAGCAATAGATGCGCACGATGCAGGTTCTGCAAATACCCCTTCATTTGCCGCAATCCATTTATATGCTTCAATCATTTCCTCATCTGTTACCTCATCAATGTTACCATTTGATTCATCTCTTGCACTCACAGCACCTTGCCAGCTTGCAGGGTTTCCAATTCGGATTGCTGTACCAACTGTTTCCGGATTCTCAAATACACGATCATGTACAATGGCTGCAGCACCACTTGCTTCAAATCCCATCATTTTCGGCAAGCCTGTTTGCTTTTGCTCATGATATTCTTTAAAACCTTTCCAGTATGCTGTAATGTTTCCTGCATTCCCTACTGGAATAAAGAGATACTCTGGCGCTTTTCCTAACACATCACACACTTCAAATGCTGCTGTTTTTTGCCCTTCAATACGAAAAGGATTTACAGAGTTTACTAAAGCTACATCGCCCGATTCTGCCAATTTACGAACAATTTTCAACGCATCATCGAAGTTTCCTTTAATAGAATAGATTTCAGCACCATACATTACCGCTTGAGCAAGTTTCCCTTGTGCAATTTTCCCTTCTGGAATGACTACAATACATTTTAAGCCGGCACGTGCCGCAAAAGCTGCAGCAGAAGCTGAAGTGTTACCGGTAGAAGCACAAATAACTGCCTTTGCTCCTTCTTCTACTGCTTTTGCCATGGCCATAACCATGCCACGATCTTTAAATGATCCGGTAGGGTTTAATCCCTCAAATTTCACATATGCATTAATATCAAACTTTTCTGATAGTTTTTCTAATTTAATTAAAGGTGTATTTCCTTCATGCAATGAAATCATTGGTGTATTTTCTTCCACTGGTAGATGTTTTTGATAATGTTTAATTAGACCTTCCCAAGCCATTTTTAATCCTCCCCATCGACGCGATAATAACTAATAATTCTGTTTACTACGTCTAAATCTTTTAAGTTTTCTCTGCTGTTTAATAATTGCTGTTTGCTAATCTTGTGTGTCACCATCACAATTTCAGCCATTTTCTCTTTATCAGAAGGTAATTGTAAAATTTTAGCAAAGCTTACATTCTCATCTGTAAAGACGTTTGTAATCTTTTGGAAAGTGCCAGCAGTGTCATCCACTTCCATTCTAATGAAGTATTGCATGTATTTCTCATCATTTTCTTTGAGTTGTTTCTCATATTGAGGGGTGACATATTCATTTCCTGTTATACCAAGACGAGTGTTTTTCACAACATCCATAAGATCAGAAACGACAGCAGTTGCGGTTGGCATGCTCCCAGCACCTGGTCCATAGAACATTGTCTCACCAACAGCTTCCCCGTACACATATACAGCATTGAATTCATTCTTTACTAGTGCTAGCGGGTGATCTTTTGGTAATAAGGTCGGTTCTACGGTTACTTCCGCTTTTCCATTATGGATAGATGCAATACCTATTAATTTAATAGTATACCCTAAACTTGTAGCAAAAGTAATATCTTCTTGCGAAATTGTTCGAATTCCTGAAACTTCTACATCATCTAAGCCAATTTCCATTTTGAAAGCTAAATTAGCTAGCAATGTCATTTTACGTGCTGCATCCAAACCGTCCACATCAGAAGTTGGATCAGCCTCTGCAAATCCAAGCTCTTGTGCTTCTTTTAGTACAGGCTCAAAAGCTAATTCATCGTCCGTCATTTTAGTTAAGATATAGTTAGTTGTTCCATTGACAATACCCATAATTTTTTGGATGCGGTCTGAAGCTAATCCTTCTGTTAAGGAACGAATAATGGGGATGCCACCTGCTACACTCGCATCATATAAAATATCACATTGATTCTCTTTTGCCAGTCGCAATAATTTTTGACCATGTACTGCCATTAAATCTTTGTTGGCTGTGACGATATGTTTTTTATTACTAATGGCTTTTTCTAATAGAACGTTAGTATCTTCAATGCCACCCATTACTTCAAT
Organism: Gracilibacillus sp. YIM 98692; assembly: GCF_010993965.1. Taxonomy (GTDB): domain Bacteria; phylum Bacillota; class Bacilli; order Bacillales; family Amphibacillaceae; genus Gracilibacillus. The sequence goes on along the minus strand of NZ_WIXM01000002.1, from coordinate 107,821 downwards.
GATAATATCAACTTCTGGGTTATTCACTAACTCTTCTGGATCATTTGTTAACCATTCACGGTCAATTGAAACATCCCGTTTTTTATCTATATCATGAACAAGAATTTTCTTTATATTAATTTCACTGCCCACTTTATGTTTTATCTCTTCTGCATGGTTTTGTAATAGCTTTACAACACCCGTTCCTACAGTTCCTAGACCACATAGTCCTACGTTTACTTGACTCACGACATCGTCCTCCCTTTGTACATTTCACGAATACATTTGTTTATATATAGTGGACATTATACATCTCATAAACTACATAATCAAGATCATTTAGCCCATTCTTTGAAGAAAATTTTATGTAAGCGTTGTACACTATAATTTTTAAAATACAAAAAATAATAATGCATCTCATTTTAGGAGATGCATTATTATTCTGCGGTCTTCTCTTTTAATATAACCAATCTAATTGTATTATATTTGCTTCTCTTTCATCAACGCCCATTTCATAATAAAAGTCACGCAAATTTGCTTCATAATAAGATTGGCTAACAATTATTTCTTCGATTATTTCTTCCCCCCCATCTTGTTGACTAAATTTATCAACTATATCAAACAAATGAATAGGAAAGAGTAATCTCGCATATAGCAGTTTCCAACTGAAAATGGACAAAGGTTGGATCGACACATATTGTTCGATGAATTTTTTACACTCCACTTTCGTTATTCCATCCTTTTGCAGCAAAAAGTAACGGAGACCTTCTGCTATATCACGAACCGGATGATCATAAACAAGTTGATGCATATAAATAAAATCATTTTGCATAGATAGATGATATCTTCCAAATGTAAAAGTACCTTGGTCAGATTCATTAAAACGACTCTCTGCTTCCACAATATTTAAATACTGAATAGCATTTTCGGATAATCCAACAAGGTACGGGAACATATCCACATAGTGACGAATAAAACGAGAAACAGGACGTTTTTGATACAAAGTTTGATACATTTGTTCATATTGCTCTAGTTTTTGTATCCATAACTCTTTCCACTTTCCATAAGAATTACTTGTACGAGGCTGGTAAGGATATGGGAATCCTGTTTGATGAAACTGTGCAAGGATTGAACCAGAAAAAGGCGCATCATTACCTTTCTTTGCATACCATAAAACATATTTATCTTGACCGATCTGCGTAATCCATTGATTATGTACATTTTGAACAGGTAAAAGTACATTTTCCCACTGGTACTGATGGAAATGCTTAGCAATGGTGTATTGTTCTAAAAAAGTCTGTTCTTGCAGCCTTGTCGGTATCACAAAATAATAATATTGCTGATCTTGAAACACCGAATATGGAGAATCACTAACTTGCGTGTTCGGTACAGGTATAGAATAATGCAAAAATATAGAGTGCATGTATATTCCCCCTCTTTTTCGTTAACAAATGAAGAAAGAAGACGTAATTTTCTGTTATACTAAATATATGTTATGAAATCACGAAAATGAAAATTATAGGATGTGATCTGAATGCAAAATGAACGTCAGCAAACAGAATTAGAAAAGAAAGCTAGAAATTGGCTCACAGAACGTGGAGTGGAACTAAGAGACATAGCAGAACTAGTCTATTTTTTACAAAATAAATATCAAGAAAATTTATCGATTGATGATTGTTTAGAAAACGTAAATCGAGTTCTGATGAAGCGCGAAGTACAAAATGCCGTTATCACAGGTATTCAATTAGACGTTTTAGCAGAGAAAAAACAGTTATCCAAACCTTTACAAGAAATTATAGAAACAGATGAGAGCCTTTATGGTATTGATGAAGTCATCGCTTTATCTATTGTGAATGTTTATGGCTCTATTGGTTTTACAAATTATGGATACATTGATAAACAGAAGCCCGGTATATTGGAAAAATTAAATGACAAGTCTAGTGCTGATTGCCACACTTTTTTAGATGATATTGTTGGAGCAATTGCTGCAGCAGCTTCCTCACGATTAGCTCACTCTGCAGCAAATGATGTTACCATAGACGACGAATAATATCATTTAAATATTACTAACCTGAACTTTATATAACTTAAGAGCTAAACCGACGCTGAGGAAATATACTCACTCTCCGCATGATTCTTGTTGTATTTCCCTGGCTGGTTCGTAAAAAGCCTTGACGAGTAATGTCAAGGCTTTTTTACATGGGAAGTTTTTGATAATCTTCCTTGCTATTAATATTTATAAATACATGTTTATCGCTGTCTGAGAATGGAACATATTGCACAGATATTCGATCAAGTAACCCTTTCATGGACCGATCACCTTTTTGTAACTGCTCTTTGATGATTGGTTTAGTGTCATGATGATAAATAGCTATTAGCGGCTGCTTTCTTCCATCAACAAAAGGAATCACTGCCTGCCTTTTTTCATCCCTTTTTTCCATTAGCTTTTCAAAAATGACAGGACGAATCAAAGGCGTATCAATTGGTATAACCATATACCACGTAGCATTTGTTACTTCCATAGCCGAATAGATACCGGCAAGCGGACCATCTCCAGCAAACTTTGGTGTGTCCTCTAATAAGCTTACAGAGCTATTTTTTAAGTCATCCCGCCATTTATTTTGAATAATCATATATATATCAATTGAAAAAGGGGTTAATGTTTGAATGGCATGTTGATAGAAAGGTTGATTCTTGTAACCAGCAAAAACTTTAGGGCAACCGAAGCGACGAGATTGGCCTCCAGCTAAAATAATTCCAATATGTTCCTTTGTCATCCGTACACCCCACCTTTTTAATTCCTTTGATCCTGAAAGAAATCTAAACGATCAGAAATTTCTGTTATCAACTCCATTTTGCATTGGGTAACAAATACATCATCATATGACTGACAAAATTTGCTCATCGTATAAACTGCTTGTATATTTTCTAATGTATTTAAAAGGCCAAAATCATTTTCATCTCGTAACATCACAACTTTAGGAAATGGGTAGGATTTAAATCCTTCAATGAACACGACATCAATTGAAAGATAGTAATATATGTCTAATATATTTTCAACAGGCAACTGGTCTAAACGAGCGTTTAAAAAGACTTCCTTCTCCCCTAATACAGATGTAAGACCTGCACCTGCTTCCATATGTTTTTCAGTATCTTTGGTCTTTATTGTATCAGGTTTCCCTCCATGACCGTGATGCTTTATAGTACTTGTTGAGAGACCCTTTGCTTGCAAGTATTTAATCCATTTTGATACAAGTGTCGTTTTTCCACTATTTTTATAACCAACGACTTGAATAACATACATCATGATTCACGCCTTCACTAATAAGATAAAGAGGAACTTCCATCAGTGGGATCTTACGGACAATTGTTCACAGTCAAAAAAGTAAAATTTCTTAACCACCACTAACAGGTGGAATAATGGCCACAGTATCTCCTGATTGGATCCATTCTTTATCAAGAGCATAAACTTCATTGACGGCTACCATCGATTCTTTTACTTGCTGGAGATTATAAGTTTCCATTAACTTTTTCCTCAGTTGTTTTACAGAAAGTTTTTCTATATTTAATGTTAAACGATCGGTGCCTGCATCCTCTTGTAATTGAGCAAACAGTAAAACCTCAATCATGGTCATCCCCCTTTATGTCTGGCTTTCCTTTCGGATAAGGTATATTCTCAAGTTGATCTCCAATCCATGCCTTGCCATCTTCCCATTGTTCTTTCTTCCAAATCGGTACAATTTGTTTAATTCGTTCAATGGCATACTCATTAGCTTCATACGCAGGCTTCCGATGAGGAGAAGACACAGCAATAATCACTGCGATATCTGAAATATCTAATTTTCCAACACGATGAGTGATTGCAACATAAGTGCTTGGCCATTTTTCTGTAATTTCGTCACCAATTTGCTTTAACATTTTTTCAGCCATCGGTTTATATGCTTGGTATTCTAAATTGATGGTTCGTTTGCCATTGGTTATTTCTCTTACCGTGCCGATAAAAGTAGTAATGGCGCCTGCTTCTCTCCTCATAACTTTATCTATAAGTGGACCTACAGTTATTGGGTTTTCTACAATTTCAAATAACTTCTTCGTCACTACCATTCTCCTTCATTACATCGTATCATTTTCTAGCAACCATACTTCAACACTATCGCCTTTTTGGAATCCTTCTGTACCTCCAGGTAAACGGATTAGCACATTAGCATCTGCTAAAGAATGAACCATATTAGATTTATCTTTGCCAGCAGGGTAGGCAACTAACATACCATCACGTATTTCCGCATGTCCTCTAATAAATCGATCAAATGGGTTTGCTTTTGAAAAATCAACATCAAGAGTAGCTTGTTTACGAGATAATCCAACACTTTTTTGTTGTAAAAAAGCTTGTATCAATGGTTTCGTAAATAATTCAAAACCGACATAACAAGCAGACGGATTTCCGGACAAACCAAATAATAATGTATCCTGACACTTTGCAACTGTTGTTACGCTTCCTGGTCTCATGGCCACTTTGTTAAATAAAACCTTTGCATCAAAGTGTTCATATATCTCAGGTAATAAATCGTAATCCCCTACAGACACACCACCTGTAGTAATTAAAGAATCGACTTCATCTATTGCTTTTTTCATCTGATTTATACAGACATCTAACTGGTCACTGGCTTGGCCAAAATATTTAGGTTTGGCTCCAGCACGCTCAATTTGTGCCATTAACATATAAGTATTACTGTTACGTATCTTCCCTTTTTGTAAGGGTTGATCAACCTCTAACAACTCACTTCCAGTCGCGATAACACCTACTACAGGCTTTCTAGTTACTGGAACTTTTTTATATCCAAATGTAGCTAACAAGGCTGCAATACCAGGATTAATCAAAGTACCTCTCTCCACAATCGTCTCACCTTTTTGCACATCTTCTCCTTGGAAAGAAATATTTTGATGATGCTTCATCTGTTGTTGAATGTTAACAAATGTCTTATCAGAATCTGTAACAGTTTCCGTATGTTCTAACATGATCACAGCATCTGCACCATCAGGTATCTGTGCACCAGTCATAATTCTAACCGCTTGCCCTTTCTGAAGAGGTTGATTGTAAACGGAACCTGCACCAATATGACCAACTACTTCTAACGTAATAGGCCTCTGAGCAGAAGCTGATCCTGTATCCTTAGCGATAATAGCGAACCCATCATACGGAGACCGATCAAAAGATGGTACATCATGATCCGCTACGATGTTAGACGCTAATACTCTTTGATAGACTTCTTCTATTTGGACATATTCCATGTCTCCTAGCTTCGCTTCATGCATTACCCGGGTTATTGCTTCTTCTACCGGAATAGGTATTCGCTCATTTAACATAAGTCTACGCTCCTAACCTACAATTTGATAATAGATACTTTTAGCTTCCTCGATTGAATTTGTCCCATGAACAAAGGTTCTTCCATCTTGAAAAAAAACAAGTCTGCAAGAATCCACATAAACCGATACTAAAAATGGATTTTGATGAACATGACCAAAATCTTTTAGTCGTTTAGCTAATATAGCTAGATCATATTTCTTTCCTCTTATTTGAACCGTATCTCGACCACATAACACTTCTGTTTTAGGCTGATTTTTATACTGTAGGGTTGGATAAGACGGATGGTGTCCACAAGTTGAACATTGTCCATTTTTTGCTTTAGACACGTCAATCATTTGATAATGGTTTTTCCATAAATCAAACAAAACTAGCTTTGAACGGACATATTGATCTGCCTTTACTAAAAGTTTTAGACCCTCTGTCACTTGATGTGACACCACCATTTGTACAGCTGGCCCGATAACACCGACTGAATCACAAGTGGCACCAAACATTGGCGTTACTTTTAATAAACAGTCTAAACAAGGCGTTTTCTTCGGGATAATCGTAAAGGTCATTCCAGAACTCCCCACACATGCACCAAAAATCCAAGGGACTTGGTATTTATGCGCAAAATCATTGATAACAAACCGTGTATCAAAATTATCCGTAGCATCTATTAGTAGATCACATTGTTTAACAAATGGTGGTAAGGTGTCCGGATTGGCATCAATAACTATAGCTTCAATTTCTACTTGCTGGTTTATTTCCTGTAATCTTTCTTTTGCTGCTATCGCTTTTGGGCGCACTTTTTCTGCATCCGCTTCTACAAATAAATGCTGCCGTTGCAAATTCGTCCATTCCACATAGTCTCTATCTATTATCGTTAATTTTCCAATTCCAGCTCTAACTAACATTTCACTTATAGACGATCCTAATGCTCCACAACCAACAACTACAACGTGTTTCCTCCCTAATTGCTGTTGTCCTTCCTCTCCTATAGGCTGAAATAACATTTGCCGATGAAAACGATCTACATGTTCCATGATTACCTTCCTTACCTTCGATAACTTTATCACGGTGAAAAATCGTCCGTAAGAACCCCAAAGACTTAGAATGAGGAAAGAAGTAAAAGTGGGGGTAATGGACGCTGGCACCCTGATAAGTTTTGCTAACTCATCAAGAAGGGGATGAACCCCTCAATGATGGAAGTCTCTCTTTATCAACCACCAATATATGACATTTCAATTTTTTGACGATTTTTCACCGTTTCTTCTGTTCTTTCATCAGAATAACGATCATCACGTTTTCTCCAACAATTAGCAATGGTTTGATACAACTCTTTGTCCGTTGCTCCATTACGTAAGATATCTTTGAGATTTAGTCCTTCACTTGCAAACAAGCAAGTAAAAAAGTGTCCATCAGCAGCAATCCGAGCTCTTGTACAAGTAGAGCAAAACGATTCAGAAACTGATGTAATAAAGCCTACTTCCGTATTTGTACCTTTATAACGATAACGTTTAGCCACTTCACCAATATATGCCGGATCCACTGGCTCCAGCTCATGAACATGGGAGATTTTTTCAAACATTTCTTTTTTTGTTACCACATGCTTGAAATCCCATCCATTGGATTGACCAACATCCATAAATTCAATAAACCGCAGTGTCACACCTAAATCTTTGAAAAAATTTGCCATAGGTAACACTTCATGGTCATTCATTCCCTTTTTAACGACCATATTGACTTTCACTTCTAACCCCGCTTCTTTTGCCTGTTTAATACTATCAACCACTGGCTTTGTACGCATTGCACTGTCATTAATTGCCATGAACGTTTCATCATCTAATGCGTCCAAACTAACATTGACGCGCTTTAAGCCTGCTTGCTTCAATCTTTTTGCTTCCTTGCCTAATAACACGCCGTTAGTAGTTAATCCGATATCTTCTAAACCATCGAGGTTGGCAAGACGCTCAATCAATGCGGTTAATTCTCTTCTTAATAAAGGTTCTCCACCAGTTATGCGAATTTTTTTTATTCCTATTTGAAGAAACACTTTTGCTAACCTTTCAATTTCTTCGAAGCTTAACAAATGATCTTTAGGTAAAAACGCAAAATCCTTTCCAAAGATTTCACGTGGCATACAATAACGACAGCGAAAATTGCAACGATCCGTCACGGATATTCGTAAATCCTGTAAACGACGTCCAAATTTGTCCTTCATGACCGGTTGTTGCATATTTATCCGCTCCTATTCTTATACTGATCATTTAAGTTATTTTAAATCAATCCTAACGAGTGGTCAAAAACATTGTTAGAAAATATAACAAAAGACAGAAAATATCTGTCTTTTTACTTACTTTCTGTTCGTAACCTTTGTTGTTTTAATACACAGTTGAACCAAACTGCGACATAAACTAATTGAGGTATATTAACAATATAAGTGCTGAACCCCGCTGCGGAAAAGCGAAGTATATTTCCGGAGTGGTATCATAGCACTCGTCTTAAAAGAACTTTTCAAAGTTACGTCGCAATTTATGTTTATTAAACAAGAAGGATTGTTATATAAAAGCAATACCTTTTATTCATGACTAAATGTATTGGCAACACCAGTTTCATTTTCTAAGAAACTTTTCACATTTTGACTAAAAGTTAAATAAATATCCTTGTTCTTGTCCAAACTATTTTTAATGCGATTATGGTCGACTTGATCATACTGATTGACGATCATTTTCCTTAGTGCAATTAAATCTTGATAGGCTTTTTGTTCCTGTTCAGGTATGACTTTTTCATCGACAAGAATATCAATAATATCTGCATAACTCCCTGGATCTCTCATCACAAATCCATCGATTAGCATGTTTCCAACATCCAGAATGGTTTCAATCATGACATGCACTAAACGTTCTAATGCTAAATGTTCCATCACAGAATCGAATGCTTGGCTTTCATATAATGGGAAATTTTGGTCCAAATAATTTAATTTTTCATTTAATTTATTAATATTGACAAAATACATGATGAAGCCCCCTAAATTTTTCTTTCATTTTATCATACATTACCGTTATCTTTCTTTTACTAGAACTTTTTGTTAATATTAGTAAAAAAAAGGAGGGATATCCATGTCAAAAATAAATTACTTAAAAAATACGGATGAGCAAGCGACGACAAAGTTTGTCAGCTTTAAAGGAGATACTCATTTATTTGATTTAGCTATCATTGATACACCATCTATAAAACCTGACCTACTTATTGTGGATTTGAATACCAATAAATACTTAAAAGTGGACAAAGAGAGAATTTCTGAAGAAAATATAGTGGAACATGCTTTACAATATAATGAAATGGATGCTGAAGATTTTAGAAGGTGTGTTATTCCATTATTAAAAAGCTAACACTATCCTTCGATAGTGTTAGTGATCCACCTGCTTTAATATGAAATAACGGCATCCAAAATTACAGAATTCATATAAATAATCCTCACAGGTACTAATTTTAGTATCAAAAGTAGCCTTTGGATTTTGATCATCATAAAACCCTTTTAAGCGCAACTGATCATATCCCCAATCACCTACAATAAAATCATACTTGCTTAGTATCTCTGTGTAGCGTTCTTTAAAAGCTTTTTCATCAAACCCTTCTCGGAAATCTTTAATGATTTCATATGTATTTCCTTGAACTTCTAACATTTCTTTGACTCACTCCCAATAAATGCCCGATTCAAAATGGACAAATCTTACTAGAATGAAATGTCCTTTTATAACAAAATATAAACTTGATTGATGTTATATACCTTACAAGGAGGTAAAATCTTTTGCTATGTCGAGTTTCTTTATTATTTATACTTAGTATGATGCTTACCTCTACTATAGCACATGCTGAAGAAAATGTGGACAATGACTCTTTAGAAATTTTACGATTTAAACAAGCAGAAGCCATTTCTCTTGTACCATGGTATTATTATGCTGCCATAAACCAATACGAAGCAAATATTCACACTGAAAATGATGAAAAGAAAGACAATATTCATATACAAATTCCTGAAAAGAAATGGTATGGGTTTTTACCTGAACATAAACCTACAGCCCCTGAAATTTTGGAATGGTTTAATGGAATTGGAAAAGATGGTGATGGAGATGGCATTGCAGACCCCAATAATGAATCCGACGTATTATATACGATAGGATCTTTATTAACAAAATATGGTCAATCCGAACAAGACATTAAAAAAGCTCTATGGGATTTTTACCAGAGAGAATTATCTGTTTTGTCTATTATGAATTACGCCAAATTGTTCCAAAAATATAAACAAATCAGCTTTGAGCAAAATGCTTTTCCCGTACCCAAAACTTACAATTATAGCTACCGTAACACATGGGGTGATGCTCGAGGTTTTGGCGGACGCAGAATTCATGAAGGTACAGATATATTCGCAGGTTATGGAACACCTGTACGTTCGACCACATATGGAGTGGTAGAACTAAAGGGTTGGAACAAATATGGTGGATGGCGAATCGGTATTCGTGATATTCACAATCGTTATCACTATTACGCACACCTTAACGGGTTTGCGGAAGGTATTGAAGTTGGGGACATAGTAGAAGCAGGACAAACTATTGGATCTGTAGGTTCTACCGGATATGGGCCACCAGGAACATCAGGAAAGTTCCCTCCTCATCTCCATTATGGCATGTATAAGGATAATGGAAACACAGAATGGTCTTTCGATCCCTATCCTTACTTAAAAAGATGGGAAAAAAGCGACCTGTAAGAGTAATACACTCTATACAGGCCGCTTTTTTATACCTTTTATTTAGATGATTTACTGGCATGAATAATACTAGCAGCTAGCCCGCCCCAAATAATGACAACACCTATTACTGCCATAACAATAGCACTCGTTGACATAAAAGAACCTCCTTATTTAAAAACCTTCATTACGAATGATTATCTTTTGACGGCCATTTTTTCGTTGAAATAAGTGCACCAATAAACATAGCGCCAATAGCGACTACCCAACCATATGTGAATAAAAATTCAATTGGATAATCTTCATAAGGTCTAGTTAATTCTGTCCTTAAGTTTTCAAGCATCATATATCCTAATACGATTGGTGTAATGACAGATAATGACACTCTCCACCATTTTCCGAGTTTTATATCTGATACAGAATCAGCATGTGTTTGTAAATCTTTTAGGTGACGAGCAAACCAGGCAATAGCAACAACCTCAAATAACCCTGCTAAAGCTACACCATAATTATTGATAAAGTGATCCACTGTATCTAATAAGAAAAGTCCGCCTTGATTAACATACAGTAGAGATGCTAGAAAAGCGAGCCCCCCACCAATTGTTACTGCAACTTTTCGAGATACAGAAAACTTTTCTTGCAATGCAGCAATATATGTTTCTGATATAGATATCATCGATGATAGACCTGCTAAAACTAAAGAAGCGAAGAATAAGAATCCGAAAAAACTAGCTGCTGGCATTTGACTGATAATTTCAGGAAATACCATAAAAGCTAACCCAACGCCACCTTCTACTAAATCATCGTTAACCGGTACATTAGATTTAAATGCCATAAAACCAAGGACTGCAAATACCCCAATACCTGCTAATAGCTCAAAAGAAGAGTTTGCAAACCCTGTAATAAATGCATTATTAGTAATATCAGATTTTTTTGGCAAATAAGAAGAATAAGTAATCATGATGGCAAATGCAATAGATAAACTAAAGAAAATTTGACCATATGCCGCAACCCAGACATCACCGTCAGCAATACGACTCCAATCGGGTTTAAAAAACGCATCTAGTCCTTCAAAAGCTCCTGGTAATGTAACAGCACGGATAACAATGATAAGAAATACAACGAATAGTAATGGTATGAAAATTCGATTAGCTAATTCAATCCCTTTTTTAACTCCACGCCCAAGGAAAAAGAACACAAATGCCCATACAAATAGCAATGGAATTAAAACACTAGGTACTATTGAACCAAATACACCAGGTTCTGACAAAGTGAGAAAATCGCCAACAAAGAAATCTGTTGCACTTTCGCCCCACTTAGTTCCAAATGAGAAATAAGCATACATTATTGCCCAGGAAATAACAATTGGATAATAAGTGGAAATGACAAATGATATGAGTACTTGCCACCAACCAATCCATTCCATGCCTTTACTAATTTTTGAAAAACCTCTTGGTGATGAACTGCGATATTTGTGCCCTATCGTGTACTCCATAATAAGTAACGGAATACCTGCAGTTAGCAATGCAAATAAATAGGGAACAAAGAAAGCACCTCCACCATTCTCAAACGCTGTTGCAGGGAATCGCCAAATATTCCCCAGACCAATTGCTGAACCAATAGCAGCTAACAAGAAACCTATTCGTGTTCCCCACTGTGATCGTTTCTCCATGTTATAATCTCCTTTCTTTTCTGAATATTTTAACAAACATGTTCATGTCATGCTGATTACTTATTTAGTCCAATCTTTGAAATTATAACGGACATAAGAATATTCTGTCAAAGGAAATTATTAGTTTCATATCATTTTTTGTCGTATTTTGTAGATAGCATTCATAATATTCTCTGAAAATTCTTTAAAAACCGGGTTCTATCGGAATAGAAAAGTTAGACTGTCCTTCTCCATCATGATAGTAATCTGGTACTTCTCCTGGATGAAATACTTTTGTAACAGGAATATCTTGCAGAACCTCAACTGGTCTTGATGCAAACGGAATGACAACACGCATCTCCACTGAAATATGTACATTAACATGAATAAAGGCACCATTTATACCAGTTTCAACTAGTTCACTGGTGATTTCTGTTTCCACATGACCAATCACATCCATATTAACGGGAACTTTCGGCCCTAAATTTGCTAACACTGGTACCCCTAAAGCTTGACCTAACGGTACTTCTACTAAAAGTCCCTTTTCTCTTACATCATCTAATAGCTCTTGTTCAGAAGGTTCTAGATCCAATTCCACTTCAATAGGGATACCTGACTCTGGCCTTTCCCCCTTCTCTAATAATTTCAAAAAGTTTTCCACTCGATATTGTACGTTTCTTTGCACGCGGTTTTCGACTACTGCGTTAAAAATATAATTTTCAACCCTTCCTTGTTCATCTACTTGCACTTGGACAAGTTCTTCTGCTTCTAAGTCTTCTGATATCTTTTTATTTACAGCAATCCCCATTGCTTGGTTTGCAATTTGTGAAACTCTCACTTCTGCATAATTTAATAAAACTGGCTTTATTCCTTCATTAACAACTAAAATACTGATAATCATACTAAGAACAAATAGAAAGAATGATATAAAGATGACTTGTTGTAATGGAGGTTTCACAGCCTTTTTTCGTCCACGTTTACGTAACATAAAAAACCCCTCCCACCATAAATGTATGATGGGAAGGGTGTAAATATAGATAAAATGGTCAAGTTTTCAAATCTCTTTAATCACTATCAATAATCATTACTTCTAAAGTTTCACTAAGATCTAAATCATATGGTTGAACGTTTCGATCGTTTTCTCGTAATATGCGAACTACTGGGCGTTCATATGCAGAAGGATTTTGACGCACGACAACCCCAACTCTTTGATCGTTTAAATAAATAGTCAATCCATTTGGATAAAGGGCTACTGTACGTTTAAACAGTTCCACTAATTTTTTATCAAACTTTTTGCCAGCACCTGCATATAAGATTTCCAAGCCTTCATGAGGAAGCATAGCGTCTCGATAAACCCTGTTACTTGTCACAGCGTCAAAGACATCAGAAACACCTATTATTTTAGCAAATGGATGTATCTCTTTTTCTGTAATTCCTCTTGGGTATCCTGAACCATCCAACCTTTCGTGATGTTGATATGCACAATGCGCAACTAATAAAGGGATATGGTGACTCTTTCTCAGTAAGTCAAAACCTAATTCTGTATGAGATTTAATAATTCCAAATTCTTCATCTGTTAACGAACCCTTTTTATTTAATATATCCTTGGGAACTAGCAATTTTCCTAAATCATGTAAAATAGCGCCTAAACCAATTAATTCAGTTTCTTTCGCTTTCATTTTCAGTTCTTTAGCTAATGCTAGTGTATAGATACTTACATTAATGGAATGGTTATAAACATAATCATCCGTTACTAAAATATCAGATAAATAATGAATGACTTCTTTTTTCTTGCTTAATTCATTGGTAATCTCATTAACTATATCACCAAGCTCATTTGCATGGGAATCTATTAAATAGCTATTTTTCATGAAGTCATTCTTTTTCATCGTATCAAACGACTCTCTAATCTTCTGTATCGCTTCTAAACGCTGTTCTTCTGGAATTGGCGGGATAATGGCAATATCCTCCGTATCCTTATCTCGAATGTAAACATATGTGATACCGCCATCGTTTAGCCGGCTAATTATAGCCGGACTAAGTTTCATATGCTTTTGTAAGAGAATCCGTCCATATTTATCATAAATCGGTTTTGCTAGTTCCATTCCCTCTTTTAAATTTTTAACTGAAACTATTTTCATTATTAACACCTATATTTCTGCCTTTTTAATGAAATTTTATCAAAATACCTATGACATATCTACTAATACCCATTAAAAATGTCGAAATTTCATAGGTGTTTTTGCATACCTTTTTACATAGCTATTTTTAATAATGCTTCTTTCCCTTTCATTCCAGGTTTCCAATTATATTTATGAGAATGTGTTGTTACTTTTTCTAAAGGTGCTTCTAATAGATCATCAATGGATCTTACTCCTATAGCTCTTCCTGCTACAATAGGACGGTTTTTTAATTTGTCATTAAGCAAATCAACATCTAGTGCTCCACACATAATGTAACCAATATCATTTGCAACGACTAATAAATTAGTATTTGGCAATTCAACAGTGATAGCAATAAATGTATAACCTTCTATTTTAATTGGGTTAACATTCATCATGTAACACACACTCCTTTCCCTAGATTATATGATCAGAAATAGAAATGTGTGTTTAACTAATGAAATTTTTAAAGAAAACTCGTCGATTGACGAGCCTTTGGCGAAGTCAGAGACGTAGTTGCCCTTATCTATCTTCCTAAAATGGTCTACTACGTCGAGATTTCTTCCGTGCTGACCATTTATACTTTCGGATACGGTAAAGAAAACTCGTCGATTGACGAGCCTGGCGAAGTCAGAGACGTAGTTGCCCTTATCTATCTTCCTAAAATGGGCTACTACGTCGAGATTTCTTCCGTGCTGACCATTTATACTTTTGGATACGGTAAAGAAAACTCGTCGATTGACGAGCCTTTGGCGAAGTCAGAGACGTAGTTGCCCTTATCTATCTTCCTAAAATGGTCTACTACGTCGAATTCACTCCATCTGTAACACGATATAAAGTGGGACTTCCTTCCGTGGGGGGTGCTCATCCCCCACGGATGGTTAGTGAAACTTATCAGGGGGCTAGCGTCCGTTGTCCCCCACTTATCCTTATGCTAAGCTTGAAATGGGGGTTTGGAAGATTGTTCACCGTGATAAATGCTGGTACTGGTATAGAAAAAATTGGGCTAGTCGCTGTGTTTGTGGCGACTAGCCTTGGATTTACTTATATTAAGTTATAAATTCATATCGTGTAAAAAACCTACTATTAAATCTCTCATAAATTCTGGTAGGAAAAACTGCTTATTTGTTGAGCGAGCTATCTCTGGAAACATATTTCCAAATGTAAACATATCCGCTGTTGCTAATACATATTGCCTTTCATGCTCAATTGGTTTATCACGGTAATAAACTTGTTTTACATGTTCATTCCCTTCTTTATCAACATGCAGCTCCACATCTATACCGTCGAAAACAAACTTTCCTAACACTTTTCCTCGAAATCCAAATCCTTTTAACTCCAAATTAATGAGTTTTTCACTATAAGCCCCGCGAACGACCTCGATTATTTCTATGCCTCTTAATGTTACCGTACATGGGTTAATGGGATGCGGACATATTCTATGAACATCTCCATAAGTGACTTCTCCCGCTTTAATATCATCTAACAAAATACCTGCATTTAACATGCCAATATCCGCTTTTGTCCAATTTTTCAAATAATGTGCTAAATGTTCAATAATAGGTGTATGCTGAAACCAATTTACGTTATAAGGTTTAAGTAAATAAGCAACAGGTTTCCCTAATTGTTTATCGGCTTTTTCTCCCAGAGACTCTAATGTCTGATCGGTCATTTTATGGCTTTTCATATGTTCTGTACTAACAGCATAAGCTTGCTTGTTTATTAACTGCCCCTCATGATGATCCCATATTAAATCAACTTGTCCCACATATTTTCCATGCTTACCAGCAGCTGTAAGCAACGTACCTTCTATGTACTCCCCATTTTTAAATAAATGATGGGTATGTGCACCAATAATACAATCAATCTCTGGAAATCGCTTGGCAATCACCTCATCCTCTGTAATCCCTAAGTGAGATAGCAAAACAATAATATCTGCCTCTGTTTTTAGTTTTTCTACCAGTTTCTCTAAATATGGGACAGGGGTTTCCACATGCCATCCTAAAGGTTGATAAAATGCATTAAATGGTGCAGTTAAACCTATGACTTGTATTCTAATGCCTGATGCTGTTTCTAAGCCGATATTTTGTTTCAGCCATTCAGGTTGATGACCATTCATCGATAAAAGATTCCCGCAAGTGATTTGGAATTCAGCTTCATCATATAGATGAAATAAGTCTTCGTATTCTAGAGTGATTCCTTCATTATTACCAATTGTCACAACATCGTATCCTGCTTGATTTAATAATTTTACATTAGCCTTCCCTCGGTATGCTTCAGCAATAGGATGAAACCTGTCCACATGGTCACCTAAATCAAATATCCAATATTCCTCTTTATCTAGCTGGTGCTTCCTTTTTTTTGACTCCATGAATGCAACAATATTGCTCCAATTTTCAAAATGACTATGTAAATCATTGGAATAATAGAAATGTAGTTCTTCTCGCATATACTAGCCTCCTTACCACAAACCTTGCCAAATCAAGCGTAATCCAATAAATAAGAGTAATAAGCGTAAAAGAATGGCGATTGCCCTGCTTGTCATATGCTGATTTACCTTTGCTCCTAACGTGCCTCCTATCCATGCACCAGGAATAAATGCCCACACATACTGCCATTCAATATGCCCTAAAAATATATGTGTGGAAGAGCTAACGATACTTAAAGACAAAATCATAAACATGGAAGTCGCAGTGGCAATGTGCGGAGGGAAAGCAAAAAACAGAATCATCGCTGGAACCATTAATGATCCTCCGCCAATTCCGAAAAAACCAGATAACGCTCCCACAAGAAAGGAAAGGGCTACAGCAGTAATAATTGAAAAGGTATATTGGTACTCTTTTTCACCCAATTTTACTCTTTGAGAAATCATCCATTTTGAGCCCTTATGTTGAGAAACATTCGTCGCTTTTTTCCCTTCAGTTGATTTAAAGAAAAACATCGAGAAAATAAGTAAAATAAAAATACCAAGAAATAGTGAAAATAATTTAGTTTCGACAAATTGGTTTAACCAGGCACCTAATATACCACCAGGTAAACTTCCTAAAATAAATAGCATACCACTTTTATAATCTATTCGCTTAACTTTCGCATATGCATAAGTAGAAGACATAGCAGTAAAAACCATAATGATTAAGGATATACCAACTACCGTATTGGCCTCAGCCCATTCAAACATTGGCGATGTCGTATGTAATATTAACAATATCGGAACTAAGATAACGCCTCCACCAAATCCAACAATACTGCCTATGAAGGCTGATAGCAAACCAATAAGAAAACATAAAGCAATTATCAAGAAAGATCCCGTCCATTCTTTGAGTAATGTCATTGATAAAGAGATTTCCATCAGTTGGGGGTTCTTCATCACCCACTGATGGTTAGCGATACTTATCAGGGTGCTAGCGTCCGTTATTCCCCACTTATCCTTCATTTATTATTCTAAGTCTTGAATTGTGAGTCTTACGGACGATTGTCACCGGGATAAAAAGAAAGAAGAGTTCGAAATACTCGAACTCTTCTTATTATAAAGGTTATTTTAAAAATTATCCAATGGATCCTTCCATTTCGAATTTGATAAGTCGGTTCATTTCTACTGCATATTCCATCGGAAGCTCTTTTGTAAATGGTTCGATGAAGCCCATTACAATCATTTCTGTCGCTTCTTCTTCAGAAATACCGCGACTCATAAGGTAGAATAGTTGTTCCTCAGACACTTTCGAAACTTTTGCTTCGTGTTCTAATGAGATGTTTTCATTTAAGATCTCATTGTATGGGATCGTATCTGAAGTAGATTTATTATCCATGATTAACGTATCACACTCGATATTAGCACGAGCATTTTCAGCTTTGCGCCCAAAATGTACAATACCGCGGTACGTTACCTTACCACCTTGTTTGGAAATAGACTTCGAAACAATAGTGGAAGAAGTATTTGGTGCTAAGTGATGCATTTTCGCACCTGCATCTTGGTGCTGACCTTTACCAGCAAGGGCAATAGATAGTGTGTTACCACGTGCACCTTCTCCTTTAAGGATAATCGATGGATATTTCATGGTTAATTTGGAACCGATGTTACCATCAATCCATTCCATTGTCGCATTCGCATCACATGTGGCACGCTTTGTTACTAAGTTGTATACGTTGTTTGCCCAGTTTTGGATTGTTGTATAACGGCAATACGCATCTTTGTGAACGAAAATTTCTACTACTGCACTGTGCAGAGAGTTTGTCGTGTAAGTTGGTGCTGTACAACCTTCTACATAGTGTACAGAGGCACCTTCATCTACAATGATAAGAGTACGCTCGAATTGCCCCATATTTTCTGAGTTAATACGGAAGTATGCTTGTAATGGTGTTTCAGCTTTAACTCCTTTTGGAACATAGATAAAGGAACCACCAGACCATACTGCAGAGTTTAATGCCGCGAACTTGTTATCAGATGATGGAATAACTTTCCCGAAATATTTTTTGAATATTTCTTCATCTTCTTTCAATGCAGTATCTGTATCTTTGAAGACAATGCCTAACTCTTCCAAGTCTTCTTTTAAGTTATGGTAAACCACTTCAGATTCATACTGAGCTGAAACCCCAGCTAGATATTTTTGCTCTGCTTCTGGAATACCTAATTTATCAAATGTTTGCTTGATTTCATCGGGTACCTCATCCCAAGAACGCTCAGAACGCTCGGAAGGTTTAACATAATACGTGATTTCGTCAAAATCAAGCTCAGATAAGTCGCCACCCCATTGTGGCATTGGTTTTTTATAGAACTGTTCTAATGCTTTCAGTCTGTATTCTAACATCCATTCAGGTTCTTCTTTCATGCGTGAAATTTCTTCCACTACAGCTTTGGTCAGCCCTTTTTCAGTACGGAAAATCGAAATATCACGATCATGGAACCCATATTTATATTCGCCTATTTCAGGTGCTTTTTTCGCCATTTTAATACCTCCTATATTAGGATTAAATTATAACCATAAACGACTATTGCTGCTCTTCGTTTGCAACAGCCTTCTCCATTGCCTTCCATGCAAGTGTCGCACATTTAATTCTAGCCGGGAACTTAGAAACACCTTGCAACGCCTCGATATCCCCTAAGTCTAAGTCAATATCTTCTACATCTTCTCCTAACATCATTTTAGAAAAGATAGAAGACATGTTCATTGCATCATCTACTTGCTGTCCTTTGATCGCTTGTGTCATCATAGATGCAGATGACATGCTGATAGAGCATCCTTCTCCTTCAAATTTAGCATCTTCTACAATGCCATCTTTGATTTGAAGATGAAGCTCAATACGATCACCACAAGTAGGATTGTTCATATCTATTGTAACAGATTCATCCTCTAAACTTCCACGGTTTCGTGGGTTTTTGTAATGATCCATTATCACTTGTCTGTACAATGTATCTAAGTTATTAAAAGACATCGCCGAAATACTCCTTCGCTCGCTGTATTCCTTCTACTAATCGGTCAACATCATTTTCATCATTATACAAGTAGAAGCTAGCACGTGCTGTTGCTGTAACATCTAACCACTTCATCAATGGTTGCGCACAGTGGTGACCTGCTCGAACTGCTATACCTTCTGCATCCAACACTGTTGCCGAATCATGGGGATGCACTCCCTCAATATTAAAGGTAACAAGGCCTCCACGTTGTTTTGGTCCATAAATGGTTAAACCATCCACTTCAGAAAGTTTTTCTTGTGCGTATTGTACAACACGTTTCTCATGCTCTTCGATTTGCTCTAAGCCAACCTCTTCTAAAAAGTCAATCGCAGCACTTAAGCCAATAGCACCAGCTATAATTGGTGTTCCACCTTCAAACTTCCAAGGCAAGTCTTTCCATGTGGATTCATACAGACCGACAAAATCGATCATTTCGCCTCCAAATTCTACTGGTTCCATCTTTTCAAGCAATGCTTTCTTTCCATAAAGAACACCTACACCTGTTGGGGCACACATTTTATGACCCGAGAAAGCAAAGAAGTCACAGTCTAAATCAGTAACATCCACTTTCATATGCGGTGTACTTTGAGCACCGTCTACTACTGTAATGGCATCATGCTCATGAGCAATCTGAGAAATCTCTTTAATTGGGTTTATTGTTCCTAACACATTAGAAACATGTGTTACGGCAACAATTTTTGTTTTGTCTGAAATAGTAGATCGTACAGATTCTAAAGTAATCGAACCATCGTCCTCAAGTGGAATATATTTCAATTTAGCACCAGTATATTTTGCCGCTTGCTGCCACGGGATAATATTACTGTGATGCTCCATCGGTGTTACAGCTATTTCGTCTCCTTCTTTAAGAAAATGACGAGCATACCCATAAGCCACCATATT
The DNA here is from genome assembly GCF_010993965.1 of Gracilibacillus sp. YIM 98692. Lineage (GTDB taxonomy): Bacteria > Bacillota > Bacilli > Bacillales > Amphibacillaceae > Gracilibacillus. The sequence continues at coordinate 87,583 of NZ_WIXM01000002.1, read as the reverse complement.
TAAAGCAGTCGTTGTTCCGCGAGTGAATATTACTTCTTCAGTTGAAGAAGCACCGATAAAGTTTTTAACTTTATCTCTAGCTCCTTCATACTGATCTGTTGCTCTCGTTCCTAATGTATGCACACCACGATGAACATTGGAGTTATTTTGTCTATAGTATTCCTCTAAAGACTTAATAACAGAAACAGGTTTTTGAGAGGTCGCAGCTGAATCCAAATATACCAAAGGATGACCATTCACATCTTGGTTTAAGATCGGAAACTGTTCACGGATTGCTTGAATATCCATTAGTATACTTTCCTTTCAATTACCTCTGTTAACTGATCACGAACTGCTTTAATCGGAATTTCATTTACAACTGGAGCTAAGAAACCATGAATGATTAATCGTTCTGCTTCTTTTTGAGATATACCTCTACTCATTAAATAGTATAGTTGGACTGGATCCACACGTCCGACAGAAGCTGCGTGACCTGCTGTTACATCATCTTCATCAATTAACAAGATTGGGTTAGCATCACCACGTGCATTTTTACTTAACATTAAAACACGAGATTCTTGCTCTGCATTAGATTTTGTTGCACCATGTTCAATTTTTCCAACACCGTTAAAGATAGAAGAAGCACTGTCCTTCATAACCCCATGTTGTAATATATAACCTTCTGACTGCTTTCCATAGTGTGAAATTTTCGCAGTATAATTCTGAGATTGATCACCACGGCCAACAGCAACTGTTTTCGCATAAGAATAGGAATTATCGCCAATCAAATGAGTAATATTTTCAGAAACTGTATTTCCATCGTTCATTTGGCCTAAGTTCCACTCAATCTTAGCATCACGATAAGCTACTCCCCTACGGTTTACATATACTGTTGTACCTTCCGAGAAGTTATCTACAGAACCGAAGTTAATTTGCGCATTATCATGAGCAATCACTTCTGTCACTATATTTGCTACCGCATGCTCTTCTTTGTTATGGGAAACATAGTTTTCAACGTATGTTAAAGAACTATTCTCCTCTGCCACAACGATAACATGATTAAAGGAAGCTGCTTGATTGTCTTCTTGCCAGAAGATAGCTTGTAATGGCTCTTCTACTTGCACATTTTTTGGTACATAAACAAACACTCCACCATTCATTAAAGCAGTGTGTAATGCTGTGAATTTATGCTCATCAATTTGTACGGCATCTTTCATATAATAACGTTGCACCAAATCTCCGTGCTTATCCAAAGCTGTTTGGATATCTGTTAAAATAACTCCCTTATCAGTCAAGTCTTTAGAAAGTGATTGATAAGCAACGGATTGATTACGTTGGATTACTAAATTTTCATTACTGTCCTCCATGTCAAGAAAAACTTGAATATCTGAAGGAAGATCTGAAAGTTGGTTTATTGTTTCACCACCAACATCATGCTTGAAATCATGAAAATTCCATCGTTTAATACTCGTTTTGTCTGGTTTCGGATTTTCTAAAGTTTCTACTAAGTCTAATGCTTGTTGTCTTAAATCTTGCATCCATTGAGGTTCATTTCTTTTTTCTGAAAATGACCGAACATATTGTTGATCATATGGTAGCTTTGTTTCCACAGTCATACGATACCTCCTTACCCTTATGCTTTTTGTCCTACTGTTTCATCTTCGATTCCTAGTTCCTTTTTAATCCAGTCATAACCCTCTGCTTCAAGGCGTTGAGCTAACTCAGGGCCTCCGGATTTCACAACACGACCTTGCATCATAACGTGTACTTTATCAGGAGTAATATAATCTAACAAGCGCTGGTAGTGCGTAATAATTAAGCAACCGAACTGCTCATCTCGCAGTTTGTTGATTCCTTTAGATACTACTTTCAATGCGTCAATATCTAGACCAGAGTCAATTTCATCAAGAATTGCAATTTCTGGTTTTAACATCATTAATTGAAGGATTTCGTTTCGTTTTTTCTCACCGCCAGAGAAACCTTCATTTAGGTAACGCTGCGCCATGTTTTTATCCATTTCTAGATAATCCATCGCTCCGTCCATTTCTTTAATAAATTTCATTAAAGAAATTTCGTCTCCTTCTTCACGCTGTGCATTGATAGAAGAACGCAAGAAATCTGATGTAGTAACACCGGAGATTTCACTTGGGTATTGCATTGCTAGAAATAGACCTGCTTTTGCACGTTCGTCTACTTCCATTTCTAATACATCCTCACCATCAAGTAACACTTGACCTTTTGTTACCTCATAATTAGGGTGCCCCATAATGGCAGATGCTAGTGTTGATTTACCAGTACCATTTGGTCCCATTACCGCATGGAATTCTCCACCATTAATTGTAAGGTTAACACCTTTTAATATTTCTTGACCTTCAATTTCAACATGAAGATCTTTAATCTCTAAAGTTGAATTTGCCATGTCTTCATACCTCCAAAGCTAATAATTTATGATGATTAGAAGTGGAATTAAATATCTATTCTCACTTTATTCTCATTATAATTTTAAACTATTTCGAATCTATATTCAACCATTATACGGTTGAATGGTACTTTCGCCATCTATACCGCTGATTTAGTTGATAGTAAATTATAATATTTTTAATCACCCGAATAAACACCATTCATTATTATAACACATAGCTTGAAGATTTATCTAAATTCTTGGAAATTTAGCTAACATAAAGAAAACTCGTCGATTGACGAGCTTTAGCGAAGTCAGAGACATAGTTGCCCTTATCTATCTTCCTTATCGTGTATCTACGTCGAATCACTTCACTCGTAACACGGTATACTTATAAAAACCGGGGAAGCCCACTCGGTCTTTATCCTTTCTACCAATAATGTTATGGTTTATAAGGATGATGACGGACAGAAAACACTCCGGAAAAATGCTTCGCTTTCCACTGGCATGGCTTCAACTCTGTAGAATAAAACAGGTTTTATTCTACAAAATGGATTTTTAGCTCATGCATTCCAGTAGGAGTCTCCGCATTTTTTCTCCGCTTCGGTCAGCCGCAGCGGTTGGCTTCTTATAAAAGTTGTTATACCAATAGTTATATACTTTCTTTCCTTATAAAAAAAAGCAACAGCCACTTACAAACGGCTGTTGCTTTTTTACAATTTATCTGTGAACTAATTTGTCTACTTCATGTACAACGTCTTGACTTTTTTGATAATCATTCCATCTTTCTTCTTCTACTTTCATACGCTTTTTCAGCTTTCTGCTATATTCAGCATAGCCTACTCCATGCGCTTGGTGCATCGCTTTTTCCATCTCTGACGTATAATTTAAAGATAAACGATTGTCACTAATAATTAATCAATCCTTTCTTTTCATTGACAATTCAAATTATAACATTTGACTCCTTGTATACGAAAGGGGATATTTTATTCTTCTAACATATTTCAGTTAAATAAGAAAGGATTACGTAACATTATCTTACAAATACGAAAAGTTATTCGTATTTTCTCCCAAATCATCGTCTATTCTTAACTTTTTCTTCCATGACTGCACATACTGATATATTTTGGGGACTGACTCAAATGCATAAAGATCGTCTGTCACAGTATCATTATAAACAAGTAATAATGCTGGAACACTTTTGATTTTATTTTTCTCCATAAAATCCGGAAAGAAGGAAGCATTCATCCGATATAAAGGAACATTATTTTCTGTCTCTTCAACGACTCCTAACATACGCTCAGCAAGCTGACACGTTGCACAAAACGGGGTATGAACAAACAGGATTTTATATTCATTATGATGAAATTCTTCTTGCCACTTATCTGTTGTTAGCTCAATCATTTACCTCACCTTTATTACAAATAATTAGGATGTATGGCAATGTGGGAAGAAACTAATGCAACCGCAAGCTCAGACTCTGGTGTCGCTGCAACCTCTCGAAAAGATTTATCAATATAAATATGAACAGCATGTGGTAATTCTTTCGATAATTGCTTTCGAATCTTCTTCCCTGCTTTATCCTCGTCTACTAGTATAAACACATCACGATGATCCATATCAAACGTTTCAATTAGGTTTTCTAGCCTTTCAATTCCAAGTGTTCCATTTGTACATACAATCTCTACATCTTCATCCACTAATTTTTTTACTTTTTCTTTATCCGAGCGACCTTCAACAATGATTAACTTTGCTTCTTGTACAGACATTGGCTCACCTACTTCATCAATAGTCGAAAATAACTATACTATATTGTATGGATTAAGTAAGGAAAGTTATGACAGGATAAAATACAAATTTAGCATTCGCCTCCTATAAAAAGCGAATGCTAAACAACACAGTTTTACTCTTCATTAATCATTTTGTCATAATCCCCAGCAGACATAAGCTCTTCTAATTTTGATGGATCTTTTGGTTCCACTACAATCATCCATGCTTTTTCATATGGAGATTCATTTACTAGTTCAGGGCTTTCTTCTAATTCTTGATTGACTTCTACCACTTTCCCACTAACTGGTGCATATAATTCTGATACAGTTTTTACTGATTCCGCACTTCCAAATGGTTCATCCGCTTCGACTTTATCTCCTACTTCTGGCAGTTCAATGAATACAATATCTCCCAGTTCAGACTGAGCATGATCTGTAATACCGATTCTCACCTTGCCATCTTCTTTTTTTACCCAATCATGTTCTACGGAATACAATAACGATTCTGGTATATTCATATGTACGACCTCCATCTAGACTATAATTTTATTAATAATGTTTATTTCCAAGTTTGATCAAACGTTTCCTCTTTAAAACCAACCGTTACTTTGTCACTGCCGACCGTAAGCGGTCGTTTTAAGAGCATACCATCCGATGCTAAATATTCTAGCATTTCTTCCTCTGAAGTTTCTTTTAACTTGTCTTTCAAGCCGAGCTCGCGATACTTTTTTCCACTTGTATTAAAGAACCTCTTCATCGGCAAACCACTTTTTGTAATAATAGCTTCTAATTCTTCTTTTGTTGGCGGATTCTCCACAATATGTATTGCTTCATAACTCACTTCATGGTCATCCAGCCATTTTTTTGCTTTTCTGCATGTACCGCATTTTGGATACCAATAAAATTGAATTGCCATCTCTTTTCCTCCAACAAATTAAGATGTTTCCATTTTAACGAATAAGCGGAAGAAAAAGCAAATCTTTCGGTATATATTATCATTATCTGAAAAAAAATAAAGTGAGAAAAGATTGAAGGAGGGGCATCATGCAACAGCAACCAAATCAAAACGGAACACAACCAATGACACAGCCGCCAAATATGGTTAGTGTTAAGGATCATTTGTACTTAACCGACATGCTTTCTTGGAATTTAAATGCATCTAAAAAAGCTCATTTTTATGCAGAAAATTGTACGATTCCAGAAGTGCGACAAACCATTGAAAAAGCGTGTCAAATGCATGAGAAACATTATCAAACGATTTTAGAACATCTTAATAAGAAAAACCAACAAATGATGTAGGAGGTTAAGAGATGCAACCGATGAATCAAAAGGTCCAAAACCCTGAAACACAACTGCCAAAATCAAAATCTATGAATGACCGGGATTTCCTCAATGATATGCTTTCTACACAAAAATATTTATCACAAGCATATAGCACCGCATTAAATGAAGCGAGCAACCAAACGTTATATCAGGATATACTTCACATATTTGAAGATACACAAAATTGCCAACGTGAGCTTTATAACCTCATGTTTAAAAACGGATGGTACACACTAGAACAAGCTGACCCTCAATCCTGCCAGCAAAGCTATCAACAATTTCAACAATACAAACAACAATTCCCTCTTCATTAAAGGAAAAAGCTTCTGCGCAATCTCGCAGAAGCTTTTTCCATATAAATAAAGAGTTCTATCAGCGGCGGTCTTATGTAGGATTGTTCATCGTGTTAAAAGACTTCATCCTAACTAAGTTTTTCTAATTATAACAAATAGATTCATTTACAAAACGTAATGATTACGATAAAATCACGATATACATTCATTCATTAAGGAGAATAAAATCATGTCGAACACCATTGTAAAAATGGATAACGTTAGCTTTCACTATAGCAATCGTCAAGCATTATCCAACGTTAACTTCCGAATTGAAAGAGGCGATTTCGTTGGATTAGTCGGTCCAAATGGTGGAGGCAAAACAACTTTAATCAAACTTTTACTAGGACTTGAAAAAGCAACAAGCGGCCATATCTATTTATTTAACCAGCCAATTCATAAATTTAAACAAAAAAACAAGATAGGATACGTTTCCCAAAAAGCAAATACATTTAATAGTGGATTCCCTGCAACAGTTGAAGAAGTTGTTGCAATGGGTTTAACAGCTAAGCTTGGCTATTTTCGGTATCTGAATAAAGCCCTTAAAAAACGAATTAGAACGGCGATAGAACAAGTCGGTATGTCAGGCTATCTCCATGAAAACATCGGTGACTTATCTGGAGGGCAGCAACAAAGAATATTTATAGCACGAGCGTTAGTTAGTCAACCCGAATTATTAATTTTAGACGAACCCACAGTTGGTGTTGATGCAGAAAATGTGGAAAAGTTTTTTGATTTATTACACGAGTTAAACACTCAACAAAACATTACGTTATTACTTGTAACACATGACATCGGAACTATGACACACCATGCGTCGAAAGTAGCCTGTTTAAATAGAACACTTCATTTTCATGGAAACCCTAATTCATTCCAATCATTAACGAAAGAACAGCTATCAGATTTTTACGGTCACCCGCTAAACCTTGTAACACACGAGCACTAACGTAATGACGGAGGAAGAAAAATGATTGAAAATTTTTTTGAGTACGAATTTTTACGAAACACTTTTTATACGGGAATAATTATCGGAATTATTGCTCCTCTGCTAGGAGCTTTTATTGTGGTAAGGCGTCTATCCTTAATAGCAGACGCTTTATCACACGTAACTTTAGCAGGTATTGCATTTGGACTTTTATTAGAAAAGAAAACAGGCGCTCTTGTTTTAACACCCTTTTATTCTGGTCTTAGCTTTTCGGTTATAGGGTCCTTATTTATCGAAAAATTGAGACGTGTTTATACCGCATACCAGGAACTAGCTATTCCCATCATCCTTTCTGGCGGTGTGGGGTTAAGCGTGATATTTATTTCGATCGCTAATGGATTTAATACGGATTTGTACAATTATTTATTTGGATCTGTTTCCGCTGTAAGCAGACAAGATTTTATAAGTATATTAGTAATTGCCATTATCGTTTGCCTTGTTATTCTTCTTTTTTACAAGGAACTGTTTTTATTGTCATTTGATGAAGAGCATGCCACTGTTACAGGCATTCACGCAAAACGAATTCATTTTATTTTTATACTTCTTACCGCGCTTGTCATCGCTGCTTCTATTCGTATTGTGGGCGTTTTACTTGTATCTGCATTGATGACTTTACCTGTTGCTGCCAGTATACGAATTGCAAAAGGATTTAAACAAACGATTTTTTATGCGATAATATTTTCAGAGATAGCCGTTGTCCTAGGAATCATTAGTGGTTATTATTTAGAAATTCCGCCAGGTGGAACCATTGTATTGTTGCTCATTCTAAATTTAGTACTAATTATTTCTATAAAGAAACTTATCCATCAATTCACGAACCGAAAACATCGTAGGCAAGATGAGGTGATCTAATGAATACACAAGATGCTTTAGACGTGTTAAAAGGAAAAGGATATAAATATACAGACAAAAGAAAACATATCATCGAATTTTTTGAGTCACAAAATCGTTATTGTACAGCAAAAGAACTATTAGAGAATATGGAATCTTCTTTCACGGGTATCAGCTTTGATACTATTTATCGTAACTTGCATTTATTTAGTGACTTAGAGATTTTAGAAACAACAGAGTTAAATGGAGAGAAACATTTTCGACTAAAATGTGATCAACACCATCACCATCATTTTATTTGTAGAAACTGCGGGGTAACTAAAGAAATACATCATTGCCCTATGGAACAAATAAATGAAGAATTGCGCCAATATACCATTGATGATCATAAATTCGAGATTTATGGTTTTTGTCCGTCGTGTCAGTGAAAAATTTCATTAAATCTCCACTTTTAGGAGTCTTGATCGGTGGCGCAATTGGTTCGATTTTACGTTATGGGGTTGCTGAATGGCTTTCTTTTATCGAATTCCCTATTGGAACAATGGCGGTAAATCTGACCGGTTGTTTCCTTTTAGGCTATTGGTTATTCCACCCTTATATAAAAGAGAAACTTCCATCTGCTTTGTTTACAGCTATATCTACTGGAGTGATTGGGTCTTTTACCACTTTTTCCACTTTAATCATGGAAATATTTATGTTAACACAAGAAAACATCCTATCTATGTTATGGTATATATCTATTCAAGTCGTTGGTGGAGTAGCTCTAAGCTATGGCGGTACCTGCCTTGCAAGGAAAAGGAGTAAAGCACAATGAACTTTTTATTTGTTGCATTAGGTGGCAGTATTGGTGCACTATTACGGCATTGGTTCAGCCGAAATTGGAATACAGCAGACAGTTTTTTACCGATAGGTACACTGTTTGCTAATATTTTGGGCAGCGCCATACTTGCCATAAGTTATATTGCCTATCAATCCAGTTTGATAAACAGCTCTACATGGTATTTTGTGGGAGTAGGTTTGTGCGGAGCATTTACTACCTTTTCAACCTTTAGTGTAGAGTTGATGAAAATGTTTGAAGATGACGAACCAAAACGAGCCCTCCTTTATTTATCTATTTCTCTTTTAATTAGTATTACTGTAGTTGGACTAATCCTAGTTGGGAGTTCATTTATTATTTAACGATGATTAAAGGGCAGTGAATATGTTTTGCCACCTTGTGACTCACACTCCCTAGTACCATTTCTTGCAGTTTATTCAGTCCTCTGCTGCCAACAATACACATATCTATGTGATGTGAATTAGCGTATTCAACTATTTCATGTTTTGGATCTCCTTTTAAAATAGTCAGCTTATAGGAAACACCAGAATGTTTTAGTTTTTGCTCTGTTAGTTTTATTTTTTCTTTCGCTTTATCTTCTACTATGCCTTTGAATCTTTTTTTACCTCGCTTTTTATCATCATCCAATACATACACTAACTCTAACATACTATTAGCGGACGCTTTTACAAATTTAATCGCATGTTCCGTAGCTCTCATCGCATGATCAGATCCATCACTAGCTAACAATATTTTCTGATACACTTTCACCAACCTCCATCTTCCAAAACATATATTTCCCATTTATCACCGTGACCAATCGTCCGTAAGACATCAGCTAAAACTTAGAATAATGAAAGGAGTAGAAGTGTGTTAACGGACGCTAGCACCCTGAGAAGTTCGCTAACAATCTGCGGGGATGAAAAACCCCAAACCCCCAGTGATTGAAGTCTAACTTTATTATACCAAACTTTGTAAGCGTTGACATTATGTTTTATTAAATCATTTTTACAATATTTTAACAAATATCCGTTGTTCTTTACATTTATTCGACATATCTTTAAGTAAAGGAATTATTCAAAGGGGTGTTGCTTAATGAAAATTGCTATTTTTACAGACACGTATCTTCCGGATGTTAATGGTGTTGCAAAAACCTTAGGCAGGCTGACTCATTATTTAGATTCTACTAATCACTCTTATATTGTCATTGCACCTAAACAAACAAAAACGAATGTTCAGAATGCTCAATTTTATCCGCAATCTAGCTTTCCATTCCCGCTATATAGAGAATGCCGCGTCTCTGTTCCGAACACCATCTACATAAGAGAATTACTTAAATCCTTTCAACCAGATATTATTCATATTGCAACACCATTTTCCATCGGGTTATGCGGCTTACACCTTTCTAAAAAATTAAATATTCCTCTAGTAGGATCTTATCATACAGATTTTGATCATTATTTGGAATACTACCATTTATCTCTATTATCCAAACCACTATGGCTATATATGGAGTGGTTCCACCAATCCATGTCCCGTCTTTTTGTCCCGTCTACTTTTACCTACCAACAGCTAAAAAAACGTAATTTTCATCATATTCAAGTATGGAAGCGCGGAGTTGATATGGATGTTTTTCATCCAAATTATGTAAAAGGGGCTATTTGTGAAAAATATAATATTAGTAAAAAATATGTTATTAGCTATGTTGGACGATTAGCTCCTGAGAAAAATGTGGATACACTTCGTTATATTTTTCATAACCTCCCTCCATCCATTGCAAATCACGTTCAGTGGGTGATTGTCGGTGATGGCCCTTCAAAAGAATGGTTACAAGCGAATACGTTACCTAATACTGTTTTTACAGGTTTTCTACCGCAAGAAGAAGTTGCTAAAGTCGTTGGAATGAGTGATTTGTTTGTATTTCCGTCCGAGACAGAAACTTTTGGCAATGTAGTACTAGAAGCACTTGCTTGCGGCACTCCTGTCATTACTGCAAATGCAGGTGGAGTAAAAAACATTATTCAAGAAGGTTTTACTGGAATACTTTGTGAACAAGGGCAGCAACGTCCCTATTTAGAAGCTATTGTGTCAATACTCTACAATGATAATTGGCGCTATCAATTAGAACAGAATGCCATCCGTTATGCACAAAAACAACGATGGGAGGACCGCTTTGAAGAGCTGTTAACGGCATATCAAGATGTAATAGAGGAAAAAGCAAAAACAAAAAAGCATGCCTAATTGTTTAAGCACGCTTTAGCTAAAAAAATACCAACTTCTTTATTTTCTTCCCAAATTTGATCATAGTATGACAGTGGTACAGGGTTAGGGCCAATGTAAGGAGCTATTTCAATCGTAAAGCTTGGGCGTTTTTCCGTCATTAAAAACCAATCTGTAAATCCACCACCACTTGGATTATGACCTGGTTCAATGAGTTGATAGCCAGTGAGTGTAGAGAGCTTTTCAGATAAGGCCAGGGCCTCACTTAAAAGCGGCTCTTTAATTTTATATTTCCAGAATATTTCATTACCTGAAGAATGATAACAAGCAACTGATTGAAAGGAATGTTGCAATGAAAACTGATACAAAGCTTTAGATTCTGGTTCACTCAAAGGCTTTGGCCCTTTATACATGGCTGGTGCTGGCTTTTTCACTTGATCATTAATATCGTCCCAGTCTATGGGGTATTGACGGTTTAGATCTACTCCCCTTATATTTGCTTTCCAGCTTGCATAATTTGTGGATTGCTGATTCATTTCTTGTATGGACCGTTCCAAATGGTGATTATCAGGTCCCTTTTGCACTAATGTTACACCGTCAGGATTCACCATTGGGACAATCCAAATCGCAACTTGATTCCATAATTCTTGCATCTTAGAATTGCTATTACTTTTCGAGCAATAATATTCCAGCATATCCATTAATAATGCCGAAGTAAGCCACTCTCTTGCATGATGCGCGCCATTTAACATGACTTCTTTATCGCCATCACCAAGTTTTATCGCATAAATATTTCTGGAATCAACAGATTTTCCTATCACTTCTATCTGAATACCCTTATACCTATTCTTTAATTCTTTTATATCATGAACCATTTGGTCATACGTATACACCTGTTTCGGATTGACTATTTTGTCCATTACGTACCACCTTTTACATAAGTAGAATCACTTTATCATATGTAGCTTGGGCATATATGTTTCTTATGAAAAGGCATTTTTAGCTAACATTTGAACGACCATATCATCCATTGGCGGATTATGTAATCCAGCTCTCACATCTCGATAATATTGTTCAAATGGCAATAACCTTGAAAGCCCTCTCCCCCCAACAATTCGCATCGCTATATCCACTATTTCATTAGCACTGTTTGTTGCCACTACTTTTACAGCTGCTAATTCTTTCATAAGATTTGCTCGATTATTTGGGTGTTGATCCCACTTTTCTGCGATACTGTACATAAAATACCTTGCCTGCATTAATTTCAATTCGATTTCTCCAATTTTTTGGCGAACATGGTCTACTTCTGAAATAGGCTTATTAAGACTATTAGGCTTAAATTCTTTCGCAAATTGAATCACGTCATTTCTTGCCGCATTGGCTATACCAAGATAACAAGCAGGGATATGCAACAACCAACCTTTAGGTGCAGGTTTCTTAGGTTTTTCACTTAACTCTACCAAATAATGAGAAGGTACTCTAACTTGATCTAGCACTAAGTCATCACTTCCAGTGCCTCGCATCCCTAATGTATCCCATGTTTTTTCCACTTTCACACCTTGAACATCTTTTGGAATCAAAAAGGAACCAATCGCTTTTTCATGTTCTACATAAGCAGTAATGATAAAATAATCCAATACACTCGCCATTGTGGTAAAAGTTTTTCTACCATTAATTATATATTCATGGCCTTGTTTAACAGCCTTAGTTTCCGGTATTCCGCCTCTTGCTGGACTTCCTGTAGCAGGTTCGGTTGCAGCGCGGTTTACAAGCTTTTGTTTTTGACCAACTTCATTCGCAATAAATGCAAACATATCCTGCTCCCACAAGTTTTCTTCACTGAGCTCTTTTATAACACCTAAGTGCCAGCCAACAGATAGTGCTGTGGCACCATCCCCTTCAGCTAACTTTTCTTGTACTAACAAAAATTCATATAAAGATATAGCTTCACCATTATATGTAGTTGGTAACGTTAATGATAAAAAACGCTCTTGTCGAAGATCCTGTAGATTATCATACGGCATTTCTGCCGCTTGATCAGCTAACTTTCTTCGTTCTTTTATTTTATGTGCTAATCTTTCTGCTTGGAGAAACAGCTTTTCTTGTCTATCTGTCTGGATAAAGTTTGTATATAAGCCCATTTATCGTGCACTCCTTTTATATAACATAATTTGATGATAACGAAGGTTTATGGATAATGCCACTCATTTACTCATTATCATATCTTCACCTATTAATATATACACGACGCCTTTTGTTACAGAATATCGATAGGTAAAATATTATTCTAAGAATGGTTCTCACTAAATTCCGGTGAATCGTATATTAAAAGTGGGTTTTACGGACGGTTATTCACTGTGATAAATTCACTTTCCCACATCCTTTTAAAATGTGTTATAGTGAAAAAAGTGTTTTTTGTCTATCTGGGAGGTGGATGCCATATGCAGCTCATAAAACGTGGCATACATTTTTATTTAATTGGTATACTTGTTTTAACATTAGGAATTTCCTTTACCATACAGTCTGAACTAGGTACATCACCATTTGATGCACTTTTAGTTGGATTGTATCGTACCATCGGACTCACCATTGGCAGTTGGGAAATTATTGTCGGTTTCACGTTAGTGTTAATTAATGCTATCGCAAGCAAATCTAAACCCGAGTATTTTGCCATGTTAACTTCATTCGTAACAGGAATCGGAATTGATTCATGGCTTTTCCTTCAAGGTAGTTGGTTAACGCCGCAAAATGTATGGGAGCAAAGTTTATTATTAGTTGTCGGTATTCTCTTTACCGGTATCGGTGTTGCGATCTATCTTGAGTCAAGTTTTGCTCCCAATCCTATGGATCGTTCTATGGTGATTCTATCTGTCAAAACGGACTGGTCGTTAAGCCGATCACGAGCAGTAATCAGTGTAATATTAGTGATTGTTGCTTTTTTCTTCAATGGAGCAATCGGTGTTGGGACACTGCTAAACGCATTATTATCAGGATATATAATACAATGGGTACGTCCTTATATTACAGCATTGCAACAACATAACAGCAAACCAACTATGCCATCACATTAAAAAAAAGAGTGATTCCTCATAAGGAAGTCACTCTTCTTTTATGTATGATTCAATTTTACTGGAATAATTTATCTAAGGTTTCTTTAACACGTTCTTCTGTAAATGGCTTTACAATAAAGTCTTTGGCTCCGGCTTTGATAGCATCTAAAACCATTTGTTGTTGTCCCATTGCAGAACACATGACAATGGTAGCCTGATCATCTTCGCTTTTGATTTCTTTAGTCGCTTCCACTCCATTCATTTCAGGCATCGTGATATCCATCGAAACTAAATCTGGCTGTAGATTCTTGTACATTTCTGCAGCCTGTTTCCCATTTTCCGCTTCGCCAACCACTTCATGTCCTAGCGATGTGAAAATATTTTTCAATTGCATGCGCATAAATGCTGCGTCATCAACGATTAATACTTGTGCCATTCCCAATTCCTCCTATTTTTCTACTTCATGATTTTTCTATTCTACGGCTTGCTTTACCTCGCTTATTTCATCATGATTTAATACGTAATCCAAGTTTAACAGTAAAAGCATGCCGCGATTTTCTAATTTTGCTACACCCTTTAAGTAACGATGATCAACATCTTTTACTAAATCAGGTGTATTCTCTATTAATTCTGGATTAATATCTAAAACATCTGTGGCCTCATCTACCACTAGCCCTACTCTAATTTCTCTCACATTTGCTAAAAGGATTCTAGTTTGATCCGTTGGGCTCAATTCCTCCATACCTAGACGTGTCCGAAGGTCAATAATCGGTATCACTTCACCCCTTAAGTTTATAATTCCTTTAATAAACTTAGAGGTTTGAGGTAACGCAGTGATTTCTTGCATTCTTTCAATAGATCTAATTTGGTCAATACTTGCACCATATTCCTGTTCCTGCAGCCTAAAAATAATAGTTTTTGTTATCAACTCTTGCATTGTATGACTTTTCCTCCTTTGTCACACCAATCACCTTTTTAATGGTTTAATAATAACGACATCTTCATGTCACCGATATTCTGGTAATCGATGTGAACTTCTAACACTCGTTTAAATCCAGTTAACTGTGCATTTCCACTTATAATAGTAGGATGGGTAATATCAGTATGTATCTCTTGATTAGCGAGATGTGTAGATATTCCACCTGCAATCATATTTCCAAGCTCTCCTGAAAAAGAATCCAACATGTCATCGGACAACTGCATGCCATATAAAGCCTCACCAATCGCCCGAAATATGTCGTGTTCTGCTTGAATCACAAGCTCTCCTTTATAAGTGCCGCTAAATCCAATCAGCACGCCATACTCCACATTTAATGGCTTAGTAGACAATTTTGGTGATTGAAAATCTTGTTCAATAGGTACTACATTTTTTATCGTCTGAACTGAGCCATTATAAAGTTCTTTCAACATTTCATTTTCGTTCTCATCCGTCATATTTCACATACCCCTATCCCTGCAATGGTAAATTATTATCATTTTATATAATTCATATTACCTAATTTTATAAAATAATACAATATCGTTTCGAATTTAATTGTAAATATTCAAATATGACCTATCTTATCAAGGTATTAAGAATTATTTTACATGAATATTATAGGTCCTTACGACTATTTCGCAACAAATTGACAGAATAGTGAAATATTATGTGAAATTTCTTGTTATTTGATGAAATTTGCTTCTGAATAGCAAGAAAACGAGCTTTGTAATATAATATGGACTAGAGCCATAAAGAGAACTTCCTTCAGTGGGAGTTCTTACGGACGATTGTTCACCGTGATATATAAGAAAGCAATGGCAGGAAGAAAGGATGTATACCTTGATTGTTATAATTGATAATTATGATTCGTTCACATACAACTTAGTCCAGTATTACCGGCAACTATCAGAAGGTGTTGTCGTTTTTCGACATGATCAAACAACGATAAAAGAAATAGAAAACAAACAACCAACGCTGATTGTTCTTTCTCCAGGACCTGGTACACCAAATGATAGCGGCATATGCCTTGACGTCATGAAGCATTTTTATCAAAAGACCCCTATCTTCGGTGTATGCTTGGGAATGCAAGTAATCATTCAATTTTTTGGAGGAAGGATTAAAAAAGCAAATCAACCTATGCACGGTAAGACATCGCTTATTCAACACACAGATCAAGGAGTTTTTCATGATCTACCCAACCCCTTGTCTGTTGCAAGGTATCACTCGTTAGTCGCTGACCGTCCAAGCTTTCCGTTTGAGGAGTTGCACATTACAGCTGAAACAAAAAATGGAGAGGTTATGGGAGTGAAACATGCTCAGTTAAACGTTGAAGGAATACAATTTCACCCCGAAGCTATCTTGACAGATTACGGTTTTCATATGATAAAGAACAGCTATTATCATGCACTATCGAAAATGATATGAGAAAGGAGGCTAATCTTTGGCCAAGCCCTTTTTACAATTTGATTTTGACAGCTTAACTGAAAACCAGCCATTAACTTTTACAGAACCAGTTGAAGTATTATCCACTTATCAAATATCTGAAGTAAAACCTATTTTTGAAAAGATAGAAAAAGCAGTAAATGATGGATACTATGCAGCTGGTTATGTAGCATATGAGGCCGCACCTGCTTTTGATCCAAGCTATGCCGTACATGACAATGGCTCACTTCCTCTCATTTGGTTTGCTATTTTTAATAAACCGATTCAACAAGATTTATATGCAGGTGAATCCAATTACTCTATTACTAGTTGGAGCAATACTACAAGTTATGACCACTATGCTAAAACCATACAACAAATTAAAAATGCGATTGAATCTGGACATACTTATCAAGTGAATTATACAACGAGACTGGAAAGTAAGTTTTCAGGTAACAGTTATCCGTTTTATCAACAATTATTGAAAAATCAATCTGCAAATTATGGCGCTTATTTGGATATAGGTAACCATCAAATACTCTCTGTTTCACCAGAACTTTTTTTTGAAGTGAATGATTCTACCATCACCACTAAACCGATGAAAGGAACTATGAAGCGTGGAAATACGTTAAGTCAGGATGATACATATAAAAAGCAATTAGCTGAATCGGAAAAAGATCGCGCTGAAAATGTGATGATCGTGGACCTGCTTCGAAATGATTTAGGGAGAATCGCAAAACCTGGATCCGTTCAAGTAAAAAAATTATTTGAAATAGAAACATACCCTACCGTACACCAAATGACTTCTACCATTGAAGCAGAATTGGAAGATCATCAAACCATTTTCAATTGGTTTGAAGCTTTATTTCCATGTGGTTCGATAACTGGTGCACCAAAAGTAGAAACAATGAAGTATATTGCGGAGTATGAAACAACACCAAGAGAAGTATATTGTGGTGCCATAGGTTGGATAAGCCCTGACAAAAAAGCTGTTTTTAATGTTCCAATCCGAACAGTTTTGATCGATCATAGCAAAAGAAAAGCGATTTATGGTAGCGGCGGCGGGATCACTTGGGATTCCTCCAGCACTGATGAATATGAAGAACTGTTACAAAAATCAAAAGTTTTACAAGAGCAAAAGCCTAACTTTTCATTACTTGAATCCGTGCTTTTAAAAAAGGGCGAATATCCTTTGCTTTCCTATCATCTCGATCGCCTAAGTGCATCCGCTAAATATTTCTCCTATTCTTTTGACGAGCACATGATTAAAGAAAAGTTAAAAGCCTATGCAAAAGAAAACGACCAAGCCTCTTACAAAGTCCGATTGCTTTTAAACAAAGATGGGCAGATTAACATTTCAGCAAATCTTGTTTCTACTGATATAAATTCGATTAAAGCAGAAGTTGCTAAGAAACCGATCCATCAAGATCAAGTGTACCTATACCATAAAACAACCCATCGAAGCATGTATCAAGAACACGATCAGCAGTTACAAAGCGAATCGAAAACAAGCTTGTTATGGAACCTCCATAACAATGTAACAGAATTCACAATAGGCAATGTTGTTTTTGAAAAAGACGGAAAATTTTATACCCCTCCAGTAGAGGATGGCTTATTGCCAGGAGTATACCGACAAAAACTGTTGAACGAAAATCAAATCATAGAGAAATCAGTCTCTATAGATGAGATCAATGATTATGATCAGATATGGTTTATCAATAGTGTGCGAGGTTGGTTAAAAGTGAAAATAGTGGATTAACAATGCAAAAGACTCGTCACAATGGAAGTCATTTGTTATGATTTGAATGACTAGGATAATTAGGAGGAATCCATACATGAATGCATATGAAGAATATATGAAGGAAATTGCTCAACCTATGCGTGATGAGTTAACTAACGCAGGTTTTGAAGAATTAACAACACCTGAAGAAGTCGATCAGTTTATTTCAGAAAACAATGAGCCAGTACTAGTAGTGGTGAATTCTGTATGTGGTTGTGCTGCTGGACTTGCTAGACCTGCAGCAATTACTTCTTTAGAAGGACCAAAAAAACCAAATAAATTAGTTACAGTGTTTGCTGGACAAGATCGTGAAGCTACAGCAAAAATGCGTGAATACTTTGAAGGAGTAGAGCCTTCTTCTCCATCTATGGGATTAGTGAAAGATGGAAAGCTTCAGCACTTTATCCCTCGTGAACAAATTGAAGGATACGAAGTAGAAGAAATTGTTAATCAATTAACAGAAGCTTATCAAAAGTATTGTTAAAATAGTTAGTCTCATTATTTTTTAATAATTAATCAACAATATACTTTTTACACTTTAAAAAAGCAAGTGCGTTTTCGATACGCACTTGCTTTTTTTAATATCCTCATATTTTATTGCATCACCCGACGTACGTGACCTGCGAAGTGATTTTTCCAATATCCGCTTCCCATATTTGCTACCGCTACACCAGTTGAGTTTTGAGAACCAATAAATTGGTTATTACCTATATAAATACCAACATGACCATTTGTTTTATAGGTGTTAAAGAAGACAAGGTCACCTGGTTTCATCTCACTAGTAGAAACTTTTGTTCCAACAGATGATAACCCTGCTGTAGATGCTGGAAGGTTGACGCCCGCCTGCTTAAACGCCCAACTGACAAAACCCGAACAGTCAAATCGACCATTTGCAATATCATAGGCCGTTCTTCCCCCACCGAATACATAAACGGAGTTACCAACATACTTATACCCTGCATTAATGGCAGTTTGCAAATTACCACTAGCTGGAGCAGATTGTGGTTGATTAGATGATTTGGAACTTGAGTTAGATGAATTCCTAGAATATTGTTCTATATTAGCATTAGAATTTGTGCTATCTGTAGATGTTGTTGATTGTTCTGAAGAACTAGACTGCTCTTCTTGATCTGCTTGCTTTAAAGCATCTGCTTTGTTTGCTAATGCTTGATCTTCAATTCTTAGTTCGTCAAGGATGTCACTATTTGCTTCTTTCTTTTCTTCCAGCTCTTCTTTTAATTGTTCATTCTGTTCAACTTGTTCTTTAATGTGTTCTTGCATTCCTTCATACTCAAGCTTCATTGCCTCTAATTCTTCCAGCTTGGTTTCCAATGTATTTTTCTTCGTTTCTAATTCTAATTTATCTTCTTCTTGACTCTTCAATAAATCTTGATCTGCTTGCGTAATTTTGGTCACAAGTGATATCCGATCAATAAAATCGAGAAAATCTGTTGCACCAAAAAGCACTTCTAAGTAGCTCTGTGATCCACCATTTTGTTGTAAGGAGGAGATTCTATCTTTTAGAATTTCGTTACGTTTGTCTATTTTATCTTGAATTTTTTGAATGGATTCATCGAGCTGATCAGCTTCTTCTTCTGCTTCGGTGATCTCGACTTCAGTTTCTTCAATGATTTTCTGATTGTCTTCAATTGCTTCTTCACTGCGCATAATTTGTTCATTTAATTCCACTAATTCTTGTTCTATCTGACTAATTTCACTTTGTTTTTCATTTATGTCTGATTGAATGTTAGAACGCTGTGCTTGAATTTCTTCTTCCGTTTCTGCACTGACACTGCTATGTACAAAATAAAAACTAGACGCAACCGTTGCAACTACTACTCCATGCTTTAACAACTTTTTAAGACTTTGCACGAAATTCCCCTGCCTTTTTTTAATTATCTATCTATTTATTAACATTTATGATATCTGTCTAATTTTGGGTCACGTACAGTGTAACATGTTTAGATTGCAACAGTATTATATAAATGTTACAAAAATATTTCATTTTGTATAAAAAAATGACAAATACTGCCAAATCAATAAGAAAAGCGCAAGCGGCTTGGTCACCCTAGGGCAATAAGTCGAGCCTCTATGTGGTGCTATTTTGCCACAAAGAGGCTCGACTTAAGACCTCGAGGGGGTAGGCGCTGGAGCTAGACAGCGAAGCGTAAATTTTTATGCTTTCTTATTTTAAAACAAAGGCAGAAATTTTGATTATTTCTGCCTATTTCCATATATAGTGGAATTTTTGCCATATAATATAAACATTGCCTAACTATTTCTTTATCATATTTACGAAAATCCAGTTGGTATAAATGAGAGAATATATTATAACGTTTAATCTTCTATCAATTTGCCATTGTTTATGTATGTTTGTTTCTCTTGAATCTTCTGAAAAGCCCTGTATGCAGGCATCATAAGTGCTATCGATATGATACTCATACTAAAAAATATGAAAATACCTTGGAATTGCCATAAAACAAACATAATACCAAACAACCCCATCACCATTACTAAGGTAGATAAAGGATTTAATAACATAATAAAAACAGCACTCTTTAGAACTTTTGATATTTTCATATCATAATACACATAAACAGGAAAAATATACAATACAGTTAAAATATATAGAATGCTAATAAACAAAAATGGAATCGTTAAAAGTAAAGTGCTTTCATTGTTATTAACTGTTAAAAATAAAAAATCCAGATAAAGAATATAACCAAAAGCTAAAATGATATACCCTAAAATATTAGCCCCTTTATATGATTCGCGGTATGCTTTCCAAAAAGTTTTAAAAACCGGTATATCTGTATATCCAGTAATCCACTTTCTAGTAACAGTAAAGCATGCTGCAGTTGCGGGGAATAATCCGAAGGCAACCAATCCTACTACAGAAAAGGCAATCCATATAATATTTAAATAAGCAACCTTTGTAATCCATTCTAATGCTTTATTGACTGCTTGCATAAAATTCACCTCAGTAGTTAATGAATGTTATAGGCAATTCCCTTTCACTTACAGTCATTACCTCTTGATAATTATCCTTTTAAACCGCTTGTACTAATACCTTCCACCACATAACGTTGGAAAATAAAGAACACTATAAATACAGGAATCAATGAAACAATGGACATGGCAAACATGGCCCCCCAATTCGAGACTGTTTCATTACTTAGAAACATGTTTAATGCCATAGAAACCGTATACTTCGATGGACTATTCAAATACAAAACTGGTCCTAAAAGATTATCCCATGTCCAGTAAAAAGTAAAAATTGAAGTAGTCGCTAAAGCAGGGACTATTAATGGCAAAATAATTCTAGAATATACCCCAAAAGTATTACAACCGTCTATAATAGCAGCTTCGTCTAACTCCCTAGGTATCGTGCGAATAAATTGGACAAGTAAAAAAATAAAAAATGGATGGCCAAAGTAGGCTGGAACTACTAACGGCTTTAAAGAGTTTAACCAATCTAATTGAGCAAAAATGATATATTGGGGAATCATAACTACCTCATACGGAAGCATTAGAGTCATAATCATAATCGCAAACCAAAACCGTCTGCCAACAAATTGCAATCTTGCAAAGCCAAACGCAATTAATGAACAGGAAATTAAATGACCAATTAAAACTAAAATAACGAAAACAGCTGTATTTTTAATAAAAACTCCAAACCCATAATCTCCAAAACCTTCCCAACCTTGAGCATAATTACTTATAATAAATGGATTTGGTATCAGGGAATCTGCCGTAATAAAAATTTGTTCACTAACTTTAAATGAGCTCATGAGCAGCCAAAATACTGGGTACAATAAAAGAATAGCAAATCCGCCAACGATGATATGATAACTGAGTTTTTTGAAATATTTTGCTTTCACTTTTATCTGCCCCCTTCCGACTCATAATGAACCCAATATTTTGATGATAAAAATATTAATGAGGTTAAAATGGCAATAATGATTAACATAACCCATGCCATGGCTGACGCATAACCCATGTGAAAAAATTCAAACCCTTGTTTGAACAAGTATAATGAATACAATAATGTTCCATCTAATGGACCACCAGTACCCTTTGAAATAATAAACGCTGGCACAAATGTCATAAAAGCAGCTATTGTTTGCATAATAGCATTAAATAGTATAACTGGGCTAAGCATTGGAATCGTGATCGTAAAAAACTTTTGAAAAAAGCTAGCTCCATCCACACTAGCTGCCTCGTAATAGCTTTGAGGAATAGACTTGAGACCAGCCAAAAAGATCAGCATAGAAGAACCAAATTGCCAAACAGATAAAAAGATTAGCATCCACAATGCTGCACCAGGGTCACCAAACCACCTTACCGGATCTATCCCCATTGACATCAAAGCAAGATTAACAATTCCTTCATCCCCAAAAATATTTCTCCACATAATAGCAACTGCAACACTTCCTCCAATTAAACTAGGTAAATAATAAAGTGTGCGATATAATCCAACTGCCCGAGAGGCAGTATTTAATAACATAGCAACGATTAATGCAAATCCTAAACGTAATGGTACACCTACAAATACATAGACAAAGGTTATTTTTAAAGAATGAATATACCGCGGATCTTCTGTAAACATTTTTCTGAAATTGTCTAACCCTATCCATTGCGGTGCATTAAACAAATTATATGATGTAAAAGAGAAATATAACGAAGCAAAAATAGGAATAATAGTAAATGAGAGAAATCCTATAATAAAAGGACCTATGAAAAAATATCCCCACAAATTTTGTTTCATGTGTGATTGCATACATGGAAGCTCCTTTCGACAAATTAACAAGGATTAAAGCATGATAGCTGATCAAAAGACCAGCTATCATGAATGAATTATTAATTACTTAAAATACTTTCTGCTTGTGTTCTAAAGTGTTGTGCAGCATCTTCAGGTGTTATTTCTCCATAGGATAGTTGTTCAGCTAAGTTATCCAATGTTGAAATGATTTCCCCTGCACCAGAAGGGTCAGCAGGTCCCATAGGAGTACTGTTTTCTTCTACCCATGCAATGTATTCAAACACTTCAGCTTGTGAGGAAGAAACTTCATCCAATAATGCTTCTTTTACTTCAGACGAAACAGGAACTCCTCGATCTCCTAAAATTAATTTATTTGCTTCGATATCATTAACAAAGAAATCAATAAACTTAGCAGCTTCCTCTTTCGCTTCTGAATTTTCAGAAACAGAGAAAAACATACTAGGTTTTAAAAATAACCCATCCGTTACATTTGGACCAGGCATTGGTGCCATCTTAAACTTTTCACCTGATATGTCTTCTAATCCAACAAATTGGTTAGACCATTGAAAAATGCCTACCCCATCCCCTTTTACAACTGGATCATCCTCTGGGCCAGCTAATTGGGCTAAGTAGTCTGGTGTCGGTGTCGCACCACTTTCCACTTGTTCTTGTAACATACTAAAGAATTCGACAAATAATTGATCATCTTCATAGCCTAACCCATTACCATTCTCATCATATAAGCGCTTTCCTTTTGTACGTAAATAATAGTTGAAAAAAACGTCTGCTTGGAAACCATTATCAAAATAAACTCCTTGATCGATTGCTTGTTGAGAAATTTCTTGATAATCTTCCCATGTCCAATCTTCTGGAATTTCCCCTACTCCAATTTCGTCTAACACGTCTGGGTTATAGTGAAATCCTAATGCATTAACCCCTAGGTTAAAACCATAAATTCCGTCATTTACCTTTCCACCACTCACCACATCATCCGAAATATTCGTAACATCGATTTCATTTCCAATGTAAGGATTCAAATCCGCTAATTGATTATTTTCAGCGTATTGAGATAAATAAGATAGGTCCATCGCGATAATGTCTGGCAATTCATTAGCTGCAGCTTGCGGAGCTAATTTTTGCCAATAATCATCCCAACTCGCATATTCAGGTTCGATAACGACACCTGGATTTTGTTCTTCGTACATTTCAATAACTTCTAATGTATAGTCATGACGCGGTTGCGATCCCCACCAAGCAATACGTAAAGTTACATCTCCTTCCGCTGCCTCGTTTTCATCTGATGTATCCTCATTTGTATTATCTGCTTCCTCCTGATTACCATCTTCATTTGTTGCTTCATTACCATTACATGCTACTAACAGTAGAGATACAAACAAAGTAAAAAATAATAATAACAGCTTTCTCATCTTAGTTCCTCCCCTTTTTAAATTCTGTAAGCGATTTCAGATACATGATATCAAATTTTCACATGAACCAATTATAGAAAAAACAGTGATAAATGTTTAAAAAGAAGAGGTCTTTAATCTAAAGATTTTAAAATTTCCGAAGGGGTTACGCCTTTTATTCTTTTAAACAGTTGACTAAAGTATTGAGGATTCGTACCAAACCCTAATTTTTCTGCTAATTCAAACACTTTGATATCAGGATCTTTTTCAATCATTTCTACTGCACAATTCATTCTAGCATTAGTTACATAACTAGAGAATCGTTGTCCCACTTCTTTTTTAAATGTTTTCCCCAAATAATCTGCATTCATAAATAAATGCTCATTTGCTAACCATTGCAGGGACAAATTGGGGTTATCTAATTCATCATGTATATAATCAATAATTTGTTGTATAACTTTTGAATATTTTTGTGTTCTTCTTCGATTATGCGCCATAGCTCTCTGAGATATCTGCTTCAAAATATCTTCTTTTTCAGAAAAAAGCAGATTTCCTGCTTCATCTTTTATGTTCTGCAAAAAGTGGATGGCCTTTTCTTCATTTTCCTTCTCTTTAATAACATCCGTTAGAGCTTCTGAAATCTGTTGTTCATTACAAGGTTTTAACAAATAATGCTTTACTCCATATCTCATTGCTTTTCTGGCGTATTCAAACTCATTATACCCCGA
Organism: Gracilibacillus sp. YIM 98692; assembly: GCF_010993965.1. Lineage (GTDB taxonomy): Bacteria > Bacillota > Bacilli > Bacillales > Amphibacillaceae > Gracilibacillus. The sequence goes on along the minus strand of NZ_WIXM01000002.1, from coordinate 62,799 downwards.
TATAAATATCCATTTAATATCAGGATATAACTCTGTACATTTTGCAACCAACCCTAGTCCATCAAGTCCTGGCATTGTTATATCGGTTATAACTATATCCGGTTGATATTTTTCCATAAAATTCAATGCATCTAAACCATTTTTTTCTTTGCCAATTAGCTGGACTCCAAGTGTTTTCCAATCAATAATCATCGCAATACCATCTAATATCATTCTTTCATCATCAACTAATAGCACTTTATACATATGGCTTTAGCTCCTCTCCTGGTAATGTAATAGAAATTGTCGTACCAGTTTTGATTGAACTTTTAATATCTAATCCATATTGATCCCCGAATAATAATTTAATCCTATCATTAATATTTTTTAATCCGATCCCATTTCCTTTTGGCTGCGTAGTTCCTTTATCCACTTTTTCTAAAAAATCTGTATCCATTCCTGGCCCATTATCTCTAATGTATAACATAAGACAGTTGTTCTTTTCTTTAGCTACCAGCAAAATCGTACATGAGTCCACCATTTCTTGTAACGCATATCGGATTGAGTTTTCAACTATTGGTTGAATAATAAATTTAGGAACTTTTCTCTCTAATAATTCTGGAGCAATATCTTTTTGAAATATTAGTCTATCTTCAAATCGATATTGTTGAATGGTGATATAATGATCTACTATCGCTACTTCTTTTTGTAGGGAAATAAGCATATCTTTCATATTAATAGATGAACGTAATACAAACCCTAATGATTCAGCCATTTGAGAAATCTTTTTTTCACCTGCAACTTTTGCAGACCAATTAATAGATTCCAACGTGTTATACAAAAAATGTGGATTAAGTTGTGCTTGTAACGTTTTATACTCTGATTCCCGAATCAACAATTGCTTTTTATAGTTCTCATCTATTAAATGATGTATTTGGCTCATCATTTTTTGGAAATTTGCATGCATTTGACCTGCTTCATCTTTTGTAAAAGTCGAATTATCATCCATATTTTTTTCTTGCCAATCTCCTGATTGTACTTTTTTCATTTTTTGATTTAAACTTTCTATGGGGTTTACGATCATACCGGTAAAACGAAAGCCTAAGAAAATCATGATAAGAAATAAAATAGAATAGGTGATGAAAACAGCTGTTTTCGCCTGAGTGATGACTGTAAATAAATTGTCATACGGTGTTAATATCATGTAGGTCCAATTTAAGTGATCGGCTTTTGAATAGGTTAAAAAATACCGTTCTCCATTGTGTTTCACCATTTGATACCCTTGTTCTTTTGGTATTTTTCCGATTATATTCAAGAAGGAAGCTTTGTTTTCACTGGAAAAAATCTTCTCACCTTTGTCATCATAAATCAAAAATTTCGTTTGTTGATCATCTAAGTTATTTGTTAAATCATTTACAATCTCTTCTATATTAACTCGAATCCCTACCATCCCTAAACGTTCTAATGAAAAATTCATATATTCACGAATCGTTCGAGCGACAATAATACTTGGATCATTTTTACCAGGTGATACCCAACTTGCACCTCCACTCATTTCTATTGCCTCTCTCTTAATTTTTTGAAGTCGTTTTGAATGGATATTAATGGGCACATTGCCACTTGCATACTCACTATCATTTGTATCGTAAACTTGGAAAGAAAGAATATATTTATTCAGAGCGCCAATTTGCAGAAGTCGCTTTCGTAAGTCCGTACCGATTATGTATTGTTGATAGCTGGAGTCTGTTTCATGAAGGTTTAATAGAAAGGACTGAACATATCTATCTGTAGCAACTTGATAGGATAATCGTTCCATTTTTTTTAATTCTGCTTCAACGGAATTAGACGAAACCTGCAATGCTTGAGCAGATTGCCGGTATATTTCTTGGTTGTACAAATGAAAGGCATACTGAAGAACGAATAACCCACCAATACTAAAGGCCAATAAGACAAGTGTAGTTAGTATCACCATTTTATATTTTAGCCTTAAATTGAGAAATAGTTTTTTAATCTGATAGATCATGGTTATACCTCTATTCCTAAAAGAAATGTTGTTATCGCTTACAACTTTTGGCAACCTTATTATATGGACTAATAGAATAAACGTCAATATTCTGATACAGTCAACCTAAAGAAAACTTGTCGATTGACGAGCCTTTGGGTGAAGTCAGAGACGTAGTTGCACTTATCTATATTCCTAAAATTGTCCACTACGTCGAGATTGCTTCCTTGCTGACAATTTTTACATTCCTATACGGTGAACAAAAACTTGGCTTCTCCAAGTCTTAATGGCGAAAGCCTTAGTTTTACTTATACTATCAACCATAATACTTTCTCCCTTAATATAAAAAGCATTTACTACTATTTACTTTGTTTTTCTGATAGTACAAAAAAGCCGACTCCCTCATAGGGAATCGGCTCTCACCTTACTCTACATCATACCCTTGCTCTTCGATCGCTTCACTCATATTTGCTGTGGATACTTTGTTTTCATCATACTATACATGAAGGTTCCCTTTTGCAAAATACCTATCGGTCGAACAAGCTATTTAATCATCTCATAGTGTGTCTTTTTAACAGATATAAGTAGCTCCAACAATAATTAATAGTATAAATAAAACGACGATTAACACAAAATCTCCTCTATGTCCCATTATTTATCACTCCTTTTCAGGTTTTCAATGTTAATATATGTACGTTTTACCTAATTTGATAGGGCATATGCGGATATTCATTTTTATTTCTTTCGATAATGACTAAGCGTGATCAATGGCCAAATATAATTATAACTATGATAATAAATATAAAAACCCGGTAAAGCTGCTCCGGTTGGATAGGTATAAGTCCAATCTTGTCTCTTAATATGTTTACTTATATATTGAATCCCTTTATTGATCGCATTATTTGTAGAACTCTAGACGGATACCCAGACTGCCTATCGGCTGGTGATTCCAGCGCCATCTTTTAATCGCTCTTAGTGCTGCAGTTGTGTCATCCACATCGGAATTCATGGTATATATATCAGAAAATCCCATCCTCCAGGTAAAGTATGAGAATTCCGACTAGTCCATTCCCCATATGTACGTGTTGTCTTTGAAATATATATTGATTAGATTTTTTTGAATTTAATTCTTGTAATCGCTTACAATATCCTTTATAATAAAAATAAGTTAAAAATTACGTTAGAAGGTGTTAACAATTATGAAATTTTACGAAAAGTTACCTAATGACCTACTAGTTGATTTTTATACAGAAATTAATAAAAAAATTAAAAAAGGTGAAAACACAAAGTCAATGTACTATGAATTAGGGTTAGTCATTTCTGTTATGAATAGAAGAGGTATTCGTTTAGTTAAACCCTCTAGTTGCTCTCAAAAAGTTGTAGTCAAGCGAAAATCGGTTAGTGCATAATACATAATAACATATACGAGTAAAGATGAAAGGCACTTTATTGTTAGGGAGTTTGGACGTGAACATGTCTTAAACTGTATAGGATTTTTTCCATTGGATCTATAATAACCAGTGTGGGATTTTTCCTCCACTGCTTTTTTTTGCCATAAATGTTTCACCAGATTTTTGGTTAAATTATTGATTTTTGCAAATGGAAACTTTATGAAACTCAATCAAGGTATTATCTTCCGTTATCCCCCACTTAAATTTCTTTGCTTTGCTTGATCTTTTGAAGTGGGGGTTTTACGGACAGTTATTCACCGTGATAAACAATACTCCAAAATCGTTTATTTTTATTGAAACAGGTAAAAGTAAGAATAAATGTATAATGGAGGGTTGTTTTTATGGAAATACCATGGATTACATTTATTATGATAGTACTCGCTAACTATCGACTCACACATTTATTTGTTTTTGATAAAATAACTGAATTCATTCGCAATCCATTTTTAACAAGGAAAAAAATATCTGAAAACGAAACTAAAAAGGTTCCTAAATCATCAATAGGTTATCTTTTAACTTGCTATTGGTGTACAGGAATTTGGTGTGCATTATTTTTAGGAGGAATGTATCTGTGGATTCCTACCATTGCACAATACCTTATCTTTATTCTTGCCATTGCTGGCGGACAAGCGATATTAGAATCATTTGTAGGTGTAAATTTAAAAAGAACTGCCCTATATTCTGAAGAAACGAAAGAATTGAAATAACCAAAAGTTTGCTTAAAGGATTTTTCTTTTAAATCCTGTCATATCCATTGGCAAAAGCAATTGCTTCAGGTTATATGGAATAAAGCTAAACTTGTTAATTAACGAGCCCTTGACGAAGTTGCCCTTATCCATCTTCCTAATCGGTATCTACGTCGAATTCACTTCATCTGCAACACGATATAAATACTAATAGGGAAATAAAAAATAGAGTTGTCCCAAGTCAGTTTTACTACTGATAGGACAACCCTTTTTCCTTTAGTGACTATATTCTTTCTTTAACAGTTGACTCTTCTATCTCAAAACCTAAATCTTCTACCATCTGATGGTCAGAAGTACTGGCTTGTCCTGCAGTTGTTAAATAGTCACCTACAAAAATAGAGTTAGCCGGATATAAAGCAAGTGGCTGTAACGTTCTTAAATTAACCTCTCTACCACCAGAAACTCGAATTTCCTTTGTAGGATTAATAAAACGAAATAAACATAGCACTTTCAAACAATAGACTGGATTTAATTCATCAGCCCCCTCTAGTAACGTTCCATCAATAGCATGCAAAAAATTAACAGGAATGGAGTCAGCATCGAGCTCTTTTAGAGCTCGAGCCATTTGAATGACATCAGTCTTTGTCTCTTTCATCCCAACAATTACACCCGAACAAGGCGAAATATCTGCTTTTTTTGCATGATCAACCGTATTTACTCTATCTTGGTAAGTATGACTCGTTGTTATGTAATCATGATGGTTTTCAGATGTATTAATATTATGATTATATCTGTCCACACCAGCTTCTTTTAATTGCTTTGCTTGTTCAGGCTTTAGCAAACCTAAGCAAGCACATATTTTCATATTATATTTTGCTTTTATTTCTTGAACAGCAGATGTTACCGTATCTAGCTCTCTTGATGTGGGACCACGTCCACTTGCTACGATACAATATGTTCCTGATTTTAATTGATGTGCTCTTTCTGCTCCAGCAATAATCGAATCTTTATCCATCATTTTATATTTTGATATAGGAGCTTTTGAATCTCTCGATTGTGCACAATAACCACAGTTTTCCGAACAATACCCTGACTTTGTATTGATAATCATATTTAGTTTAACCTTATTGCCATAATAATGCTTGCGTACTTGATAAGCAGCACCTAATAGTGATAACAAGTCATCGTTTGGGCAGTTAAGAACAGATAATGCTTGATCTTCTGTTATTTCAACACCGCTCAAGGATTGGTCTGCTAATAGATTCCAACCGGTCATGCTATTCCTCCTCATGCTACATTTTGTTGATTTCGAAAATTACTTTTAGATAGCACGCTTTTATCAACACGAAATGCTAAGATACCTGCTACTACCGCTAGTACAACATCTTTCGGCAATGGAAAGACCATCCAATACCAAGCTAAAGAATAAGTAAATCCAGATGGCGCATCTACCCAAAAAATATAAGCAGCATACATCCAATGGGTTCCAAAAATATAGTTAATAGCAGTACCTACAATAGCAGCGATAATATATCGAGATAAATGACGCTTATTTTCCACGATTTTTCCTGCAACAAATGCAACAATTATAAAGGAAACAATAAATCCAAAAGTCGGCGCTAATAAAACAGCTGCTCCACCTTTAAACTGAGCGAATACCGGTGCACCAACAAGGCCTAATATCATATATGTAAACATAGAGAAGGCTCCTAAACGGCTGCCAAGCAAAAGTCCTGCCAACACAGCGAAGAATGTTTGAAGTGTGATCGGTACTCCTCCGATTACTAAAAAAGGTACTATAGATGTAATATTTGCCCCAATAGCCATTAATGCGACAAACATACTCCCCATTGTTAAATCTAATGCACCAAATTTTCCGTTTTTCATTCCTTTTCCCTCCTTTGCATAGATATAGAATAATAAAGGAATTAATTTTTGTCAACCAAATATATTTTATGGTTAACCAAAAATTCATTAAAAAGCCACGGAGAATTTTCTCCGTGGCTTTCATCTATTTATTGATTTGTTTTTTCGCGCACAAATTTTTCTACATCTTCTGCTGTATCCATGTTTAGCAATTGCTCTTTGTAAGAAACAAGCTCTTTTTTGGATAAATCTTTAATTTGTGTACGAGCTGGTAAAATGGATGTCGCACTCATACTAAATTCATCTAATCCTAAACCTAAAAGAATCGGAATAGCAATCGAGTCTCCAGCCATTTCACCACACATACCAGCCCACTTACCTTCTGCATGAGCAGCCTCAATGACATTATTCACTAAGTTTAGGATAGCAGGGTGGTATGGTTGATATAAGTAGCTTACACGTTCGTTCATCCGGTCAGCCGCTAATGTATATTGGATTAAATCATTCGTTCCGATACTAAAGAAATCGACTTCTTTCGCAAATTGACGAGCAATAACCGCAGTTGACGGAATTTCCACCATAATACCAACTTCGATAGAATCAGATACTTCAACACCATCTTTAGTTAACTTCTCTTTTTCCTCTAATAAAATGGCTTTTGCTTGGCGGAATTCATCCAATGTCGCAATCATTGGGAACATAATTTTTAAGTTGCCATAGCCGCTTGCACGTAATAAAGCACGAAGCTGCGTACGGAAAATATCATCACGCTCTAAGCATAATCGAATGGCACGGTAACCTAAGAATGGATTCATTTCATCAGGTAAATCTAAATAAGGAAGCTCCTTATCTCCGCCAATATCCAGTGTACGAACTACAACAGGTTTTTCTCCCATTTGTTCTAATACCGCTTTATAAGCATCGAACTGTTCGTCCTCTGTTGGCAACTCATTTTTACCCATATACAAGAATTCTGTACGATAAAGTCCAACACCTTCACCACCATTATTCAATACACCTTCTACATCATCAGGTGTACCAATATTGGCAACTAATTCTACATGTTGACCATCACTAGATACAGTTGGCTCATCTTTTAATTTAGCCCATTCTTGCTTTTGCTTTTCGAAATCTGCTTGCTTTTGTTCGTAAACTTTGATTTGATCGTCTGTTGGATTGATAATGACATCACCGTCAATACCGTCAACGATTAATAAATCATTATCGTTAACTATTTCCGTCACTTCTTTTGTCCCAACAACTGCAGGAATTTCAAGTGACCTCGCCATAATAGCAGAGTGGGATGTACGACCACCAATATTTGTGGTGAACCCTTGTACGAATTCTTTATTTAATTGAGCTGTATCAGAAGGTGTTAAGTCTTCTGCTACAACCACTACTTCTTCATCTATTAACGCAGGGTTCGGGAATGAAACATTTAATAAGTGAGCCATTACACGCTTTGTCACATCTTTTATATCAGCCGCACGCTCGCGCATATATTCATTATCCATGCTTTCAAACATTTGAATAAACATTTTAGCTGTCTCATCTAATGCAACTTCTGCATTCACTTGTTCTGTTTCAATTTTATCTTTAATGGGATTAATTAATTCAGGGTCATCAAGCACTAATAAATGTGCAGAAAAAATTTCAGCATGTTCATCACCAAGTGATACCTTAGCATGTTCTTTAATTTTTTCTAACTCTTTTTTAGAAACTTCTAATGCTTCTGTTAAGCGATCAATTTCATTTTGTGTATCTTCTACTTTCTTTTTTTCAAAAGAAAGGTCCGGAATTGCAAGCTTGTACGCTTTTGCAATTGCAATTCCATTTGATGCTGCAATACCGTTGAGATTACTCATGAAATTACTACTCTCCTAGCCCTTCTGATTTGATTACTTCTACTACTGCGTCAAGTGCTTCTTGTTCATCAGATCCGTCAGCTACAATTTTAATCTCTGCACCTTGCGGGATTCCAAGAGACATAACACCCATAATGGATTTTAAGTTAATTGACTTTCCGTTATATTCTAAATTCATATCAGATGCAAAGCTACCTGCTTTGTTCACAAGTACTGTTGCTGGACGAGCGTGAACTCCTGTTTCATCTGTAATTGTTACTGTTTTTTCTACTGCCATAATAAAAAAACCTCCTAAGTATTATTTATATTAAGTAAATGCTACTTCTTAATTTTACTCTTTTTCATGGTTCATTTTCAAGAACCCTTGTGAAAAAGATTTGAAAATTTTCATTATAATCCATGAAGCAGGCAACCACATTATAGTGATTTTTCGTCAAAATAACAAGTATTTTGACCTAAGATCCATGAAATAATTTCATCAAAAATTTCATATTTTGATTTTTCATTTAATAGCTCATGTCGAAGTGATGGCAGTAAACGTAATTCTACGGAAGCCATCCCATTTTTTTTGTAGAAATCAACTGCTTTTTGCACTCCTTTTCCATAATGACCTACAGGGTCTTCTTTGCCACTAATAAATAATAAAGGGAAGTCACGCGGAATACTTTTGGCTACCTTTTTAGATTGGATTTTTTCCATTCCACTATACAAATCATAAAAAAATTGATTCGTTGGAACAAATCCGCAATATTCATCTTCCATGTACTTTTTTATTTCGTTTTTATCCGAGTTCAACCAGTCAAAAGGGGTGTTGCCAAGGAACCTCTTATTATACCCAAAGAAGGTTAATTTGTTCATGAAGTCTCCTTTTGACCTATTCCCTTTTTGTTTGTTCATTATATTAGCTAATTGTTTCCCTGCTTTTAACAGAAAAGAAGGTTGGCTGCCTGTACCTAATAGAATGGCACCAGCAATGTTACTTGTATCTAAAGTGATATACCTTCTTACAAGAAAGGAGCCCATGCTATGCCCGATAAGATAAACAGGAAGATCTGGATACTCTTCCTTTATATGACCTGTCACTTTCACCAGATCATGTGTCACTTTTTCAAAACCCTCTTTCTCTGCAAAAAAACCAAATTCTTTTGTTTTATCTGCGGTTTTCCCATGCCCTCTATGATCATTTCCATAAACTATAAAACCCTTCTCCATTAAATATTGTGCAAACTCTTGATATCTGCCAATATGTTCAGTCATTCCATGTGCTATCTGGATAACGGCTTTCGCTGGTTGAAAAGAGTTCCACCGTCGTACATATATCGATATATCTGGTTCTACATCTAACCAAAATGAATAACTAGACATCCCGCGCCTCCTCCGAAATTTCAAGAAATAGAAATATTGCTTAATATTGCTTGCTATCGTTATCATATTTATGCTACATTGATAATATCCATTTGTACGTCTAGGGGGTGTCTGCAACATGTTAGCCGTTGCAATGACTTTATTAATTATTGATGCAATTGTTCTCATCGTTTTCGTATTATTACAATCTGGTAAAAGTGCTGGGTTGTCAGGCGCTATTTCCGGTGGTGCAGAACAACTATTTGGTAAGCAAAAAGCAAGAGGTATTGATGCATTTTTGCATCGTGGTACTATTGTAACAGGTGTGTTACTGTTTGTACTAACTTTTGCCATCGCATATTTGTTATAATCAGAAAGAATAGGAGAACATAACATTAATGCTTGAACATCCTTTGCGACAATGCAAAGGATGTTCTTTATTTCAGAGACATACAACAAAGGAGATGTAACAGAATGAAAGTAAAACAACCTGAACCATTTATGTTTGAAGGAGACGAACGCGCGGTATTATTACTACATGGATTCACTGGTCACTCTGCTGATGTTCGTATGCTCGGCCGATATTTAAACAGCAAAGGGTATACTTGTTATGCTCCAATTTACCGAGGACATGGCAAATCTCCAGAAGAATTAGTTCAAGCAACAGCAAGTGATTGGCGGGAAGATGTTGAAGCTGCTTATCATAGACTGCAAGCTAAAGGTTATCAAAAAATTGCAGTTGCAGGTTTATCACTAGGAGGTGTACTAGGTTTAAAACTAGCAGCAAATAATCCACTAGAAGCGGTTGTGACGATGTGTTCGCCAATGTTTTTTGATAATGAAAAACAGCTTACCATTGGATTTGAGCAATTTGCAACAGAATATAAACAATTAGAAAAGAAAGATGAGGATACAATTAAACAAGAAGTGAATGCTCTCATAGGTGACTCACAAGATCTATTTCAAGAGATCGCCAAAACGATTAAGGAAGTGAAACAAAATGTAGATATGATTTATACCCCTACACTTGTCATTCAGTCTGTAGATGACGAAATGATCAATCCAGATAGTGCTAAATACATACATGAGCATGTTGAAGCAGATGAAAAAGCATTGAAGTGGTATGACGATTCTGGACATGCGATAACATTTGGTCCAGAAAAAGATAAATTACATAAAGATATTGAGCAATTTTTCGCATCACTTGACTGGTAATTAGGCATACTATACGAAGCGAATTCTGTAAAAAGAGGTGACGACATGGAAGAGCAAGGATTAGAACAACGTATATTAGATTTTTTTCACGAAAATGCGACAAAGCCATTGTCTGTACATGAAATCGAAGAAGTAATGGAATTAGACGATGCTGACCAGTTTACAGAATTAATCAAATCATTAAATCAATTAGAAGAAACTGGTAAATTGATTCGAACAAGAAAAAACCGTTATGGCCTCCCAGAAAAAATGAATTTAATTCGAGGGACTCTTCAAATGCATGCTAAAGGATTTGCGTTTTTATTACCTGATGAAGAAGAACAAGATGATGTCTATATAAATCACGCAGACCTTAACTCCGCTATGAATGGAGACAAAGTATTTGTTCGAATTGACCGTCAAGATGAAGTTGGGAAAAGACCAGAGGGTGTAGTTGTTCGCATTATTGAAAGACAAGCTACACAAATTATTGGAACATATGAGGATAATGGTGCTTTTGGATTTGTTATTGCGGATGATAAACGTATCCCTAATGACATTTTCGTACCAAAAGGAGAGACAAAAGGAGCCGTTGATGGACATAAGGTAATCGTCGAGATTACCAAATATCCAGAAGGAAGAATGAGTGCAGAAGGTCAAATTCTTGAGATTCTTGGTCATAAAAATGATCCAGGTATGGATATTTTATCCATCATCTATAAAAATGGTATCGCGATTGATTTTCCTCAAGAGGTCTTAGATCAAGCAGAAAATATCCCAGATCAAATTGCTGAGAAAGATCTAGAAAACCGAAGAGACCTTCGTGATGACATAATTGTTACGATTGACGGTGCAGATGCCAAAGACTTGGATGACGCTGTGACAGTACAGAGGTTGGAGAATGGTAATTACAAACTTGGGGTATATATCGCGGATGTCACGCATTATGTCAAAGAAAATTCTCCCATAGACAAAGAAGCATTAGATCGGGGAACAAGCTGTTACTTAGTGGACCGTGTTATCCCAATGATTCCACACCGCTTATCAAATGGAATATGTTCTTTAAATCCACAAGTAGATAGACTAGTGCTAGGATGTGATATGGAAATATCGCAAAATGGAGAAGTCGTAAACCATGAAATTTTCCAAGCAGTGATTAATACAACAGAAAGAATGACATATAAAGCCGTTAACCAAATCTTAGTTGATGATGATCCAGAAGTAAAAGAAAGATATCAGACTCTCGTACCCATGTTTGAAGATATGAGAGATTTAGCGGAAGTTCTTCGGAAAAAAAGGTTTGGTCGCGGAGCGATTGATTTTGATTTTAAGGAAGCTCAAGTGTTAGTCGATCAAAATGGCGAGGCACAAGACGTCGTGATTCGAGAACGTTCTGTCGGTGAACGTTTAATAGAAGAATTCATGCTTTGTGCTAATGAAACGATAGCTGAACATTTTCATTGGATGGATGTTCCTTTTATCCATCGTATTCATGAAGATCCAGATCCTTCAAAACTGCAAAACTTTTTTGAATTTATTGCTCGCTTTGGATATGTTGTAAAAGGAACAGCAAATGAGATTCACCCTCAAGCACTGCAAAAGGTATTGGAGGAAGTAAAAGGTGCAGACGAAGAAATGATTATTTCCAAGCTGATGCTTCGTTCTATGCAGCAAGCCAAGTATGACCCTCAAAGTATTGGTCACTTTGGTTTAGCTACTGAATTTTATACACATTTCACTTCCCCAATCCGTCGATATCCAGATTTAATTGTGCATCGATTAATTCGTACTTATTTAATTGATGGACAGATGGATGAACAAACACAACAGCATTGGAAAGATAAGATGCCGGATATTGCTAAGCACGCCTCCATGAAAGAACGTGCTGCTGTTGATGCAGAACGCGAAGTGGATGACTTAAAGAAAGCAGAATACATGCAGGATAAAATTGGAGAAGAGTATGAAGGTGTGATTAGTTCTGTCACTAATTTTGGTTTATTTGTTGAGTTACCAAATACAGTCGAAGGACTTGTGCATGTCAGCTATTTAACCGATGACTATTATCATTATGATGAAAAAGCATACGCTATGATCGGGGAGCGTACCGGAAACGTATTTCAAGTTGGTGACCCGATCACCATATCTGTCGCACAAGTTAATTTAGAAGAACGAGCCGTAGACTTTGAAATCGTCGGAATGGCACCAAGAAAAAACAAACAGTCTAAACAAGAGACGAAAGTCATACACGCTAAGCGTCCGGAAAATAGTAACGGTCTGAAAAAAACGGCAAAGAAAGCTCAAAAAGCAAATGGGAAGAAAAAGAAAAAAAAGAAGAAGAAAAGATAAAACTTATCGAACATTCTGAATCATCACCTTTGTTTTAGAATATTTAGCAACTAAAATCTACGAAATCTCCAGTGAGGAGTTCAGGTTCGCCCGGCGGCATAGAAATACTGCAAAATATATGGCTCTTGTGCCCTCGGGCGGAAAGCAAGTATATTCTCAGTTGTATGTATAGTAATGGAATATTTAGTACAAATCTTTTTGTGTTTCGATGGCATGTTGATTGGTTTTTTGTTACAATCTTTTATACGTAGTTGTAGGAGGAACTGAAGATGGCAAAAAATCAAGGTAGAGTAATAGCGCAAAACAAAAAAGCACGTCATGACTTCTTTATTGAGGATACTTTTGAAGCAGGGATTGTCTTACAAGGAACAGAAATAAAGTCAATTCGTGCTGGAAGAGTTAATTTAAAGGATAGTTTTGCGACTATACGTCGCGGAGAAGCCTTTCTTAACAACATGCATATTTCCACTTATGAGCAAGGGAACCGATTCAATCATGACCCTACACGTGCAAGAAAACTTTTACTTCATCGTAAAGAAATCGATAAGCTCATTGGAGAAACACAACAAGCTGGTTATTCCTTAGTTCCTTTAAAGGTGTATATTAAAAATGGTTTTGCGAAGGTGCTTCTCGGAATAGGTAGAGGGAAAAAGAAATATGATAAACGTGAAGATATGAAGCGCAAGCAGGCCAAGCGAGATATGGATCGAGCTATTAAAGATAGTTTGAGGTAATATTTCCCTGCAAAGACATATTGATTTATGATTATCGTATGTTATAATACAATTATCGGCACAAAGTGACATTTGAAAACTTTATATAAGAGCTCATTGCTCTTGTCCATGCCCTATTTTACATGGGGACGTTTTGGATTCGACAGGGGTAGATCGAGCTCAGGTTGCGCGTCGAGGTTACGACTCGTAAAACGTTAACGCCAATAATAACTGGCAAAGAAAACAATTACTCTTTAGCAGCTGCGTAAGCACTGCTGAAGGATCCTTCCTACCATCGCCCATGTGGTAGATTGAAGGGTCTCACTTATTAGTGGGCTACGCTACCATCCTCCGTCTGTGGATCGGTAGAAGAGACTAATCAGACTAGCTGCTTGGACGCCAGTTGGTAGGCAGAAAAGTTAGCGAATCATGAATATACCAACTACACGTGTAGAAGCCTGAGTGGCGATATCCTTGGACGTGGGTTCGATTCCCACCGTCTCCACCAATACATAATATTGGTGGTTTTTTAATGTCCTTTTTAACTATACACCATTATTTATAATTTTTTGGGAGAAACAATCTTCAATAGCTTTTCATTCACCCACAACTTCTTTCATTATATCATTTTAAAAGTATAACAACCTGTTATGAATAAACCTTAACATTTGTAACAAAATCCCAGAATCCTCAACTTATCTATAAATAAAAGCCCCTAAGAAATTTCATTTTTAGAAAATTTCTGGCTCTATACTAAATGTGCGGTATGTCAACACTAAACTGAAGAATTTTCAAAAGATTCGCGTCTTTTATATTCAACTGGACTAAGAGTTTAAATAAAGATATAAATATATTGCCCAATAAAGATTTTATCGGGGCATCGTTGGAGCAACCAAAAAGTCTCATCTAGAAGATGCAGTAGCTGCTCTCTCTGTTACGTTAGCACCCTGAAGAAGTTACTTACCTGGTAGTGCCATATGTACCACACCCAGTAGTTGGTGCTATGTAATTGTTTAAGGATTACAATACAAATTCTACACCCTATATTCATCTTGTAAGTATTAGTTCCAATTTCCTTTTAGAGCTTGTAGCTTTTTGGTTAACTTTGTTAGTCACTTTATATTATCTGCTCTGTGTTTTGTTTTTCTAAGGGTTATCTTTTTTAAATGCTGTTTCTGACTCATGACCTTTCTTAACTTTTTCTATAATGCTTTAGCAAAAGATAAAACATGTGAAATCGCCACATTTTGTAATCAAGCTAGGCAGTTATCCTCTTTGTTTCACTCTAATTTACACTTCTTTTTGTATAGAAAGATCAATACTTCAAATAATAGCGGTGTACTTGAATGAAAAAATGATTAACAGGCTCAACAAGAAGTTAATCCGATACCAAAGTAGAGTATAATGCAGCAAATTTATGTCAAAACATTATTAATGGGGAAAGCTGACTACCTGTGTGAGCCTTTCATCTTTTATAAGGAGGAAACAATATGGGAATTTTATCAGGAGATCCTAAAAAAGAACCTTTACATTACGGTGAAATTTCAAGCATTTGGTCGTATCTATTAGCAGCAAAAGGAAACTATGCTGCCTATCAAACGTTTCTTAATCATTGTGGTGACAAAGACTTAAAAAAACATATAGAAGATGGTATTTCTTTAATTAAACAGGAAAGTGAACGCATTGAAGAAATACTGAAGGTTAATGGCATTGCATTACCACCCACTCCACCTGAACGTTCATATGCAACATTAGAAGACATTCCAGTCGGAGCACGATTTAATGATGCCGAGATAAGTGCAACAATTTCAACTCATATCGCTAAATCTTTGGTTGCATGTAGTACGATTATCGGTCAAAGCATTCGTGAAGATATTGCAATGCTTTTTGGACAATTTCACATGAATCAAGCACAAGCAGGGGCAAAAATGTTAAGATTAAACAAAGATAAAGGTTGGCTAATTTCACCACCATTACACACAGATATTCCAACTCAACATTAAAGCAATGTAAAAAGCATGGTCATTTTAACTAATGACCATGCTTTTTTAAAGTAACTGATTAACGACAAATATGCCAACTGAACAGTTTTTATTATAAAGATTATTTCTTCAATCATAGACAGTCAAACCCCCCCACTATGTCCCCTGACAGACATATGGAGGTCTTGCATCTATAATTTTATTCGATTAGACTTATGCATTAACCATAAAAAGTATGGTGCGCCGATGATTGCCACAATAATACCAGAAGGTATCTCTTTTGGTACGAGTAAAGTTCTGCTTAACACATCAGCAATCATTAGAAATACAGCGCCCAATAAGGCGGTAGTAACAAATAAATGTTTGTGTGCTGGACCAAGGAGCATACGAGCAACATGTGGAGCAATTAGTCCGACAAATCCAATCGTTCCTACTGCTGCAACACTAGCTGCAGCGACAATAGATCCTAATAAGGCTAGATAAAACCTTGTTTTTAGTACATGCAAGCCTAATCCCTTTGCTGTATCATCTCCTAATGATAGCGTGTGAATCCGATCACTAACGACATATACAATAGGAACTAAAATAAGCAATGGAACTAATAAATAATACATTAATTCTGTCCAACTTTTTGCATAGGTAGTACCTGACAACCAAGTTAAAGCAGATGCAACTGCCATATCAGACCTTACCACAATGATCTGAATAATCGCTGAACCAAAGGCTGAGACTCCAATACCTAATAGCGCTAATAATGTTGGTTGAAACTCGGCTCGGTATGCCAGAATCATGACAAATAAAAATGCTGTAATCGCACCTATAAATGCACCTAATGGTACCCATACGGCTGATATGGAGCCAATATATAGAAAAATTAATGCACCTACACCTGCACCTGATGTAATACCAATAACAGATGGATCTGCTAACGGATTTCGTAAAACACCTTGAAAAATATACCCGCTAATTGCTAGCAATAATCCGCTAATGGCTGCAACTAGTAACCTTGGCATTCGAAGATCTAATGCCATATTTTTAATGAAAGGATCGGTATTCCATACAATTGCATCAAACGTTTGCTTCAGTTGCACCCCTTGATTACCACTAGAAATTCCAATAAACATGGTTAATAGTGCAAGTATACTAATAACTGGAATCACCCATTTTTGAAAGCCAGTTTCTTTTATTTGGCCTGCCAGAATACCAGTATCTTTTCCATTATATTTTCTATTCTGTTTCTTCATAATAAGCCAAATCAGCCATGGTGCTCCAATAAATGCTGTAATGGCCCCAACAGGCAATTCAGAAAAACTAGAATCTAACACTCTAGCTAAAACATCTGCCCCTAATAAGACAATGCCCCCCCAGAGAAAGGAACCTAAAATGACGGTTACATGTTTTTGAAAGCCAAGCAATTTAATTAAATGTGGAGCAATAATACCAACAAACCCGATTGGTCCAACAACGCTTACTGTAACAGCTGTTAAAAACACAGCGATAATAATAGCCATGACGCGAAGCCTGCCAACTTTTTGTCCTAAACCTGTTGCTACTTCTTCTCCTAGTTGAAAGATATCAAGGGATTTAGAAAGAAGCAAGGATCCTATTAACCCTACGATAATAAAAGGCAAGACAAACTGAACACCATCCCAATTATTTTGAATCAAGGTACCAGAACCCCATAAAAACAATCCTGCTGTTTCATTCTCAAAAAATATTTGCAACAAAGAGGTAAAAGCGGAAAACATCATGGTAACAACCATTCCAGCTAAAACCATTTTAACAGGATTAGTATTTGAGACCCCTGCTAATACATAAACAATAACAGCTGTTAATACACCACCGGCAAAAGCAATAACAAGGCTGTTTACTCCGCTCATTGTTGTAAAAAAAACAGTCGCAAACACAACGGCAAAATAGGAGCCAGAATGTATTCCTAATGTACTGGCAGAAGCTAACGGGTTTTTCGTTATCGTTTGTAAAATTGCGCCAGACACCGCTAGAGCACCTCCAGCTAAAATGCCAACAACTGCTCTTGGTAATCGCAAATAGCGAACCGTATGATGTGCTAAATCATCCTTTGGTGCAAAAATGGCTTCTAAAATAACAGCTGGAGAGATTTGGACATTACCTTGGTTAATATGTATAAATAGTAATAAAAGCAAAAGGACGGTTCCGCCCCCAAAGGTCAGAACCGTTCCTAACATATGATTTTTCTGCAGGTTTTCCATATCATCACTTCTCTTGGACTAGAGCTTCTTTGATCTGGTTAGCAAATACCTCAGCTGAAAGCGGACCTCCAAATGTCCAAGTATCGCCTGGCAATTGATAAGTGCGATCCTCTTTTACAAATTCTAATTCTTCCCACGCTGGGTTTCCTGCTAACTGTTCTGTAAAAATATTATCATCTTCTTGTACAATATAAAAGAAATGTGCTTCTTGGGCTGTCTGTAGTGCTTCTACGTTTGTTTGGTCAAATCCGTATAGCTGGAATCCTTCTGATTCATAAGCATTTTCCAGACCCATTTTTGTCATGATTTCTGTAGCCATCGCATTATCTTTAAATAAACGGATAACAGGAGAGTTGTCTGAGCTGTATGCTTGAGATAAAGCGAACAGTTTATTTTCTATTCCTGCCTCTTCTATTTCTGTTTTAGCTGTTTCATACGTTTCTTCTATATCACTAAGGACTTGTTCTGCTTCGTCTTGTTTCTGTACAAGCTTAGCCATTTCATTGAAAGTAGAGACCATCTCTTCATACTGAGTCCCCTCACCTTCTTCTGGGTACGCATTATACACTAATGTTGGAGCAATATCTTTTAAGCTGTCTAAGATATCTTCATGGCGTGATTGTGCAGTTATAATAAGGTCAGGATCTAATGCATGAATCGCTTCTAAGCTTGGTTCTTGTCTAGTCCCAACATCTTCTACACTTTCATCTAACTCAGGTTCTATGTTCACCCATGAATGATAGCCTTCGATATCTGCCATCCCCACAGGTTGTACGCCAAGTGCTAATAAGTTTTCTGCATATACCCATTCTAGCACGACAATTTTTTCAGGTACTTCGTCAAAAGTTTGCTCTCCATAAACATCAGATACCGTTATGGATGTATCTTCTGTATTATTTTCCTCTTCTTCTGAGGAAGACGGTGCCTCTTCATTATCATTTTCTCCTTCCGTGTTTTCAGGCTCACTGTTACAAGCCATCAATAAAACACTAAGTAATAGACCTACTAAACTTAACCATAATATTTTTTTCATATTAAATTGTCCCCTTCCTTTTATGCATTATTTAATTGATAAGGATTCTCATTTTCAACATAATAAATCATACACGATACGCATCACCTTGTCAAGCAACTATCATGCAAAAAAAGCCAGTTTCTCTAGTAGAAACTGGCTTTTTCATTTACTTAGTTATTTAAGTTATAAAATGCTGTTTGTCCAGCATATTTTGCTGTTCCTTGAAGTTCGTCTTCGATGCGAAGTAGTTGATTATATTTCGCAACACGGTCTGTACGGGATGGCGCACCTGTTTTGATTTGACCTGCATTCGTTGCAACGGCAATGTCTGCAATAGTGGCATCTTCTGTTTCACCTGAACGGTGAGAGATAACAGCAGTGTAACCAGCTGTTTTCGCCATTTCAATTGCTTCAAATGTTTCTGTAAGTGTACCGATTTGGTTCACTTTAACAAGGATAGAGTTACCCACACCTTGCTCAATACCTTGTGCAAGACGTTTGGTATTCGTTACGAACAAGTCGTCCCCTACTAACTGTACGCGGTCACCAATACGCTCAGTTAATAGCTTGTGACCTTCCCAGTCGTTTTCATCTAATCCATCTTCAATAGAAACGATTGGATATTTTTCGGTCATTTCTTCATACCACGCAACCATTTCTTCTGAATTACGTACAACACCTTCTCCTTTAAGGTTGTACTTTCCATCTTCATAGAATTCAGAAGATGCTACGTCCATTGCAAGCTTCACTTCTTCACCTGGCTTGTAACCAGCTGCTTCGATTGCTTCAATGATAGTAGAAAGTGCCTCTTCATTTGATTTTAAGTTTGGTGCGAAACCACCTTCATCACCAACACCAGTGTTGTAGCCTTTTCCACTTAACACTTTCTTCAAGTTATGGAATACTTCAGCACCCATGCGCAATGCTTCTTTAAAAGTAGGGGCACCTACAGGCATAATCATAAACTCTTGAATATCTACGTTGTTATCAGCATGCTCTCCACCATTTAAGATGTTCATCATTGGAGATGGAAGAGTAGTTGCATTGAATCCACCTAAGTAAGTGTATAAAGGAACTCCTAAGTAATCAGCTGCTGCATGAGCTGCCGCCATAGAAACGCCAAGAATAGCGTTTGCACCTAATTTCCCTTTGTTTTCTGTTCCATCTAATTCAAGTAAAAGTTGATCAATGATTACTTGACGAGTCACGTCAATTCCCATTAATTCTGGAGCAATGACTTCATTTACATTCTCTACTGCTTTTTGAACACCTTTGCCTAAGTAACGATCTTTGTCTCCATCACGTAATTCTACTGCTTCGTGTTCACCCGTTGATGCACCACTTGGTACTAATGCTGAACCGAACGCTCCACTTTCTGTGAAAATTTCTACTTCAACTGTTGGGTTACCTCGAGAGTCTAATACTTCACGAGCATAAACGTCTGTAATATATGGCATAAGAAAACCTCTCCTTTAAATAAATTATTTTTCGATTAATGAATGGCCTGTCATTTCTTCTGGTTTCTCCACATCTAATAAATCCAATAGAGTTGGAGCTAAATCCGCTAAAATACCACCGTTACGTAAAGTAACACCGTCTTTAGTCACAATAACAGGTACTGGATTAGTTGTGTGAGCTGTCATTGGATCACCATCAAGTGTTACCACTTCATCAGAGTTACCATGGTCTGCGGTAATGATGGCATGTCCACCTTTTTCAGTAATTTTATCGATTACCTTGCCTAAACACTCATCCACTGCTTCAATTGCCTTTACAGTAGGCTCTAACATACCGGAATGTCCAACCATGTCAGGGTTAGCAAAGTTTAATATAATCGCATTTTGCTCATCTCTGTCTAATTCCTCTAAAAGTGCATCTGTTACTTCGTATACACTCATTTCAGGTTTCAAATCATAAGTAGCGACATTTGGTGAATCAATTAAAATACGCTTTTCACCAGGAAATTCCTGTTCACGTCCACCACTCATAAAGAATGTGACGTGTGGATATTTTTCCGTTTCTGCAATACGCAGCTGGTTTAAATTATTTTGTGATAATACCTCGCCAACCGTATTATCCAAGTTTACAGGTTCATAAGCAACATCCCCATCAACCGTCTCACTAAAGTTTGTTAAGCAGACGAAGTGGATATCTTTCGGTGCTTTATCCCCGCGATCAAAGTCTCGGAAATCATTGTTAGCAAACGTACGAGAAATTTGAATCGCACGATCTGGTCGGAAATTATAGAAGATAACGGAATCTTCATCATTGATCGTGCCTTTAGGGTTTCCATTCTCATCTGTCATAACAGATGGAATCACAAATTCATCATAAATCTCATTTTTGTAAGAATCTTCCACTACTTCAAATGGGTCAGTATATTTAGGACCTTCCCCGTAAACCATGGCGTCATAAGATTTTTTCACACGATCCCAGCGATTATCACGATCCATGGAATAATAACGGCCAGAAATCGTAGCAAACTCTCCAACACCATATTCATCCATCGTTTCTAAAGCTTGTTCGATAAAGATTTTTGCTGATTTTTGATCGACATCACGACCATCTAAAAAGGCATGTACATACACTTTTTCGAGCCCTTTATCTGCAGCTAGCTTCAGCACTGCGTACATATGTTCAATATGACTATGTACACCACCATCTGATAAAAGACCGAAAATATGCAATGCTTTATCATTTTGCTTCGCATGATTCACAGCTTTTAACAACACTTGGTTATCAAAGAAGTCACCTTCTTTAATTGACAAATTAACTCGTGTTAAACTTTGATAAACAATACGGCCAGCACCAATATTTAAGTGACCAACTTCAGAGTTACCCATTTGCCCTTCAGGAAGGCCTACTGCTTCTCCGCTAGCTATCAAATCACTTGTAGGAAACTGTTTCCAATAGCGATCAAAATTTGGAGTGTTGGCTTGTTTGATGGCATTTCCTTTTTCTTCATCACGTAATGCATAGCCATCTAAAATTATAAGTGCTGCTAATTTATTCTGACTCATTTTGCACCAGCCTCCACAAGCTGTAAGAATGAATCAGCTTCAAGGCTTGCACCACCTACAAGAGCACCATCAATATCAGATTGTGCTAATAGTTCATCAACGTTTGCTGGTTTCACACTTCCACCGTACTGAATGCGTAAAGCTTCTCCAGCATCAGCAGAAACACTTTCAGATACTACTTTGCGAATGTGTGTACACACTTCGTTCGCTTGTTCAGATGTTGCTGTCTTACCAGTACCGATAGCCCAAACTGGTTCATAAGCAATAATAGACTGCTTCACTTGCTCTTCTGTTAATCCTTCAAGAGCAGCTTTGACTTGGGTTTCTACGATAGTCATTGTCTGATTTCCTTCACGTTGCTCTAGTGTTTCACCAACACAAATAATTGGTGTTAATCCATGTGCAAACGCAGCGTGAGCTTTTTTATTTACTGTTTCATCTGTTTCTGCAAAATACTCACGACGCTCAGAGTGCCCAAGCACCACGTAAGTAACTCCGAAGTCCTTTAACATAGCTGGACTAACTTCACCTGTAAAAGCACCGCTATTTTCAAAATGCATATTCTGTGCTGCAATCTCCAAATGAGTACCTTCTGCTTTTTCTGCAAGTGCAGGTAAATATGGAAATGGGGCACAAACAACAGATTCCACTTGTCCTTTTGCAGCAACTTTATCTTTAGTATCTTCAACAAATTGAACCGCTTCTCCAAGTAGCTTATTCATCTTCCAGTTTCCTGCAATAACTTTTTTACGCATGCTTTTCACCTCTCCTAATATTATTTATCTGTAAGTACACTTACACCTGGCAGCTCTTTGCCTTCCATAAATTCTAAGGAAGCCCCGCCGCCTGTTGAAATGTGATCCATTTGTTCTGCATAGTCAAACTTCTCAACAGCTGCAGCTGAGTCACCACCGCCAATAACAGTATAACCTTCTGTTCTGCTTAATGCATCTGCAACAGCTTTAGTACCATTAGCAAATGTTTCTAGTTCAAATACACCCATAGGTCCGTTCCAAATCACTAATTTAGAACTTGCAACAATATCAGCATATTTTTTGCGTGTTTTTGAACCAATATCCAGTGCTTCTAAATCTGCTGGAATTTGATCAATATTCACTTCTTTTGTGTTGGCATCATTAGAGAAGTCGTCTGCCACAATAACGTCTTCTGGCAACACAAAATTAACGCCTTTATCTTTTGCTTTTTGCATAAATTCTTTAGCTAAATCAATTTTGTCTTCTTCTAATAATGATTTACCAATTTCATGGCCTAATGCTTTAACGAATGTATAAGCAAGACCTCCACCTACAATAAGGTTATCTACTTTATCTAATAAATTATCGATAACGCCAATTTTGTCTTTTACTTTCGCTCCACCGATAATTGCTGTAAATGGACGATCTGGATCGGATAATGCTTTTCCTAATACATTTAACTCTTGTTCCAGTAAGAAACCAGCCGCGGATGGAATATGCTCAGCTACTCCTGCAGTAGAAGCGTGCGCACGGTGAGCTGCACCAAATGCGTCATTTACATAGTAATCAGCAAGGTTTGCAAACTCTTTTGCTAAAGCAGGGTCATTCTTCGTTTCGCCTGCTTCGAAGCGGACATTTTCAATTAGTAAAATATCGCCATCTTTTAACTTACTAACGGCTTCATTAACTTCATCACCATATACCTCATCCGTTTTTAAAACGTCTTGCCCTATTAAGTCACTAAGTCGTTTTGCTACAGCATCCATACGAAGTTCTTCTACTACTTCTCCACCAGGACGACCTAAGTGACTAGCAAGTATAACTTTCGCTCCGTGTTCAGAAAGGTATTTAATTGTTGGAAGTGCTGCCTTAATACGTGTTTCATCTGTAATCTGACCATCTTTCGTTGGTACGTTAAAATCCACACGACAGAAGACCTTCTTTCCACTTACCTCAATGTCTTTAATAGTTTGTTTGTTCATGACCATGAACCTCCTTGGGATTACTTTTAAGCTATGAATGCTTTTTTTAGTCATTCATTCTTCTATCTGAAAAAGGGGAGGAGGACTTATCCCCCTCCCTATTCTTACTCTTTCTTATTATAGCCCTTGTTTTTTAAGATAAACTGCTAAGTCAACGCAACGGCTTGAGTAACCCATTTCGTTGTCATACCATGATACTACTTTCACCATGTTTCCTTCCATAACCATAGTAGAAAGTCCATCGATAGTAGAAGAATTAGTGTTTCCAACATAGTCAGCAGATACTAGTGGCTCATCAGAATATCCTAAGATACCTTTTAATTCTCCTTCTGCTGCTTCTTTAAGTGCTGCATTTACTTCGTCTGCCGTTACTTCTTTATCTAGTTCTGCTACTAAGTCAACTAGTGAACCGTCTGGAGTAGGCACACGCATTGCCATACCGTTTAATTTACCTTCTAATTCAGGTAATACAAGAGATACCGCTTTTGCAGCACCAGTGCTTGTTGGAATAATATTCTCAGCTGCAGCACGAGCACGACGATAGTCTTTATGTGGTAAGTCAAGAATTTGTTGGTCGTTTGTATATGAGTGAATAGTTGTCATCATACCATGCTTTAAACCAAACTTGTCATTTAAAACTTTTGCATATGGTGCTAGACAGTTTGTTGTACAAGATGCGTTAGATAAAACATCATGTTTTGCTGGGTCATATTTATCTTCGTTTACACCCATTACTACTGTAATATCTTCTTCTTTAGCAGGTGCAGAAATAACTACCTTTTTCGCTCCAGCTTCTAAGTGCAATGCTGCTTTATCACGTTGTGTGAAAATACCAGTAGATTCGATTACAACTTCTACTCCAAGGTTACCCCATGGTAAGTTAGATGGATCGCGCTCAGAAAGTACATTAATTTCTTTTCCACCAACTACAAGAGAGTCTCCATTTACAGAAACCTCTTCTTCTAGTTTACCGTGTACAGAGTCATATTTAAGTAAATGTGCAAGCATATCCGCATCTGTTAAATCGTTAACAGCTACTACTTCTACCTCATCATTTTTTAATGCTTGACGGAAAACGTTACGACCGATACGGCCAAAACCATTAATACCTACTTTTACTGCCATGCTAATTTCCTCCTTAAGAAAATCTATGATTTTATATTTAAAGGGAAGGTCCCTTTATAAGCTCTTTTGCTGCCGCTTCGTCTGTTATAAGCACATTGCTTTTTCCTTGTTTAAAATAAGAGTGAATGGCATTTGCCTTAGAATTCCCACCTGCAACGGCTATAACATAACTAGCTCGCTTTAGATCCTCTAATTGCATACCAACCGTCCTTACTTTGTGAACCACTTCACCGCTATTATTTAAGTAATAGCCAAACGCTTCACTAACAGCATTTTTTTCATTTAACTTGTTCAACACATAAGAGGATGTTTTACGTCTCTCCGCCATCGTTAAAGCTTCTCCAATCCCATGAATCACGACATTCGCATCGTGGACTAATTCAAGGATGTCTTTAATAGCTGGTTCTTCAATAATGGTATGGTAAGACTCTTCACTTAATGGATCTGGTACGTAGAGCATACGATATGTACCATTTGCTTTTTTCGCCATCTCTGCACAAATCGTGTTGGCTTGATTTTCCACTTGTTCACCCAATCCTCCACGAGATGGTACAAATGTACAGTTCTTTGCATGCTTCAGCGGTTTCATCTGATTAGCAACCTCAGCAATCGATGTGCCACCAGTAACGGCAATTGTTTGATCGGAAGTTAATATGGTATTTAAAAAGTGGACACACGCCTTTCCTAAAGCTTGCTTTACAGATTGATGTGTATCACTATTTCCAGGAACGATTATGACATGCTCCAATTGTAATTTATCCTTAATTTCTGATTCTAAAACACGAAATTCTGATATTTCATCCATAAAAGGAATCAGTTTTTCAAGGATATTATCCCCATCTGAAGTCACTTGCATTCCTTTCGAAGTCACAACTATAAAACCATGTTGATTTAAAAACTCAATTTCACTGCGTACAATTCGTTCTTTTAAGTCGATATAGCCTGATAAACTGCGACGTCCGATTGGCTGCATAAGTTTTATGTAATGTAAAATTTTATATCTTCTTTGCATGACTTCTAATAAATCTGGGAATAATTTTTCTTGTATATCTAATAAATCCTTCAATCGGAAACGCTCCTCCTTAAAAACCGGGCTGAATTTGTCCCTCCTAGTCATAAAACGTCCCACAATGACCAAAAAAAATAACTTCCATAAGTAATTGTACCAAAACGTCTTACATCACTCAACTATTTTCTGAAAATTTTTCTTTTTTTAGATAAGCCTCGACTGTTTCTATGTTTACTTGACCATAATCGACTTCTTGTCCATTAATCAGTACTACAGGTATTTTTAAATGATATTTTTCTATCAATTCATCATCATTATATATGTTGATCTCTTCTAAATCAAATAAATATTCCTGCTTTAATACTTGTAATAACAATAAAGCATCTTCACATAAACCACATGGTTCTTTACCTAGCAGTTGTACTTTCATATTTACACTCCTGTTTAATAACTTAAAGAAAACTTGGCGATTGCCGAGCCGTAGTTGCACTTATACTTCGTACCTTAAAATTTTTACTATGTTGAGAATGCTTCCTTGCTGACAATTTATACTCCCTCTATAAAGAAGGGGTTTTCTTTAAAATACTTTTCTATACGTCAAATAAAAAAAGTAGGATATAGATTTACTATACCCTACAATTCTTTGTTTACACAATCGTTTTACCCATTTAATTGTTGTAGCAAATGTTGAATACCCTTTGAGCCATTTGCGATTAAGCTATATACATATGCTTTTTTAATGGCTACACTAGAAGCTCCTAAATGTAGCAAGTGCTGCAGTTCGTGATGGGTCTCAATTTCTGTTTCAACTATTATAGGAGACTGTTTCCCAACAACCGTTCTTAATGAAGATAACTTAGACGTATCAAAAGGAGAAAAGCCTGTTAATATAAATCCGTGAACTCCATATCTTAGTGCAATTCTTGCATCCTCATCTGTTACATCTCCGTAAAGATAGATTGGTAAATTCGTAAATTGTTGGATGTATGCAATATCATCCCAGCAAATCTGCTTTTTGCTATACTGTGTTTCAATCGATTTTTGCATCACAGTACGAGAATGTTGAAATGTTTTATTAAAAAAGATCGGGTCAACGACAAAATTGGCATCTCCTTTTTCAAGATAGTCTGTGTAGTCTAAAACAGGCTGATTAGAAGTCGGAATCACAATCGCTTCATAACCTGCCAACTCTGCACGTTGAACAAAATGTTTCGTTAATTCATGATCTTGTAAAACGTGTGCTAAAAACCATAATGGAGCACCTGGAACAGCATCTTTAATCTCCTCTATGCTGTATGATGAATTGGAACTAACTATGAACGGTGTAGATAGCTGTTTAGCAGCATGTGCTGTTGCAAGCTCGCCATCTTCATGAAAGTAGTTTTGAGCACCTAATGGACTAAGAATGATTTCAGATAAAACATTTTGCTTCGTTGTGGACTGCTCCACACGTACAGATGGTGATGAACCCGAATCTATATAATCTAATAAAGCTGCATCTAATTTTTCTTCTGCCTTTTCTCCATATTCCTTTACAATACTTTCATTTTTTATTAATGTCATTCCATTCCCTCCTAATATATTACGGGAAATAAAAAAACTCTCTTGTTGTTAAACAAGAGAGAATACTTGATTATCTCCCTCTTATTTTCCAAACTTTCGTTTGCAGGATTTAGCACCTTTTAAAACGATATTTAAAGGTTGCCTGGCTTCATTGGGCCAGTCCCTCCACCACTCTTCATAAGAGTATGATTCAAAATACTGCATTATTTATTTTTTAGTTGTAATTTTTCAATTTCTTGTGCTTTCAACTGTCTTCTTAAAATTTTTCCACTTATTTTGGTTTTTGGTAATTCATCGACAATTTCTATTTCTCTTGGAGCAGCATGTGCTGATAGATTTTTTCTTACAAACAAACGAATCTCTTCTAACAATTGATCAGATGCTTTATACCCTTTTCTTAATGTAATAAAAGCCTTCACTAACTCGCCTCTTAGCTCATCCGGCTTTCCAATCACTCCAGCTTCTTCCACTGCTGGATGTTCAATCAGTTTACTTTCCACTTCAAACGGGCCAATACGTTCACCAGCAGAATTAATCATATCATCGTTTCTGCCTTGGAAGAACACATAACCTTCTTCGTCTTTGTAGGCAAGGTCTCCGGATATATACCATCCATCATACTGAAAGTAAGATTTGAATTTATCTTGGTTTCCCCAAATTTCTTTCATTAACCCTGGCCATGGAGTTCGAACTGCTAGTTGACCGACTTCGTCATTAGGAAGTTCATTGCCTTCTTCATCAAGGATACCAACTGTAATACCAGGAAATGCTCTCCCCATGGAGCCTGGCTTTATTTTTTCAGCTGGTAAATTCACAATTAAGTGACCGCCAGTTTCTGTCATCCACCACGTATCATGAATGCGAACATTTAGTTTATCCCAAGCCCATTGAATAACTTCAGGGTTTAACGGTTCACCTACACTCAATACATGCCTTAAAGACGACATGTTATACTTTTTATATAAATCTCCTTGAGATAAAAGCATACGGAATGCTGTTGGAGCACTATACCAGATGGATACATCTAGTTCATCAATTAATCGATACCAGTCTTCCGCTTTAAACCTGCCACCTTGGATAACGATCGTTGCTCTATTTAACCATGGAGCAAATAATCCATAAACACTTCCCGTAACCCAGCCTGGATGTGAGGTACACCAATAAACATCATCCTCTTTAATATCTAATACCCATTTACCACTAATGATGTGGTGTTGTGCAGCACGATGGGCATGTAAAACACCTTTAGGTTTACCAGTTGAACCACTAGTATAATGAATAATTAAACCATCTTCCCAATCAACCCATTCAACTAACTCATCTCCATCTACAGGAGTTTGTTCTAATGCTTCTATGTCCTCAGCATACAGAATCGTTTCTAGTGATGGTATGTCTGACTGTGGTACACGTTGTACTAATTCCTTATCGGTAATCAGTACCGTCCCGTTACAGTCGTTCATACGATCACGTACTGCTTCTTCCATGAAAGCTTCAAATAACGGACCAGCAATTGCTCCTACTTTAATCACAGATAAAATAGCAATATAGCATTCCGGGTTTTTCGGTAAAAATACAAAAACTCGGTCCCCTTTTTGCACACCATTATCTTTTAAAACCTTGGCATAGTGATCGGTTTTCTCTTTCACTTCTTTGAATGTGTAAGATTTTCGTTCCTCTCCATTTACATAGTGAAGAGCTATTTTATCACCATATCCTTCTGCTACATGACGATCTATCGTTTCATAAGCAGCATTTATTTTCCCAGTTTTTGATGCAGATAAAAGTTCTTTTGCTTCTTCCCATTGAAAGTTTGATTGAACAGATTCATAATCATGAAGATTATATGATCCTGATACCTCATGTATAGCTGTAATTCCTTGATGTGCCATAGAGTTTTCCCTCACTTTTCACTTTCCATTATGATTAGATAAGTATAACGACGAGACTAGCTGTCGAGTTATATACATCATCTAATCGAATTATTCTACTGCTTGGCTGTCAGATGAAAATCCGACAGCAAGCAATAGATTGATTCCAATTACAACAATAACTAAACCGCTTCTTACATGTTGTCTATTTAGATTTCGCAAGCATATGTGGAAATGGTTCCTCTCAGGCGCTGAGCTTCTTTATAAGTACAACGGTTATGAACTACTTGAAGCCCCGCTTCTCTTGCCACTTCTTCTGCCTTCGGTGAAACCACACCTTCTTGTAACCAGAATACTTTTGGATGGACATCAATTGCTTCTTTCGCAATTTCAATTGCTGCTTCTGGACTACGGAAAACTTGCACAATATCAATGTCTACTGGAACACTCTTAAGATCTGGATAAGCTTTTTCTCCTAAGATTTCTGTTTCTCTAGGATTTACCGGAATAATTTTGTAACCAAGTCTTTGCATCTTTCTCGCTAATCGGTAACTTGGACGAGCTTCCTTCCCACTTAAACCGACAATTGCTAATGTTTTTTGTCTTGTCTTTTCTTCCCCATCTTCTACAATTCGCTCATATGGTGAATTTAACGCCCATTTAATAACACCTTCATCGTTGACAATGATTTGTTTTTGTTCATCTTCCCCAATACCAGTTGCTTTAGCTAGTGCTTGATCTAGGTCATTTTGAATATCTCTCAGTGATTCAATACCTACAGACAAACGAACAAGCTCTTCCGTAACACCAGTTTCCTCTAATTGTTCTTTAGACAATTGTTGGTGGGTGGTAGAAGCTGGGTGAATAATCAATGATTTGGCATCTCCTACATTGGCAACATGAGACCATAATGCTACATTATTGATTAAGTCTCGACCTGCATCTCTTCCACCTTTGATACCAAATACGATAATAGAACCAAAGCCATTGTTTAGAATACGTTTTGCTAAGTCATAAGATGGATGACTTTCCAATCCTGGATAACTTACCCATTCTACAGCTTCATGATTGTTTAAATATTCTGCCAATTCTAATGCGTTTTGATTATGACGTTCAACACGTAAATGCAATGTCTCTAACCCTTGTATTAATTGGAAGGCATTAAACGGACTTAAAGCTGCACCGAAATCTCTTAACAGCTGCACTCGAACTTTTGTAATAAATGCTAATGTTCCGAAGTCAACAGCATAACGAACACCATTATAACTATTATCTGGCTCTGTAAATGCTGGGAATTTTTCTGAATTCCAGTTAAAGCGGCCACCGTCTACAATAATACCGCCAATAGAAGTACCATGACCGCCAATCCATTTAGTTGCAGAATGTACAACTATGTCAGCACCTAATGTGATTGGTTTACAGCCAAATGGTGTAGCGAACGTGTTATCTACAATTAATGGAATTCCTGCATCATGTGCAATATCAGAAACTTTTTCTACATCCAATACCTGTAAGCCAGGATTTCCAATAATTTCTCCATATACTGCTTTTGTCTTATCGGTAATTGCCTCTTTGAAATTCTCTGGATCAGTTGGGTCAACAAATTTAACATTGATCCCATATCTCGGTAAGGTTACAGCGAATAAGTTATAAGTACCTCCATAAAGGTTAACACCTGCTACGATCTCATCACCAGCACTCGCAATATTTAAGATCGATAATGTAATAGCTGACATACCTGATGCAGTTGCAACAGCTGCAACCCCATCTTCAAGTAACGCTAACCTTTTTTCAAATACATCAACTGTTGGGTTTCCAATACGGGAATAAATATTTCCTGGTTCATCTAATGCGAACAAGCGCTCAGCATGTTCTGTGTCATGAAATACATATGAAGTAGACTGATAGATAGGAACTGCTCGAGAGCCTGTTGTCGGATCTGGTGCCTGCCCTCCGTGTAAATGTAGTGTTTCAGCATCATAAGTGGAATGTTTATAATCTGTCATTAGTATTTCCTCCTCCATTTTATTATCAAATGTAAGTAAATAAAAAAGCCCTCTTCGATAAGAAGAAGGCTTTACTATTAATTAGTAGTCCCCCCTCTTATCTTTCAGGAATATCTCCTGCAGGAATTAGCACCTTTTAAGTTCAAAACTTAATGGTTGCTGGGCATCTTCGGGCCAGTCCCTCCGCCTCTCTGGATAAGAGTACGCTATTTTATTTTATACTATCAGAAAGTATATAAATATATTGTTGATAGTATAAGAAAACTAAGGCTTTTGCCAGTCTTGGCGACAAGCCAAGTTTTTCTTTATGATAATGAAAAATCTCTCTAATTCAGATAGAGAGACGATTTTTTCTTTGAACTCTTATCTTTTCTAAAAAATTGCCAAGCTGTATGGAGACCTTGCTAAGTAAATAGGCACTAAATGGTTGCCGAGTTTTTCACAAGGTGATACCTCTGCGCCTCTTTAGATAAGAACTAATGTACCATTTAAAACCAAGTGATTGCATATGATTTATTAAACTACACTTTATCATGTGCAAAATGCTATGTCAATATTTTTATGTTTTTAAAAGCGCGCCCGGAGGGATTCGAACCCCCGCCACATGGCACCGGAAACCATTGCTCTATCCCCTGAGCTACGGACGCATGTGAAGATACGATAAGAAATATTATAACGAAACAAATGGAGTTTTTCAATCATTAAATCATTTTTTTTGATCATGTGTTTAATTCATGTACCATTAGGGTAGGATGTATTTAGGTTAAGTTGAAATCAATTTATCAAACATCTTAGACTTAATATATGAATGCGAGCCATATCTTTTGACCTTTTTTGACCTTTTCGTTATTATATGGATAGTGAAAATATTATTGATTGATAGGTAGTAAAAGGAGGAATTTTCATGAATTTAATCCCTACAGTTATTGAACAAACAAACCGCGGTGAGCGTGCATACGATATTTACTCTCGCCTTTTAAAAGACCGAATTATCATGCTAGGTAGTGGAATTGATGACAATGTCTCAAACAGCATTGTTGCTCAATTACTTTTCTTAGCTGCAGAAGATCCAGATAAGGATATTTCTTTATACATTAACTCACCTGGTGGATCCATCACTGCAGGTATGGCCATTTATGATACAATGCAATTTATTAAACCTAATGTTTCTACTATTTGCATTGGTATGGCTGCATCTATGGGTGCCTTTTTATTAGCCTCCGGAGAGCCTGGAAAGCGTTACGCGCTACCTAATAGTGAAGTAATGATCCATCAACCTCTAGGCGGAACACAAGGTCAAGCAAGTGATATTCAAATTCATGCCAACCGTATTATCGAAATGCGCAAGAAACTAAATCAAATTCTTGCAGACCGTACTGGTCAACCTTTAGAAGTAATTGAACGTGACACAGACCGCGACAACTTTATGTCAGCAGAAAAAGCAAAAGAATACGGCTTAATTGACAAAGTGATGGAGAAAAAGCCATCAGATAATAGCTAAAATATTAAAAAAACCTGCTCTCTATAAGAGAAGCAGGTTTTTTATTTGCTTATTCTAAGTCTGATCAACACAGCAGATGGAACAAAAGAGTTGCTTTTGAAAAACAAAAAACATTCCACCTGAATAGCTTCTGGTTTACTTTATTGTTTATTTTCAACAAAGGCTACTAAATCATCTAATGCTTCTTGATCGTCATCTCCATCTGTCATAATTTTAATGATATTTCCTTTTGTTAAGGCCAGACTCATCAACCCCATAATACTTTTGGCATTTATTCGCTTTTCATCCTTTTCTATAAAAATTTCGGATGTAAAACCGTTTGCTTTTTGCACAAATTGTGCTGCAGGTCTTGCTTGTAATCCTGGATCTACTTGAATCGTCACTTCTTTCTCTAGCATAAAAGCCCCTCCTCCTATTTAGTAAGCGCTACCAATATATTTTACTAAAAATTCTCTTATATTATTCATAAGAGAATTTTTATTGACACATTCCTTAAAATTACTGATTAACAGACACTTGATCCTGTCTGAGCTGCTCAGCAAATTGATCAATTTTTTTCAGTCGATGATTAATACCTGATTTACTTATTTTCCCACCTGTCACCATTTCACCTAATTCTTTTAAGGTAACATCTTGGTGTTCCAATCTTAATTCTGCAATCTCTTTTAATTTATCAGGCAGTGCGTCAAGTCCAACAGAATTTTTAATGAAACGAATATTTTCCACTTGCCTAAAGGCAGCACCAATTGTTTTATTTAAATTGGCTGTCTCACAATTGACTAAGCGATTAACAGAATTTCTCATATCACGAACAATTCGTACATCTTCAAATTTAAATAATGCTTGGTGGGCACCAATATAATTTAATAGTTCGGTAATTTTTTCCGCTTCTTTTATATAAGCAATATAACCTTTTTTACGTTCTAGTATACGTGCATGTAGTTGATATTCATTGAGCAATTCGCAAAGTGCTTGATTATGCTCCTCATAAAAATTATAGATTTCTAAATGATAAGAAGAAGTCTCTGGATTATTCACAGATCCACCTGCTAAAAAAGCCCCGCGTAAATAAGAGCGACGGCAACACTCTTTTTTCGTATACTTAGGCGAAATAGTACGAATAAAGGTTAAAGGTTCATTCAATATTTCCATGTCTACCAACATGTCTTTGACACCTTCATTCATTCGAACAATGTAAACATTATTTTTCTTTAACTTCATTTTTTTTCGAACCAAAAGCTCTACAGGTATATCATACGTCGATTTGATTAACGTGTAGATCCGTCGTGCTATAGCCGCATTTTCGGTTTGAACATCTAATGAATAGTGAAACCGTGAAAACGAAACCGCTCCATTCATTCGAATCAATGCCGCTAATTCCGCCTGCTTGCAACAATCATCGTTTTCCACTTTTGTTAATTCCTTTTTTATATCTCCGGCAAAAGACAACTTTCTCACCCCTCTCGTACAGGAAGCTACACTAAAGAAACAATCAAGTTTGCTATTTTTTCTGTATCATGTCTAAGCGAATGGTTTTGCTGTGTAACAATATCTGCTTCTATAATTTCTAGTCCCATTTGTTTTAAACGTTCCAAATCATATTTCACAGGTGTTGCATTTTCTTCTGCATAGACTTTACGCATTGATTGTTCAATCGGTTGATTATGGACAATAACAGACTGTAAACAGTCAGGCCCAATATGATCCATAATCGCCTGTACATGATCCGAAACAGTATATCCATTTGTTTCTCCATTTTGTGTCATCACATTACAGACATAAGCCACTTTTGCATTGGTATTTTTTAATGCTTGATCTATTTGTGGAACAATTAAATTAGGCAAAATACTTGTATATAAACTACCTGGAGAAATAACGACTATATCTGCTTCGTGAATCGCC
Organism: Gracilibacillus sp. YIM 98692; assembly: GCF_010993965.1. Taxonomy (GTDB): domain Bacteria; phylum Bacillota; class Bacilli; order Bacillales; family Amphibacillaceae; genus Gracilibacillus. Next base: position 28,174 of record NZ_WIXM01000002.1, on the reverse strand, counting down.
GTTACTGCATCTGGTAATGGTAAAACTGGATTTGGCCTTAAAAATACTTTTTTAATCCGTTTATTAGCTTTTGGGATGTTTGACTCACCAACCACTACATCCCCGTCTTCATATTCTGCGTGCAAAAACATATTTTGATTCGCAATAGGGTAAATATTTCCCTTTACATTCAATACACGAGCAATTTCTTTTATTCCATGATAAAAGTCACCTGTTACAGAAGTCATGGCTGCTAATAGTAAATTGCCCATTGAATGTCCGGATAGGCCATTCCCTTTCGTAAATCGATGTTGAAATAAATCCATTAACATTGGTTCTACATCCGATAATGCTGCAATCACGTTTCGTATATCTCCCGGTGAAGGGATCTCCATCTCTGCTCGAAGCCTTCCAGAACTCCCTCCATCATCAGCTACTGTTACAATGGCTGATAAATCGATTGGATACTCTTTTAATCCTCTCAACAAAACTGGCAGACCAGTACCTCCACCTATTACGACAACTTTTTTTTCGGTGGCATCTGACATTATATCTTAACCCTTCCGCTTCTCTATATCACGATGACTTACATGTGTGACATAATTTTTTTGAAAATATTTCGCTATATACTCCGCAATAGCTACAGATCGATGTTGACCTCCTGTGCAGCCAATTGCGATTACTAACTGTGTTTTTCCTTCTCTTTTATATTGAGGCAGCATAAATTGCAGCAAATCGGTCGTTTTTTCTAAAAACTTCTGTGTATCTGACCACTTAAATACATATGAGGATACTTCTGAATTCAGTCCTGTTAATGGTCGCATATGTTCTACATAATGGGGGTTTGGTAAGAAGCGAACATCAAAAACTAAATCAGCATCTATTGGTACACCATACTTAAAGCCGAAAGAAACGCTGTGAACGGAAAAGACTTCCTGTTCCTTTTCACTGTACCGCTGTACAATTTCTTCCCGTAATTCTTTTGGTTTTAACTTAGAAGTATCGATGAAATATTGTGCTCTTCCTCTTAATTCGTCTAATATCCTTCGTTCAGCATGAATGCCTTCCAATGGCAAACCATCTTGTGCTAGAGGGTGTGATCTTCTTGTTTCTTTATACCTTGAAACGAGTACATTATCATGCGCATCTAAAAATAAAATATGTTCTTCTAACCAATCCTCTTGGCCTAAATGATCTAGTGCATCAAACAAGGTATCAAAAAATTCTCTACCTCTTAGGTCCATTACCAATGCAACTTTTTGAATATTGTTTGTAGCATCCTTCATCAATTCTAAAAATTTAGGTAGGAGTGCTGGCGGCAAATTATCGACACAATAATAGCCTAAATCTTCAAAACTTTGAACAGCAACTGTCTTTCCGGCACCAGACATTCCTGTAATAATCACTAGTTTGGTTTCTTCTGCGTTGTTTACCATATGTTCACTCCCTCCCTTTTACATATGTAAACTCGACACAATGATTACATCTCCATTATACACCTATTGATTCCAGCCACACAATAAAGAAAAACCTTTTCGACAGAAAGTTCTTTTTTTTGAAGCGGATACTGTTATTTACTTCGTTCAAATGTTATTATTAGCAGCCTTTATCAACAAAAAAAATTGGCATAGGATTGGAAACCTATGCCTTCAATATCTATTTATTAAAAAGGGGGTCAATTAGTTAACTACATTATATCTCATTTATATTTCGTGCGTGTTACAATGAGATTAACTTTCTTTACGTTACAATTTCGAAAATATTACAAATTAATTTGGTGTATTGACCGCCTCTTCAAGGTTTTCAATATATGCTTGTGCTGCTTGTGCTGCAATGCTTCCGTCGCCTGTTGCCGTCACAATTTGACGTAATTCTTTTTCTCTAATATCTCCTGCAGCATAAACACCTGGTACGCTAGTTTCCATATTTTCATTAGTTGGGATATAGCCTTCCTCGTTCGTAACCCCCAATGATTTAAATGGTTCACTTAATGGCACCATACCGATGTAGATAAAGCTGCCATCTGTTTCATGCTCATATTCTTCTCCAGTTTTCTTGTTATACAGCGTAACACTACCTACTTTCCCATCTTTTTCGTTAATGGTTTTTACTACTGTGTCCCAAATAAAATCAATTTTATCGTTTTTAAAGGCACGATCTTGCAGGATTTTCTGTGCACGCAACTCATCGCGGCGATGAATAATCGTTACTTTATTTGCAAATCTTGTTAAATAAACCCCTTCTTCTACAGCAGAATCTCCACCACCGACAACAACTAAATCTTTTCCTTTAAAGAATGCACCATCACAAACGGCGCAATAAGATACACCACGACCGCCTAGTTCTTCTTCTCCAGGAATTCCTAGTTTTTTGTACTGAGCACCTGTTGTAATGATAACAGTTTTTGTCCTATATTCTTTGGAGCCTGCCACAACTGTTTTATAGTCTCCGTGGTCAATTACTTCTTTAATATCTCCATAAGCATACTCCGCACCAAACTTTTTAGCATGCTCGAACATTTTATTAGATAAATCTGGCCCTAAAATATGGTCATAACCAGGATAGTTTTCAACATCTTCTGTATTAGCCATCTGTCCTCCTGGAATTCCTCTTTCTAACATCAATGTATCTAAACTTGCACGTGACGTATATACGGCTGCAGTCATGCCTGCAGGACCTGCACCTGCAATAATAACATCATAAATTCTTTCCTCTGCCATGATTGTCATCCCTTCCTTATGCTTGTCATTCTATACATATTATCGTACGGACTTTTCAAAAGGTCTAATATTCTGCTCATATAGAAACTAGTTACGCTCCCAAGGTGGTGCCTGTTTTGATAAAATAGTATGCCGCTGACATCCTTCTTTCCATAGGGCATTCGCATATTCTTGCTTATCTAAATAGTAATAACAAGTGCTAAACCATCTATAATATGAAGGATGACCCTTTAATTGTGATTTATGCAATAAACGGAAACGTTGGAACGCTTTTTGATACATACCAACTTGAGCAAAAGTGGTAGCTAATCGTAACTTTTGCTGCTCATGGATAGGAAATATATTTTCAAGCATGGTTAATAGCTCTTGAAACCTCTTTGTTTTCCCTTGTTGGTAATAAAAAATAGTTAAATTCATTTGACTATATAGATTATCAGGATTATCCTTCGCATATTTTTCTTCCAGTTCAATTGCCTCTTCTTGTTCGCCAGCAAAAAATAAAGCATAGTGGTATTCATGTCTTGCCTGTGAAAAATGAGGAAACAATGCAATCATATGCTCTAAAGTAACAATAGCCTCTTCCCATTCCTCACGTTCTAAGTGATAAAAGGCTGTTTCTTGATACATGAGCAAATCGTCTTCCTCATCTAATGCCCAATCTTCTTCATCTTCATCATTAAAGTCTAAGACGTCTAATAAGCTTTTTGCATCTTCTTGGAAATCCCCATCTGATGTTTTTTCTAAATACAATTCAGCATGTTTTACTGCATCCTGAAGTAATCCTAAATGGGCATAGTTATTGGCTAATAGATAATAACAATCTGGATATTTTTCGCCATGAGTCGCCAATACCTCTGTTAATACTTGATTGGCAAGATGATAGGATCCCACCTCTGTATATACGATGGACATTTGACATTTATATAAAGGGTTATCTGGCTGTTCCGTAACAGCTTTGTTAAACCATTTTAATGCGACTTCAAATTTATGCTTTTGAAAGGCCTCTACACCTTTTGAAAAATAAAAATCTCCTTCAGGGATAAAAGGGATAATCTTTTTTTCCGAATCAATGGAATGGTACAATCCTTTCTCCCCTCCTTTTTCTTTGCAAAACGTTTACATAAGTACTCTTTATCTTATTTTATTTAGAATATGAAGACTAGTGCATTATAACACAAATTAAAAACAGAAAAACCCCTTTTTTTAGGCTTTTTTATACAACCCTAAATGGTCAGTAGCGATATACTGCGTAGTAACTTTAACATAACTTTCTACCGTTCTTTCTTAGATAAGTGCTAATCTTGCGCAGCGGAAAAATACTCCCCTTCCAGGGGCATGGCTTCAGCTTCCTCGGTGCAAGGGAGCACAGATGTCATTCCAAGTAGCCCCCTGGCTGATACTATGCCCATGGAAAGCGAAGTATCTTGCTGGAGCGTATCCTAGCATTCAACCCATATTCAGAATGGTAGAAAGCCTCACAAATATGTGTGTAGAATTTTAACTACGTAGAATAAAAAAAGTGCTGCTCTAAAAGTTAGTTCATTAGTTTAATCCATCGATAACTAAACTTTTAAAACAGCGGATTCATGGGTTTAAGAAATGATCGTTTTTTGCACGGTCTTCCATTTCTTCTTTTGTATATATAACACGCATGGGGTTTCCTGCAACAAAGGATCCTGATGAGACATCCTTATGTACGACTGTTCCAGCAGCTACAACAGCACTGTCTCCTATTTTGACTCCCGGTAATATCGTGCAGTTGGCACCGATCATTACATTATCCCCAATGTCGACCTCGCCAAGCCGGTATTCCTTAATTAAATATTCATGAGATAATATCGTCGTATTATAACCTATCACCGAATTTTGACCGACTCGAATTTTTTCAGGATACATAATATCCAGCATGACCATTAATGCAAATGATGTGTGGTTTCCCACTTTCATCCTTAAGAAATTCCGATAGATGCAATTTTTCCAAGATAAAATAGGTAAATATCTTGCTATTTGTATACAAACAAAATTCTTCACGACTTTCCAAAACGGAACAGTCTTATAAACATGCCATAGAGAGTTCACTCCCTCTACACGATACCTTTTAGTTCTTCGCATCCTGCTCCACTCCAACAATTTGCAATAAATCACTCATCTCTTCCAGCATATAGTTCGGTTCATGTTCTTCTAATATTTTTCTACCTTTAATGGACCATGCCACTCCTGCTGTTTGAACACCTGCATTATGTCCCGCTTCAATATCATGATAATTATCTCCAACCATCATCGTTGTCATTGGATTCGCTTGTAACTGATCAATCGCTTTAAGAATTGGCTCAGGATGTGGTTTAGCATTTTCTACATCATCTAATCCAATCATTACTTCAAACAAATCCGCTAAGCCGGTAATTTTTAAGCCAAGCTTCGCTGTATCTGTAAGTTTAGTTGTGACAATACCTAACTGATAGCTTTGCTCTTTTAAAGTTTTTATAGTTTCAACAACAGTTGGATATGCTTTGACATACTTTTCATGGTTTTCATAGTTATGTTTTCGATAAGTGTCCATCATCTCTTCTACTTTATATGGATTTACTTTACTTAAGCTATCCACTAATGGAGGGCCAATAAAGTTAATGACTTCTTCCCTTGTATAAGACCGATCTCCATATTTTTCAAGTGTATGGGTAAACGATGCAATAATAAGCTCGTTCGTATCAATTAGCGTTCCATCTAAATCAAATAAAATCGTTTCTACTTTCATCCTAAGACCTCCCATTTTAACGACTAATTACTATATCAGAAAAAGCGGCTTTTGCCAATTACTCAGCAAAAGCCTGACACAAAACTTTCTGCATTATTATTTTTTCTTTTTATTATTTTTACCGATTCCTTTTCCTTGATACGTCTTATTTGCAAGTCCAGCTTTTCTGCGATACCAAATCATCAACACAGCAAATATAATCAAGACAATGGAAATGACTTGAGCGGTACGTAAAGATCCAACTATATAAAGACTGTCTGTACGCATCCCTTCAATAAAGAACCGACCAAAGGAGTACCATATGACATAACTTAAGAATAACTCACCCCTACGCAATGGATATTTTCGCAGGATAAGCAGTAAAACAAGACCTAATACATTCCATATCGATTCATACAAAAAGGTTGGGTGATACATCGTACCATTAATACACATTTGATTCATGATAAAGTCTGGTAAGTATTGGTGAAAATTTTGGTACGTTGATTCCGATATTGGACCACCATGTGCTTCTTGATTCATAAAATTACCCCAGCGACCAATAGCCTGTCCTAGAATAAGGCTAGGGGCCACAATATCAGCAATTTGCCAAAAGGATAAGCCACGTACACGCGTATAAACAATAGCAGTTAGCACAGCACCAATTAAGGCACCATGTATCGCAATACCGCCTTCCCAAACAGCAAACACTTTCCACCAAGGTTCTCCGGCATAACGATCCCACTCAAAAATCACGTAATATAATCTTGCTGCCAAAATGGCAATAGGAATAGCAAAAACGACTAAATCAACAATATAATCTTTTTTAATTCCTAATCGATCTGCTTCCCTTGTCGCTAGCCATAGTCCCAAAAAGGCACCGGAAGCAATGATTACACCGTACCAATAAATGGTTAAAAAACCTAAATCCAAAAATATAGGATCTAGTGCAGGTGCTTCACAAGCCAAAATAAATCTCCTCCGTTCTTACTTTTAATCCATATCCACATCGATATCATAGTCTGTATCTACATCTTGATCGCCATTTTGAATCATTTTTGATAATCTTTGTGAAAATTCCTCTGCGGCATTTACACCCATACGCTTCAAGCGGAAATTCATCGCAGCAACTTCTATAATAACAGCAAGGTTACGACCAGGTCGAACAGGTAGTGTTGCCTTTGGAATGTTTACATCAATAATTTTCATCGTTTCTTCTTCTAAACCTAATCGATCATACTGTTTTTTTTCATCCCATGTTTCTAAATTTATCACAAGTGTAATTCTTTTATGAGAACGTACAGAGCCAGCTCCAAACAATGTCATAACATTAATGATACCTAGCCCTCTAATTTCAAGCAAATGTTCAATTAAAGGTGGAGCCGAACCAATTAATCGGTCATAATCTTCCTGTCTAATTTCCACACTGTCATCTGCCACAAGTCTGTGACCTCGTTTAACCAGTTCTAGTGCCGTTTCACTTTTCCCGACTCCACTCTGACCTGTAATCAAGACACCAATACCATATATGTCTACTAACACTCCATGAATAGCTGTAAACGGTGCAAATTTTGCTTCTAAAAAGTTAGTAATCCTGCTGATTACACGAGTTGTTTTATATGGTGAGCGCATCAACGGCACCCCAGAGTCTCTACAAGCTTGTACAAGTTCCTCAGGCACTTCCATATCTCTTGTAACAACGATCCCTGGTGTTATGTCTGTACACAGCCGATATGATCGATCTTTCTTTTCTTCTGTCGTTAATTCCGAAAAAAAGGATAGTTCCGTCTTGCCTAATAACTGCAAGCGATCTTTCGGATAATACTTGAAATAACCGGTTAATTCGATTCCAGGACGAGAAACTTCACTCATAAATATTTCTCGGTGTACCCCTTCTTCTCCTGTAATAAGCTCAATTGCAAAACGATTTAAAAGATCTTGTGTTCGAACCTTTGCCATATGTTAGCCCCCTCGTTGATCCTTTCACGTATGTATGTCCACTTTATCTTTTAATTTATACCTCAATGTAACTATTGTAGCACTTTTTTATCGACATGGAATAGACTTTTCAAAATATTTTATACTTGTATCTCCTATAGAAAGCAATAAGGGCTATGCAAATCATCATCATTTTTGATTAAATCAAAAAACATGGTACTCATAACTAATAAACTGTACTGCAATGAATCCAAAAAAAAAGCCTGTAGATATAATCAATACAGGCTTCTGTCCATTTTGTTTAAGGTAGCTGTGTTGCTCCCATTAAATATCTGTCGCATTCTCTTGCAGCTTCTCTTCCTTCATTAATGGCCCACACGATAAGACTTTGTCCGCGTCGCATATCACCAGCAGCAAATACACCGTCTAAATTTGTTTTGTATTGTCCATAATCGGCTTTTATATTTGATCTCGGATCTGTCTTTAACTCCATTTCCTTGATCAAATCTTGTTCTGGCCCTGTAAAACCAATAGCTAGCAATACTAATTGAGCTGGCCACACTTTTTCTGTACCAGGAATTTCCTTTTTGATTCGATTGCCATTTTCATCTTTATATTGTTCTACTTCAATAGTATGGACTTCCTTCACATGGCCATTTTCGTCACCAACAAATTTTTTCGTTAAAACGGTATATGCTCTAGGATCCTGGCCGAGAACAGCTTCCGCTTCTTTATGCCCATATTCCACTCGATGGATCACAGGCCATTGCGGCCATGGGTTCTCATCTTCTTGTCGTTCAGACGGCTTCTTTGTATGGTAGTCAAATTGGGTTAAGCTTTTACAGCCATGACGAACGCTCGTAGCCAGACAATCTGTACCAGTATCTCCACCACCAATGACAATGACGTCTTTCCCTTTTGCCGAAATATAAGCTCCATCATCATGATTAGAATCCAATAAACTCTTCGTGTTCGAGTGAAGAAAATCCATCGCGAAATGAACTCCTTTAAGCTCCCTGCCTTCTACTTTTAAATCACGATGTCTTGTCGCTCCTCCACATAGAATAACCGAATCGAAATCTTGACGAAGTTCGGAGGCAGGGTAATCCTTCCCTATTTCAGTATTTGTTACAAAGGTGATTCCTTCTTTTTCTAAAATGTCAACACGACGCTCCACCACACTATATGGCAGCTTCATTTCTGGAATTCCATATGTTAATAGGCCTCCGATTCGGTCCGAACGTTCGTAGACTGTTACATGGTGTCCGGCCTTATTCAATTGTGCTGCTGCTGCTAAACCTGCAGGACCAGATCCAACAACTGCTACCTTTTTATCTGTACGTACTGCAGGTGGTTCAGGTTGCACCCACCCTTCATCAAACCCTTTTTCTATTATGGCACGCTCGATAGATCGAATCGCAACAGGTGGTTCATTGATACCAAGTACACACGCACCCTCACATGGTGCTGGACACGCTATCCCAGTAAATTCAGGGAAATTATTCATTCTATGTTCCCGTTCTAAAGCTTGCTTCCATTGCCCCTGATAAACAAGGTCATTCCACTCTGGGATCAGATGATAGACCGGGCATCCAGAAGGCATTCCATTCATATCTGTTCCGGTATGGCAAGTTGGAATACCACAATCCATACAACGTGCTCCCTGTTTTTTTACTTCTTCTTCATCCATTGGCTGCTTATAATCTTTCCAATCCTTTGTTCTGCTTGAAGGATCACGTTCTGGCGTTGGTTGTCTCTGATATTCTTTAAAACCAGTTGGCTTACCCATCCTTTTACCCTCCATTTCCATTTAAGTGTTAAGTTTGGTTTATAAGAGGAATCATTGACCTCTTACTTGATAGCCTCCACTGCTTTTTTCCCTTGTTCAAAGGCAGTCATTGCTGCGTCCTTTTTATTGAATCCACTTGCTTCTAACTTTTGGATCACTTGTCTCATTTCTAAATAATCATTTGGTATCACACGTACAAACTTTGGTAAGATAGCTTCCCAATTCTCTAAAATTCGCTGTCCATTCGTACTTTGTGTATACTCCACATGTTTCTCAATCATGTTACGAACCTCTTCCGCTTCCATTTGATCATGAATGGATTGAAGCTGCACTAATTCCTGATTACATTTCTCTCGGAATGAATCGGATTCATCCAAAACATAAGCAACTCCTCCCGACATGCCAGCTGCAAAGTTTTTGCCAGTTGTTCCTAAAACAATAACACGCCCGCCAGTCATGTATTCACAACCGTGGTCACCTACACCTTCTACAACGACATTAGCACCACTATTTCGTACACAGAAGCGTTCACCCGCTATCCCGTAAATATAGGCTTCACCAGCTGTCGCACCATAAAATGCAACATTACCAATGATCGTATTTTTCACAGGGTCAAATGACGATTTACGAGATGGCCGAGCCGTAATCTTACCTCCAGATAACCCTTTTCCGACATAGTCATTTGCGTCCCCAACTAAATTCAATGTGATTCCTTTAGGGATAAAAGCTCCAAAGCTTTGTCCTGCAGAACCTCTTAACCGCAAACGAATTGTATCCTCTGGCAATCCTTCATTTCCATAACGTTTTGTAATTTCACTTCCAAGCATGGTGCTTGCCGCCCGGTTAATATTTCGAATACCTAAAGAAGCTTTTACTTGTTTTTTATGTTCGATAGCATCCAAACATAGCGGAATTAATTCTTGCTGATCAAGTGTTTTATCAAGACCATGTACTTGTTCCACCGTTTGGAAGCGTCCAACACTATCGGATACATCCGGCTGATAGAGCAATGCTGATAAATCGACACCTTTTGCTTTCCAATGATCCATTGCACTTGTTTTTTCTAATATATCTGTACGACCTATCATTTCATCAATCGATCGGAAGCCTAGCTCAGCCATTAGTTCCCTCACTTCTTGAGCAATGAAAAGCATAAAATTCACCACATGATCTGGTGTACCAGTGAATTTTTTTCGAAGTTCTGGATCTTGGGTCGCGACCCCTACCGGACATGTGTTTAAATGGCAAACACGCATCATCGTACATCCCAAGACAACGAGAGGTGCTGTTGAAAATCCGTATTCTTCTGCACCAAGTAGTGCGGCAATAATGACATCTCTTCCAGTCATCATTTTCCCATCTGTTTCCACAACAATTCGATCACGCAATTTGTTCATCAACAAGGTTTGATGTGTCTCGGCAAGGCCAACTTCCCAAGGCATCCCTGTATGCTTTAGGCTTGTTCTAGGTGCTGCCCCGGTACCACCATCATAGCCGCTAATTAACACAAGATCTGCACGACCTTTTGCAACCCCCGCAGCAATCGTACCTACACCAGTAGCAGAAACAAGTTTAACACTGACACGAGCTTTTGGATTTGCATTCTTTAGGTTATAAATCAATTCAGCTAAATCTTCAATAGAATAAATGTCGTGATGCGGAGGTGGTGAAATTAACCCTACCCCTGGTGTGGATCCTCTAACTTCTGCAATCCATGGATACACTTTTTTTCCGGGTAGATGCCCGCCTTCTCCAGGCTTGGCACCTTGGGCTATTTTAATTTGAATTTCATCTGCATTTATTAGATAGTGACTTGTTACCCCAAAACGACCAGAAGCAACCTGTTTAATTGAACTGCGACGTAAGTCTCCATTTTCGTCAGGAGTAAAACGATCAGGATCTTCGCCACCTTCTCCAGAATTACTTTTTCCGCCAATCCGGTTCATCGCAATTGCGAGTGATTCATGCGCCTCTTCACTTATAGAACCATAGGACATCGCTCCTGTCTTAAACCTTTTACAAATACTTTCGATGGATTCCACTTCTTCCATTGGAATTGAAGTTCTTTTCTTAAAAGAAAGCAGTCCACGTAGTGATTGTAGATTTTTATCTGTATTCGTAATCATATTGGAATATTGCTTAAAAACTTTATAGTTATTTGTCCGACAGGCATGCTGCAGAAGGTGAATCGTATGCGGATTATACTGATGGTCTTCCCCATTTTGACGCCATTGAAAATCATCGCCTGGTGCTAATCCTTTTTCTCTACCGCGATCACGGTTAAAAGCAACTTTATGTCGCATAATGACCTCTTGAGCAATCGTTTCTAAGTCAATGCCTCCTAATCGTGAAGCTGTTCTCGTGAAATATTTCTCAATTACATCGGAATGAATACCAACTGCTTCAAAAATTTGTGCACCTCGGTAGCTTTGAATTGTCGAAATCCCCATTTTCGATAATACCTTAATGACACCACTGGTCGCTGATTTTATATAAGTGTTGATGACTTCATCTAAAGAAGTGTCACGGAGATCACCCATTTCTATTAATCCTTCTAGTGTTCGAAAAGCTAAATAAGGATTGATCCCCTCTGCTCCATAGCCTAATAAAGTTGCAAAATGATGAACTTGTCGAGCTTCTCCTGTCTCAATCAGTATGCTTACTTTGGTCCGTAAGCCTTTTCGAATCAAGTGATGATGCAAACCCGAAACAGCGAGTAGTGCTGGTATCGCAGCTCTTTTTTCATTAATACCTCGATCAGATAAAATGAGTAACGTTTTCCCCTCATCAATCGCCTCAACGGCTTGAACAAAAAGCTGATCTAATACCTTTTCCATATCACGATCTTTTTTTACATCAAAAAGCAAGGATAACGTTTTGGATTGAAAGCCATCCAAGTTATTTTTACTCAACGTTGCTAGTTGCTGGTTATTAAGTATTGGAGTTTTTAATCGAATGTGCTGACAACTCTCCGGCTGTGGATCCACTAAGTTGCCTTCTTTCCCAATCGTTGTTTCAACCGCAGTGACAATCTCTTCCCGTATCGCATCAATTGGAGGATTCGTGACTTGAGCAAATAATTGTTTAAAATAGTTATACAGAAGTTCTGGACGCTTGGATAAAACAGCTAGTGGCGAGTCATAGCCCATCGAACCCACTGGATCTTTTTTATCCGTGACCATCGGCTTTAAGATTTTATTTAACTCTTCTGTCGTATATCCAAAAGCCACCTGTTTTTCTAACAATTCATCAGTAGATAAATGGGGTTGGCTGCTTTCATGTACATCTAAGTCTTCTAAGTTCATCCTATACTTTGATAACCAATCTTTATAAGGCTTCTCATCGGCTATTTCATTTTTGATTTTTTCATCTGGAATAATTTTTCCTTTTTCTAAATCAACGAGAAGCATTCTGCCTGGCTGCAATCTATCTTTGTATTCTACATCCTCTGGTAAAATATCCAATGCGCCTACTTCGGAGCCTAATACAATCATGCCATCTTTGGTGACATAGTAGCGAGCAGGCCTTAACCCATTACGATCCAAACAGGCTCCGATTTGTGCCCCATTGGTATACATAATAGCAGCTGGTCCATCCCACGGCTCCATTAATGTACTATGATATTCATAAAAAGCTCGTTTCTTATCATCCATTCGCTGATCATTCACCCATGGCTCAGGAATCATCATCATGGCAGTATGTGCAAGAGAGCGCCCGGATTGATAGAGAAATTCAAAGCAATTATCAAACATCGTAGAATCACTGCCATCTGTATCAATTACCGGTAAAATCTTTTCTAGTTCCTCTTCATTAAAAGAGTCGGAATGACATAAAGATTCACGTGCACGCATCCAATTTACATTTCCTCTAATGGTATTAAATTCACCATTGTGGGCGATAAATCGATTCGGCTGCGCTCGTTCCCAGCTCGGAAAAGTGTTTGTACTAAATCGAGAATGCACGATAGCAAGAGCTGATTTAAACGCTGGATTATTCAAATCAATATAAAACGAATCTAATTGTTCTGGTATTAACATGCCCTTGTAGACAATCGTTGATGTCGATAAGCTGCAGATATACGTATTTTGATCATCTTCTCTTTCTTCAAGCCCTTGAAGTTGATTTTCTGCTTGTTTACGAACCATATATAGTTTTCTTTCAAATTCATCACGAGTTTTATTCTCATTAGACGGTGTGATAAACACTTGTCGAATGAATGGCTTTACCTTTTTAGCATAGTCACCAACAAAGGCATCATTAACTGGAACCGTGCGCCAGCCTATTACTTGTAATCCTTCTTTTTCAATGATAGCTTGAAGGTCTTTCTCACTTTTTTTTCTGATAACTGGATCTTGTGGAAGAAAAACCATCCCGACACCATAATCCCCTTCATCTGGAAGGTCGATATCTAAATCCTGGCATTTATCTTGAAAAAATGCATGTGGAATTTGTATAAGAATTCCTGCACCATCCCCTGTGCTTATATCTGCGGACTGACCACCACGATGCTCTAAGTTACAAAGAATCGTCACCGCATGTTGGATAATGTCGTGGGACTTGCGGCCATTGACATTGGCAATCATACCAATACCGCATGCTTCATGCTCATTTTCTGGATGATATAACCCTTGAGGAGCAGGATAACCATATTTACTCATAACAACACCCCTTCATCATTTTATTGGTAGAAAGAAACCATTAATAGGAGTAGCAATTCTTCCCTTATATATTGATTTTCCCGATGTGAACGAATTAAACCAATTATTTTGTATATATTATAAACATTCACGTCTTAGATATACTTATTTACTCCGTTTCTTCATAATAATGATTTTACTAGAATGATGAAATGTTATGGTGTTGCTTCTATGGTGCAACGTGTTTCTTCTAATGGAAAGGTTCTGCGGGAAAAATAATGTGGTACGAAAAAGCGTGGGTTAAATTTTTATAAGGTCCTTTTAAAAAAAAGAAAAGCTGCGAATGATTACTTCGCAGCTTCTACTTTTTAACTAGACGATTGATAATCATATTTAAGATAGATAATAAAATGGCTGCAAGAATAGCTGTACCAAAACCATCTATAATAAAATCATTTCCTAATAATGCTTGTGTTAACATCAGTGTAATAGCATTAATGACAAAGAGGAACAATCCAAGTGTTAAAATCGTAATTGGCAGTGTAAACAAAACAAGAATAGGCTTAACAATCGTATTTAAGACAGCTAAAATTATACTAGCAATCAGCGCAACCAAGAAACCATCTATTACAAAATTTGTAAATAAATAATCAATCAACATTAAAGCAAGTGCGTTAAACACCAGTGATAATAGCCATCGCATTTAGGAGATCCCTCTTTTCGGAATAATAATAGCAGCTACTATATATAACAAGACAAGTGGCGCTCCTGCGGTAAATATACAAGCAGCGACATATATTAATCTAAGTATCGTAGCATCCATATTAGTGATTTCAGCTATACCACCAATAACCCCTGCTACCATACGATTCTTGTCAGAGCGATATAATGTTTTACTCATTTCCGCCCTCCTTCTTATCATACGATGAAAGTTTTATTTATATGATTAAATTTTGTGAAGTTATCTAAAAGAGTTATGTTTCATTAAAGACTTTTTATTAGTTAGATTAATGGAAAATTCCCTTTTTGTTGCACAATATATAAATTTTGGCTATTAAGATTACTTTAAAATTGCCAGGTATAAAACGATTCTACTCCTAGCCATGTTTTAGTGGCTTCTTCGATGTCATCTGATTCGTTTTTTACTTTGGCAATCATACCATCTGCTTGGGATTTATGGGCCATAATGGTTTCAAATTTTTTCTTAAAAACAGGGGTCACATCATTTTGAATATCTGGTCCCCCTAATTCTTCTTCATGTGTTCTGCTAATGGCTTGTGCCCATACAGTAGGACGATCTTCCTCTTTGAATTTTTCCGCCGCTTTGATTGCCGCAGCACCAAATGCATCATGATCAGGGTGAACGGCATGACCAGGATAATGGGTAATAACAAGGCTTGGCTTAATGTCTTTTAAATAAGAGTAAAGATGTTCCGCAACTTCCTCTGTGGATTCAAATTCTAATGTTTTATCACGATAGCCCAACATCTTCAAATCAACGTCTAAAATCTCACAAGCCCGAATTAATTCTTGCTTTCTGATTTCAGGCAAGGTTTCACGCGTTGCAAAAGTTGGATTTCCCATATTTCGCCCCATCTCTCCTAAAGTACCGCATAGGTAAGTCACTGGAATCCCTTTTTCACGAAATGTGGTAATCGTACCTGAAGCACCAAAAGCTTCATCATCTGGGTGTGGGTAAATCACTACAACATGCTCTTTCACTATAATTCCCCCTCATCATTTCCCTTAATATTGGAATGGCTTTTCGCTGATCTGTAATGCCACCATTAGACGGCCTTCTCTGTCGTGGCCTGCCATTAATAATCGGCCTTCTTGGTTCAACTCAAATTGATTCACACCTTCTGCATAAATCCAGCCAATATCTAATTTTAAGCCAACTCTATATGTTGTGCCCGCCCCGACTATTTTGCCACGTTCATATTGTACTCGAGCGTTTCGAATAAAAGCACCGACATTATATGCATCTTTATTAAAGTGGCTAGCATAGGCGCCATTGGTTGTTTCTAAATGAATATAAACATCTTTATTCGCTAAATGGTCTATTTCTTTTTGTAGTACATCTATTTCTATTGGTTCCATTGTGGATGCCTCCCCAATCCCTATAAAGTGAAACTCAATCAGTGGGGGGGTTTCTTTCTTCCACCACTGATTGTTAGTCGAACCAATCAGGGTTAGCGTCCGTTATCCCCCACTTAAACTTCTTTTCTTTGCTTGAACTTTTGAAGTGGGGGTTTTACGGACGGTTATTCACCGTGATAAAGTTCCATGTATATTCTATCATAAGTAGACAGGATTATCTTGTTTCAAAAATACAAGCTTTTCTTAATACTATAATCCATAAAACGATATTCATTCTATTAGTGGAACAAAAGGAAAGGGACTATCCCTTTCCTTTTGTTAGCTTGTAATTTTAGCTGCCATTCTTTGTTGGTCTCGTTCTAAGATCGGTTTTAAGTAACGGCCGGTATGAGAGTTTTCTACTTCGGCGACCTGTTCTGGTGTACCTGTAGCGACAACTTGTCCGCCGCCTTCACCGCCTTCTGGACCAAGGTCAATAATATAATCAGCCGCTTTAATTACATCTAAATTATGCTCGATAATAATGACCGTATCTCCATTACTGACTAATCGTTGAATCACTTCCAACAATCGAGATATGTCATCCACGTGTAAACCTGTTGTTGGTTCGTCTAATATATAAAGAGATTTTCCATTCGATCTACGATGCAATTCACTTGCCAGCTTTACCCTTTGGGCTTCTCCTCCAGAAAGGGTGGTTGCTGGCTGACCTAATCGAATATATCCCAATCCAACGTCATAAACAGTCTCTAGCTTTCGTTTGATTTTCGGAATATTTTCAAAGAATTTTAATGCTTCCTCAATCGTCATATCCAATACATCTGCTATGTTTTTCCCTTTATATTTTACATCTAATGTTTCTCGATTATATCTTTTTCCTTCACAGACCTCACAAGGAACATAAACATCAGGTAAAAAGTGCATCTCAATTTTAATTATCCCGTCACCGCGGCATGCTTCGCAACGTCCGCCTTTTACATTAAAACTAAATCGTCCTTTTTTGTATCCGCGAATTTTAGCTTCATTGGTTTGCGCAAATACATCACGAATATTATCAAAAACACCTGTATAGGTTGCAGGATTAGATCTTGGTGTTCTTCCAATTGGTGACTGATCAATATCAATGACCTTATCTAAATATTCAATACCTTTAATTTCTTTATGTTTCCCTGGCTTTTCTTTACCACGGTGCAGTTGAGTCACGAGACTTTTTTTCAATATACCATTAATTAACGAGCTTTTTCCTGAGCCTGATACACCAGTTACAGCCGTATAAATCCCAAGTGGAATTTTAACATCCACATTTTTTAAATTGTTTTCTTCTGCTCCTATCACTTCAAGATGACGTTCACTTGCTTCATGACGAGTTGCCGGTACTGGAATAAATTTTTGTCCAGATAAGTATTGACCTGTAAGGGAGGATTTCTTCCGCATTACTTGTTTTGGGGTTCCCTGCGCTACCACTTCACCACCATGTTCTCCTGCACCCGGCCCAATATCTACTAGATAATCTGCAGCTAACATCGTATCCTCATCATGTTCGACTACTATTAACGTATTGCCAAGATCACGCATGCGTTCTAAAGTATGGATTAAACGATCATTATCTCGCTGATGTAAACCTATAGATGGTTCGTCTAGCACATATAGAACACCCGTTAAAGCAGAACCTATTTGCGTTGCTAAACGAATTCTCTGAGCTTCCCCGCCGGATAGAGTACCAGCTGATCGCGATAAGGTAAGGTAATCCAATCCAACATTAGATAAGAATGTTAAACGATCGTCAAGTTCACGAATAATCATATGAGCGATTTGCTCTTCCTTTTCAGACAAGCTTAATGTCGTAAAAAACTGATGGGCTTCTGTTACCGCAAGTTCCGTTACCTCCCCTATATGCTTACCGTTTACTTTGATAGATAACGCTTCTTGATTGAGACGATAACCTTGACATGAAGGACAAGCAGTATTCGCCATATATTTCTCCATCTGCTCTCTAATAAAATCAGAAGATGTTTCCCGGTAACGGCGTGCTATATTATGGAGCACTCCTTCAAAATAAATCTCATTTTCACGTATCACTCCATAATCATTTTCGTAACGGAAAAAGATCCGTTCTTTGCCGCTTCCATGTAATATTTTATCTAATTGGCTTTTTGGAAGTTTACTTACAGAAACATCCATGTCAATATCATAATGTTCACAAACACTTTTCAAAAGTTGAGGATAATACTGGGAACTTGTTGGCTCCCATGCTGCAATAGCTCCTTCATTCAGTGATAATTGACGGTTTGGAATCACTAAATCGACATCTACTTCTAATTGAGAGCCTAGTCCGTCACAAGTATCACAAGCACCATAAGGGCTATTAAATGAAAACAGCCTAGGCTCTAATTCATCAATAGAAAAACCACAAATCGGACAAGCATGATTCTCACTAAATAATAATTCTTCATCCCCAATAATATCGACTATGACCTTTCCATCTCCAAGGCTTAAAGCTGTTTCTATGGAATCAGATAATCGAGAAGCAACACCGTCTTTCACAATAATTCGGTCGATCACCACTTCAATAGAATGTTTTTTGTTTTTATCTAATGCGATATCATCAGTGACTTCTCTCATTTCACCATTTACACGTAATCGAACATATCCTTCTTTTTGTAAATCTTCTAAAACTTTGTTGTGCGTCCCTTTACGCCCTGAAACGACAGGGGCTAAAATTTGCAACTTGGTTCTCTCTTCATATTCCAGAATACGATCAACCATTTGCTCAACAGTTTGAGAGGTAATTTCTACGCCGTGGTTGGGGCAAATCGGATGCCCTATTCTAGCAAATAAGAGACGCATATAATCATAGATCTCGGTTACCGTTCCAACAGTTGATCTAGGATTACGACTCGTCGTTTTTTGATCAATGGAGATTGCTGGTGAAAGACCTTCAATCGCATCAACATCTGGTTTATCCATTTGCCCTAAAAACTGTCTCGCATAAGCAGACAAAGATTCCACATAGCGCCTCTGTCCTTCTGCATAGATGGTATCAAATGCTAATGACGATTTCCCTGAACCGGAAAGTCCAGTTAACACCACTAAATTGTCTTTTGGTATATCCACAGATATATTTTTTAAGTTATGAGCACGTGCGCCTTGAATAGATATCTTTTTTTTCGCCATGTCCTCTCACCCTTCTGCTTTCAATTCTAAAACGATGTCTCGAAGTTCTGCTGCTCGTTCAAAATCAAGTTCACGAGCCGCATTTTTCATCTCTTTTTCCATTTTTTCTATAAGCTTCTCTTTTTCCTGCTTCGACATCTCGCTAAGATCTGGTTTTGTATCATCGTACTCTTCTTCCACTTCTGCTACCATTGTTGCCCGAATAACATCTCGTACACCTTTCTTAATTGTCTTCGGCACAATGCCATGCTCTTCATTATAAGCTTGTTGCTTCTCTCTTCTTCGATAAGTCTCATCTATCGCTTTCTGCATAGAGTCTGTCATTTTATCAGCATACATGACAACCATGCCATTTTCATTACGAGCTGCACGGCCCATTGTTTGAATAAGCGATCGCTCAGACCTTAAAAAACCTTCTTTATCTGCATCTAATATGGCTACCAAGGAAACTTCCGGAATATCTAAGCCCTCACGTAACAAGTTAATGCCAATTAATACATCATATTTACCTACACGTAAATCTCTTATGATTTCGATTCTTTCTAGTGTTTTGATCTCAGAATGTAAATAAGCTACTTTCATCCCGACTTCTTTTAGATAGTCGGTTAAATCTTCTGACATTTTTTTCGTTAAGGTTGTAACCAAAACCCTTTCTTTACGGGTAACGCGCTTATTAATTTCTCCGATCAAATCATCGACTTGTCCATCAATCGGTCGAACATCTACAACTGGATCTAATAGACCCGTAGGACGGATAATTTGCTCTGTCATCGTCGGGGTATGCTCTAATTCATAAGGTCCAGGTGTTGCAGATACATAGATTAGCTGATTCGCTTTTTTTTCAAATTCGCCAAAGGTTAATGGTCGGTTATCTAATGCAGAAGGTAGACGAAATCCATGATCAACTAATACTTGCTTTCGAGCTTGGTCCCCGTTAAACATCCCGCGAATTTGAGGCAAGGATACATGAGACTCATCTATGACAATTAATGAGTCATCAGGAAAGTAATCTAGTAATGTATAAGGAGTAGAACCCGATTCCCGTAAAGTTAAATGTCTGGAATAATTCTCAATACCGGAACAAAAGCCCATCTCTTCCATCATTTCGAGGTCATAGTTAGTTCTTTGTTCTAACCTTTGTGCTTCCAGCAACTTGTCTTCATCTCGAAATTTAGCCAGTTGATCGTCTAATTCTTTGCGGATATTTTGCATTGCTAATTTTAGCTTTTCTTCTCTTGTGACGAAGTGTGAAGCTGGGAAAATAGCAATATGCTCTCGGTCGCCGATAATTTCTCCTGTTAATGCATCCACTTCTCGAATTCGGTCTATTTCATCCCCAAAAAATTCGACCCTAATACAATGCTCCTCACGCGAAGCTGGAATAATTTCAACAGAGTCGCCTCGGACACGAAAGGTACCACGTTGGAAATCTATATCATTTCGTGCATATTGAATGCTGACTAATCCTCTTAGAAGTTCATCTCGATCTTTTTCCATTCCCATTCTCAAAGATAGGACTTGGCTTTTATATTCTTCTGGAGACCCTAAGCCATATATACATGAAACACTTGCAACAATCAGTACATCATTTCTTTCAAACAAGGCAGATGTAGCGGAGTGCCGCAACTTATCAATCTCATCATTGACACTGGCATCTTTTTCGATAAATGTATCGGTTGATGGTACATAAGCTTCTGGTTGATAATAATCATAATAACTAACAAAATATTCGACTGCATTATTTGGAAAAAACTCTTTAAACTCACTATATAATTGACCTGCTAATGTTTTATTATGAGCAATTACCAAAGTTGGACGGTTCACTTCTTTCACCACATTGGAGACCGTGAACGTTTTACCAGTTCCGGTAGCACCCAACAATGTTTGATGTCTCTTCTTTTTTTCTACGCCTTCAACTAGTTCTTTAATGGCTTGCGGCTGATCCCCTTGAGGTTCATAAGGGGCTTCTAATGAAAAAGTATGCTTCTCCATTTTCCTAACCTCCGTTCTGCTTCCCTATCTATATTATAAACGAAATAATGTTAAAAAGCGAACAAATATTCGTGTATTAAAAATATTTTACTTGTCTTCTCCATTATAACCAAATAGCACCATATCTTAAAAACTTTCGCATAAAGAAAACTTGGCTATCCGCCAAGCCCTATGGCGCAGTGCGGTAGCATAGTTGACCTTATCTATCTTCCTAAAATGGTCTACTACGTCGAGAATTCTTCCTTGCTGACCATTTATACTTTCTGATACGGTAAAGAAAACTCGTCGATTGACGAGCCTTTAGCGAAGTTAGAGACGTAGTTGCACTTATATATCTTCCTAATCGTGGTGTCTACGTCGTGTTCACTTCATCTGTAACACGATATAACTGCTGATATGGTAAAGAAAGAGCTGACTCCAAAAGTCAGCTCCCTGTACACGCAACTGGAATATATTCGCTTTCCGCAGGCAACGCCTCAGCCTCCTCACGAGCAAAAAACGCTCGTCCGAGGGGTCTTCGCTGGAGTCTCGTATATTCCAGTTGCTGAATCAGAGTACATTCATAAACTAACCTTTCTGAGACAGCTCCTTCTTGCGTCTATGTTGTTTGGTCATATTGATTTACTTCATATAAATCAATCAATTCAATATCGGGATGTTTATCTGTAAACCATCTTAATGCAAAATCGTTTTTAAATAAGACGAGAAATTCATCTTCTCGGTCCTTTACTAATAGATTACGTTCATCAAATAATGATGGATCCACTTGATCGGCTTTCAGCCATCTTGGGATACGATCACCGATAGATTCTAGCATGACTTCTACATTATACTCATTTTTCATCCTGTGTTGAAACACTTCATATTGCAGTTGACCGACAGCGCCAATAATGTAAGAGTCTGTTGGATAGCCGCGGAATAGTTGTATGGCACCTTCCTGAACAAGTTGTTCAATCCCTTTACGAAATTGCTTTGCTTTCATCACATTTTTAGCAGTTACTCGTTGGAACATTTCGGGCGGGAATAGTGGCAGTTCATCATATTCAAAGGCTTTTTTCCCTTCCAACAAAGTATCACCAATACGGTAAGAACCTGGATCATATACCCCAATAATATCTCCCGCATAAGCTTCTTCTACTGTATCTCGAGATGAAGCAACAAATTGCTGTGTTTGCCCGAGGCGGATTGACTTGCCAGTTCGAGCTAACTTCGCATTCATACCACGTTCAAATTTTCCAGAGCAAACACGAAGAAAGGCAATACGATCTCGGTGTTGTGGATTCATATTAGCTTGGATCTTAAATATAAATCCAGAAAAATCAGGATGATCTGGACTAACTACAGTTTCTTTTGTACGGCGTGGCCCTGGTGCTGGAGCCATATTAATAAAGGTATCAAAAAAAGCTTGCACACCAAATGGAGCTAGAGCACTACCGAAAAATACAGGTGTTTGCTCCCCTTGTAAAACACGCTCTAAAGAAAATTGATCCCCTGCTTCATCTAATAATTCCAATTCATCCACCGTTTCCTGATAAGTAGGGTTTTCTCGAATCTCTTGATGTGCTTCATCTTCCATTTCCGATAATGGTATATACGATTCTTCTTCATTCCCATTATATTGAATGAATTGGTCTTGATAACGGTCTAAAATCCCTAAAAACCTTTTCCCCATACCGACAGGCCAATTCATTGGATATGTCTCAATATTTAGTACATCTTCAATTTGATCCAGCAACTCAAGCGGCTCTCGTGCTTCTCGATCCAATTTATTAATAAAAGTAAAAATTGGAATACCTCGCATTTTACAGACCTTAAACAATTTAATCGTCTGTGCTTCTATCCCTTTGGTTGCATCGATGATCATGACAACACTATCTACGGCCGTTAATGTTCGATAGGTATCTTCACTAAAATCTTCATGTCCTGGCGTATCTAAAATATTGACTTTATGACCTTGATATGCAAAATTCATCACACTAGATGTAACGGAGATACCACGTTGTTTCTCAATTTCCATCCAATCCGATGTCGCATACTTTCCAGACTTTTTTCCTTTTACCGTACCTGCAGATCGAATTAAATTCCCAAATAATAATAATTTTTCTGTCATTGTCGTTTTCCCTGCATCCGGGTGTGAAATAATAGCAAACGTTTTACGTTTCTGCACTTCATCCTGTAATCCCATATAAATCCCTACTTTCTTCTCTATTCCTAATCAATGCCTTGCCCATTTTGGTTTGGGATTTTGGTCGTTCTGATTATTTTATCACGTTATAGACCATGATAAAATAGCAGTTTAAACATAAAAAGTCAATCATGATGGAATCAATCAAAATATCTGATATAATAAAATGATGAATTGATATCCATTGTCATATAATATGCTTATGGTTTCGAGTGAGGAAGGGATTTAACGTGCAACAAATTAAAATGAATCAACAATCGATCCGCCAGCTAACTGGTGAGCGCTTTTTTCAAAGAGGTTTGCAATATTTTCAAAATGGGAAAGTATATGGCCTTTCCTATAATCCCAGTACTAACGCCTGGAGAGGGCTAGTAAAAGGGACAAAAATTTATACGGTTCGCATATATTTCGATGAAGGAATGGGAGTAGATACAACTTGTAATTGTGCGGCCTTTGCGAAATATGATACTTGCAAGCATGTTGCCGCTGTATTATTGGCCATAACAGAAGATGTACAATCCAATCGAAAAAGATATGCGGTAGATAAAAAAGCAGAAGTCCAAAACCAATCTGAAACTGATTTATTTGCCAAGCAATTAATGCACACATTTCGAAACAAACAAGAAAGCGACCAAACACCTGAACCTGTACAGTCTGAATTTATCATTTCCGTCACTCGTGCAAATAAGCACAATCAATATGCGTTATCGATAGAAATGAAAATGGGAGATAAGAGACCTTATGTTATCAGGGATATTCGCGCTTTCTTAAAAGCAATGGAGCAACAGGAAAGCTATAAAGTAAACCAATCTTTTACTTTCTATCCAGAAGTGCATTATTTTCCGCCGCAAGACAGAGAAATCATAGACTGGCTTCTAATATGTTATGAACAAGAAAAGCTATTTGGAAACAGCCATATGATGAAAATGGAACAACCTAGAGGGCTTTATGTTCCAACAAGCGCAAGCGATGCCTTGTTGGATCAAATAACCGATACCCAGTTTACGTTTAAATTAGGGCAACATCGTGAGTTTCATCATATTCATTTTGAACCTTTAACCGATCAATTTGAATTTCAATTAGATTACTTGCAGCAAGGCGCTTATACATTGGAATTATCAGAACTATCTTCCTATTATTTTTTAGAAAGTTATCGCTATGTCATATATGAGAATTATATTTATAAAGTAAGTCAACAGCAAAAGCAAGTGCTAGATAAACTCTTTCGTATTTTGCCATTTCAAACTAGAAAAAAACAAAGGATATCTCCCCAAGAAATGGATACTTTTGTTCGCAGCGTCATGCCGCAATTTGAACAAATTGGCGAACTGAAAATGACCGAAAGAATGGAAAAACAGATGAATACTAGTCCATTTCATGGCAAAGTCTATATAGATAACGTAGAGGGCGCATTAAAGGTCGATATTGAATTTCATTATGGGGAGACAATATTTAATCCATTTCAACATCAACAAACATCAGAAAAAATAACAAAGCGTGATTATGCACAAGAACAATATCTCATGCAATGGTTAAGAGATAGTGAATTCTTAGAAATGAACCAAGCGATGTTCCTGTTTCATGATGATGCGATTTATCATTTTTTACATGAAAAGCTGGAATTATTGAAACAGTTTGTATCGGTCTATGTATCACAAAGTGTCAAAAAGTTAATAAACGAAAATGCGCAGCCGCTTCAATCACAAGTGGATTACCGGCCTTCTGAGGGGATGCTTGATATTCACTTTGATATGGAAGGTATTTCACAAGAAGATGTGACTAATATATTAAAAGCTTTAATAGAAAAAAAGCGATACTACCGTATTCCTGATGGTCCGTTGCTCCATTTAGAATCTGACAGCTTCCAAGCTTTTCAAAAATTACAAGAACAAATGCAATGGTCCAAAAAACAAATCGAAGAAGATAAGATTTCAATCCCTGCTGCCCGAGGTTTTCAAGTAGAGCAAGCACTTGAAAAAACAGATAACCGATTTAGCCAATCTTTTCAAAAGATGCTAGATCAATTAAAGAACCCTAGTCAACTGCAGTTCTCATTGCCGGAAAACTTAGAGGCAGACTTACGTGATTACCAGCAGGTCGGATTTCAGTGGATGAAGACATTGTCTTATTATCACCTAGGCGGGATCTTAGCAGATGATATGGGGCTAGGAAAAACGCTGCAAACGATAAGCTTTTTATTATCAGAAATAAACAGTAAATCACAGAACTATCAAGCACTTGTGGTTGCACCTGCCTCGTTGCTCTATAATTGGCAAAAGGAAGTGGAAAAATTTGCACCAACTTTAAGCTCTGCTGTTATCATTGGTTCCAAGCAACAACGAGAACATTTATTACAGGTACACCAAGAAACCGATATTTTAATTACATCCTATCCGACTTTAAGAAAAGATGAAAACCTATATCAATCTAAACCTTTTGATTGCTTAATATTAGACGAAGCGCAAGCAATCAAAAATCATTTAACATTAACGGCTAAAGCAGTGCGATCTATACAGGCGAAGCAATATTTTGCCCTAAGCGGTACTCCGATTGAAAATGCTCTTGATGAGCTTTGGTCGATTTTTTATACCATCTCACCAGGACTATTTGGCAACAAAAAAGCATTCTCGCAAATGGATACAAATTTTATTGCCAAAATGACAAGACCGTTTATTTTAAGACGTGTGAAAAAAGATGTATTAGAAGAACTGCCTGATAAAATTGAGACAGTTCGATATTCCGAGCTAACCAAATCACAAAAAGAAGTTTATGTTGCCTACTTACAACGTATTCAGCAAGAATTGAATGAAACCATTCAAGAAAAAGGGTTTGAAAAGGGAAAATTACAAATTCTAGCAGGTTTAACCAGACTACGACAGGTTTGCTGTCACCCTAGCTTGTTTTTAGAAAATTACAGCGGAACCTCAGGCAAGTTGGAGCAGCTCATGGAGCTTATGGCCGAACTTGAAGCTCAAGGGAAACGTACACTCATTTTCTCGCAATTCTCAAGCATGCTGCAAATCATTCGAAAAACACTAGAAGAGAAAGGCTATGACGTTTTTTATTTGGATGGATCTACTCCTTCTGAAAAGCGATTAAAGATGGTAGAAGCGTTTAACAACGGAGAAAATGGGATTTTCCTTATCTCACTAAAAGCGGGAGGAACGGGACTGAATTTAACTGGCGCTGATACAGTTGTCCTGTATGACTTATGGTGGAATCCAGCGGTCGAAGAGCAAGCAGCAGGTCGGGCTCATCGGATTGGACAAGAGAATGTCGTTCAAGTTATTCGTTTTATTACTGAAGGAACGATTGAAGAAAAGATTTATCAATTACAACAGAAAAAGCGGGAGCTCGTTGATCAAATTATCAAACCAGGTGAAACATTGCTTACCAAGCTCACGGAAACAGAAATCCGCGAACTTCTGCAATTTAATGAAAAGCAAGAGGAATAAATCCTCTTGCTTTTTAACTATCTTTAATAAATAATACACCTAATTCATGATGTTCGCCTTCATACAGGGCTCGTTGACTCAAACGTAACTCGCCATGGATATCTTTAATAGACAACTTACAAAAGGCCCTGTTTTTTTGTACTTCTTGATAAAATTCTTCTTGAGTCTGAACATGATGATCATTCACTTTAACAATTCGATCACCTGGCTCTAAACCTAATTCCACTGCTGCGGTATGTGGCAAGACACCGAGAACTAATAACCCTTCTCCGCCAGGCTGAAAAAAAGCTGTTCGCCTTTTTTGACTGTTAGAAAACGTGCCTTGGATGACTACTTTTCCAATAAAGGCAACGAAAATAGCTGCCCATAAAAAAATGGGATAAAAATACCCAACAATAGCCAATAGGAGAACAAAGACGCTTAATAAAATTAATCTACTGCTTAATAGCTTGACATTATACTTAGGTACATCACTTTTAAATAAATATTCGAAACCAACTAGATAAGGAAGAATAAGCAAGCCATAAGTTTCCCCGCCTATTTCTAAAATGGGCCAAGTATCCGTAATTGGCTCAATAAACCCTCCAGGTACTAAGGTGAAAAATGGAATCATCGTTAACTTCTTGACGCGATGTTGCCCTTGATATTTCCCACGTTTACTTTCGACAAGCTCAGGGTAAGAATCATGAACCTTAAAACGAGATAGAATCCAAGCTTCCGCTAATAAAAATATCGCTAACAACATGACGAAAAGAAGTAAATCCAGATTCGAAAATAGTCCCTGCCATTGGGAAGGTATGTATTGCTGCCCGTAAATTGGCATTAGATAAATAAGAGCAAAGACGAGCGGGAAGCTGATGCTTGCCGATAGCCAAGTATAACGAATGAGCCATGAAGTAAGAAAAACGATTATCGCTAGTAGTACGCCAAATGCTAAGGTGGTACTAAAACCGAGGGTTACCGATAATAAGGACAAAATAAATCCAATAAAAAATGAAATGCTCCATGTATGCTTGGTTTCATGAAAATAGGAATGAACTTTCACTCCAAAATTCCGACGATCTTTTTTTATTTGTAAATAACCGCGGAGCAATATTAATAAGAAAAATAAATAAAACAAAGGTTGCATAAATAGACGCAACAAGGCGAGACCAAATTCGATCATCCAATTCATCTTGACAGGCTCCTTCCATCTACTACATGATGTCTGTCCAATATGTAAGCGTTGTTTTTTCCATTTACTGATATCACTATTATGATAAAAAATTTGTTTTTTGGCTACCCATTTTTGGATGAAATAGAAAATTTTTTATTCTTTTGTTTAGTTCAATAAAATTTGTTGGAAATAGGCATAATTTAGATAAGAGGACCATGTGCCCTCTTTCGAAATGAGTGCTTATTCGACGCTGCGGAAAAACGCTCCCTTTCCGGGGTAGAGTAGAAAACAGGAATTAAATAGTGCCTTCTTGTC
>NZ_WIXM01000019.1 GCF_010993965.1 Gracilibacillus sp. YIM 98692 | reverse complement strand
AAGCCTTTGGAAGAACTCTCTAGTGAACTGTTTATTTTAAAACAAAAAATAAAAGATTATGAGTATCACAAACTTCCGATTAATTGCTTGAACAGTTGATCATGAGGAATATACGACTTTTGACCTTCTCTTACTTGCATTAGCGTTTCCACCCATTATAACCACCCTTCTATATATAAAACGCAACAAGAACATTTGTTCTGTTTTGATTTTAGCAACTTTTTACAGTAATTACAAGAATTTATTACATAATAAAAACAACCACTAGGATTAGTGATTGTTTGGAAAATTCCTATTTCCGTTCTAATATTCTAAGGTAAGCTGTCTATATAATGGATCTTATTTATCTTCTCTTAATTTTTCTATTTCAAGCCAGGTTTTTCTTGAATTCTCTTCTGAACGCCTTGAATTGTTACTAATCTCTTCCAGTAGAGATATGACATGACCGAATGCCATCAAGAATATCCCAGTAACTATTCCAATCAAAAATACAGGAATAAATACAGCAAAACCATCATCTCTTGCTTGATCTGCCATTATTCCTGCAACAAAAAATCCAGCTATTATCTCTATTATACCTAGCCACTTAAATATTTTTGGATACTTACTTTCCATTGATGTAACCTCCTGCTGTTTTTGTACCGCCAAGACAGTATCAGTCTATACTGGCTTTTATTTCACTCTAATAATAAGTTGGACGATCACCATCATACATTTTTTCTATTAATAAATCAATATATGTAATTAGCTAATATTAAAAATTAAGAGATTCCATAATAGAATCCCTTATCTATATTATATAATTAACCTAATAACTGTAATACTGACTGTGGCTGCTGATTTGCTTGAGCTAACATAGATTGTGATGCTTGAGAAAGAATATTTGCACGAGTCATTTCCATCATTTCTTTCGCCATATCCACATCCCGAATACGTGATTCCGCTGCAGATAAGTTCTCAGATGAGTTATCTAAATTTGAAATAGTATGCTCTAAACGATTTTGGAATGATCCTAAATTAGAACGTTGTGCTGAAACTTTTTCAATCGCATCATTAATTGCAGTAACTGCTGCAGAAGCACTTTCATGAGTGGATACATCTAATGCAAACTCTGTTTTATTATTATCTGTACCATTCGTTACACTTTCTACTTCAGTATAAGCAGCGCCTTCAACGCCATCGACACTTCCTCCTGCGTCAGATCCAGCTACACCAAGTGCTGCAGCTCTCATATCACCAATGTTAATTTGCATACTTTGACCTTGATTGGATCCAATTTGGAATTTAGCAGTAAAATCACTACTTGTTGCTCCGTCTGTAATAGATATATCATTACCAGCTTCTCCACCTTCAGAAGCTACTATATTAACAGATCCAGCTCCATCATCTGATACATCGATTCCCTCGATATCATCTAAAGCATTTGCGATATCTGATGCTAATTGAGCTTGACCTGAGCTAACATTCGTTTGGTTTTCCATAACAGCTATAGCTGAACTAATATCGATCCCTAGAGCTTCACCTGTATAATGACCATCACTTGAGTTATAAAACTCAACTGCTTGACCGTTAACAGTTAAACCAGTACCTGCTAGATCACGAATTTCTCCACTGGTTAAGTTGGTTAAATCCATTGTCCCACTTGCTTTATCTAATAAAGTCTCACCAATAGAAGCATCTCCGCCAGCATTTACCGTGTTCGTATTTGAACCACTTGTATCTAACATTTTCCCTTGATTTCCAGCTAGATCATTTACAGCAGTAAGTGTTAAATTACCAGAAGAGACTGATGTATCATAATTTCCTGCTAACTTTTCATTTTCAGCAATGACTGCCTTTAAAGCATCTTCTACTGCACTTGCCACAGTTCCAGACGCAGTTGTTCCTGTTGAGATAGAAACAGTTGCAGAAGTAGCCGTTGCACTATCCGTTACATAACCATCTGAACCTCCAGAAGCAAAAGAAATAGTAATCTCTTGAATATTACCGTCTGTATCACCAAGCTTAAACACTAAAGTTTCAGAGTCTGCATCTCCACCTGAAACAGCGTTAAAATCAATAGTTTGTGTTGCGTTACTATAAGTTGTACCACCACCAGATAATTCACCAATTGCTAAGTCATCTAATCCAGTTTCTTTTACAAAAACTTGTTCGTCACCTTTAAGTATTTTTTGCGTGTTGAATTCTGTGGTATTACCAATACGGTTAATCTCAGAAGTTAATTCATTAATCTCTTTTTGGATTTCTTCACGATCAACATCAACGTTTGTATCGTTTGAAGCTTGTGTCGCAAGTTCACGCATACGTTGTAGGATATTGTGTGTTTCATTTAATGCACCTTCAGCTGTTTGAATCATCGAGATACCATCTTGTGAGTTACGACTTGCTTGATCTAAACCACGAATTTGCGCACGCATTTTTTCAGAAATCGCTAAACCGGCTGCATCATCACCAGCTCTGTTAATGCGAAGACCTGATGACAGCTTTTCCATTGCATTTTGTTGTGCTCCTTGATTAATTCCCATTTGACGGTAAGTATTTAGTGCCGGTATGTTGTTGTTAATAATCATTTTTCATAACCTCCGTGTAATTGTCATTTTGTTTCGTGCACATCCGTATGCACTCATTCTAAGATTTTATTAAAGTGTGGAATATGTCTCGCTTTATCTCTTCCTCCACACCACCTCCTTAAAATTATAAAATTAGCACTTGAACTTGAATTCTATGATGCTGGCGTTATGGCTTTATTAGATTTCAATGGTTTTGGTGGAATAACTACCTTTTGAGCTAGTTTTTCTTCGTGTACTTCACCTCGAACAATCGGTACTTCCTTCGGTGCATCAATCGCTAGTCTCAGCTGCCCACTTGTACCTTTAATGACTTTGACGATAATGTGATTGTCAATCACGACGTATTCCCCAGGTTTTCTTCCTAAAACTAACACTTTTATTCCTCCTTGAATGGTTATGACTGATCCTAATTTTGGAAAACAAAAAACGAGCAAATAAGTATCTTCACCTTACCGGTGCATCCTGCATGGCTTGGCTAACCTATCTGCTCGTCCTGAGCTTTTGAAATATTTAATTATATATCTATGTTAAAAACTATGATGGTTGTTTTTCGCCGCGGTGGATCGCTACGTCTTTCGGTGCATCAATCGCTAAGCGTAACTGCCCCTTTTTGCCTGCTACCACCCGCACTGTAATTCGGTCATCAATCTTAATCGACTCCCCAGTTTTACAAGTCAGTACGAGCACGGACAGCTCCTCCTTCCTGGAAGATTCCCTTAATCATATTGTAATATTTTTACATTTAGAAG
Source organism: Gracilibacillus sp. YIM 98692 (assembly GCF_010993965.1). Classification (GTDB taxonomy): domain Bacteria; phylum Bacillota; class Bacilli; order Bacillales; family Amphibacillaceae; genus Gracilibacillus. The sequence continues at coordinate 60,088 of NZ_WIXM01000019.1, read as the reverse complement.
CCAAGAAAGGACGAGAACAGAATGTAAATCCATTGCCTCTTGCAATAAAAACGCATTCGAACTCGTCCTGAGTTACCTTGCTATTGGATTTTGGACTTCTTACTTTATTTATCGGAAGTCGGTTAGGAATGTTAAGTGTTTTTATCAATAATTTTATAAATATATTTCAACGAACTTTTGGTTCATCAGCTATGTCCGGTATCTCAGGGAATAAAAACAATTTCTCTAAAAATTCATTTGAATACTTATCAAGCTCTGGATCATTATACACATGGTATTTTAATAATTCTGCTTCTGACATTTGAATAGGCTTATCCATTTGATTAATCCAATCTGATTCATGGCTATCCTTATTAAGAGATTGGAAAGCCGATCTTTGAATATTATTTTTAGTAATTCTATTATAGCCATAATACATCATTTCGAAATTACATAGATCTTCAATATATTGAACTTCGTTAGCAGTTAATACATCCATCCACTTATTAATAAAATCACTTGATATAGTATTGGTATCTTTATAAGCGGAATTATTAGTCCATGTATTTCCCTTCCCATCACGAAAGGAACTTATATCAACCATTTTTTCATTATATTCTAATTCTAAAAATCTACATATTTTTTTAACTTCTTCTTTAGTGTTTGTAACCAGATCTTCATATTTTACAACATAGACATTATCACTATAATATTTAGCATTATACATACCATATAATACAGATTTACGCCAATTTTTCACTAGAAAATCTAAAGGATAATCGTGTCTTAAGTTTTGAGTAGATTTTAATCTAGATGCAATTAAAGATCTTGGATCCCGAATAATTTGAACAAACTTCATTTCATTTAATGATTGATAAAGAGGATGGAAAAACTCTTCAATCCATGCTGTTTTAAATCCTATATGTGTAGTTGAATTATCTCCGTAAGCATTTTTTAAAGCCCTATATAATGCGAGTAAAAGAGATTTATAGTCATCTGCCTCAATTTTTTTTACATAAGGAATCACCAATGGAGACGATGTCTCGGCAAAACTATTAATGGTATCTTTAATATTATCCAAGTTTCTGTTTAATGGTATTTCTAACTTTGCATTCATAATTGCATGTTTTTTATGTGTATTGTTCCCATAAAAATAATCATGCAACGGTTCTTCTTTATTATAATCAATCCCCAATTCTTCAAACAAAGCATTTCTAAATTCACGAAAAAAACCAAAATACGGATCAGGCGGGGCTATTGAATTCGGGTGAGCATCAAGTATTCTAGAAATCAACGTTGTCCCTGATCTAGGCATACCCGTAATTATATATGGTTTCTGTTCCAATGTTTACTCGTCCTTTCCTAATTTAATTGAAAATCAAAAGAAGCAATATCTTCCCGTTCTTTTACTATTAATAGATTTTTATTGTAAAGATCATACACAATATCTAATACATCACTAACTGGTAAGCCAGTAATGTAACTGATATCAATTAAATCGTTAGTTCCATCAGCATATGTGAGAACATTAAGTATATCTCTTACCCGATTTGCAGAACCTTTTTTACTTATAGTCGGATACAAACCTCTTTTTCCTAGCTGTGGTTCTCCTAAACAATTCACCATAAATTTTTCATTTTGCTCTATTAACTCGATACAGGCTTTATAAATATCAAAAGCTCCTTGTAATCCATTTGGTGAAACAAAATCTAGATTATCCAATGACGTGTGATATTCCGGATATTCCCAATACTTTGTACGCATAATACTAGCAATTGGTAAATCAATACCTGGACTACAATATTGTCTTTCGTCACTTCCTCTTTCAAGGAATGAATATTTCTTAAAGGATATATCGCTATCTTCCATTATTTTTAGTGCCACACGATCTGATAATGTATTTCCATAACGAGAAGGAAGAAAAGAGTACTCTAAATCATCACCAACACAAGTAATATTAAATCCAGCTATAATATTCTCCTTCATTTCTTCTAAATTTCTACTTAAATAAGTTAAAGCGCCTATTGTTTCAGGAACAAAAACAATCCGATAAGTATACTTTCGTTTTTTAGTACGTAACCACTTTACTAGATGGGATAATAAGACTGGGCCTGACAATTCGTTATTTGCCATAGAAGGGTGACATATGTATGTGGATAAGAAAACCTCTTCACGCTGTTCACCTGGAATAATTAATTCTCCATAGGTAAGACTTCCATTTTCTAATGAACTATCAATTTTGACATAGTATTCTCTATCAGTTAATTTCGTTCTGTCCCCATGACGTATACAAAAGCCCCAACGTTCTTTGTAATATGAAGTAACATAAGGAATGGCATTTGGCTGATCCGGTAATGAGTATAAATGTTCTTCTAATTCTTCACGAGTTACTCTTTTATCAACGGGAACAGAATAACCCATTACATGTAAATTATTTTGTTGAAAATCAATAATCTTTTCTCCTTGATCATTTTTAACATAAGCATCATTGATGTTCCATTCTCTTGGAATTGTCCAATCAAATACTTCCGTACCGCTAGGAACCTCCTTCACTTCAAGTGGTATATGTTCTTGAATATCCCTTAAAGTTTCTCTAACACCCTCACCAGTTATACTTCTGCAAATTGGAAATAATTTCTCCATTAATTCATACATTTTTAATCCTTCACTAGCCATTAAATTAACCCTACCTTTATATTCGCAAATGATAAAGCTATATATTATGTGTTATCTCATCAAAAGCAGCTTGATATTCTTCGCTTACTTCTGGAATAGTATTTTCTTTTAGAAAATCAATATAATTCTTTTGGATGGCATCCTTTAAATCATTTGTTAATTTAAATTCTAAAAAATCTATTGGTGGATTAGTAATTCCAAACAAATTATATAACTCATGAATTTGTTCACTAGAAGCATATTCTACAAATCTTCTATGAACCCATTTTTCGTTACTTAAGTGATTTATAATCAAATGTCTTTTTTCTTTGACATTATTGTAATCCGATGAATTTTTTAGAGTATTTGTTAGTAACCTAGACATTTCATTCATTTTAGACAATAAATAAGTTCTTTCTAAATTTAAAGAGGTATTCATTTTTTGGTCTAAATTATCTTTAGCAACTGGAACTTGAAAAGCATCCGAGATTACTCCCCAGAATATTTTTTTATTCTCTTTAAGTAATTCAAAAGGCAAAACTAAGATATTGCTAAAATATCTTTTATAGCAACTGATTACATACTCAAGGTCTAAAGAATTTTTTAAAAATTCACTTTGTTTATCGACAAATTCCTGTGCTGAACCATAATTACCTTGTTTAATAGATTGAACGTACATAGACCTTATCCAAGAAATTGGTTCCCGGATTGTTATTAGTAAGTTTTCTGTCTTTTTAGTAACTTGGTTCAAACTTTTGCTTGTGTAGTCAACAAATTCAGGTATTTTATCTTGATATACCGGTTGATTTAAAAATGCTGTTGAAAAACCTTCCCTACTTACGACAACGGTTTGATTTGACTTTGGTACTGTATCTGTATTAATTAGAGTACTTACTAACATGTTCGTATTGTCCTGAATAACATTATTCCTTAATTCATTTAAAAATTGTGTATTTCCTTGCCAAGATAAACAATATGTTGGATCCTGTTGCCATACATTTTGCATATACGTTGTAGCTGTCTTCATCATACCGATATGTATAAAATCAAATCTCATTTAATCACATCCTAAGATATACTTCATATATTTATTAATACACTAAAATAAATATATTAACTAAACCTTTTATTAGTACTATTGTTCCGATAGTAATTTTCCATATATATAAGAATCATACCAAGAACCTTTTGTCCAGTGTGTGCTTCTTAGTCTTCCTTCTAAGATATAACCAGCTTCATTTAATAATTTTATTTTTTTCTCATCAAAAGAATAAACTTCACACCATATACGATTGAGATTCACCTCTTCAAACCCATATGTTTCTAGTAGTTCTGTAGCCTCAGTTGCATAAATGTCATCAATATAAATCTTTTTTTCACCAATATAAACCGATAGCTCTGCACTCCTATTAATCCAATCAATATAACATAAACCACAAGCCCCAATTAGATTTTCAGTTTGTAAATTAATTATTCCGAACATAATAGTATTTTTACTATTTGAAACAACGTTATTATACCACCCATATTGATTTTGTTTATTTAATTCTCTATATTCACGAAAATAGACTCTCAATTCAGAATTATTACGCCATGATTGTAATTTATCCAAGTCTTGTTCCTCAATAGATCTTAATCCTACTTTAGAACCTTTTATCATTCTAAATTATTCCCCCATATCATGCTTGTTTATTACTTCACCTTTTTCTTTAGATGAATTTATTTTTTTTCCAATATAATTTATTATCTCGTAAGGTTTGATGGCATTAACTGTTGCTGGTCTTAAAAAGTCCACGTCATCATTTTTTAGAATATCTCCTTTTTTTAGGGACTTCTTTAAATAACATGCTCTTCTTTGTATTATTGCAGTTTTTTCTTCGTTTTTTTCGATTTTTTTTACACCATCACCTAAAGATTGTTCCAATTCCCTTGATCTTTCCACCATTTCTTTCCATGATTTTGGATTCATAGAAAAAGGATGATCTGGCCCTATCCTTTCATTATCATCTGTAAAATGTTTTTCTATTACCCTTGCTCCTAGTGCTATAGCACCAAGCACTGTACTGTGGCCAGGGGTGTGATCTGATAATCCCAAGATTACATTAGGAAACATTGTAGTGTATAATTTTAAAACATTTAGATTTATATAATGAAAGTTTTCTAATGAGTTTGTGTAGTTAGTATTACATTGCATTAATACAATCTTCTCATTATATTTATTGATTGAATGAACCGCTCTTTCAACATCTGCTATATCTGATGCTCCAGTCGCCATCAACATGGGTTTATTTTTCCTTGATATTGTCTTAATAAAGTCAGTATACGTTATATCACCGGACCCAATCTTATATGCTGGAAGGTATTGATCTAATTCATCAACAGCCTCTAAATCATAAGGAGTAGTTAAAAAATCAATATTTGCTTTTTTAGCTTCTTCCATTAATTCCAAATTCCAGTTTCTATTTAGCTCATAATCTTTAAAGACATCAAACACACTTTTATGCCAATTCGATTGATGACTTGCATTCTCTATTCCATCAAAACCCTTTTGGCTTATTAAACCCTCTGCTGTAAAATGTTGAAATTTTACAGCATCAGCTTCAGCTTCTTTACATAACCAAATCAATTCCTTAGCTCTATTTAAATCACCATCATGATTTGAGGCTATATCTGCAATAAAATAAGATGGATTACTTAATGATATTGTTGAATTATTTATTTTTAACTCCGATTTAAAGTTCAACAAGCTCACCCTTTCTATATTCATTAACTAGGCGATTAATAACTTCATTACTTGTAGGGGGTATCTCCCCTGTATGCTTAATAAATTTACTATTATCTAAACCTAAAGTCTTTGCTCTGGGTATGGTATTTGTTATTTTACCTTTTTTTATCTGACTACTTGTATTAAAATAATATGCCACTTTCCGAATAAATTCATATTTAGAAATAACATCATTAGCTGCGATATTATAAATTCCGCAAGTTTTCAAATTTATAAGCTTTAGAAGAAGTTCTGAAAAGCTAATTGTATCTATACTAGAAGTATAGAAATCAGTGTAACCTATAATATCCCTATTCGCTTCAAGTTCTTTAATTATCCATTCAAAGAAAGTAGGACTATAACCATTTCTAAAGCCAACTAGATTTGTTCTAATAACTAATGCTGCTTGATTAATCAATGTAAAAGCTTCACCTGCAAATTTCGTTTTAGCATACTCATTTAATAGCGTTATTTTTTCATTTTCATAATGCGAATGAATTGGTTTGTCATTATAATAATGATCTGTTGAAATTTGCACAAAATATACTCCAAACTTTTCACAAGCAGATGATAAAATATATGGTGCTCTAGCATTGACTAGGTATGCTTCTTTAGGATTTTTCTCACAATATTCTAAGTTTACAATTGCAGCACAATTAATCACTATATCAGGTGATTCTAATCTGATTAAATCGTCTATTGAATTACTATTTAAAATAAAATCAATATAGTATGGATAATTTCTTGTTACCTCAATAACTTCAATTCCAATTTGTTGTAATACATGACTGAGTGATTTCCCCAACATCCCTGTTGCACCAAAAATCATAACTTTTTTCAATTTTATTCACCTAATTTTTTTTGCTTTACATGTTTATTGATTTCTATTAATTCAGGCTCTTTTTCCAATAAATAAATAATATCATTTAAAGTAAAAAGTTGTTTATTTGGATAGATACTCTTTAAAATTTCGGATATAAGATTAAAGTCTTCTGCAGTATCGACAGTCAAACGATATTTACTATAATTTTCTTTATATTGAACTTGTCCTATATTGAAGTACCTTTTATTTAAGTAAATATAAGGAGTTACGTGTTCTTTTTCATACCCTTTTTTGGCATTATCATAAGCACTCTTAAGTGCTTTACCTGAAAAAACTTCTACATCCATTCCTCGTGGATAGGTACGTATTTGTGTATTTGAGACATAATCATATTCATTATCAATATAATTATCTATTACTTTATCTATAATAAAAGGATCAATTAAAGGACAATCACCAGTCATTCTCACGATAATATTAGCATCATATTCTCTTGCTGCTTGATAATATCTTTCAAGAACATTATTTTCTGGGCCTCTAAAGGTCTTAATATTTAATTCATTACATAAATCTATAATAAGGTCATCACTAGGTAAAAGTGTTGTCGCTACAACCACATCTGTAATTAGTTCTGATTTCTTTACTCTTTGTAATTGATACTCTAACAATGGTTTACTCATTACTTCCTTTAATACTTTTCCTTGTAACCTTGAAGACCCCATCCTTGCTTGAATAATGGCAACTATATTCACCAAGATCACATCCCTTTGCATTACAAAGTTTAATTATTCTTGAATAATTGTTTCTAATTGCTCAACTGACAACCACTCCTGATTCCTATCACTACTATAGACAAAATCATTTTTTACTAAATTTTCAGAATTGAGTTCATACTGCCACCAAGGAAATTCTGGTTGTATTACATAATAATTATCACATTCTATTGTTCTACGAGCATCATCTTCAGTTATCATTACTTCATGTAGCTTTTCTCCAGGGCGAATACCTATTATATCTATCTTACACTCTGGTCCAATTGCTTTCGCTAAATCTGTTACCTTCATACTTGGAATTTTGGGGACAAAAATTTCTCCACCTTGCATTCTACGAAAATTATCAATAACAAATTGTACTCCTTGATCAAGGGTTATCCAAAATCGAGTCATTCTCTCATCTGTAACTGGTAATCGTCCAGTTTTTCGCATTTTATTAAAAAACGGAACAACACTTCCTCGACTTCCCACAACATTTCCGTATCGGACAACTGAAAACTTGGTATCTTTTTCACCAACATAAGAGTTACCTGCAACAAAAAGTTTATCGGATGCTAATTTTGTTGCTCCATATAAATTAAGAGGAGCAGCAGCTTTATCAGTACTTAAAGCAATAACTTTATGAACACCTTTATCAATTGCTGCTTCTATAATATTTTGAGCCCCATGGATATTCGTTTTAACAGCTTCAAAAGGATTATATTCACATGCATCTACATGTTTCATGGCTGCAGCATGTACAACATAATCGACTCCATCGAATGCTCGATATAACCTGTCCTTTTCTCTTACATCACCAATAAAAAAGCGTAAGCGGCGATCAGAGAATTCTTGCTTCATCTCATATTGTTTTAATTCATCTCTACTAAAAATAATAACTTTTTTCACACTAGTCTCCAGTATTCGTCTAGTAAACTTTTTACCAAACGAACCCGTACCACCAGTAATAAGAATTGTTTTATCATTATACATATCCATTTTTGTCACCTCTAATCTTGTTGTATCTCTGCTATCATTTCTTCAAAGTAAGAATCTATCGCTGTAAAATGTTTATTAACTATTTCAATAAATGGTTCAAACAATAAGCTAACTTTATTTGCTTTTGCTACAATGTCTTTTTCATATTTTATTTCCTTTGATTTAGCAACAAGATTCTCCATCTCTACACGTATCATCGAAGATATAAAAGCTTTATAGAAACGGTTTTTTGTAATTTTTTTAAACAATTTATCGAAACGATTAAATTGTTGTTCGAGGTTTAAGGAGTGATTTTTATTATCTATTTTATTGAACTCATCAATCATTTTTTGTATTTTCTCTAATTGTGAAATAAGTTCCATCCTTTGAACTTGTAAATTATAAATTTTGTTATTTATCCCTTCATTATTATAACTCGCTATTGTTTTATACCAAGTTGAAGATACTTCATTTTTCTTCAAGCGACTTGAAATAACTTCTTCCAAAGGAATAAATTTTGTTCCTTCAATATCTGCACCATTCTTTGTTGTATTATACACTTTTAAGTAATTAAAGGCTTTTATATACATCTCCAACTGTTTTCTCATCTGATTGTAACCTTCATCAGTATATATATCATTACCATATACATCTTTTACTGTTAGTAGTTTCATATCCTGAGTATTCACTTTTGCACGATAATCAATACCTTTTGCATATCTGTAATTACCTTGATAAGACAAGTTTTGACCGACTAAATAAATCTCATTTACTCCGAGTTTTGCAAGTAATTGAAATGTAATAATTGCAATAGAGGGAGCATCATAAATTATCATATCTTTATTTATTTTATTTATTATAGATGGTGCTACAGTATCCTGACTTGTAATCATATGTAAGAGTGGTCCTGGGTAGTCCTCTATGGTTTCAAAACCTACCGTACTTCCAAAAATTAATGGAATATTTTTAATATTTTTCTTTTTCAATTTTTCCAATACAATTTGATTACGTTTTTTAGGATCGTATGTTAATGTAGCATCCGGATATATATTATTTTCAATGAGGGCATTTATAGCTGAACCAACAGAGAAAATATAGGCTAAACGATTTTCTTTTATATACCTTAAATTACCAAATTCACTATTCAAGCTAGGTCCAGCCGACACAATAACAGCTGGTTTATCTTTGAAAGTTTCTTGATTAATATCTGTAAGAATATTAGGTGTATCTAAAACTTTCGGTAAATTTTTAACCGCATTAAGTGTCCACCTTTTCTGATATCTTACATTTGTCACTAATCGACTTTTTTCGCCTTTTAAAGATTCTTTTATTGTTTTAAATAATTCATTTATTTCTACCTGATACAACTCTTCATATGATGGTAAGACAAATATTTCTACATTTTTCCCAGACTGTTCTTTTATATTTTGCAGGTTATTAATTAAATCTAATTTTTTATTCTTTGTAAAAATACTAGTTAATTTTCCATTAGTTATTGATTGCAAATCATAATGTTCTAGAAAGATGGATAATACATCTTTATTAGGTTCATAAATCGAAATATTAATTTGCGGAAAACGCTCCATTAATTCAGAGATGTGATATCCTAGTCCGATTCCAAAAACGATAACATGTTTGGTGTTTTCTTGAATTTCAAAAGATTTCAATAATCTTTTTGCTTCTAACTCTGGATCATATTTACTATGAATATATTTTTCTTTCCCACTAATAACTAATTTAAGGGTATCACATCCTCTTTTTGATTTCTCTATTTTTACGAGATCGTCATTTGTATGATAATTGTTCAACTTATTTAAAAGACCACGATTCTCCATTCTTAGATAGTTCTTATTTTCAATTAACATCATATCTTCGTCCCTCTTCGTCAATTGTTTTATTTATAAGTTTCTCTAACTGTTTATAAGTGGGGATTATTTCATAGTAAATAATATCCGCTATAAGTATGCCATCTTGATTTGCTACTGCATCACCGAGTGCATGGATAGTTTCCGTAAGTTCTGTATTTATCTTTATATAAGCTCCACCATTTTCCGGCTTTTCTGTTAAATTAGATATACTATTTAACATTTGAATTATCCATTGTAATCCATCAACTAAATCTTTAAAATCATCCCAATCATCCGTACTAGGATTATTATAAAAATTATCAACTACATCATCTAACAAAAATATTGCTCTTTTTAGGTAAACTTCAGCTGATAGTAGACTATCGTTAATAAATGTCTTTTGGGATTTAGCAATAATTTTAATAGACTGTATACTTGCTAGATGAACGGAAATATAATGCTTAAAATCACTATAAATTTCTTTTCCATTCAGCTCCAAATGACTAAAAATTAAATTATCATCTATTAGCTGATTTATTTCATGTATAATATCATCTGTATTATTTGGTTGTTCTATAAATATCGACTTATCTCTATTATTTAAAATTAATTCCATAAAATATCCTCCAGAATAACGTAAAACTATTTATTTATTATATCGGTCTGAAAACCAAAATTTCAATAGCTTCTACAAATGTTTTTATGGTAAATGAAACAAATTATATTTTTTACAGTATATAGGGTTATATGTAAAACAAATAAAATAGGCTGTCGAGAATTCTCGACAGCCTATTACTCCAGTCTAAGACAGAAATTTTTAAATTATATTATCCTAATAACTGTAATACTGATTGTGGTTGTTGATTAGCTTGAGCTAACATGGATTGAGATGCTTGAGCAAGGATATTAGAGCGTGTTTGCTCCATCATTTCTGCAGCCATATCAACATCACGGATACGAGATTCCGCAGCTGATAAGTTCTCAGAAGAATTATCTAAGTTTGCAATAGTATGTTCTAAACGGTTCTGGAATGAACCAAGATTTGAACGTTGAGCTGATACTTCTTCGATCGCATTATTAATAGCAGTTACTGCGGCGGATGCATTATCAGAAGATGATACATCCAGAGCAAATTCAGTTTTGTTATTGTCTGTTCCATTAGTAACACTTTCTACTTCAGTGTAAACAGCTCCTTCTACACCCTCTACACTACCTTCAGATTCTGAACCAGCTACACTTAATGCTTCTGCACGCATATCACTAATATTAATTTGCATGCTTTGACCTTGGTTAGAACCAATTTGGAATTTAGCAGTAAAGTCACTGCTTGTTGCACCGTCTGTAATGGAGATATCGTTACCGTCTTCTCCACCTTCAGAAGCTACAACACTAATTGTTCCACTCCCATCTTGTGAAACATCAATACCATCAATATCATCTAGTACATTTTGTATATCTTTTGCCAATTGTGTTTGGCCTGAAGTTGTATTACCATTGTCTATCATTGCAATTGCAGAACTTGTATCAATTCCTATTGCATCACCAGTATAATTTCCTTCGCTTGAATTATAAAATTCTACAGCTTCTCCATTTACTGTTAATCCTGTACCAGCTAAATCACGTATTTCCCCACTTGATAATCCAGAAACACTCATTGTTCCGCTAGCTTTATCATAAACAGTTGTACCAATAGAAGCGTCTCCATTTGCTGAAACAGCATCAGCGCTGCTTGCGCCACTAGTCGCCTCTATTTTACCGTCTTTTCCTTCTAGCTCATTTACTGCTTCTAATACTAGGTCATTACCAGAACCTTTTATATCATAATTTCCAGCTAATTTATCATTTTCATTAACAGCTGCTTTTAAAGCATTAGCCATTATATCAGCCACACCACTTGCTTTTGTATCGTTTCCTCCATCTAATGTAACTGAAGCACTGTTTGCAGTTGCACTACCAGAAACGTACTCATCTGATGTACCAGAAGCGAAATTTATAGTTATTTCTTGCAAATTCCCATCAACATCACCAAGTGTTAGCTTAAACTCATCAGTATCAACATTTCCACCTGAAGCTGCTGCCATAGTAATTGACTGAGTTGCATTTTGAATACTGACTCCACCACCAGATAAATTGCCAATAGCTAATTCATCTAATCCAGTTTTCTCTACGGAAACTTGCTCATCACCTTTAAGAATCTTCTGCGTGTTAAATTCTGTGGTATTACCAATACGATTAATCTCAGAAGTCAATTCGTTAATTTCTTTTTGAATTTCTTCACGATCCACATCAACATTTGTATCATTTGATGCTTGTGTTGCAAGTTCACGCATACGTTGTAGAATGTTATGAGTTTCGTTTAATGCACCTTCAGCTGTTTGGATCATAGAGATACCGTCTTGAGAGTTACGGCTTGCTTGATCCAAACCACGTACTTGTGCACGCATTTTTTCGGAAATAGCTAGACCTGCTGCATCATCACCAGCACGGTTAATACGAAGACCTGAAGATAATTTTTCCATTGAAGATTGTTGAGCTTGTTGGTTAATACCCATTTGACGATAAGTATTCATCGCTGGGATATTATTGTTAATAATCATAAGTATATTTCCTCCTTGAGTATGTTTTCTCCACATCCTTGTGGTGATACTAATTAATGAAAGCGGCCGCCGATCATTAATCAGATCCTACTAATACTATCGGAGGAAATAGATAGAAGTTTAAGTGTTTTTGTCACTTTTTTTAATTAAATCGATGACATTTGTCGATAGTTCTGCTGCTTCGTTATTTTCTGCTTGAATGGCTTGATAAATTTCTTTACGGTGAATTTCTACATCTTTTGGAGCGCTAATGCCTAGCTTTACTTGATCCCCATCGACACTAACTACTTTTATCTCGATATCATCACCAATTTTGATTGCTTCGTTTGATTTTCTTGTTAAAACTAGCATGTTATTCCTCCTCTACCTTGGAGGTTTGTTTAAATATCGTTTCTTTTGTCGTATAGCTTGATTGATTGATAATAAATTGTTTCGCTTTTTTCGATTGTCGGTTGATGATGATAGGCCCTTGCAAGTTTGCTGTACTTTGTTCTAATGGATCTTTGACCGTTACGATGGCTAATACTCGGACATCCTTCTCTTCTTGAATTTCTAATTGATTGATAGTAGCGTCGTCTAATTTCAATTGATAGTTTGGCTCGAATAAAAATGGATCGATGACGACGAATGCTGGATCTTTTTGTTTGGTAGATTGTAATACTTGGAATAAGCCGTTTTCTTCAAAGCTTAGTAGGGCAAAGTTTTTTTCTTCTGCAAAGCCTGGTATGCCTTGTGGGAAATGAATGATTTCTTGTTCATTTATCTCGATCTCTCCAAAATATTTTGTTTGTATGTTCATAAGTCACCCTTCTTATATTTCTGTTTCGAAATTAATTCCGACATATTTGACATTCTCAAAATCTATTTCGAGTTGATTTTTTTGTTCTAAATACGTGTCGACACTGCCTCGTGTATATTGCAACTTTGTTTCGGTTGGCTGTGAATCGATTTGTGGTTTAATCGCTTTGGCACTAATCTCAACTTCTGCTGGCTGATAGTCGATATCGACACCGCCCCATGATGGAATCCAGCCGATATTGAATTGTTTTTCTGGTCGTTCGCCGTTTATTTTTGCTTGGCGAGCTAGTGGATTGCCGCCATTTTCGATTTTCATTAGTTCATCGCCTTGACGACGGCGTTTTTTGACACCTTCGATTGCGGTTTGTTTTGCTTCTTCGGCATTTTGCTTGATCGATTGTTCGGTTGGAATGATGCCTACATCCGCTAATGCTTTCGATTGATCGATCGTTAATTTGCCTGGCTTGGTTTGAATCGATAGATCCGCTTCTGGCTGTCTGATAGTTTGCTGAGCTGGTCCTGCATCAATCGAGACTTGTGCGTCACGAGTTTGAATACCGATTTTTGCTTGTTGAGATTGTATATGGAGTTGAGGTATTTGCATTGTGCATATCTCCTTTGAGAAAGAAGCCTTATATTGATTAACTACTTAAAAAATATCCGTCGGTTTTTGAAGTTTATCCGTCACTTTTGTGCTTTTATCCGTCAGTATTTCTATTCATCCGCCATTTTTGGCTAGTTATCCGTCAGTTTATCGCATTTATCCGTCAGTCTGCAGACGAAAGTAGCTCGTTTGCACTTACTTTTATATCTTCTTTAACTTTTTCGTTAAAGAAAAAGGGCCTCACCTCTCTACAAGGTAAGGCTTCTGTTTAACGTAAAAAGTCTAATAGTGTTGGTTGTATGATCCGTGCGCCGCCGCTTAGTGCTGCGCGGTGTACGGCTTCTTGTGAAGTAAGATCCATGATGACTTCTTCCATATCAGCGTCTTCGTTTTTGGACATCATATCTTTGGCTGTTACAGCTTGTTCTTGGATTCGGTTTTCGATCAAGTCGATTCTGTTTTGCTTTGCGCCAAGATCTGCTCGGGCGTTGACGTTATTGTTAATGTGTGTGTCGATTTTCGAGATGAATTCGCCTAATGCTTCATCATCATCGCCTTCGCGCAGTTCGTTGGCGAAGTCGGTTAAGTCGCCGAATAGATCTTCATTAAATATTTGGTCTGGCTGGACGTTGACGTCTATTTTGGTGCCTTCGCTTACTTCAATTCGTACTGCGTCTTGGTTACCTGCATATTCAAAGAAGTTTGCTGCAGTCGGGTCATCCCCATTTAATTTATATGGCGGATCACCGTCGTTTCCGGTTGTTTCGGTTCCGCTGAAGATATATTTATTGTTGACCTTTGTGTTTGCAATTTCGACTAAGTGCTCTTTTATTTGATCGACTTCTGATGCGATGTTGCCTCGCTGGCCTTCTTCATACGTACCATTAGCGCCTTGTACTGCTAATTCTCGTAATCGGCTTAAGGCTTTTTGGGTTTTATCTAATGAAGAGTCGGAGTTATCCATCCAATTATGGACTTCTCCCATGTTTCGTTCAAATTGTTCAATATTTTTAACTTGAGTACGATAGTCCATCCCTTTCATAGCGATAACGGGATCGTCTGATGGGCGATTGATCTTTTTTCCTGTTGATAGCTGCTCCATATAGGTTCCTAATTTTTCATAGCTGGAACTCATATTACGCAGCATATTGCCTGTTAACATACTTTGAGTTACGCGCATGGTTTACTTACCTCCCGACTAAGCCCATATTATTAATAATGCGGTCTAGCATCTCGTCTACGGCAGTCATATTACGTGCCGCTGCATTATAGGCATGCTGGAATTGAATCATATTGGTCATTTCTTCATCTAAGGAAACCGAACTGATCGATTGTCTGCTTTCCTCTACTTGTTGTCGTAAGACTTCAGAGTTATTAACCATTCGGTTCGATTCTTGTGCTACAACGGCCATTTCCCCGATGGCAGATTCATAGAATGTTTTGATCGATGTTTTTTCATCTAATGTGTTCCCTGCAAATTCATAGTCTTCTGCTCGTTTTTGATAGACATCCGCAAGTTCTGTTGCGTGTTCTCCATCACCTGGTGAGCCTGTTGTACTTGCTGCGATGTTGTCTTTATCATCGATAATCGCTTGATCGACTGCGATTGTATCTGCGGTCAGGCCATTTTCGTCAAAAAAGTTGATGCCATTTTCACGGTTTAAGGAATAACCATCTTGATGAACGGCATTAAATTCTTGGACAAAGTTTTGCACCATCTCATCCAAGTTGTTCAGGATATCATTGTATTCGCCAGTTGCTTGTCCATTTTCATCCAAATAGCCTGTTCCTTCGACTAATGCTTTTAATTTCCCTTGCACTTGAAAGTTAGCTGCATCGATATAAGGCTCTTGTTGGTTATCTGCCAGGTCTTCTACGTCCTGGTTCGGTTGGTTAAAAAAGAGATTACTGACATTATTATCGTCATCAAAATCAACATACAGATGGTTGACCGCATCTTGACTGCCGATTTCAGTATCGCCGCTTCCATCTACCAATGTAATAGGTCCGCCCCCTTCAATATTGCTGTCATCTGCTGCTAGTTGAATGGTGGCGATCCCTTGTGCAATCGAGCTAGGCTGTCCTGAGCTTTCTTGATAAGAAACGTTGATATCTACATAGGAAGACAAGTCATCAACCAAACGGTCTCTTTCATCGTACAGATCATTTGGTACATAACCATGCGGCTCGATTTCAGAGATTTGGCTGTTTAATGCATTGATTTGATCGACAAGGGAATTTACCTCCTTGTTATCAACACCAATTTCATTTTTCAAATTAGATCGAACGCCTTCTAAAGAGCTGTTTAAATATTGAAAGGATTCAGCTACCGCCTTCCCGCGTTGGCGTACAACGGAACGGGCACCTGCTTCCTCTGGGTTGACAGATAAATCTTGTAATGATTCCCAAAATTGATCCATTGCTTGGGACAAGCCTTCTTCTGATGGTTCATTTAAAATAGATTCCATCTTTTCCATCATATCGGCTTTTGCTTCGTAATAACCGACCTTTGTGTTTTCTTGACGGAATTGTTTATCAATAAAACTGTTGCGAATTCGTTCAATCGAACCTGCTTCTACCCCGCTGCCGACTTGCCCAGGAATCTCCGGTCGATTTCGTGAAGCTGGGGGAAAGGGTGCGGTTTGAGAAAAGTTTACCCGTTGTCTTGTATAGCCTTCTGTATTGGCATTGGCAATATTATGTCCTGTCGTATGCAGGGCGGATTGCTGTGTATGTAATGCTCTTTTCGCAACCTCAAGCCCGCTAAAAGTTGATGACATGCTTTGTTCCTCCTAATACACTATGCTTTCGAATCAAATACCGATCGTTTTGGGGTAGCTGGACCCGTATTTTTTTGTTTTCCATAATTGAAGTTTTTAATCGATGGTTGAACCATGGACAAAGAAAGCTGCACAAACTGCATGGACTGCTCAGTTAATTGTTTGTTGAGAACTTCTTGTCTTCTCAATTCTACAAGTAACTCGGCCAGCTGCACGGTTACTTTCTCTAGCAGCTCTTTTTCGTCTCCTTCTATATGGTTATCTATCATGACTGAAACCGTCATAGAAGCTGGGTCTAGTCCTTCGCCTTGTGCCCAGCTTTCTACTGCTTCTATCCGCTTCTTTTCGATTTGATCAATCGCTTGAATATGCTTCTGCTCTGTATTAAGCAATTTTCTTAGGGCATCGATTTTTCCTTCCTTGAGGATCTCTGTCTTCTGCTCGGAAACACGCAGTAAACTTTGGTGTAGCTCTATCATTTTATTCAAATGGTTGATGATTTTTTGAACGGACATATGTCTGCTCCTTTAGTTTATTTCTTCCAGAAGTTCAAGATTTTTTTGGCTGCTTCTTGTGTATTAATCTGGTATTCGCCTGCTTCTACTTGTTGTTTGATGTCGTTCACGTAGTTTTGGCGGTTTGCGATTGGGTTTTCTTTATTTTGCAGCTGCTTGGCTTTGTTGGATATTTCGACTTGGTCCTCCTGGTTATGTTTCGTTTGTTTAGCTTCTTGTTGTTTTTGGATTTGTTTTTGATATGGGTTTAAGTTCGCGTGGTTTGGTCCATGGATTTTCATGACCTCTCACCTCTTTCCTATCGTCCTTTCTTCGCTATCTTTTATATCGTCAGTTGTTTTGAAATGTTTAGTCATGATTTAAGTATAAGGGGGATTTTTTGATTTGGCTAGTGGGATTTGTT
Source organism: Gracilibacillus sp. YIM 98692 (assembly GCF_010993965.1). Taxonomy (GTDB): domain Bacteria; phylum Bacillota; class Bacilli; order Bacillales; family Amphibacillaceae; genus Gracilibacillus. The sequence continues at coordinate 42,593 of NZ_WIXM01000019.1, read as the reverse complement.
TGGTGAAATCGGTGTTGTCTTTATTCAAACTTCATGTTAATATTAGGTCACATTAAATATGTTACCTTTTACGCACATGTTGAAATGTTTAATTAAATGTAAGAAAGGATCTTTAGTATGGAGGACGAATTGTCCGCGCTATTTAAAGCATTGAGTCACCCTATCCGCAGACGCATTTTGGACATCTTAAAACAATCACCTAAAACAACAGGGGAACTAAACGATTATTTTCCCGAAGTCTCTAGATATGCCATTATGAAACATTTATCTACCTTGCAGGAGGGAAGTCTCGTTTTGGTTCGCCGGGAGGGTAAATACCGATTAAATTATCTAAATGCAGTCCCTTTACAGGAAATGAACGAGAGATGGGTAGGAAAATACATGAGGAAGGCTTCCGAATCACTACTTAATTTAAGGTCGGCAGCTGAAAAAACAGGAGGAGATTTAGATATGAAAGGATCAGAACAAGGGAAAGTATTTCGTATTGAGCAAGAAGTGACCATTCATGCACCACGGGAAAAAGTCTTTCAAGCTTTAACGGAAAATGTAGGTGACTGGTGGGAGTTTCGCTTAGCACCTGAAGGAGAAGACTCAACCTTTACGTTTGACCCAACACCTGGAGGGCAATTTACTGAAAATTGGCGTGAGAATGAAGGGGCAGTATGGGGTAATGTCTATTATGTAAATGCACCAGAAGAAATCAGGTTACATGGTCATTTAGGTATGTATGGCGCAGTGAATAGTGCATATACGTATCGCTTAATTGAAAAAGGAGATGCTACTACCCTTCAACTATCGCATACGGCATCTGGAGTGATTGAAGAGGGTTGGGAAGAAGATCACACGAAAGGATGGCAACATCTTTTAGGTACATCATTAAAGGAATATGTAGAAAGCAACCATTAAGCTGGTCTGCTTAGATAGTAAAGTGGAAGAGGCTGGGGCAAAACAATAGTATTAAATCAGAAGACGAACAATAAATCTTAAACGCAGATACTAAGCGGAGTCAAAATACGCAGACTCCTGTGGGAACTTACACGAGCTGAAGATCCACTTGGTGAAGCGTTTTTCTTCACCAAGTTAGCTGAAGCCGTGCCCACGGAAAGCGAAGTATTTTGACGGAGCGATGTAAAGAACTCTTGTATAACACGAAAATCCGAACAATGCGGAATGAATTTGTTCGGATTTTCGTATTGATAGATTACTTTTGCCCCAACCTTTCGCTTATCGGCGTGTGAAATAGGTTCTGGTTCGGGTGTTGCGTTCTCGGATTTTGTCTATTTCTTCTTGCTGCTTCAATTCGGCGGAAAAGGAACTGGAGCAATCGTCACAGATATTGCCTTTCGTAATTGGATTTCCACATTTATCGCAAGGATAATTTAAGTTCGGAAACTGGGTTGGACGCAATCGGTTCTCACGCACAAATTGAAGAATGACCTCTTCTTCTACCCCTGTTTCTTCCACGATTTGTGGAATTGTCGCTTGACGGTTTTTTCTAATTCTTAAAAAGTCATAGACGGTACGAAATTGTTTTTCTTCTTCTTTTATGCAGTCAGGACAAATCGCTTTCGTTGTTTTCACAAAAAGCTGATCACAATAAGCGCAATTAGATAGCTCTCCCATTTGCTGTTCTCCTCTCTCTTTAACGTATCAACGTAAAACTATAGACTTCCGGGCATCCTCCATCTTTAAGCGTTTTCGCTGCATGATGGATCGTCATACCGGTTGTATATATATCATCGACCAAAATGGCCGGAGTTTGAAGAGGTTGGTCCAAAGAAAATGGGTTGGCCGTTTCCATCCGCTCTTTTCTCGACTTTTTCGATTGCTTGGAAGACGTTACAGACGGACGACTAAGCACAGGCATTACCGCATGATTGGTTCGTTTTTCGATCTGTTTAGCTAATACATCTGCTTGATTAAAGGCTCGTTGATGCTGACGTTCCTTTGTTAACGGTATCGGCACAAGTGTCGCATGTGACATGCCATCAAACGCGTGGCGGAATGCAGATAGCAGATAGCTGAACAACGCATCGATCACTATATAATCCCCCCTGAATTTCCATTTCGTAATGAAATCTTGCATAAAAGGACTGTAAGTAAAAACGGCCCGATTCCATTTTAGAACATCCTCATAATCAGGATGACTCTCCCATTTTGCACAGTCTGTACATAGCGTTTCTGCTTCCTGCTTGCGTCCACACCGTCTGCAAAAAGGAGATATTAGTAAAGGAAGCTTGTCCTTGCAGTCTTCACACAATGTCTGTTTGATCGGTAAATGGAAGAAGTTTTCCCAAGTGATAGTGGGCACAATCGATTGGTCACAAAGATAACATATATTCATTATTCTCTCCCTTTCTTATTCATTTGGTTGATTTGTCTGATGGCCTGGACCATTGCTTCCGTTTTCCCCTGATGGATAAATAGCACATCACCCGTTGGATCCTTTGGGCTTCTCCCGGCACGGCCAGCAATTTGGACTAATGCCGCTTCATCGAAAACGGTGTGCCCTGCATCCAAAATTACCACATCAATCGAAGGAAAGGTCACGCCACGCTCTAAAATCGTTGTGGTGATCAGCAAATCATATTCTTTCGCTCGAAACGCTTCTACTTTTTCTTTTCTGTCTGGATCTTCTGCATAGACGGTTTCCAACTTAGGGAAGAAAACCCGACAACAAGAAGCAACTGGCTCTAGTAGATTTATCGTGGATACAAAAATAAGGAGTTGACGGTAGATAGTGCGTGTTTCCACATATCGTTTGAGCTTCTTTGGCAATTGGGCGTTTTGCAGTTTACGGCGCAAATTCCATTCGAGCATGAGCTTCGGCACTGGTAATGGATGACCATGGAAGCGAATCGGCACAAAGACAGCTGGCAGTTTATTCATCTCGATTTTTCGTCTCTCTTTCGGTCTTGGAGTGGCGGTTAAATAGATGTTGGCTGCATCTTTTTTGGCAGCTTTATGGGCGAAGTAATGGAGGGTTTTATCATGATGGTATGGAAAAGCATCGATTTCATCGATGATCATGACATCAAATGCTTCCGAATAACGGATGAGTTGATGGGTGGTTGCAATTACTAGCTGGCCGATTCCGGTTGCGTCTTCGGTTCCGCCATATAAGGCTTCGATTTCGGTATGAGGAAAAGCTTGTTTCAATCGAGGGTATAATTCTCTTACGACATCTGCTCTTGGTGTGGCGAGGCAAATACGCATCTGCTCATGAATTGCTGTGGTGATGGCTGGAAAGAGCATCTCTGTTTTGCCTGCACCGCAGACTGCCCAGCAGAGGATTTCTTGATTGGCTGCTCTAACGACGGCTTGGAGTTTCTCGGCTGCTTGCCGCTGTGCTTTGGTCAGTGTCCCCTCCCAGTGACAGGGCTGTTCTTGATGTGGCCAGTCTGGGGCTTGTCCAATCCAGACGGACAATGTTTCACAAAAAAGGACTCGGCCTGTTGTGATACAGTTTCGGCAGTAATGGTGTGTTTGGTTGCATCTTGCACATGGGATGGTGGCGAAAAGGTGTTGTTTGGTGTTGCCGCAGCGTTTGCATTGGTAGTGGAATGTTTTTTTGCTGATGGCTTCTTTGAATTGGAGTTGGTTGGTTTCTTGGAGTGTGGAAATTTCTGCTTCGGTTAGCGGGAGTTCGTCTAGGAGCAGTTGTTTTCCTGCGAGGAGTTGGGGATAATTGGGCATTGTGGATCCTCCTTTTAAAATGGAAGAGATGTATAAAAAGCAATGATGTTTTCTTTAAGATGCTTATGTAAGACTCTCATTAGTTCGGGAGAGCGGCAGGCGGCGACTCCTGCGGGAAAAGCATGAGTCCGAAGACCCCGCAGGATGCACCTGTGTCTTCTAGTAAAGCTTCGTAGTAGGCTTCCTCGGTGCAAGGGAGCAAAGATGTTATTTCAAGTAGTCCCCTGGCTGAGGCCATGCCCGCGGAAAGCGTCCGCCTAAAGCGAACCCGAACGGTGAAGAAACAGGAAATTTTTCGAAAACAGCGGAATGGAGAATAACTGAGTTGCGTGTACAGAGATCTAACCTTTTGGACAATCCTTATTTCTTATACCACCCGAGGCCTAGTCCGCCTTCACCGATGTGTGTGCCAATGACGGGGCCGAAGTGGCTGAGGGTGATATCGACATTGTCGTATTTTTCTTCTATGCGTTGCTTGATTTGCTCTGCTTTTTCTTGTCGGTTCGCATTGATGACAGTTGCTTCAATTGGCGCACCAGTTTTAGCATCCTCATCGAACAAATCAAGAATCCGTTTGATCGCTTTCTTTTCGGTACGGATCTTTTCAAATGGGACAATCTTCGTATCCACAAAATGAAGGACCGGCTTCACCTGCAGCATACTGCCAATCAGCGCTTGTGCACCGTTTAATCTTCCGCCACGGTGCAAGTGAGATAAGTCATCTACCATAAAATATGCTTTTAAAGATTGCTTGATTTCATCTAGTCGTTGAATGATCGTATCGACATCTTTACCTGCTAGCGCCATATCTGCAGCTTCTAGCACATAATAACCTTGTGCCAAGCAGCTAATCTCCGAATCATAGGTGGTGACTTCGATCCCTTCCACCATCGAATTTGCGGTAACGGCAGATTGATAAGTGCCGCTGATTCCACTCGATAATGTAATGAAAATAGCATGGTCATACGTTTTCGAAAGCTCTTCAAAAGTTTCGGTCATTGCCCCAATGGAAGGCTGGGAAGTTTTCGGCAATGTCTCTGCTTCTTTTATCTTTTGATAGAATTCTTCTGTGGTGATATCCAATTCTTCCCGGTAGGTTCGGTGGCCCATCACAACACTTAATGGGATCATATGTATTTGTTTTTCTTTTCTCGTTTGTATCGGTATATACGATGTACTATCTGTAATAATCGCTACTGTCATGATAGACTCGTACCTCTTTCCATTATAAGATTATGTATATTTTATCGAATTATAGATCACTTGACTAGTAGTACGTGGGAAGTTTTTAAATAAGGATAGGGGAAATGTGCAGATGACTAGGTGCAGGCTGTTGGGAAGTTTTCGTCCTCGCAACAGCCTTTTCTCTATAAAATTTCTACCCAGCCGTTTTTGATGGCGATGACTACTGCTTGCGTACGATCATTTACTTTCATTTTCTGCAAAATGCTGCTGACATGGTTTTTGACGGTTTTTTCACTAATATAAAGGGATTCTGATATGCCTCTGTTGCTTTTTCCTTCTGCAAGCATTTGTAAAACTTGGCACTCTCTTCTCGTCAATAGATGCAATGGTTTGCGATATTCAATATCTTTTAATTTGGATAGGGATTGATCGGATTCGTAAATGGCACTTTCTTCTGACACTAATCGGCGATATTCTTGCACTAAATTGTAGGTTACTTTTGGGTGAAGATATGATCCACCTTCACTTACTACGGTAATTGCTTCAATTAAGGCATCTGAATCCATTTCTTTTAATAAATAACCTTGTGCCCCTGATTGTAAGGCATGTGTGACGTAATTCTCATCATCATGGATGGATAAAATAATTACTTTGACACCTGGGAATTGATCTAAAAGTTCAGCTGTTGCTTCTACTCCATTAACATTTGGCATGTTGATATCCATTAACACAACATCTGGGCGGTGTTTGCGAACTAGTTCTGTTGCGACAGATCCATCGTCTCCTTCTGCTAGAACTTGAAAACCTTCCTCTAACTCTAAAATCCTTTTAACTCCTTCTCGAAATAGCTTGTGGTCATCAATCAGTATAATATTGGTTTCCATAATAACCCCTCCTAGATTTTACTCTTACCTGATATATTTATATATTGTCTATTTCATTTTCTTCTTGTGTTATTGGAATATCGATATATACGGTGGTTCCTTTATCTAGCTCTGTTGTGATCTGAAATGTTCCGCCAAGCATATCCATTCGTTCTTTCATGCCAATGATGCCAAATGAATGTTCTTTGTTCTCTTTTTGATCAAATCCCTTCCCATCATCGGTTATTTTCACTTGTATTCGGTCTTCTGTTATTTTAAGTATGACATTGATCGATTGCGCTTCTGCATGTTTTAGTGCATTTTGCACTGATTCTTGGATTAATCGAAATACGGCTACCTCATATTGTGACTCCATTCTGGATTGAGTAGCATGATGAGAAAAGTGAATAGTTGGCTTTCCATCTTCTACGGTTGCTAAGTATTTTTTTATGGTCGGTACGAGTCCTAAATCATCTAGTGCCATTGGCCGTAAATCGTAAATAATTCTGCGCACTTCCTGAAGGGAATCGCGGATCATAGAACGTACGCTTCTCATTTCTTCTACAGCTGTTTCCAAGTTTCCTTTTTTATAAGCACGCTCGACAATTTCGGATCGAATTAAGATATTAGCAAGCATCTGTGCAGGGCCATCGTGCATTTCTCGTGACAAACGGCGTCTTTCTTCTTCTTGAGCCTCAATGATTTTCAACCCAAATGCTTGCTTTTCTTGAGCTGTCTGCAGGATGTCACTGACATTCTTAAAATCTTCACTTAAATAGTTTAAAACAATGGATATTTTTCCAACTAATCCTTCTGCACGCCCCATCATTTCTTCTATTGACTTAAGGCGCATTTCGATTTGATCTCTTCTTTCACGAAGGGATTGTTCTTTTTCCCTTTTCAGCATAAATTCTGATTGAAATTGATGAGCTTGATCATACACTTTGTGAATCTCTTCATCAGAATAATCTTGGAAGTTTTTACTAACGACGGATAAACGTTGTCGTGCTAAACGTGATTTTTTCTCCAAGCGGTCTCCTTCATCAATGACTTCATTCACTTCTTCTTTTAATTCATTTAATTCTCTTGAAAGATTGTCATACTCTTTTCGGGAGTCTTCCGCGATATCAAAAATTTCGTCTTTACTGTTTTTTACTGTATCTATCATCTCTTCTATTATATAATCTAAATCACGATCCATATTTCTCATAGATACGACCCTCACTACTCCAGAATCAATTATATGTTTCGATTGGTTTAGTACTTTTTACGGGGGTGTCTTTTATATCTTTTTCCCTAATAGATTGATTTTACACATTTTGATGCGTAAATGACAAGTCGCAACAGTTCGGAGGTAATAATATGTTAGACCAATATTTTACAGTGAAACCAGAAGGTATGGATGAACAAGTGATTCAGAAATCCCGTTTTATTGGTTATGTGAAGCGTGTGGAAACAGAAGCAGAAGCGCAAACGTTTATTGAAATGATTAAGAAAAAACATCGTGATGCTACTCACAATTGCTCGGCATATATGATTGGAGAGCATGATAACATCCAAAAAGCGAATGATGACGGTGAGCCAAGTGGCACGGCAGGTGTGCCTATGCTTGAAGTGTTGAAAAAAAGACATTTAAAAGATACGGCGATTGTTGTCACTCGTTATTTTGGAGGGATAAAGCTTGGTGCTGGCGGGCTGATACGTGCTTATGGCAGTACAACCTCTCTTGCGATTAATACAACGGGTGTGGTGGAAAGAAAATTAATGAAAAAAATGTCCGTTACAATCGATTATGGTATGTTAGGAAGAATGGAAAATGAACTAAGACAATCGGACTATATATTGGATTCTACTGATTATTTGGAAAAAGTCACGTTTTATGTATACATAGTGAATGGAGAGGAAAAACAGTTTACAGAATGGATCATTAACTTAACCAGTAACACAGCTGAGGTGGCAGAAGGAGAAACAGAATATATGGAAACAGAAGTGCCTAACCCTTAATTTCCCGGGAAATAATAGAAAGAGAGTGCGGTCTTTCACACTCTTTTTCTATTTTTTTGTTTTGTAAATACATTCGATTGTTTTAATTCATTTGTCAACTGTTTGATAAAATCTTGTGAATTATTTATTTTATGCTGCTCTGTTTGATCTAGCATTTTTTGTAAAATGGATCGGTATAGTTCTTGCTCCGTCAAGGTTATACACTCCTTTGAACCTTCTACTGCATTATATGAAGACAGGCGGACAATGTGCCATGTTCAGTGATTATGCCTATTTCTATTATTTTAATTGAATCGTTACCATAACTAGATTACAATACCCTTCTATAAAAAGTAAAGCTATTTTACATCTTTCCACTAATTTTACAAAAATTTAAAATTTGAAAATTTTCATTTTTCCCATATTTGGAATATAATAAGAGTAATAATAGAAGGAAGCGAAATACATTCCGTAAGCAACGAAAAGATCATATTCCCTAAAAAGAGAGACTTCCATCAGTAGGTGGTTCTTCATCCCCACTGATGGTTAGCGAAACTTATCAAGGTGTGGCTATCCCCCACTTATACTTCTTTCGCTATTCTAAGTCTTGGAGTGGGGGTCTTACGGAAATTGTTCAACGTGATAAAGCATTAAAATCTTCTTAAATTCTACATATTTTTTTGGAGGTGATGGTCTGTGAGGAATTTAGCTGCACTCTTTATCATAGCGGGGATTATTTTATTAGGCATAGGTGGATATCAATTTTTTAAACTGCATGCAGCGGAGCAACAAGCAATGAAAGATGCAAAAGAATTGTTTGTTCTTCCTGAAAAAGAAAAATCCCCCATTTCTGAGACGAATTCTGAATCGAAGTCAACAGCCGATAACTTTGCTCCGGATACAGGAGAGATAATCGGGTTATTGGAAATACCATCCATTAATGCAGAACTGCCTATCGTAGAGGGAACGGACCCTGATGAGTTAGAAAAAGGGGTTGGACACTACAAGGGATCTGCCTTTCCAAAACAAAATGATCAGGTTGTCTTATCAGGACACCGAGACACTGTATTTCGCAAATTAGGTGAAGTAGAGATCGGTGATACATTCACTGTAAAATTGGCTTATGGAGAATTTAAATACAAAATGATGAACTCCAAAATAGTCGTTGCAGATGATACTACTGTCATCCATTCAACTGCCCCAAATGAGGAGTTAGTCCTTACGACATGTTATCCGTTCTCCTACATAGGAGATGCACCAGACCGTTACATCATATATGCAAAACCAATAGAGTAAACCCGACTAGAAAGGTTGTCGATGATTAGCTGTTCAGCAGCTGGAATATGCGAGACTCCCCATGACGAGCGAGCCTAGTTTTGCTTGAACAGATGCTGACTTATGCCCTTTGGGTGAAAGCGAGTATATTTCAATTGCATATACATTAAGCTTATTTTTTTGTGGACAGCTCCTTTTTGTCACAGCGAGGAGGTTTTGATGTGAGAAAATTGTTAGGCGTTCTAACTGTAGTGCTGATTACTTTAATAGGTTGTCAGGATAAGGAAGAAGAAGTGACACCAGAAGATCGTTTACAGGCATATTTAGAACTTTGGAGTGACCGGAACTTTGAAGAGATGTACACGATGGTAAAAGGAGCTTCTAAGGAAGCATTTGTGGATCGCTATCCAAAAGTGTATCAAGACCTAGAAGTAGAAAATCTACAATTAGATTATGTCGTTCCGGAAATGGAAGAAACGGAAGAAGAAGCAACCGAAAAAGAAGAACAAGCATTTCTCTTGCAAGTAAAAATGGAAACGATTGCTGGAACTATTGATTATGAAACACCACTTACTATGGTAAAAGACGTAGAAGAAGTAGATAATCAAGAGGTTACCGATTGGCTCGTTCAATGGGACACCCATTTCATTCTCCCCTCTTTAGAGGAAGACGATACAATCACTATCAACACTTTCGAGCCTGCACGAGGAAGTATTTATGATCGTAATCGCCAAGGGTTAGCGGTTAATGAGAACATCTATGAATTAGGTGTAGTGCCAGAACGATTTTCAGAGGAAAATGAACAAGTAGAAAAAGAGTCCATTGCTTCCGCCTTAGGCATCACTGTAGAGGAAATCGATGAAAGCTTAAATCAAAGCTGGGTACAACCCCACTATTTTGTCCCTTTAAAAGTTGTTCCTGGTTTGTCAGAAGACGGTTTAGATGAAGAAGTGAAAACAAACAACGCTCTCACCTATCGAACGGTTACAGGGAGAATTTATCCATTTGAGGAAGCTGCTGCACACCTTATTGGTTATATCGCTCCTCTAACAGCTGAGAAGCTCGAAGAAGTTGATAGTGATATATACAATGAAAACGATATGATTGGCTACCGCGGACTCGAAGAACTTTTTGAAGAGGAATTAAGAGGGACAGAAGGAGTACAAATCATTGTGGAAAAAGAAAACAAAGAGGATAAGGTCATTTCTGAGCAAAAAGTGCAAAATGGAGAAAATATTACGTTAGCGATAGATGCCTCTGTTCAAAAGAGGTTGTTTGAATCATTAGAAGGCGATGCTGGAACTGCTGCTGCGATTGATCCTAAAACTGGTGATACGCTAGCTTTAGTAAGCAGCCCCGCTTTTGACCCTAATGCCTTTTTGTATGGTCTAAGCAATAGCCAGTGGAATGATTGGCAAGAAGACCCACAAAATCCGCTGCTGAATCGCTTTACTTCTACGTTCGCACCTGGCTCTGCGTTCAAACCAATTACGAGTGTTATTGGTTTGGAAAGCGGAGAGATCGATCCAAATGAAGGGTTAGAGATTAATGGATTAACATGGCAAAAAGAAGGATGGGGTAATTATCGTGTCCGACGTGTATCCGAGTCCAATGGACCAGTTGATTTAAAGGACGCACTGGTCCGATCTGACAACATATATTTTGCCCAGCAAGCTCTTCAAATTGGAGCGGAAACATTGACGGACGGGCTAAAGGATTTTGGATTTGATGAAGATTTCCCATTTACTTATCCTATTTCAGCAAGTGAGATCACTTCCGATCAATCATTAGACAATGAAGTGTTATTGGCTGACACCAGCTATGGTCAAGGAGAAATAGAGATGAGCGCATTACACATGGCAACGGCTTACTCCAGCTTTTTAAATGATGGTACGATGATGAAGCCGAGGTTAACGATGGATGAAGCTAGTGCAGAAGCTTGGAAAGAAGGACTTGTATCCAATGAGCATGCATCTTTCATTCAAGAATCATTACGCGCTGTTGTGACAGAAGGGACAGGTCAAGATGCTAACATAGCGAATGTATCTATTTCAGGCAAAACAGGTACAGCTGAACTGAAACAATCCCAATCAGACGAAGGCGGACAGGAGAATGGGTGGTTTGTAGGCTATCCAGAAAACCAAGACATGATCATCGCAATGATGATTGAACATATAGAAGACAAAGGAAACGGCAGCGGCTATGTAGCCGAAAAAGTAGCTAATGTATTAAACGACATAAGATAAACTATTCTACAAAAATAAGGCGTAATTCATACGCCTTATTTTTGCTTTTTCTATACTAATATTTAAAAGTAAAAACAGCTGCGTAAAGATACGAGACTCCTGCAGGAAAAGCAACAGCTGAAGATCCCGTAGGAAGCGAATTTTGCTTCCGAGGAAGCTGAAGCGTTGCCCGCGGAAAGCGAGTATCTTTACGCAGCGTCGAGTAAGCACTTTTCTCTAAAAGAATATGGTGTCTTTCCATTTTACAGCTTAACTACCTCACCTTTTTTACTGCTTGTATAAACGGCGTCTAATACTTTCATTTGACCTGCCATCTGATCGAAGGTGTACTTTAATGGTCTATCTTCTAGGATTGCGCTTGCAAACTCTTCTGCCATTAAAGCATATTGGTCGCCAGATTCAGCATATACCGTAATTTCCCCATCAGCATTTGTCACATGGATTTCTCCAGCCATGTTTTCATTCGTATCTGGTCGATAAGCGGATTTTACTTTAATCGAACCCTTCGAACCAATCACCTCATATTCTTGTCGAGGGATCGTATCAAAACTGCAGTCAAATGCTGCTTGTTTGCCATCTGCAAAGCTAAGGATTCCAGACATTTTCGTATCTACATCTAACTCATCATGGTAATGTGCATTCGCATAGGCTGTAACAGGTTCTTCACCCAAAATATAACGGATGGAATGCAAGGTATAACAACCAACATCATACATTGCTCCACCACCTAATTGGCTGCTTAAACGAATATTAGAGCGATCCTCTAATAGAAAAGCAAAAGATGCACGCATAAAAGCAACGTCTCCAATAACATCTTCTTGGATGAGACCTTTCACTTTTTGATGTTGTGGGTGGAATTGATACATAAAAGCTTCCATAAACTTCACACCATTGTCTTCACAAGCTTGTACCATTTCATCTAATTCTTCCTTTTCAATACCGACAGGCTTTTCACACAGCACATGCTTGTTCTTTTCCGCTGCCTTGATCACCCATTCTTTATGTAAAGCATTTGGCAATGGAATATACACTGCGTCAATTTCTTGATCGTCTAACAATGCTTCATATGTATCATAAGCTTTCGGAATCGACAATTCCTTTGCCACTTCTTCCACTCGCTCTTTTTGACGGCTCGCAATAGCTATTACTTCGCCATTAGAAGAGCGTTGAATAGCCGGAATCACTTGTGTCCTCCCAATTTTGGCTGTACTTAAAACTCCCCACTTTAAGCTATTCATATGTACTCTCTCCCCCTTTTTAAAAATTAGAACGTTTTCAAAAACTACAACGCCTTCACGGATCCACCATCAACGATTAACGTTTGTCCAGTAATATATGTATTAGCGGGCGAGCCAAAGAACACGATAGCTTTCGCAAATTCTTCAGGTGTCCCTATCCTCCCAATTGGAATGTGACTCCCTGCTTCTTTTACTTGTTCTTCCACAGACTTTGTATCTGCTCTTTTTTCAAATAACTCTAAAATACGATCTGTTTGAATGGTGCCCGGTCCTACAGAGTTTATTAATATATTGGATGGTGCAAGCTCTTGTGCTAAGCTTTTTGATAAACCTACGATAGCAGGACGAAACGTATTGGATAATAGCAGGTTATCTAATGCCTGTTTCATCGAACTTGATGTAATGTTGACAATACGGCCAAATTGCTGCTCTTTCATAACTGGCATGACACCTCGAACTGTACGAATAACGTTTAGCAGCAACAACTCAAAAGCATTTTGCCAATCACTATCGGCAAAGTCAGAAAAACTTCCAGCTGGCGGGCCACCGGTATTATTGACCAAAACATCTACCTTGCCATTTTTTTCCACTGCTTTTTCCACCATATTCTGTATATCTTTTTCTTTTCTCACATCACAGACAACGTGATGAATATGATCGTTTCCTGAGGCTTGTTTGATATCTGTGACAGCTTGTACTAACTGTTTCTCATCTCGGCTTGCAATAAGTACATGTGCTCCCTCTTGTGCATAAGTAAGCGCACATGCTTTCCCTAATCCTTTGCTAGCTGCCGTGACAATAACCGATTTTCCTTTTAGTCCTAAATCCATTCAACTCTCCTCCCTTCTCTATCCTTCATTTTACAAAATGAAACTAAAAAAATCGAGCGATAAAGAAAACTCGTCGATTGACGAGCTTTTAGCGAAGTCAGAGACGTAGTTGCTCTTATCTATCTTCCTTATCGTGGTATCTACGTCGAATTCCCTTCATCTGTAACACGATATAAATGCTGATAGGGTAAAGAAGAGCTATCTCATAGTGTCAGATAAAATTTCACACTATAAGGCAGCTCTAAGTTTTTGTTAATATAAAAAGTGGCTCGAAACGCCTAAAAGTGGCGCGTTTCTTATAAAAAGTGGCTCAAAAGTGCTTAATAGTGGCGCGAGTCCTATCAAAAGTGGCTCGAATCCACTTTAAAGTGACACCATTATCTCTCTTTATTACATTTTATTTAGAATGGATGTATAGAAGTAAAAGTCTTCTTTATTTTGTTCATCTAAGGCACGATCTATTAATCGCAATAAATTATGTCGTTCTAATTCAATAATCACATCATTGATTTGATGTTCTTTTTCTTGAGATTGCTGCATGACAGTATATGGGCTTAATATCGTATTTAGGTGTTGTTGAAATTCTTTTATTTTCATTAAATCAGATAAAACAATTCGGTTATATCGCTTTCCCTTTTGGAATACAAATACGGCATCTTTATTTTCTATTTCTTGTGTCTCACGATGAATTCGAATTTCTCTTCCTTCTAGTGGAACAAATTGATATACTTCGTCATCCATTAGTAGTGAAAAATATTGATAAGCTAAAACCACTCGAATATATTCGCCTTCTTCTTTCACGTAATACGGTTTAAACAACTTAATTGAAAGCATTTAGACACCTCCACGTGTTTTGCTATCTTCCCGTCTGAAATATACTTCTTATTTTACATCATATGCAGTAAATAAGAAAGCGTTTACAAATATTTTTAAAAATTTTAAATTTTTAGATGGTACACTTTTTTTGTTTTGTTATACTATGTATGAGAAGCAATTGTAGGGAGATTTTTAAAATGAAATACATAAAGTGGCCTTTCCGTATTGCAGGTAGACGAGTCATCAAAACAGCTTTAGCCGTTTTCCTAACATCCTTTATTTGTCAATTATTAGATTGGCCTGCCGTATTTGCTGTTATAACAGCGATTATCACCATCGAACCAACTGTAGCCTCTTCCATTAAAAAAGGGTTAATACGTTTCCCAGCATCCGCTATTGGATCGGGCTATGCGGTATTATTTATTTATTTTTTCGAAGACTCACCGCTTACATATACGTTGGCAGCACTATGTACCATTATTACATGCTATCGATTAGGATTACATGTAGGTCTTCTCGTTGCAACGTTAACTTCCGTTGCCATGATTGAAGTGATTCACACAAACTTATTGTTTTCCTTTATTATTAGACTTGGTACAACCACCATTGGGTTGATTGTTTCGACCCTCGTCAATATGTTCGTACTGCCACCAAATTATACGAAGACTATCTCCACTAATTTAGAAGGGTTATTGAAAAAAACGGGCGAAGAACTCGAAATGATTATGAAACAGTTAATTATGAAGGATGGAATGACAAATAAGAGGGAGATCGAAAAGCGGTTTGCTGATCTAAGGGTAACCCTTAATAAAACGGAAAAGCTGTTAGAATTTCAAGAGGGAGAAGCAAAGTATCATCACCTTGATACGGAAACAAAAAAATTATTTGCCCAAGAAAAACGAGCCTTGACGCAATTTCGTTTAGTCCATTATCATATTGGCAATTTATTAAATACACCGATTAATTCTGTGTGTTGGTCTAGATCAGAATGTCAAGACATTGTAAAGATGGTCGAGACCTTAGTTTCCTTTATGAAACACCCTGATGATTATAAGGCGAGTGCTTATCGCCAACAAGTCAAGGTTTTAATGAATCAGTTTTGGGAAAGCAAACGACCGCAAAATAAAACGGAAGGTTCCTTATTTACACCAGAAATTATTATTTTATATGAGTTGTTATCCATTTACAATCTCATCGAAGAGATACTGAAAAAGAAAGACCAAATTTAATACAGCAAAAACCGGGTTGCTTCAAAACAACCCGGTTTTTTATGTCATAGTATATTAAAATTTGGCTTTATTTCAAAATATTAATACTTCTTGCGCAATAACTTATAAATACTTTCCATCCACTCGTTTAAAGATGAGTGCTTAATCGTCGCTGCGGAAAAACACTCGCTTTCACCCAAGGGCACAAGTGCGACATCTACTCAAGCTTCCTTTGGTCGCTTTCGCAGTGTCTTCTTTGCCGTGGGGAACGCTTCAGCCTCCTCACGAGCAAAAAACGCTCGCCCGAGGGGTCTTCAGACTGTTCCTTTCCCACAGGAGTCTCGCATTTTTCCGCAGCTTGGATTGGTACTCGTTTGAAGTAAAAAAAATTCAAAATTTTCATTACACATTAGCGGAAGAAATATACGTAGACTCCTGCGGGAACAGCGAAGACGGTGAGACCCCGCAGTGAGGAACGAGCGAGGAGGCTCAGTGCGAGCCCGCGGAAAGCGAAGTATATTTCTGAAGCGGTATTTACACACTGACCAAATGCTACGTCGCTGTTTTGGTCAACTGTCGCATTAAACATCACACGATACTAATAGAGCCTTATATTTTAAATTGTGCTACTAGACTATTTAATTCTTCTGCTAATTTAGCGAGCTCGTCTGAGTTTTCGGATACTTCTTCCATGGAACTGCTTGCTTGCTGGGCAGATGCGGAAGTTTGCTCTACTCCTGCTGCGGATTCTTCTGAAATCGATGCAATCTCTTCTACAGACGAATTGATCTCATTAGTGCTTGATGTAATTTCAGTTAAATTTCCAGTAACAGTCTGGATATTTGTTGCCATCTCATTGATTGCTTGATTGATACGCTCAAATGTTTTTCCTGTTTTTTCTACTTGCTCTGTTCCATGCTCCACCTCTGTATAACCTTCCTCTAAAGAATTGGTTACAAGAGAGGACTCAGACTGAATATTGTTGACAATTTCCGTAATATCCGTAACAGAATTTGCTACTTGCTCTGCTAGCTTTCTTACTTCATCAGCTACTACAGCAAAACCTTTACCATGCTCTCCGGCACGTGCTGACTCAATTGCTGCATTTAACGCTAGTAAATTAGTTTGTTCTGCAATATCTTTGATCACAGAAACTAATTTAGATATTTCTTTTGTTTGTGTATCTAAACCTTGTACTTTCGTTACGGAATCTTGAACAATTTCATTAACACGATTCATTTGATGGACAGAAGTCGACATCATTTCTTGACCATCTTCTGTTAACGTACGAACATCACCGGAAGCCTTCTTAATATTTTCCCCATTATTATTTGCTTCTGTTACTTTGGTGGTAAGCTCGCTCATTTGCGAAGCTACATCCCCTGCATGATTAGCTTGTGTTTCCGAACCTGATGCTAACTCTTGCATTGTTGTCGCAATTTGTTCTGTCCCTGTTCTTACCTCACTTGCCGATTGAGTTAGCTCTTCACTTTGCGCACTAACCGTATTTGAAACAGAGGATACCTTCTCTATCATTAACCTTAAATTTTCTTTCATGACGTTCACAGCCATAGCTAACTGACCAATTTCATCTTTACTCTGATAGCTGATATCTTCTGTTCTTAAATTTCCTTCTGCAATTTGATTACTAGTTTCCACCACTTGATTTAAGTTTCGTGAAATCAATCGATTCACAATAGTAACTAACACAATACTAATAATAACAGAGATCAAAATTGCCGCTACTAATACGTAAAACGCTGTTGTCTGACTTTGCTTTGCCTTAGTAACGGCAGTATCTCTTTGCTCATTGACTAATTCATTTAATGCCGTTAATTGTTGAACCGCTTCCCATTGAGCAGTGTCTGCTTGTCTCGCTACCGTTTTAGCAACTGCCTGTTCGCCTTGATCCATATAACTTACTAATTCTTCAAATTTTTGGTTTAATTGATCATCTAACTTAACGATAATAGCAAACATATCTTTTTCTTCTTCTGTGTTCATTTTAGGCTTAACTTCTGCTTCTAACTCCTCAAATAATGCTTTACGCTCATTATATTCCTCAACTAAGTTAGAATCTGGTTCATTTAAATATTGAAATGCTCGAATGGATTTAGCCCGGATCAGTGAGCCCATTTCTGCCACATCGATTGCTCGGTCCCCGCGTCTTTCCATTGCTTCCATTTCTGAATCGACATTATTCAGTAGAATAGAAACGAGAACACCTGAAATAACGAATAATGCTAAAACAATACTTAGAATAATTCCATACTTTGTCCCTACTCGGACATTGCGAAACGAAAATTTACTTGTAAGTTTTTTCACCGTTGTTCCTCCTAAGATTAATAGTTACACGCTTTTTCGACATGAGTATATTTTAACATGTCTTTTTCATCATTTCTATTTAATAAAGTAGTCTTTTAGACCTGTATTTAAACATATAAAAGGACTAAAGTCACTTAAATTCCAAAATTCAACTGCTTTATGCTAGATAATTTTTCAGTTTGGTTATTTTCCGATAGAATAGATATAGTGTTGTGACCTTAAATGGAAAGGATGAAGAAGCATGCAATTCTTTTATATTTCTGAAAATGCGGTTATGCTTCAACTAACAGAACATTTTACAGCCGAAACAACTCAAAGATTGATCGCTTTACATAAAAAAATCGAGCAAGATTCACCACACGGAGTAATAGAATCTGTGCTCGGTTATACCACATTGACTGTTTACTTTGATTGGATCTATCTATCACATCAAGAAATTCAAGATTATCTTACAAAACTTTTACAAGAGCCTTTAGAACAGCAAAAGCAAGGAACACACCATAATATTCCTGTTTGCTATGAAAAAGAGTATGCTCCTGACCTGTCATTTGTGGCAAAATATCATGACCTTAGCATTGAAGAAGTAATACAAAAACACACGAACAATACGTATACGGTTTCCTTTCTTGGTTTTTCACCAGGTTTTCCTTTTTTAAGTGGAATGGATACGAATATCGCTACACCGAGAAAGGATAAGCCGAGACTCGAAGTACCAAAAGGATCTGTTGGTATTGCGGGAGAGCAAACAGGGATGTATCCAAGCACATCCCCAGGAGGCTGGCAAGTTGTTGGCCGTTCTCCTGTTTCACTGCTCCACTTGTATAAAAAAGAACCTACATTAATGAAAGCGGGAGACACGGTTTCCTTTTATCCGATCAACAAGTATACTTTTCAACAATATCAAAGCAAGGAGACTGTAACATGACTCTTGAAATGATTGAAGAAGGACTATATACAACCATACAAGATTTAGGACGATTCGGTTACCGTTCCAAAGGATTTCCAGTAAGCGGAGCAATGGACTCCTTCGCGATGCAGGTAGCTAATATTTTAGTTGGAAATCAAGAAAACGAAGCGGTTATGGAAATGAGCTTTCTTGGACCAACGATCCGTTTTACCGATCAAGCAACAATCGTCATTACAGGAGCCGATATGGGAGGTAATATAAACGATAAGCCCATTCCAAGAGGTCAACCTATATCCGTGTCTGCTGGTGATATTTTGCAGTTTAGAACAACCAAAGAAGGACTGTACTGTTACTTAGCTGTAAAAGGAGGATTTGATATAACTCCAATTCTTGGAAGCAAAAGTACAATCGTACGTGCTGAATGGAAAGGAATGCTAGGTAGGAAATTGGAAGTGGGAGATCGTATTCCATTAAAAGAATCGGTCGAAGCGGCACCAGTGAATTGGAGAGTAAATCCTAGCTTGTTTCACTATTTCACTAAAACAGAACCAGTTATCCGCTATATCAAAGGGGCTCAATCTGAATGGTTTAACGATGAAGCCAAGATGGACTTTGAATCCCATTCATGGCAAACTACTACGCAATCCAATCGAATGGGATATCGGTTAAAAGGAACGGCTGTGCCATTTGCTAACGATAAACAATTATTAACAGAAGCCACAAGCTTTGGAGCTATTCAGGTCCCGCCTGACGGACAGCCGATCGTTCTCATGGCTGATGGACAACCAACAGGAGGTTATCCGAAAATCGGACAAGTCATTCAAGCTGATTTACCAAAACTAAGTCAATCAAAACCTGGTATTCCTTTTCGATTTAAAGAATGTTCCATTGATGATGCACTAAAGGCTAAACAAAAGCAGAATGATCAACTTAAAGCAATAAAATTAACCTTATGTCAAAAATGGGGGGAGTAAAAATTGACTTCTATTGAACTAAATTGTGACTTAGGAGAAAGTTATGGCTCCTACAAAATGGGAAATGATCAGGCTATTATTCCATTCGTCGACAGTGTGAATATCGCTTGTGGGTTTCATGCCGGCGATTACCGTACTATGGCAGAAACAGTGCAATTAGCAAAACAACATCATGTTCAAATCGGAGCACATCCTGGATTCCCAGATTTACAGGGGTTTGGCAGACGTAAAATGGATATGAACCCTGATGATGTATATGATTTAATGCTTTATCAAATAGGTGCATTGAACGCTTTTGCACAATCTCAAGATGTGAAATTACATCATGTGAAGCCTCATGGTGCTTTATATAACATGGCATGTAAACAAATGGAACTGGCGGAAGCTATAGTACAAGCTGTGTACGATTTTGATAAGCAGATCATTTTATATGGCTTAGCAAATAGTTATTTGACTCGTGCCGGGGAAAAAGCAAGCCTTACGGTCGCACATGAAGTGTTTGCGGACCGAACCTATCAGGATGATGGTACGTTAACTCCCCGCTCTCAACCAAATGCTGTGGTTCATGACTCTGATCAAGCACTAAAGCAAGTACATGATATGGTAACAAAAGGAAAAGTGAAGACTGCTTCAGGCAATATCGTTTCATTGCGTGCTGATACCATATGTGTGCATGGAGATACGAAAGAAGCCGTAACATTCGCTAAACGTATCAGGGAAATGATCGATACCATCTAAGTTGGGATCACATAGTATTGTGAGTGAAGCTAAAAATTGGCTTAGCAGAAGCAATTCTGTCTACGTTAAAAAAACCACGGAGAAAGTTTTTTCTCCGTGGTTTTTGTTACCTGTAACGATATTTAAATAAGCACTCATCTAAGAAATCCTCAGGCATTTTTTTCATGCCTTGCTGCCAGATGGAAACATGCAAAAAGGCAAATACGCTAATTGCTGCTACAAATGCCATGGGAATGTAAACGGAAATCAGTGCAAATATTCCGCCAATACTTCCGATTAATAAAACTTGTGGTAATAGCGTTAAGGAAGCAATCCAAGCATTTTTCCATAGTTTTAATCCTTTTAAATGCGACGATACCGCGAGTGGCACCATAGAAATTAAAGTAAGTAAAAAAACGCTGACCATAAACCACCAGCCTATTTGGAGAAAAAGGTGGCTGCCCTCAAAGAAAAATGGGGTTTCCGAGACGTACATGACAAATAGTGTAATTGCAAAGACAACGTTTAGTGCGATTAATAGCGTGTTTTTAAAATAAAACTGAAAGGATTGGAAAAAGTTTCTCCACACACCTATGATATCGACTCCGTTTCTACTCCAATCTAAAATGACCGCATACATCGCTAATGTCGCCGGAATGATGGTCACAACCCCTAAGGAAAAAAAGAACCATAACAGCTGAATAGCAAGATACGATGCAAAAACATGTAAAACCCGAAACAACGTTGACTCCAATTGATTCATCCAATCACCCACTTTAATCATAATACTGGATTATCAATAGATTTTATTGTATTTACATTATTTCCGAATCATATAAATATAAACCTAAATTTTTAAAAGAAAAAGGTAAGCGAGTAATCCTTTTTAAAAAGTGACCTGTTTCACGAAAATACTGCCCTGTTTCCTCTAATAAGTGAGCCGTTCAACCAAAAAAGCGGCCCATTTTTTCAAGAAAGTGACCCCTTTAAGCAAAAAAGTGGCCCATTCAGCATCTACGTGATAAAGAATTGCCCTAGTTACTTATGCGGGTCAAACAAAATTTATGACTCCCCAAACATAGAAAAATGAACTGCTTCTCAAAAAGAAACAGTTCATTTCGTTTATTTCAACTCAGGCAATACTCTTACTTCCCTCTCCATATTCGATTTACACAACGGACAGCTCGGTGTTTTTTCAAAGGAGTAATCCTCTCTCATCCACCCTTGGCAATCTTCACTTACACATGCCCATACCTTTGTCTCCACATCTTCGACGGGCTCTTTCTTGTTATTAAAATAAGCCATTCGGCACTCCCTTTCGTGGGTACTACCTCCATTATACGCTTATTCGTCTCCAAATACAAAGTTATTGTACAAATCCTTTGATCGCAAAACGGAAACGATAACAGCGATTCGCAAATAACGTGTATTCTGGATGTGTCTTTTGACCCCAGCTGTCATCACCGCCAACACCCATTTGCCAGCCATTTATCGTAACAGACACTTTCTCAGGCTCTTTCAACTTATAATGATGACTCGCTGCTTCTAATTCATTCACTGTATAATGCAAGGCATTTACTTCAATAGTCGGATCTCCACTTACATGCAGACCATTTCCATCCTGATTGCGAAGTTCAAACCAACGAACCCCGCATTTATTTCCACTCTCTTGCGGCTTCAAATAGGGTTGAAGTTGTTCTTTTACCCTGCCTTCATAAATACCAAGTTTGCCGCCATGCTGACGATCCCAATAAGTTTCATGCGGGCCTTTTCCATACCATTTCAACTGATCAAAATCCAGCCCCATATCAAACGTAACACCGATTGCCGGAATTTCCGCTAATCCTTCTCCTGGCATAAGATGTTGCTCCACTTCCACCGCACCATCAGGATAAACAGTATATGTCAGTTCCACCACACTAATGGAACTTGTCGGTAATTGATAAACAGCTTTCGCCACTACGACTGAATCCAATTGCTCTACCTGTAATGCTTGCAAAGTTCGTTCCTCGCTTGCTTGACGCCAATTGGCACTTCGCTCGTGCAGCTTATTACCGCGATCGTTATCGGTCATCGCTCGCCAAAAATGAGGCATCGGAGCACTTTCGATTAACTCCACACGTTTTACCAAATAAGACGTTATCGCTCCAGAAGCTTTATCCAATGACAATTCAAAATCCTGCCCTTGAATCTGATAAGCTTGCTCTGTTTCGTCTAATGTCAGGCTGCCGTCTGTGTTGAACGCTGGACGGTTGACACTAGGCACGACAAATTGGGCAAAGGCCACTTCATGGTCCACTTCTGCCCACGTTGGCGCATCCTTATACACCACCGATAGAGTCACGACATATTCCTTATCTTTTTGGAAAATGTCAGAAGGATAATCGAGTCGGAGCTCCTGTTTAGCTGTCGCCTGTGCTTCTAAGTCAGTGGTGCCCGACGCGACAATCTCTCCTTCTTCCTCGATCGTCCATACGAGTGTAAACTGTTCTAATGATGTGAATAAATATTTATTAGTCAGCTCGAATTCTCCATTTTGCAAGTTTGTCGCTTGAAAGTCAATGTTTTGATAGCATGCTTTGGTTTCATCAAGCTTCGGTGACACGGTTCCATCAGCGAAAATAAGACCGTCTCCTGCAAAATTTCCGTCATGGGGAGATTCGCCAAAGTCACCACCGTAAGCGAGGAAGCTTGTGCCCTCTTCGGTTTGATGACGCAATGCTTGATCTTTCCAATCCCAAATAAATCCGCCTTGTAAAACAGGATATTGGTCAAATAGCTCGGTATATTTATGAAGGTTTCCTGTTGAGTTCCCCATGGAATGACTGTATTCACATAAAATATATGGCTTTTTCTCACCAGGCTGCTTGGCATAAAAGGCTAGTTCACTTGGGCTGCGATACATCGTACTTTCAATATCAGAAGCTGCATCAGATTCGCGGAAATGAAATATCCCTTCATAGTGTACTAGTCTTGTTGGATCAGTTTCTTTAAAGTATTGATGCATTTTCAAGAAGTTATCCCCGCCAAAGGATTCGTTCCCTAACGACCAAATAACGATAGATGGATGATTTTTATCTCTTTCATACATCGATTGGCAGCGGTCGAGGACATTTTCTGTCCATTCTGGCTTACTTCCTGGCAATGCTTTTTCTTCTGTTTCCTGTCCATATCGCCAAGTTCCATGTGTTTCTAAGTTTGTTTCATCAATTACATAAAGCCCGTACTCATCACAAAGGTCATACCATTTTGGATGATTCGGATAGTGGGATGTTCGAACTGCATTAATGTTATACTTTTTCATTAAAGTAATATCATGAACCATATCTTCTGTAGTTACTGCGCGACCTCTGTCTGCAGTGAATTCATGGCGGTTTACCCCTTTAAAGACGATTCGCTTACCATTGATATGCATGATCCCATCTTTCATTTCGAATTGACGGAAACCAAACTTTGTTGCATATACTTCAACAGTTTCACCTTGATCGTCGGCGATTTCAAAAAGCATTGTGTATAAATATGGTTGTTCAGCACTCCACTTATATGGATTTTTTACAGTAGTTGTCGATTGAACAGTGGTAGACATTTTACCATCTATCGCTAGTTGAAATTGCTGCTTTTCGATTAATTGATTTTCTGCATCCAATACGGAGACATGTAGAGCAGCGCTGTCATATTTTTTCTCAAAATAATTGATCACATCTGCTTTTATTTCTAGTTCTGCATTTTCATAGTTTTGATCAAAATAAGTACGTATGCGATGGTCATAAAGATGCAAATCTGGTAAAGCCATAAGGTTTACATCACGGAAAATACCACTCATTCGCCAAAAGTCCTGATCTTCCAGCCAGCTTGCATCACACCAACGATAGACTTCCACTGCTAGCGTGTTTTCTCCTTCCTGAAGGTATGGTGTAAGATTAAATTCAGCAGGTGTAAACGTATCTTCGCTATAACCTACCAACTCACCATTGAGCCATACATAAAAGGCAGATTCTACCCCTTGAAATTGTAGAATAACAGGGCTTTGTTCCCAAGCTTTAGGTAATACAAAGGATGTCACGTATTGCCCTACTGGGTTATAATGAGTAGGGGCAAATGGAGCTTCGATCTCGTCGTGTTCGATCCAAGGGTATCTTGTGTTTACATATTGCGGATAATCATATCCTTCTAATTGCCAGTGTGCCGGTACATTAATGAGATCCCAGGAAGAAGTATCATAATCTTTTTGATAAAATTCCTGGACTTTTTGGGATGGTTTTTCAGAAAAGTGAAAACGCCACTTGCCATTTAAACTTTTTACAAACGGCGATTGACTAGCATCAAATGTATAAGCTTGCTCTTTTGTTTGATATGGAATAGCCACAGCATGTTGCGGCATGCGATTAAGTTCAAATATTTCTGGATTATTATTCCATTCCGGATAACCGTTTTTTGGTGATTGATAATGATATTTCTCTTTATGAAGCTGCATGATTAGTTCCTCCTCTTTTCTGTGTAACCGAATTCATTTTCTTTTTTATATAGACAATTCTTAGAATTTATCTTAAAATAGTCAATAAAATTAGTCAAGTTAAATTTTACTTACTTTACTAATCGGTATTGGAAGGATGACAAACATGGCAACCATAAAAGACATTGCGAAAAAAGCGGGTGTATCAATCGCTACTGTATCCCGTGTATTAAACTATGATCCCTCTCTATCCGTTGGAGAGGATACGAAAAAGAAAATTTTTGAGATTGCAGAAGCCTTATCTTACACCAAAAAGGCACCAAGGAAAAAGCTATACCGCCGTATCGCCTTTATTCATTGGATGACAGAGGAAGAAGAATTAAACGATTTATATTATATGACCATTCGTCACAGCATAGAAGCAGAAGCAGAGAAACAACACATTCGTTTACTAAAATTTGTAGCAAATGAAATGGAGAAAATACCTGATGATATAGATGGAATCATTGCTGTTGGACGTTTTAGTAAAAAACAAGTAAAAACCTTTCAGCAAACGTCGAAACACATAGTATTAGTAGATCCTGATGAGGAGTACGATAACTGTGACGCCATTTTGATTGAATTTAAAAAAGTGATAGAAAGATCGGCTGATTATTTATTAAATAAGAACGTCAATAAAATTGGATTTATAGGCGGGGAAGTTTCTAGTAGTGGTAAAATGGATGAACGTGAACAGCATTTTCGTTCCTATTTACAAGAACAGGGTTTGTTTGTTGAATCATTGCTTTTATATACTGACTATACGGTAGAAGGTGGATATAAGGCCATGAAGGCTTTTTTACAAAAGAGTCAAAATGTCGACCGAATGGGATTTATCTCAGCCAATGATCCGCTTGCGATTGGGGCTTTAAAAGCGCTCCATGAGACGAAAGTGGAAGTTCCAAATCAAGTAAGTATGATTGGCATTAATGATATTAGTGTATCGAAATATATATATCCGGCACTAACCACTGTAAGAATTGAGAAAGAATTAATGGGAAAAACAGCGGTGGATTTAATGATGGAGCGCCTTCGCGATGAACGCACGATCGCCAAAAAAGTATATATTGATACTAGCTTAATTGAAAGAGATTCCGGTTGATTCATCCGAATATGATTGATATGCAGACGTCATTATCCATTCTTCAGATTTTAGGGCAAGTTGATTATAAGACTTCTATCAACGATTTGAAAACAAGAATTAGCTTAAAACTGTTGATAGAAGTTCTCTATCGATAGTTTTAATGCTAAATGCTGCTTAAAAATGCATATAGAACCTCCCTATCGATAGTTTTAATGCTAAACGCTGCTTAAAAATGCATATAGAGCCTCTCAATCGATAGTTTTAACGCTAAATGCTACTTAAAAATGCATATAGAACCTCCCTATCGATAGTTTTAATG
Source organism: Gracilibacillus sp. YIM 98692 (assembly GCF_010993965.1). GTDB lineage: Bacteria > Bacillota > Bacilli > Bacillales > Amphibacillaceae > Gracilibacillus. The sequence goes on along the minus strand of NZ_WIXM01000019.1, from coordinate 16,435 downwards.
CTAAATGCTGCTTGAAAATGCATATAGAGCCTCTCTATCGATAGTTTTAACGCTAAATGCTACTTAAAAATGCATATAGAACCTCCCTATTGATAGTTTTAACGCTAAATGCTGCTTAAAAATGCATATAGAACCTCTCTATCGATAGTTTTAACGCTAAATACTGCTTGAAAATGCATATAGAACCTCCCTATCGATAGTTTTAACGCTAAATACTGCTTGAAAATGCATATAGAGCCTCTCTATCGATAGTTTTAATGCTAAATGCTGCTTATTACTGCGGATAGAACCTCTCTCTAATTCATAACTATTATCTTCTACAGATTTGTTCCATCTATAATTTTTTTCAATTCATGTAATACAAGCGCGTCTTTTCTAAACTGCTGCACATCATCATTTTTAACAAATTCCATCAGCACATATCGCTCTTTTTGATCACTCATAATCTCTTTTAAGTAGCGTTGCCATTCTTTTGCACCGATTCCTAAATCTAAACGCTCTGTTTGATTCCAGTGAAAAATGTGCACATTGGAAATCCATGGCTTAACAAGATCAATACTTGCTAAACGATCCTCGACAGACAAACCTACTGCTGGCTGCCAATAAAGATACACATTACCATGGTCTACTTCTTCCATAAGTTGCTTGGCACTTTCTTTTGTGTTGGTTAATGTACCGCCGTGATACTCAAAGTGAATCGAAATATTTTCTTTCCCAGCCATATCTGCAATTCGTTTCGCATCCTCTATCACCGATTGACGATAGCTTTTATCTGCATCCTCTGAATCTAGTGTACCAGCCCATACGCGAATAGAAGTAGTATGTAATGCTTGAGCTGTTTCTAGAATGGTTTCGAAAGAATGCTCATTTTTTTCTGGATCTCCAACACGATAGTAGGAGCCATAGGAAGACACTTCTAATTCACGTGATTTTGTCATTTCTAACACATTTTTGGCATGATCAATATCACCCGGAGGAACGTGTACATCTCCTCCCCATTCGATCGCGTCTAATTCTGCTTCCATTGCTAAATCAATCACTTGTTCAATTGATTTGCTGCGAAACGTTACCGAGCATAATCCTAGTTTCACTTATAAACCCCCTTTCCTAAGCCATCTTTCCAAATTGCTTTTTCGTTACTTGCCATTTTAATGGCTCACCATTTAACCATCTTTTTAATTCTTCTAACATATATTGGCCCATCCGTCCGCATTCTTCTCCTTCACTTCCAGCAAGATGCGGGGTTAGCACCACATTATCCATTGTATACAACGGCGAACCTATTTCTGGAGGCTCTGGATCAGTGACATCCAATACCGCCGTAATATCAGACCTTTCTTGCAAGACATCGATCATTTCGTTTTCCCGAACGATCGCACCTCTTGCCGTATTTATAAAACTAGCTCTATTTTTCATTAACCGGAAATGATCCCCGTTAATCATTCCAACCGTTTCCGGTAATAATGGAGTATGTAAAGAAACGACATCTGCTTGTTCAAACATTTCTTCTAACGAACACAATTGCACATTTAATTGTTCCGCTTCTTCTTTAGAAACAAAAGGATCATAGGCCAAAACATCGATATCAAATGGACGTAATAGCTCTACCGTACGGCGACCAATGGTACTTAACGAAATGATCCCAACTTTGCTCCGATATGACCCTTTTACCGCAAATGGCTTTGGTGGAAAGGCATAATTTTCTCTAATCCCACGAGTAAAGCCCCACCCATTTTTTAAACAAAATAAAATTTGCGACAGCGTAAATTCAGCAACTGGTATACCATTCGCATGAGCCGCCGTTGAAAATAAGATATCTCGATCCCACGCTTCATCTGTTGCAATACTTTTAATAGAACCAGCTGCGTATAGAAATGCTTTCAAATGAGGGGCATGCTCTAATAGATTTTCATCAAGTTTTGGTCCTCCCCAACCTGATAATAGGACATCGACATCTTTCAAAACGGATAAATCCTGTTGTAATTCAGCATTCGTAAGAGGTGGACTAACTATCTCCACCAATTCTTCCACTTCATCCCGAATAAAACGAGGGTATACTAAATCAAAAGTATCATCATTCATCACATAAATTGCCTTTTTCATGAAATATACGCTCCCTGTTCGCAAAAATTACCCTTCTAATAGTGTTGTTAAAAACTCAGCCACTCTTTCGTCATTTTCGGATGTTGCAGGAATAACCAAAATGCTTTCTTGAATGTTTTCCACATCTTTCAGCACGTCAAACTGCTCTATTCCAATCCCGTAAATTTCCCCAGAGTCTAATCGATGAATCTCAACATTGCTTTGCTCTAATAATTCTTCATCTACTACTTGTCCTAAAGGTGTTAATCCTTCTTGATCAATTAAATCACCAGAAAAATCTTGGTTGGCTAGCATAATATCTACTTCCCCAACCGAAATTTTAGCTACTAGCTTTTGCATTTGTGCATAAGATTGACTTCCTGCGCTTCCCCCGCCATGCTGTACCAAATCAACCGCTACACGAAAATCATCAAAATATTGCTCATTTATTTCCGTTGAGATAGCTTCAGTCATATTATAATTCACTGCTCCAACCACCATAAAATTTAGCGTTTCCTTCTCTTCTTTTAATATATTAGAGGTGATCGAAATGATAAAAAATAAACCGAAAGCGATTCCGAAAATGTGCAGTTTATAATATTCCCATATGTAATCTACTGCTTCTTTAAAAGACATCGTTTTCAATGTTGCCCATAAGTTCTTCATTGTACTCATACTCCCCTTGTCTCTATTTATCTAAAAGGAGAAACCAAAGGCCTCTTCCCATTAGCAGATGGGTATGATATTACTTATCTTTTCCCAACTGCTTCTACGAAAATTATATCACAAATAGCGCTATTCGAAATCGCCTGTTGTCAATTTTTGAAAAAAATCTACTAGTTTCTAATCCCATTATAATTATAGTGCTACATGGGCAATACTGAACAAAATTTGCAACAAAGATCTTCAAAAGACATACGATAAAAAAATAATCTTGGTCTAAAAAGTGATCGCGAAGAAAATAAAGCCTCGGAACATAATATAGGAAATCATCATTAATATTTTAATCTCTCTTCGGCTTCTGAGGAGAGATTTTTTTCATTTTTATTAATAAGAATGATGGTTATTACACAAAATAAAGTTCAAAAGTATAGGGGGGATTAGATGAAAGTTGCTCAGTTATTAATTAAATGCCTGGAAAATGAAGGAGTAGAGTACATTTTCGGTGTTCCTGGTGAAGAGAATATTGACTTGATGGATGCATTACTTGATTCAAAAATTGAGTTCATCGTCACCCGACATGAGACTAGCGCCGCCTTTATGGCAGGAACCTATGGAAGACTGACTGGAAAGCCAGGTGTCTGTCTGGCTACTTTAGGACCTGGTGCTACGAACTTATTAACAGGGGTGGCTAATGCCAACATGGACCAATGTCCACTGATTGCGATTACAGGACAGGCTGGTTTAAACCGTCAGCATAAAATTTCCCATCAATATTACGATCTTGTCAATATCTATGAACCTATAACGAAGTGGAATGCCCAAATAAAAACACCAGAGATTGTACCAGAGGTAGTAAGAAAAGCGTATCAGCTAGCTAATCAGGAAAAGCCTGGCGCTACCCATATCGATTTGCCTGAGGACGTGGCAGGAATGGAAGTGGATGAACCTCTGCTTGAAATTACAGGACGTGCTTTGCCGCACGCGGAAGAGGCAATTATTAAAAAAGCAGCTTCTCTCATAGAGGGTTCAAGCTATCCATTAATCTTAGCTGGAAATGGCATTACTAGAGGTCAAGCATCAGAAGAATTACGAACGTTTGTGGAAAAAACAAACATTCCAGTGGTCCATTCGTTTATGGGTAAAGGAGCACTCTCTTGGAAGGATGAAGCAAGCTTGCTGACGGCTGGTCTTAGTGGAAAAGACTACATTACGTGCGGATTTGAACAAGCAGACTTAATTATAACCATTGGTTTTGATATGGCCGAGACCCCGCCGGAAAACTGGAACCCTGAACGTTCCACTCCTATTCTTCATATAGACACAGAAGAAGCGGAAATTGATTCCCATTATCCTGTTGCATTGAATGTCATTGGGGATATAAAACAGAATATTACTCAGCTAATGAACGTATTGGCTGATAAAAAACGGAGCCTTGACTGGGTGCGTTCCATTAGAGAAAAGGCACTCGACGAATTAGAAAGTTACAAGCAGGACAATGAATTTCCTGTTAAACCGCAAAAAATTATTTCTGACCTGCGTGATGTCTTGAATGACGAAGATATTGCGATCTCAGATGTAGGTGCCCATAAGATGTGGATGGCGCGGATGTACCATACAGCTCAGCCAAACACCTGTCTCATATCAAATGGACTTGCTTCCATGGGAGTTGCAGTACCTTCCGCCATTGCGGCCAAAATGGTATTTCCAGAAAGAAATATCGTCGCAGTCTGCGGAGATGGTTCCTTTCTTATGACAGGGGCAGAGATGGAAACAGCTGTAAGATTAAATCTCCCTATCATTGTTCTATTATGGCGAGATGATGGTTACGGTTTGATTGAATGGCATCAGATGAAAAAATTTGAACGGCCCTCACATATTCGTTTTGGAAACCCAGACTTTGTTCAACACGCGAAATCCTTTGGGTTTGAAGCAATAAAAATTGAAAAAACAGAAGAATTACGACCAGCTCTAGACAAAGCTATCAGTCTTAAGAAACCGGTGTTAATCGATTGTGCGGTTGACTATAGAGAAAATATGAAGTTAACTGAAAAATTACGCGGAATCCGCTGCTAAAGAGGTGATTAATTCATGAAAATAGCTTCCATTATCAACGGAAAAGAATTCAAGGGGAAACAGCGGGAAACCTTAGCTGTAAACAACCCTTATAATCAGGAAAAAGTAGCAGAAATATCATTAGCATCCATTGAAGACTTAAATGAAGCGATCGACAATTGCTTTTCTGTCTTTCATGATACGATGAAAAAAATGCCAGCCTATCAACGTTCAGATATTCTCCGCAATACGGCGAATTTAATGGAAGATAGGAAACAATCATTTGCGGAAACCATCACCAAAGAAGCCGGGAAACCTTTAAAATACAGCCTTGGTGAAGTAGACCGGGCGATTCAGGTTTTGCGCTTTGCATCAGAAGAAGCGAAACATATTAACAGTGAAGTCATTCCAATGGATGCAGCGATTGGCGGTGAGAATCGGCTGGGCTTAACCAAGAAAGTCCCGCTTGGGGTAGTTGCTGCGATTACTCCGTTTAATTTTCCGTTAAATCTCTCGCTGCACAAAATAGCTCCGGCTATTGCGGCTGGTAACACGATTGTCTTTAAGCCAGCAGAAAAAACACCGGTATCTGCTTATATGCTTGTAAAGCTGCTTCATGAAGCAGGACTTCCGCCTGGGGCACTGAATTTAGTACTTGGGCTTGGAGAAGAGTTAGGGGACACTCTAGTACAGCATGAGAAGGTTCAGAAAGTCACTTTTACTGGAAGCTTGCCTGTCGGGAGAAAAATCCGTGAAAATGCTGGCTTTAAGAAGATCACATTAGAATTAGGATCCAATTCACCTAATATTCTATTTGACGATGTGAAAGTTGGAGATGTGGTTGCTGATTTAGTTAAAGGTGGGTTTGCTTTTTCTGGGCAGGTCTGTATTTCTGCACAGCGCATTTATGTTCATCAGTCCTTGTATGACTCTTTCCTTGAGGAGTACGTAAAAGCGACAGAAGCATTGGTTATTGGTGATCCAATGGATGAACAGACGGAATTTGGACCGATGATCAACGAAGAAGCTGCTGAACGAGCAAAACAATGGATTGATGATGCAGCAGCTAAAGGAGCAAAAATTCAAACAGGCGGGAAACAACAGGGAACGATGCTTACACCAACCATTATGACAAACGTAAAGAACGATATGAAAGTAATAGCGGAAGAAGTGTTTGCTCCGATTGTTTCTGTCATTCCTTTTGAAACAGAAGAAGAAGTCATAAAGCTATCCAATGACTCCATCTATGGTTTGCAGGCAGGTGTGTTTACAAATGACCTTACCCGTGCGTTCAGGGTTGCAAATCAACTGGAAATGGGCGGGGTGTGGATTAACGAAATATCTACCTATCGCCAGGATAATCATCCTTATGGAGGTGTGAAGCAAAGCGGAATTGGCAAAGAAGGAGTTAAGTATGCAGTAGAGGATATGACGGACCTGAAGTTTATCGGATTAAACTTAAACAAACCTAGATGAGGATTTTGGCTTATGCTGAGATCAAAAACATATAGGATGTAATAAAAGAGGAATTTCCAGCATCTCTGGGAAATTCCTCTTTTTTGTGATATCGATATTTCTGTATCCTCTTATTCCGGATTTTGATTTAAGTCTGAATCTTTAATCCACCCGCGGGCATGCATGGCTTTGACAAGATGATTAATCCCGACCATATAAGCGGCATCTCTCATGTGGCATTTCTTCTCTTCGCGCATTTCCAAAACCTTGTCAAAGCCAAATAACATCTTCTCTTCAAGCTTTTGATTGATTTCTTCCTCTTTCCAATAATAGTTCATGGTGTTTTGTACCCATTCAAAATAAGAAACGGTGACTCCTCCTGCATTGCAAAGAATATCCGGGATGACAAATATATTCTTTTCCTCCAGAATTTTATCTCCTTCCGGCGTGGTGGGTCCATTAGCGGCTTCTGCTAAAATTTTTGCTTGAATGGTTGGTGCAGTTTCCTTTGTAATTTGATTTTCTATCGCAGCCGGGACAAGAATATCCACAGGTAACCCAAACATTTCTTCATTGGTTATGCTATTAGCCTTAGAGTAATCAGAAGCGTAATTTTCCTTATCTCCTACAAACTCTAAAAGGTCGGGAATATCTAATCCTTCTTCATTATGAATCCCGCCCCTTGCATCTGTCACAGAAACTACCTTAACTCCTAATTCATACAAAAACTTAGCCGTCATACTGCCGACATTGCCGAATCCTTGGATGGCTGCGGTTGCTTGGGTTAAATCCAGCCCGAGTTTTTTAGCGGCTTCGCGTATTGTAAAGACGACTCCGCGTCCAGTTGCTTCTAACCTGCCAAGCGAGCCCCCAATGATAATGGGCTTCCCTGTCAACATACCAGGAATATTATACCCGCGTAACTGATCAAACTCATCAATCATCCACCCCATAATTTCCGGATCTGTGTTCACATCGGGGGCTGGAATATCCTTTTGAGGCCCGATGATAGGGGTTAACTTACGGACAAATGTGCGACTAAGAGTCTCAAGTTCACGCTCTGAAAGCTGTTCTGGATCTACGATAACACCACCCTTGCCACCTCCAAAGGGTAGATCAATAATAGCGGCTTTTAGAGACATCCAGATGGACAATGCTTTGACCTCATCTACATTTACCTTAGGATGAAAACGAATCCCACCCTTAGTAGGACCTAAAATATCAATATGTTGGGAACGGTAACCGGTGAAATTTCGCAGGTTCCCATCGTCCATACGAACAGGAATTGAAACTTCTAACATTCTCATCGGTTTTTCCAGCATGTAGTATATGTTCTCATGCAATTCAAGTGAATAGACGGATTCTTTAATAAGTTTTTTTACTATTTCGTAAGGATTATGTCCTTGTGTAGTGATATCGGCTTCCGCTTTATCACAATTGTGCTTTTTCACTGCTCATCCCCCTTGATCGAAATGTGTCTTATTTTATTAAATTACCAATAAAGTCCACATTTTATACTTAAAATTATGGCGAGGTAAAAAAACGAGCAGGATCGATGTTTTAAACAAAACAAGTAACACTTAGAAGAAAATGTCTATAGAAGTTATCCTATCATCACTTAATTAATTGCTCTATTAACCAATCATAGGCTTTTCTCCCACTAATCTCATGAGAACCCGGGAAAATATCATGACTGAATTTTTCTGGACGGTTTTCATAATACTCCTTTATCTCACCAATCGCTTCCTGAGCATATTGGTTAGGAAAAATCGGATCTGCTTCACCAGACTCTACAAACAGTGCTCTTGGAGATATAAGTGCTATCCATTCAGGAAGTTCTGCATGGTTTAAAATGCCCGGGATATAATTATCGATACAATGACGCATGGCCATGATGCTTCCTTTAAAAGTATTAGTAAAACCAGTTAAAACAGTAGCTTGAATCCGCAAATCCAGAGCTGCGGTATATGCTGCTACTAATCCGCCGCCTGAAAACCCCATAATCCCAATATGATCTGCATCGACATCCTGACATGTCTCCATATAGTTTAGAATTTCTCTAGCTTCCCAAATTCTTAAACCGGCTAATGTCTTCCCCTCTAACAATAAATTCGTAGCCATTGCTTCACATGAATTTTGTTTCCCTTCTTTTTTGTCACGAGTCAACATTCGTTCTCCAAACCCTATCACTTCTGGTGCGAATACTTTTAGGCCTTGCTTTACTAATGGGATGGCAAAATGTTGATGAATGCCAGGATCTCCCTGATCTTCTTCGCCTTCAGCTGTCAATCCCACTATCTCTTTTACTCCATAACCATGACCATGCAATGCAAGTACAGAAGGATATGTACTTCGATCAGCCTTAGGGGTAAGAACATACATATTAATTTCAATATGGTCTGTAACCGGAACAATAATTAATTCTCGAGTATAGTCATCAAATTCTTTTTCTTCTATCACTCTAATGTCCTTATCTATCTTCGCTGCATCTAAATCAGAAAAATCACCTAATAATTCTAACAAAGTGCTTTTTAGCGATAATTTTCTTTCCACTGGCCCAACCGTTGTTACTGAGTCTTCCACTGCTCGGTCATAAAAGTGGTCAAACAATTTATCCAATTGATTCATCCAGACAACTCCTTTAGATTCCTCACATTTTTGAAAACGTTTTAAATTATATATCATTATTATAAAGGAATTTTTGATTATCGAAAATCATTTCACACCAAATTTTTTATAGAAATGGAATATTCAAGGTTTTGATAAAGCCTTGCAGCATGAGTATGAAGAATCCCGATACTTATGGATCCACTTGATTTATTCCATGTGAATTTACTATCATTTTGAGATGGATATAGTTGTTACATTTGCATTTAGCTCCCTCGTCTGAAGTGAATGCCAGTTTTTCTGATATACTATAGCTAATACTTGAACGCTTCGGATCTAATTTACCTTTTTTTCAAAAACACCGATGGGATATCTGACTTAAATCGCAAGAATTCACCTGTTACCGGATGATTAAAGGCTAATACGATAGCATGTAAGCCAAGTCTGCCAATTGGATTGAATTTCGAACCATATTTTTTATCGCCAACGACTGGGTGACCCAAATCTGCCATATGCACACGAATTTGATTCTTTCGGCCTGTTTCTAAATAAACAGATAGTAAAGAGAGATTGTTGTTCGCTTTGATTACCTTGTAATGAGTAATTGCTTTTTTTCCGTCATTCGGCTTCTGACTAGAATACATTTTAAAGGTTTCATTTTCCTTTAGCCAAGAAGTGATTGTACCTTCATGCTTCTTTACCGTACCTTCGACAAGCGCTACATAGGAACGTTCTTTCACCATATCCTTCCATCCACTTTGTAATGTTTGCTTTACCTTCTCGCTCTTAGCAAACAGCATGACTCCTGACGTATCCCGATCAAGTCGATGTACTACAAAAACCCGATTCTTCGCATTTATCTTACGGACATAGGACATTAGTTGCTTATAAGCAGTCAGTGACTTCTCTTTTTCAGTAGCTACCGATAATAGGCCGGAATCCTTTTCAATCACTATAATCGAATCATCTTCATACAGTATTTTCATCTTTTCAAAGGTAGCCGCTTTGGCCGCTTTATTTTTTTGAATTGTAACCGTATAACCTGGTTCAAGTCTAAAATTATGTTTGGTTACTTCCTTATTATTCACAAATACTTGACCACGAGTAAGAATTGATTTAACGGAATTTCGGCTTCGATTGGACATGGTATCTAATAAGAATGAAAGTAGTTCTTCAGACTTCTCCACTTTATATTGTTCCATGTTTGGATTCTGTCTCTGTTTATTCATTGTATTTTTGCCTCCGATCTATTTATTTCATTATAACTCTTTTGAAAACATTATGTGTGAAAAAGCATTCACTCTATTCAAAAAGAATACTTTTTCTCATTTAATGCAAGCTAAAAGCAAAGTATTGTGCAAAGGAGATTAAACAAATGGAAGGTAGCTGGATATCGATTATTCCCTTCGCCGTTGTGATTATTACAGCGATAATGACGAAACAAGTTTTTCCTGGATTAACACTCGGATTAATTACCGGAGCTTATTTAGTTGAACCATCCATACTCGGTGGGATTCAACAAGCAATTCAATATATTGTCGATAGTTTAACTGACATCAATAATTTAAAGATTATAATTTTCTTATATCTGTTCTCTGGATTAGTCGGAATTATTAAGATCACTGGCGGGATTAGAGGGTTTGTCGATCTTACTGCAAAAAAAATTAATACGAAAAAAGAAGCCTTACTTTTAACCTGGATCTCCACACTCGGAACATTTAGTGCCCCTAGCTTTCGAATTGTGACGGTTGTTCCAATCATGAAGGCACTATTACAGAAAATTAATATGACAAGAAAAGAACTTGCCTTTATGATCGAGACTAGTACACAACCTGTCATTGTACTCATACCTATTGCAACAGCTTTTGTCGGTTATATGGTATCTGTTATTGAAATGGGGCTGCAAAATCAAGGAATTGAAGCAGATCCCTATTCTTTATTTGTACAAAGTATTCCTTTTAATTTTTTTGCCATTTCAATGATTATTATTGGGACGCTGTTTGTATTATTTCGCCATTCCAAAAGTAATCGATATGATCAAGAAGATGAAGATGGGGATCCAAATAAGGTAAAAGAGGAAAAGGAAAACCCAGCTATTTCTAAAGATCTTCCGTCAAAACCGTGGAACTTAATTGTTCCAGTCTTACTGGTTATTTGTTTAACACTGTTTTTAACATGGTGGGATGGTTATTCCAAAGGATATGATTTCTTCGAAGCTTTTATTGAAGCTGACGTCTTACAAGCGATGGTCGTTGCCTTATTTATTACAATACTGTTTACATTTGTAATGCAATTGCTTCAAGGAAATTCTTTAAAAAAGATGATTCACGAATTTATTCAAGCAGGGAATAACTTAATGTCAGTTATCCTCCTATTATCGGTGGTATGGGCTCTGTCATCGACAACAGAAGCACTAGGTTTTTCTACTTTTGTTACAAATAATGTCGATTGGATACCAACAATGTTTATTCCGCCGGTTATGTTTATCATTGGTGCATTTGTGTCTTATTTTATTGGTTCCTCTTGGGGGACCTGGGGGATTCTGATGCCTCTTGGTATTTCACTTGCGCAAGCCGCTGACGCATCACTGCCACTGGTCATTGGCGCTGTTTTTGCAAGTGGTTCATTTGGATCATTTTCCTCTCCACTTAGTGACAATAATAATACTATCGCAGAAATATTGGATTTGAATGCCATGCAATATGCTCGATATAAGCTGCTCCCAGCCCTCATTGCAGTTGGGATTTCAACAGTATTGTATGGGATTATGACATTTGTTTTATGATCCAATTTCTAACGTTCCGGGGATATTACTTATCCAAAAAAAGCATGCTCATAAATACTGAGCATGCTTTTTTATGTGGAATTTTATTTATTAGGCTTTAACTGCCCCATCTGCACAAAACAAGCGTCGTTTACATATAATAAAGACAAAGCTTAATACTTCTAAATTTTAGATGATTTATTCTGTACTTATCTTCCTCCAACATGTAAAACTCTTATTACAAATAAATAAGTATGATTCTTGCCCACTAACACAAAATAAATATAAGAATATTTGTTACATACGAGGTGTCACGGATGCTGTTATTCATAGGGAAGATTAGTCTTTTATTTCTGATATATGTGATTGCGATTCGGCTATTGGGGAAATCAGCTTTAGCTCAGCTTACACCACATGATTTCGGTGCTATTTTTTTCTTAGCCTATATTCTCTTCGGTTCGATTGAAATCAACAGTTTAATAGAGGGTATTACTGGTGGTATTGTCATTATTGTATTATATATATCAATTGCGAGGTTAAGTTTGTGGAATAAGTTGAGTAAATACATCATTGGAAATCCCACTTTTTTAATTCGAGATGGTAAGATTCTAAAAAATCATTTGCAGCATAGCCGTTTTACGGTAACGGAATTACTCTCCACCATACGTACTGCAGGATACAGTGATATAAGAGATGTCAATCATGTCTTGCTAGAACCTAATGGCAAGATTAGTATTATTCCGAAAAGTAATAAAGCAATGGTGACACCAGACCATCTCAACTTACCGTTAGAAGATAAAGGGATCTCCATTGCGGTTATTATCGAAGGAAAAATACAGCATAATAATTTGAAATCCATTAATAAAGATGAACAATGGTTAAAATCAAAACTTCATTCCATGGGGAGAACCAAAATTAATAACATTCTGCTGGCAACCGTTCGTGATAAAGATTATTTTTTAGATATTCATTCCGAACAAAGTTAAATGATCCTTTTTGCACTTTAAGCTTTTCGGATTAAATAAAGTAAAAACGGTTATTTTAGAATTAAATAACTTTTTGGAGGTTCGCCATGTATACGAATAGCCATTTTTTAAGTGATGATGAAGTTAAAATTTTTTATCGTTGTTGGCTACCAGACAATCCAAAAGCTTTTGTTTTATTAATTCATGGCGCAGGAGAACACTCTGGAAGCTACTCACACATTGGACAATTGTGCATGGAGCAACAAATAGCATTAGTTTCACCGGATTTAAGAGGGTTTGGTCAGTCGGAAGGTGCTAGAGGACATGTTAATCAGTTTACTGATTATTTGAATGATATAAACAAATTAGTTCAACTTCTTTTTTCTAAATATGGCAAAGTCCCCTTATTTTTATTTGGTCATAGTTTGGGCGGTTTAATTGCTATCCGCTATGGACAAATGCATCCACAAGAGGTGAAGGGGGTTATCTTATCATCACCAGCTGTGGGACTTCGTTATCAAATCCCATATGTAGCGAAAAAAATGATAGCATTTGTATCGAAAATTTCCCCACAATTGGCCATTCGCCCAATGAAGTGGAAAAATGTAGCGAGAAAGATTAGAAAATTGAAACCATATTTGCCGAAAGAAATAGATTTAAAAAACGATCCCTTTATTACTTCTGAGTACACACCGAGATGGTTAACCGAATTGCTTCAAAATGGGATGCATGCTATATCTGAAGCACCACAGTTTCAGTGTCCAGTATTATGTTTTTATGATCAAAGAGATCCGATTGTGCACCCTAATGCTGTACAACGTTTTATCAATGCTATATCTATTACTGATAAAAAATACATTTCGTTTGCCGAAGGATTCCATCGACCTTGGAATGCACATCATATGGACTTAGCATTAGAGCGATTTATTGCATGGGTAATTAAACGATTATGATTAAAACTTCGTATGTACAAAAAGCCGAGGCGATATCACCCGGCTTTTGTTGTATCTTTTTTAACTTCTTTTTCTTCCACTTCTAATTGAATGTCATGAAAAGTAATTTCTGGTCGACTTCCGATTCTAATATTGACACCTGTTTGTCCTAATCCTTCACTAATATAAAATGGCTTGCCATCCTGATAATGCAATCCCTGTACCACATTCATCCGAACGAGCTTTCCCATTTTTAAAAGATGAAAAGGCTTTGGCCAGTGAATTTGTCCGCCATGAAAGTGGCCAGACAATAAATAATCAAACGGATAATCTGACATACTTAACACGATATTCGGATCATGTGTTAATACTAGGCGATATCCTTTATCTACACCATCATAAGATTTCTCTATATTACTGTGATTGGTACTATAATCATCAATGCCAATAATGTTCATATACCCGCCATTAACTTCAATCGTTTCATGCTCATTTATTAATAACTTGCATCCATACTCATGCAGAAGTGCTTTTAATTGATCCAAATCATCCTCACGTAAAACATAATCATGATTGCCAAAAACTACATAAATGCCGTGAACAGGATTCAGCTTTTGAAGAGCTTCTAAATATGATGCTAGTTTTGGAATAGTTTTTTTACGATCTAATAAATCACCTGTTATCGCAATTAGATCAATTTGTTGATCTTTTAACTCTTGATATAATTGATTAGGTGTTATCGAAATATTTTCTAAATGCAGATCTGATAACTGCAACACTCGAAACCAAGATAAAGGAACATTAAGATTTGAGTTCTCTATTTTTTTATGCTCTATATTTACTAATTTAGTATTTTTGTAACCCTTAATAAAGAAATAAGAAATAAACATAATAGCAATAGCCAAAATAATATAAGTCATCTAATCTCCCTCCTCACTCTATTATATAGTATAAAGGAGATTAGATAACTTTTTTAGTTGTAAATTTTGGGTAAATTATTTTTTACACTTGGTATTTTTGCATAAGACGATCCTTTGACATCATTAAATACATCGGCAATGGAGGGTTTTTCTTGCACGTTTTTGCTGATAAAAAGTAAATCGGAATTAACGCCAATGTCTTGAACCACTGATAATACTTGTTGCGAAGCGGGAACACTTCAAATCCTAATTTCTTGCATCCTTTATGCAACATGGTAATTCCAATGATCCCTTTCACTTGATCCACATATCCTTCTGATTGAAGGAACCTTACCAACTCAGGTAATGATTCCCTCACATGGTAGTAAATAATGTATGCTTTTTTTACATCACTATCGCTTTCTTCAAATTTTTTTAATAACCGGACATTATGCAAGTGGATTTTTAATAATATATCGTTTTTCTGTATCACGGTGCCGTCTTGTAAGATGATTCTCTCCCCTTTATATTTGGTTAACCGGACACGCATGATCGTCTTTTCCCCTAAAGGATTTTCCACGTATTTTAATCGTGTACATGAATAGTAAATAGGATCCCAAAAATTCCAAGCATGAAGAATACAATCTCTGACTTGATTTCTCATGACTTTACTCCTCACCTTTTTTAGTAACACTTTTATTGTGCATTACTTTCTACATACTATGAGAGAAAATTTTCGAGTTCTTGCATGAATTCAACGCTCCTTTACAAGCTAAGATAAGATCAAAATTTGCAGAAAAGAGGTACAAAAAATGACTCGCGTTTTGTTCATGCCTTTATTACAAATTCCTTCCGGTCACCATCATGCAGCAGACTGTATCCAGCAGCAGTTGAAACAGGATGCACAACACTTTGACTGCGAGAAAGTTGAAATTCTGTCGCACTGCTATGGGAGTTTTGAGAGTATAATATCCAACTTGTATTTATATGCCATACATAAAACCCCTCATATTTACAGCTGGCTGTATAAAACTTCTGCTGTTCAAGGAACACACAATAAATCGTATTTCTTATATGAGAAGTTGTTTCTAAACAAAGTATTGCGTATATTGAACCAAAAAGAACCAAGCATCGTTTTTTGTACACATGCTCTTCCATCCTACTTATTAAATCAATTAAAAGCAAAACAACTGTGGTCCGGATTAGTTGTCAATGTGTATACCGATTACTTTATCAATGACCTATGGGGGATAAAGCATATTGATTATCATTTTGTACCAAGTGTACATGTCAAAAAAAAGCTCATTCATGAAGGTATTAACGCAAATAAAATTTTGGTTACTGGTATTCCTGTTCATCCCGTTTTTACAGAGGCAACACCTTCCTTAAAGAAAAAACAGTCATATAAAGTTTTAATTAGTGGGGGAAATTTAGGTGCAGGATCGATTGAAAAATTTCTTCGTCGATTAAATTTAGATGGGGCTATCCATTATTATGTTCTTTGCGGTAAAAATAAGCAGTTGTATGATCGGATCCAGCGAGTTCATCATCCATTGATTCAAGCAGTACCCTATATTGATGCAAAAGAGAAAATGAATGAATTGTATGATCAGTGTGATGCTATCGTTACGAAGCCTGGAGGGGTGACTATTACAGAATGTTTGTGGAAAAGACTACCTATTTTCGTATATGAAGCATTGCCTGGCCAAGAAGAATACAATTTACATTATTTAGATCGTGAAGCGCTTGTCATTCCCCTTGATTGGCAAGAATCAACGGGGAATCTTGAAGAAATTATTCTCAAACAACTTAAAAAGCACAAACACGATATAGCAAAGCGAGCTGCTGGTTTTCATCAGGATATAGAGTCCAGGGATATTCCATATCTTGTTAAGCAAATATTATCCGCTTCATCATAAATAAACAGTTCTATGACACAGTTGAACAAAACTGCGCAATAGAATAAGTTGCAGTGTGAAATACCGCTTCAGAAATATACTTCGCTTTCCGCGGTAG
>NZ_WIXM01000018.1 GCF_010993965.1 Gracilibacillus sp. YIM 98692 | reverse complement strand
CGATCAAATATCGAGCTCAGTTTGAACAAGTAGCGTAAAAAGTGTCCAATAAATGGGGGTCACTCCAAAACACAGGTGCATCCTGTGGGGTCTTCGAACACGTGTTATTTCCGCTACGTATCTTGCCTACGTTAATAATGATGTTCTTATTTTTGAAAGAAAAAGCTTTTGAAATCAGTGTTACATGGAGTGCCTCTCACTCGAACAGAAAAACACACGAAGCTGCGGAAAAATGCGACACTCCTGGGGGAACAGCGCGAGCTGAAGATCCCGCAGGCAGTGGATTTCTGCCGAGGAAGCTGAAGCCGTGCCCCCGGAAAGGGAGTGTTTTTCCGCAGCGCTGGACTAGCACACATCTCTGAAAGAAAGGAGAAAGTCTTGCTGATGAGAATATTCATTATGTCGAAGTTTTGTTCAATTGTGCAGTAAAACAACAGCGAATGCGAAAAGATCCTTTTATTCAGTTGAGTTTAGCCATTGCTGTTTCCATTCTTTATTCTTATCTGTTAATTTCTCATTATGAGAAGATACCATAGCTGTTTTACTAGCATCTGGTTGAATATACTTTTTGATTTTATTCACTGCATTTGCTGCATCTTGAAAGGCACCAGCTATTAGATGTAACTTGCCATCATGGTGTAATATATCACCCGCGGCAAATAGGCCCTCAACAGATGACTCACTCATTGGAGTTCCTTTGATGTAAAAATCATCCACTGTGAGCACATCTACACTACTATTATTTAGTAAAGAGGCGTCCCTTTCATAGCCATGATTAATAATTACTTCATCGGTGCTTATACATCTCTTTTCTTTCGTCTGATGATTGGTTAACTCCACCTGATCAATGACATCTTTTTGATGTAAAGCCATTAAACAAGTGATTGAATTATGTAAACATAATTCAATAGAACTACCCTTTAACCGCTTCACCTGTGCCTCATGTCCTTTTAAATGCTCATTACGATAAATAAAATAAACTTTTTTAGCTACAGTTTCCAATTCATTAGCCCAATCAATAGCAGAATTACCACCACCAGATATTACAACCGTTTTATCCTTAAACCGCTTTAAAGATGGTACCGTATAATGTAAATTATGAACCTCAAACTTCTCAGCACCTTCTATGTTTAATTTATGTGGCGTGATAATACCACTACCCACTGCAACAATTACCGTTTTCGAAACATGATTTTCCCCATTATGTGTTCTCAATTGAAAAAAACCTTCCCTATTACGTTCTATCTGCTCTACCTTTTCGTTTAACACAACAGCAGGATTAAAGGTTAATCCCTGCTCTACTATTTGTCTCATCAGTGTAGATCCAGAAACAGGAGGCAGACCTCCGACATCCCAAATGATTTTTTCTTGATAGATATTTATTTTCCCACCCAAATTTGGTTGATACTCTATTATTTTCGTTTTTAAATCACGCAAACCACTATAAAAAGCAGAATATAGCCCAGCTGGCCCCCCACCAATAATAGTCACATCATATATTTCACGACGATCCAAATTAACCACCTCCAAATTGATAACGATTATCATTTTCATGAAAATATAAAGTATTTTACTTCTTTTTGCAACTTGACAAATACTATATAACTCTATATAGTAATAAATCGATACTGATAATCATTATCAACAAAATAGTTATAAAGGAGTTCAAATAAATGAAAAAATTATGGAGTATGATGGTTTTATTCCTTGTTATAATAAGTGCATGCGGTGAAAACGAAGAAGGAGAAACAAGCAGTGAAGAAGCAGAACTAGGGGACTCCACTATTACATATGAGTCAGAAAATGGACCTATTGAAGTACCTGCCAATCCAGAGCGTGTTGTTGTATTGTCTTCCTTTAACGCAGGTAGTGTAATGGCATTAGACGTAAATATTGTCGGAGCGGATAGCTGGGTCAAAAACAACGATAATTTCGCCCCTTATGTAGAAAATGCAGAGGAAGTAAGCGATGAAAGTTTAGAAAAAATCATTGAATTAGACCCAGATTTAATTATTGCCGCACCAACTAATAATAACCTTGATAAGCTAGGCGAAATTGCCCCTATTGTTACTTATACATATGGTAACGTAGATTATCTAGAGCAACATATTGAAATTGGCAAGCTGCTGAATAAAGAAGAAGAAGCAAGAACTTGGGTAGATGAGTTTACACAGCGTGCTGAAGAAGCGGGAGAAGAAATTAAAAGCAAAATCGGACAAGATACTACCGTTTCTGTTTTAGAAAGCTTTGACAAACAGCTATATGTATTTGGCGATAACTGGGGACGAGGAACAGAAATATTATATCAAGAAATGGAATTAGAAATGCCCCAAAAGGTAGAAGAAATGGCGTTAGAAGAAGGATACCTAGCGATCTCTCATGAGGTTATACCAGAATATGCAGGAGATTATGTCATTTTAAGCAGTGACGGAGCAGACAACTCCTTCAAAGAAACGGAAACTTATCAAAATATTCCTGCAGTTCAAAATGATCGCGTTTTTGAAACAAGTGCAGCAGAATTTTATTTCAATGACCCAATCACACTGGAGTATCAACTAGAATTTTTCCAAGATAAATTTCTAGCAGAGTAAACCTATATAAAGGAGGTTGACTACTAATCATGTCAACCTCTTCCTCTATTTATAAAATATTTCCAAAGAAAAGAAGAGATGATGATGTTGGATGAAAAAGAGAAATCAGTACCATATACAATAAAATTAATCATAGCGGCCCTATTCTTTGTCATCATCTTTATTGCAGCGATTTGGAATGGTGCTGCTAATGTGAACATCACAGATCTTTGGCATTTGTTACGATTAAATCCTGTGAATGATCAAGTCATCATGCTTCGAGATCTACGAGTGCCAAGAGAAGTAGGAGCTATTTTTGTAGGCGCCTCGCTTACGGTAGCTGGTGCGATTATGCAAGGACTGACGAGAAATCCTTTGGCAGATCCTGGGTTGCTTGGATTAACAGCAGGAGCAAATCTTGCCTTAGCGATTACCATCGCATTTATACCAGATGCAAATTATATGCGGATTATGATTGCATGTATTATCGGGGCTGCAGTAGGAACTGTTCTTGTCGTTGGTATAGGATCGATGCGATCTGGAGGATTTTCCCCCTTTCGAATTGTTTTAGCTGGTGCTGCTATATCAGCATTCCTATCTGCAATAGCAGAAGGTTTCGGAATTTACTTTAAGGTAGCGAAAGATGTGTCAATGTGGACAGCAGGCGGATTAATTGGTACGACATGGGGACAGCTTCAAATTGTTGTTCCGTTTATGGCTGCCGGCATTGTGATGTCCTTACTATTATCTAAACAACTAACACTCCTCACTTTTAGCGAAGATGTAGCTATTGGCTTAGGCCAAAAGACCTTAAAAATCAAAATAGCTTTATTCGGAATTATCATTGTTCTAGCAGGGACAGCTGTAGCTCTTGTTGGGAATATGGCTTTTATTGGTTTGATGATTCCACATATTGTACGCGCCATTGTCGGAACAGATTATCGCTACATATTGCCGATGTCTGTTTTTATAGGTGCTAGCTTTATGTTAATGGCAGATACAGCAGCTAGAACGATTAGTGCACCATACGAAACCCCTGTTGCTGCCATTGTTTCGATTATGGGGTTACCATTTTTCCTTTACTTGATTCGCAAAGGAGGAAATGGTATCTCATGAAGAGACATTTATTTATATTCATCATACTAATCTCTTTAATTGTCTTTACGTTGATTCTTAGCGTTGGAATAGGAGATTCGTCCCTATCCTATAATCGTTTAATTCCAACTCTATTTGGACAAGGCACCTTTAAAGAAACATTTGTCTTATATTCTATTCGATTACCGAGAATAATCGTAACATTACTATCTGGTATGGCACTTGCTTTATCCGGTGCCATCCTACAAGGGATTACAAGAAATGACTTAGCTGATCCTGGCATTATTGGTATTAACGCTGGAGCTGGCGTAGGAGTAGCGGTCTTTTATTTATTTTTTCCTGTTAAAGACAACACATTTGTATACTTGCTTCCGCTGATCGCATTCGTCGGAGCACTAATTACAGCTAGCCTTATATACTTATTTTCTTATGATAGGGCACAGGGACTACAGCCTGTTCGATTAGTTTTAACAGGTGTCGGATTTTCCATGGCACTTTCTGGCGTCATGATCATCCTTTTTTCATCTGTGGACCCATTTAAAGTTGATTTTATTGCCAATTGGCTAGCAGGTAATGTGTGGGGAACCGATTGGCCGTTTATATGGGCTATTCTACCATGGTTAGTTATTCTAGTACCATTCACCTTATATAAAGCCAGCCAATTAGATATTTTAGGGTTAGGAGAGTCAATTGCTCTAGGTTTAGGAATATCTATTGAAAAAGAACGTATATTATTATTACTTGCTGCAGTAGCACTCGCAGCATCCGCTGTAGCTGTGACAGGCGGGATTTCCTTTATCGGTCTAATGGCACCGCATATAGCAAGAGCGTTAGTAGGTCCTAAGAATCAATGGTTAATTCCAATTGCCATCTTTATCGGCGGTTGGTTATTACTATTAGCCGATACCATTGGGCGAAATATTGTTGATCCTGATGGTATACCAGCAGGCATTATGGTTGCACTAATTGGTGCACCGTACTTTATCTTTTTATTGTTAAGAAAGTGACTTTTTCCAAGCAGAAATATTACAAATAGTTTACATCTTGCGTAAATATGCTTAAACCTAGGTGTCAGTGGTATATAATGAATAGTAACAATGAAAAATGGCATTAATTAAAATGAATATACAATTAATGCAGAGGAGGTTCCCTGTTTTACATTACCCTTGGCACATAAGTCCTATCTCTAGCCGTATCATTCATAATTCCAAACCCTTTGAAGGAGGAATTCATTGTGAAATGTAAAAGCTGTGACGGTGTCGGTTTAGTACGTTGCCCCGATTGTTCCGGTGAAGGTATTGATTATGGGATTCACAAATGTAGAAATTGTGCTGGTGAAGGCGAATTGGCGTGTGCATCTTGTAAGGGAAACGGTAAAATAGGGCTTTTACAAAAGATAAAATCAAAATCCTAAAAGTTTCATGGAGAATCGGAGGTGGTCACCATCTCCGAATTTTTTATTTCTCATCACCAGAAAATGTTTTTACTAAAAAATCATAAAATAATGCCTCAGTAGGTAAAAGCTTTCGTTCTCTAGGATATATTACACCAACAGTTCGTGACAGCGAATCATTTTCAATAGGTACAATAAGTGTTGACCTTGGCGTATTGTCTACTAATGTCATTTCTGGCATTAAAGCCACTCCTAGACCAGCAGATACCAACCCTTTTAATGCATCTATGTCTTTTCCTTCAAATGCAATATTTGGTGAAAATCCAGCTCTATCACAAGCTTCTAACACTTGATCTCGAAATACAAAACCTGGTGGTAATAATACGAATGGATCTGCCTTTAAATCATGTAACTGAATCGATGTTCGACTAGCTAATGGATGATTTTTTGGTATAAGCGCCACAATTTTTTCTTTGAACAAAACGGTGCCATCTATCTTCCTATCTGTTTTGTTTTTTGGCATAGGCGCAATCATTGCTAGATTAAATTCCCCGCTAACGACCCCATCAATTAAATCATAGTAAAGTGCATTACTCATTTGAAATTGTGCTTTTGGATAAGACATTCGAAAAGAATAAATAATCGAGGGTAGCGTATGAGCTGCCATACTGATTGGAAACGCAATACGAACCGTCCCTTTTTCTGGAATTAAGTACTCCTTTACTTCACGTTTTGCTTCATCCATCATATTCATAATCAGATTCATTCGCTCATAAAAAACCCTGCCAATAGGAGTTAATTTTACTCTTCTTTTTTCATGTATAAATAGCTTTACACCTAATTCATCTTCTAAATTAAAAATTTGCCTGCTGACCGAAGATTGAGCAACATGTAAATAATGTGCTGCTTTTGTTACATGCTCTCTTTTAGCAACCTCCATAAAATATTGAATTTGCCGAAACTCCATGACATCCCCTCCACATCTCATGCATTTTATGCATCAACATTATCGTAAATGGATATTTCACCTATCATCTATTCAATTATAAAATAAAACCATTATGAAAAAAAATATTTAGTTATGATGAAGGAGAGGATATCATTGCCTGTATTAGAAAAAGAGTTAGGTGTACAACAGGTAGAACAATATATAGACGGTGTATTTGATAAAGTAAAAAAACGCAATCCAGAGGAAACAGAATTCCATCAAGCTGTGAAAGAAGTGTTAGAATCCCTAAAACCTGTTCTAAATAAAAAGCCAGTTTATATGGAAAAGGGAATTGTAGAAAGTATCGTAGAACCTGAACGTTTAATCACATTCCGAGTACCTTGGATAGACGAAAATGGAAATCTTCAGGTAAACCGAGGATTCCGTGTTCAATTTAACAGTGCCATCGGCCCTTATAAAGGCGGGTTACGTTTCCATCCTTCGGTGAATGCAAGCATTATTAAGTTTTTAGGCTTTGAACAAATTTTTAAGAACTCTCTAACTGGACAGCCAATTGGAGCAGGAAAAGGTGGATCTGACTTTGATCCTAAAGGAAAAACAGATCTGGAGATTATGCGTTTTTGTCAAAGCTTTATGACAGAATTAAGTAAACATATTGGTCCAGATACTGATGTCCCAGCAGGTGATATTGGGGTTGGCGCTAGAGAAATTGGATATATGTTTGGTCAATACAAGAAAATGCGCAGTGCATATGAAGCAGGTGTTTTAACTGGTAAAGGCATTCATTATGGAGGCAGTTTAGGTCGTAAAGAAGCTACTGGATACGGAACTGTCTATTTTGTCAATGAAATGTTAAAAGATAATGGTGCTAGCTTTAATAATAGTGCGGTGGTTGTATCTGGTTCTGGAAATGTATCCATTTATGCAATGGAAAAAGCTCAAGAACTGGGTGCAAAGATAGTTGCTTGCAGTGATTCCAGTGGGTACATTTATGATCCTAATGGCATAAATTTAGATACGGTGAAACGATTAAAAGAACTAGAAAATCAAAGAATAAGTGAATATGTTAAAGCACACCCGCTTGCCACTTTCCATGATAAATTTTCTGAAATTTGGTCAATTCCTTGTGATATTGCTTTACCTTGTGCAACACAAAATGAATTAGACAAGGAAGCTGCGGATATTTTAGTTCAAAATGGTGTTAAAGCAATCGGTGAAGGTGCTAATATGCCTTGTACTCAGGACGCTATAGAGGTTTTGATAGATCATAGGATATTGTTTGCACCAGCTAAAGCAGCAAATGCCGGCGGAGTAGCTGTTTCAGCATTAGAAATGGCTCAAAATAGTGCAAGGTTGTCTTGGCCGCTCACAGAAGTGGATTTAAAATTACAAGCTATTATGAAAGAGATTTATCGTGAAAGTAAAAAAGCTTCACATGAATATGATGCTGCCGGGAACCTTGTCATAGGTGCAAATATTGCTGGCTTTGTCAAAGTAGCAGACGCCATGATATCTCAGGGTGTTATTTAACATTAAAATATTCTATCAAACATTAGGTACATAAAATAAAGTACCTAATGTTTTTTTATATCTTTACTCTAAATTATTAAATTCTAAAAAAAATCAGCCCATTTACCATTTACACATGCTATCATAGAGTTATGATAAACGTTCTGACAAAAATGGAGGTAATATATGAATCAGCATATCTTAACTCGTCATAATGTAAAAAAGAAAGGAAATGGAAAACAACTCATTATTTTTGCACCTGGTTTTGGCTGTGACCAATCGGTTTGGAATACTGTATCGAAAGCTTTTGAAAGCGATTATAAGGTGGTGCTATTTGATTACGTGGGGATGGGCAATTCTGATGCCAGCGCCTTTAATAGAGAGAAATATAGTACACTAGATGGCTATGCACAAGATGTACTAGATGTATGTACTGCATTAGATGTAAAAGGTGCTATATTTGTTGGACACTCTGTAAGCAGTATGATCGGTATGCTGGCTTCACTGCGTCAACCTACATACTTTTCCCAGCTTATTATGATCGGACCATCACCGTGTTACTTGGATGACCCGCCAGAATACTTTGGAGGCTTCCAAAAAGAAGATTTAATTGGTTTATTAGATATGATGGAAAAGAATTTTATTGGATGGGCGAACGTATTTGCCTCGACCCTTGTTAATAGTACGGCTCAGCCAGAAGTTATGCAAGAATTAGAAGATCGTTTTTGTTCAACAGACCCTGTTATTGCGCGTCAATTTGCAGAAGCTTGTTTTTTTGCTGATAACCGACAAGATTTACCACATGTGACAGTACCATCTCTTATTTTACAATGTTCTCATGATTCGATAGCACCCGCTTCTGTTGGGCGTTATATTCACCAACATATACCGCAAAGTACCTTTAAACAGATGGAGGCAACAGGACACTGTCCACATATGAGTCATCCAGACGAAACTGTCAGACTTATTCATGATTACCTAGTCAACAAGGAAACAGGAGCAATCTCAACAGATACAGGTGACATATCATAATGGAAAAATATTGGAATCATGCACCATGTGGATTTCTTACACTCTCATATGATGGTAACCTTTTATCGATTAACCAAAAACTACTAGATATTCTAGATTATAACGAAAGTGAATTAGTCAATCAACATATCGATACAGTGCTGGCTAGATCTACCCGTTTGTTTTTTCAATTTTATTTTTTACCGTTAATATTGGAAAAAAAGCAAGTAGAAGAAATGTATATCACGTTATTAACAAAGTCTGGAAAAGAGCTGCCTATTCTGATCAATGCCTCTTTACAAGAACAAACCATTTTTTGTGTGATTGTCCCTATGACAAGACGGACGGAATATGAAAATCAAGTACTTACGGCAAAAAAAGAGGCAGAAGCATCTAAAGCCAAATTAGAAGAAGCTCTTCACACCATCGAACATAAGCAAAAAGAGTTAGCCGCTGTTAATAGGCAAAATGAAGCTTTTAAAATAGAAACTCAAAAAGAACTACAACTTGCTAAAAAAATACAAGAAACGCTATTAACTAAACCTGTTCAGAATAAAAATATTCAAATTGAATCGTATTATAAAGCCTCCAAGGAACTATCTGGAGATATTTATGGATTTTATCGAATTAATCAATATCAATATGGAATCATCATTATGGATGTGATGGGACATGGGATCTCTTCCTCGATGATTACGATGTCATTACATTCTAGATTCCAAAAATTGATTACAAAAGGAAAAACTCCTCAGGAAATCATGCAAGAATTAGATGGGCATTTACATCATTTATTTCATAATCATGAGGAAGCATGGCATTATTGTACAGCCATTTACCTTCTTATCGATACCAAGCAGCAGAGAGTTGAATATGTCAATGCGGGGCACCCACCGGCTATTTATCAAAGTCCTGAAGGAAAACAACAAGAGTTAGCAACTACCATGCTTCCAATTGGATCGTTTCATAACATTAATTTTCCATCGGAGATACTAGAATATGAAAAAGGTGGGCGATTCTTTCTTTATACCGATGGTGTGTCAGAACCTTTGGAACCCACTGGTTTACTGAATTTATTACATGAAAATGTAAACACCCCACCTTTTGAATTCAAGAAAAGAATCATACATGACTTAAGTAAAGCAAGTTTACATACCGATAAACAAGATGACAAATGCTTTATTATAGTGGATTTAAAATAATCAATAACATTTTAAAACTGAAAGAATCCCTTTTCACCTGATATAAGCTTGTTTTCTGAAAGAAGTCTAGGTTCATAGAATCATAGTCATTGGATGTTATTCCAATGATTTTTTTTAATCACTTGCGGATGCTTTTCCCATTCACCCCCTTCTAAATTAGGACTTTCATATCATTACTATAGCCCTTTTCATTTTTATACAAAATTCAAACTCTATTAATACTAGCTTAATAAGTGCTTTTTATAATAGAGTTGACTAATAAAAAGGAGTGGATTTGGGATGAGGCGTATTTTTTTTATGGTTGTATTAATAGGTATGATGGTAATGGCAGCTATGCCAACTTTTGCTGCCGAACAAGTATCTAAGAAAGATCAGCAACAGATCATGAATGTGGCACACCGCGGAGCTTCAGGACATGCACCAGAAAATACAATGGCAGCTTTTCACAAAGGTGTAAAAATGAAAGCAGATTACATTGAGATCGATGTGCAAATGACAAAAGATGGAGAACTTATTGCTATTCATGATACGACAGTAGATCGAACAACAGATGGATCTGGATTAGTTTCATCCTTCACCTTAGAAGAAATAAGACAGTTAGATGCTGGAAGCTGGTTTAGTGAAGAGTTTGCAGGAGAAACGATACCTACTTTTGAAGAAATATTAGATGAGTTTCGCGGTAAAGTAGGCATATTAATAGAGTTAAAAGGACCTGCTCTCTACCCTGGAATCGAAGAAAAAGTAGCAGATGCCTTAATCGAACGTAATATGCATCATTCTCAAAATAACAAAATTATTATCCAATCTTTTAATCACGAATCTGTGCAGTTGTCTAAAGAACTCTTACCAAACATTCCTCACGGTGTATTGGCTGGAATGACTTGGGCAGGTGTGACAGATGAACAACTTGCTGAGTTCGCTACATATGCGGATCACTTTAATCCTAACCAAAACATTGTCACAACAGAACTTGTAGACCGTGTACATGTAGTAGGTATGGAGATTTCCCCTTACACTTCCAGATCACAAGAGCAAGCAAACCGCTTATTTGAACTTGGGGTGGATGGTATCATTACGGACTATCCGGAACATGTTTACTCTCATCCAGTTAAAAGTAATTAAAATAATTATTTATTAATCAAAAGAGGGCTTTTAAGCCCTCTTTTTTTATTTAAAGTTAACCCTTTATTCTTCACTTTACTTCAGTCATCTCTTATCTATCCTTGATCTACAAAAATTTGCTAAAGAAGTAGTGATTTTTTTACCTTTTAATATCAAAGTATCTTATGTTACGATCTGGGACAGTATATGTCATAGGACTACACTTACATAATTGAGTCGTTTTTTGTATAATATTTGACATTTCTGTCGAATATTATTTGCTAATTCGTTTAGTTTTAGAGATAATGTAGTAGTTTTAAAATTTTGAATTGAGGTGAAATTGTGAAAGAAAAAGGTTTAGTTTTTTGGCTTTCACTTTCTATTTGCGCAGCACTTGTCATTTGGGGAGTGATTAATCCAGAGTATTTACAAGAAATCACATCAACTATAACTACTTATATTTCCGAGGCGTTTGGGTGGTATTATTTAATCACTATTATGATATTTTTGGCCTTCTGTATCTATCTGATTTTCTCGCGCTTTGGGAAAATTAAATTGGGTAAAGACAGTGATACTCCTGATTATCGTTTATCTTCATGGTTCGCCATGTTATTTAGCGCAGGAATGGGAATAGGCTTGGTATTTTGGACTACAGCTGAACCTATTTCCCATGCGTTTAAAAGTGCTCCAAAGGCTGAAATAGGTTCTGAAGCAGCGATAAAAGATGCTCTTCAATATTCTTTTTTCCATTGGGGAATCCATGCTTGGGCAGTATACGCAGTTGTGGCACTATCTTTAGCATATTTCAAATTCCGTAAAGACCAACCAGGTTTAATTAGTGCTACACTTACACCCATTCTAGGTAAACAAAATATGCAAGGAGCAGCTGGAAAGTTCATTGATATACTAGCCATTTTTGCTACAGTGGTAGGTGTGGCTTCTACGCTTGGCTTTGGTTCTGCACAAATCAATGGCGGGTTATCTTATTTGTTTAATACGCCAAATACTTTTGGTATGCAGCTGTTAATCTTAGTGGTTTCCACTGTATTATTCATTTTGTCAGCATGGTCTGGAATTGGGAGAGGTATTAAATATTTAAGTAACATTAATATGGGACTAGGATTCGCTTTATTACTGTTATTATTTGCCGTTGGGCCAACTCTCTATATTTTAAATATGTTTACATCGACCATTGGCAGTTATATTGCAAACTTTTTTGATATGAGTTTTCGTATATCACCCTTAAATGAAGAGGGCCGTACATGGATTGACAATTGGACTATCTTTTATTGGGCATGGTGGATTTCTTGGGCTCCATTTGTCGGTATTTTTGTCGCTAGAATTTCCAAAGGTCGTACCATCAAAGAATTTATGTTAGGAGTTCTTTTTGTACCGGCATTAGTTTGCTTTCTCTTTTTCTCAGTTTTTGGTGTTTCTGCTTTGAATGTGGAGCAAAGTGGCATCGACATGATTTCTAACTATTCTCTTGAAACGACAACGTTTGGAGTTCTCCAACATTACCCATTAGGTACGATGATGTCGATGATAACTATTGTTGTTATTGCTATCTTTTTCATTACGTCTGCGGACTCAGCTACGTTTGTACTAGGAATGTTAAGTACAAACGGATCGATCAACCCTTCTAGTTCTATTAAGATCACTTGGGGACTTACTTTGTCTGCAATTGCGGCTATTATTGTTTATTTCGGTGGTACACAAGGATTGCAAAATATGCTGATAATTGCTGCACTGCCGTTCTCCATTATCATGTTTTTGATGGCAGCATCATTTTACAAAATGGCAAAACAAGAAGTGGGAAAAAGGAAAGATCGAAAAAGGAAAAATAAACAATCTCCCAATATAAAATAAATAAACTTTTCATCCCATCCTTATGCGTTTCATCAGCAAAGGATGGGATTTTTTGTTTTCCCCTTCTTTTTCTAACCATTTGCTTCCTTACCCATCTATCCTATTTATTTTAAAAAATTAAAAACGGTCACTGAGCTTTACTGAACATCACTGAGCTTCACTGAGCTAGCTAAATGCCACTCAATACCACTCAACAGGTTTGGTGCACTGACAATGCTCTGATAAAATGCAAATTATTCTAAAGTCATTGGAGGAATGAACATTGGCTAAAAATAAAATTGCTATTGTAGATACAGATATTCACGAACGTGTTCAATACAAGGATATTCTAAAGTACCTTGATGAACCTTTTAAACATTATATTACGAATTGTCATTGGATACAGGAAAAGCATATGCCTTATACGCAACCAGCTGTAGCGGGTGTAGACCGAGCGGATGCAGTCCTGCCTGACGGTCGTCCAGCTGGTTCTGATTTAACATTTATGCAAAAACAGTTACTAGATGATATCGGCCATGAGTATGGTATTTTAACAAGTGCCTTAGACCCGTCTCCTTCATCTATGCACGGGTGGTATGAAATGGCGACAGCATTAGCATCTGCCTACAATGATTGGCAAATTGAAGAATGGTTAGAAAAAGATGATCGTTTATATGGATCTGTGCATATCGCAGCCCAGGATCGTGACGCTGCAGTAAAAGAAATTGAAAGAGTTGGATCCCATCCAAAGATGGTTCAGGTTTTACTGCCAATTGATGACATCATGTGGGGCGATCCATTCTATCATCCAATTTTTGAAGCTGCCGAAAAGCACAATTTAATGATTGGGATGCACCATAATGAACCGCCTGTTTACTACGGCAAATGGCCTAGATACTTTATAGAGTGGCATACCTTAATTCCAACTGCTCATATGAAACAGATAACGAACATGATTTTTAATGGTGTATTCGATAAATTCCCTAACCTGGGATTGATGATGATTGAAGGTGGATTTACTTGGGTTCCGCATATCATGTGGAAAATGGATCAACAATATCGAGACCTTCGACATGAAGTACCATGGTTAAAGAGAAAGCCTAGTGACATTTTTAAGGAACAAATTAGAGTAACAACTCAACCGGCAGAAGAGTTGACAAAACAAGAGTTTACGTCTCTTATTGAACAAATGGGTACTGATGAAATCCTTTGTTTCTCTACGGATTACCCACACTGGGATTATGATTCACCAACACGGGCACTGCCTAATATGGACCCAGATTTAAAGAAGAAAATTTTCGCTGAGAATGCCAAAGCATTTTATCCAAAATTACCTAACTCATAGGAGGGTGAAATATGAAAGAACAAGTCGTATGCAAGACAACTGACCTAGAGCCCGGACAAATGAAGGCATCTTTATTTGGGAAACAAAATGTATTGATTTGCCGTACATTGGACGGAGAATTTTATGCTTTTCTTAACCAATGTACCCATCAAGGTGCTCCACTTGATAAAGGAATGATTTGTGGAGCAACAACTGACAAAAGTAAACCAGGAGAATACGATTACTGTCGAAAAGGCGAGATTGTTCGTTGCCCATGGCATGGCAGAGAATTTGATATTAAAGACGAAGGTAGAATGTTAGCTAATCCTAATAAAAAGCTACCTAGCTATAAAGTAAGAATTGAAAATGACGATGTGATTATCTACAAATAAGAAAAAAGAAGGTGAGATGTAATGAATCAATCTGAAGAAATAGTAGACTCCATTATTATTGGTGCAGGCCCTACCGGTTTATTTGCTGCCTTCTATGGAGGTATGCGTGAAATGTCTGTCAAAGTAATTGACAGCCTCCCACAAGTTGGAGGACAGCTTATGGCATTGTATCCTGAAAAATATATTTATGACGTAGCTGGATTCCCAAAGGTATTAGCAAAAGATCTAGTCAACCAGCTAGAAGAACAGGCAAAACAATTCGACCCAGAAATTTGCCTCGAAGAAAATGTTCAATATGTGGAAAAATTAGACGAGCAGCTATTTAAAGTAACAACGACAAAAGATATTCACTATGCCAAAACGGTTATTATTACAAGCGGTGCTGGTGCCTTCCAGCCTCGACGTCTTAAGCATGATGATGCCCATTTATACGAAGGAAATAATCTGTTGTACTCGATAACAGACTTGCAATCATTTAAAGGCAAAAAAGTCTGTGTTGCAGGTGGAGGTGACTCAGCAGTTGATTGGGCACTAATGTTGGAAGAAGTGGCAAGTGAAGTCTCACTAGTCCATCGACGAGAAGCCTTTAGAGCACATGAACACAGTGTTAATCAATTAAAAGAGTCAAGTGTGAAAATCAAAACCCCTATGCTTATTGATAACTTAATCGGACAAAACGGATGCCTTGAACAAGTCATGATAAAAGAAAATAAAGGAGACAAAACTGAAACAATAGATGTAGACGCCTTTATTGTCAATCATGGGTTTCTTTCAGATCTAGGTGCTATAAAGCAATGGGGATTAAGTCTTGAAAAGAATTCTATTATGGTAAATGAAAAAATGGAGACCAATATCTCAGGTATCTATGCAGCTGGTGATATCACAACTCACGCTGGTAAAGTAAAATTAATTGCGTCTGGGTTTGGTGAAGCTCCTACTGCTATAAGCCAAGCAAAACATTATATCGATCCTAATGTAAAAATCCAGCCTCCTCATAGTACACGGGTTTTAAGTGGTGTATAAAGAAAACTAGGCGATTGACGAGCCTGTGGCGAGGTTAGCGAAAAAAGGAGGAAAATTAGTATATGAACCAAAAGAAAATGTTTATAAATGGACAATGGGTTGACGCTGTTAGCGGCCAAACGCGTGAAATTATCAACCCTTTTAACCAAGATATTGTGGCTAATGTAGCAGAAGGTGATAACCAAGATGCTCAATTAGCTATAAAAGCAGCACGAACAGCATTTGATCAAGGAGATTGGGCCACTACATCAGCAACTGAACGTGGAGCAATTGTTCGAAAAATTGCTGAACTAATCGAAAGAGATAAAGAAGAATTAGCTGAATTAGAATCACTAGATACAGGAAAAACGGTGGAAGAAAGCCGTGAAGATATGGACGATATCGCTGGTGTTTTCCGGTACTATGCAGAGATTGCAGACAAAGACGGTGGAGAAATTATTGATTCACCAATTCCAAACTCTGTGAGTAAAGTAGTACACGAGCCTGTTGGTGTATGTGGTCAAATTACTCCATGGAACTATCCATTATTACAAGCTTCATGGAAATTAGCTCCAGCACTTGCTACAGGAAATACATTAGTGATGAAACCTAGTGAAATCACACCGCTCACTACAATTAAAGTTTTTGAATTAATGGAAGAAGCAGGTGTCCCAGCTGGTGTAGCTAACCTTGTATTGGGTGCAGGAAATACGGTTGGTGCAGAACTTTCTACTAATGTTGATGTAGATTTAATTTCTTTTACAGGTGGAATTCATACTGGCAAGAAAATTATGCAAGCAGCAAGTGTTAATGTAAAAAAACTTGCATTAGAGCTTGGTGGTAAAAACCCTAACGTTGTTTTTGCTGATGCTGACTTTGACACTGCTGTAGATCAAGCAATGAACGCTGTTTTCTTCCATGCAGGTCAAATATGTTCCGCTGGTACAAGACTTATTCTGGAGGAAAGCATTCATGATGAATTTGTCCAAGCATTAGCAGAACGTGTTAAAAACATGAAACTAGGCAGCGGCTTTGATGAATCCACACAGATGGGGCCACTTATCTCTGCAGAACACTTAGCAAAAGTAGAGAACTATGTGGAAACAGGTAAAAAAGAAGGTGCCAACCTTATTATAGGTGGTAAGCGCCCAGAAGATCCTGAACTTCAAAATGGTTTCTTCTACTTACCAACTATTTTTACAGAATGTACAACCGATATGAGCATTGTACAAGATGAAGCATTTGGTCCCATTATTACAGTAGAAAAGTTCCATACAGAAGAAGAGGCAATACAATTAGCAAATGACTCTATTTACGGTCTAGCTGGTGGTGTATGGACAAATGACACGGTGAAAGCAGAACGCTGTGCCACGAAAATGCGCATGGGAACGGTATGGATTAATGAATTTAATCTTTATTTTCCACAAGCTCCTTGGGGTGGCTTTAAACAGTCAGGTATTGGCAGAGAGCTTGGGAAACTTGGCTTAGAAGAATATACAGAAACAAAGCATGTACTACAAAACCAAAAACCAGAACCTTTAAATTGGTTCTAATTATAGCAAAAAGGGGATCTTCGGACCTCTTTTTGCTATTAGAACTACATAATAATATCTTTACCTTCAACTAGGTTACTCAAAATAAAAGCTAACCGTTCATATAATAAGTGAACGATTGACCAAAAATGAAAGTGATTATACTGTAAATCGTGCTATTTGCTCTTTCAAATTAGATAATTGATTAGTTTGCGATTGAATCGATTGTTTCATTTCGTTCATGACATGTTGCTGTTTGACAGACTGTTCAGCTACATTATTTGCATGATTAGAAGATTCACTAACAATACTCGCCATTTCTTCTGCTGATGCTGATACTTCTTCTGTACTAGCAGAGATTTCCTCTGAAGTAGCTGAAACTTCTTCAACTTGCTTTGAAACACCTTTTATGGCTTCTAAAATATCTTGGAAAGAAGATCCAGTTTGCTCAATGACATGTAACCCTTCGGACACTTCTTTCTCGATGGTATTCATTGATTGAACAGATGATTGGGAATCCTGTTGAATCGACGTGATTAATGACGTAACATTTTTTGTTGCCTCATTCGTTTGCTCTGCCAATTTTCTTACCTCATCCGCCACTACAGCAAATCCTTTTCCGTGGTCTCCAGCTCTTGCTGCCTCAATAGCTGCATTTAATGCTAATAAATTTGTTTGTTCAGCTACATCTTGAATAAGATTAATGATTTGACTAATTTCATGCGACCTCTCACCCAATGAATTGGTTACTTTAGCTGATTCTGTAACCATTTCATTAATAGTTCTCATTTGTTGATTTGCTTGAGTGATCAATTGGTTACCACTCATAGCGGCTTCCGTTGTATCATTAGATGACTCCGTCACTGACTGCATACTATTTGCTATATCTTGTACCCCGATCGACATCTCCTCTGTTACTTTCGCTGTTTGTTCTGCACTTTCTTCCTGGGTTTTAGATCCTTCAGCCACTTGTTGGATCGCTGATGAGATCTCATCGGTACTAGTCGTTACTTCTACTGTCTTATCATTTAATATGTTTGACGCATCTGTTGTCTCTTGTATCGTTCGATGAATGTTTTTTATTAGAGATTGCATATTCTCCATCATTTGATTAAAGGAACGTGAAATAGTTCCTATTTCATCTTTACTTTTCACTGGCAACCTTACCGTTAAGTCTCCTTCATTACTAGCTAAACGTTTAATGTAATGGGAGATTTCTGTTAACGGACGTATTTTTTTGAATAAAATAAAAAACGTCGCAATCACTAATAAAAACATGAGAAAAATTAAACTATATGTAACATATAAATAGATATTTAATATTTGTTCCGACTTCGCTGTTTCATTTTGCGCTCGTTGATTCATCATTTGTAGAAATTCTTCAATCGGTTCCATAATAATCGCTTTATTTTGATCATAGTTTTCATCAAACATTAATTGACGGGCTCTGTCAAAATTCCCTTCCTCCACTGCTGCCATTGCGGCTTCTTCTGTTTCGACTAAAGCATCAGAATTGTTTTTTGCTTCTTCAATGAGTGCAAGTTCTTCTTCAGGAGCATTCATTTCCTTTAACCGTTGCACTACTTGATCCCGTATTTGTGTTTCATTCACTTCTCTCCAGTAATTATCATAATACTCCTTTTCTCCAAATTGCACATAACGGCGCGCTTGATTGGTTAAGTAATCTGATGCATTCGCTAAATCAATCCCTAATTGCTTGAATTCTGTCTGTCTTTCATAGGCAAGCCTTTGTTCTTGTTGACTTTCATTCATTTTAAACAGTGTAAAGCCAATGGCCACTGCAAAAATAAGGTAGATTGCACTAATCCATTTTAAAATTGATGCTATTTTCACCTTTTACTCCCCCTCTATCTTTGTTCGATGATTACTATTACCTATTACAAAATAATCATTTTCTTTGACGAAAATAATGACAGTATATAATTCAAAAGGGAGCATTTCCACCATTGTGTAAGATAATCTATCAAAAATTTGAATTCGTATATTTCACTTTATAGCAGCAATTGTCTTAAGTGATCTAGAAACTAAACAAAGATGGACATTGGCTAACAAAAGAGTTATTAGCCAAAGGCATAAATAAAATGGAAGATGTCCTTTTTGCAGAATGGTTAGAAAACGACGGATTATTTGTTATCCCTCATAAGAAACATATGTAAATCTATATACAGGCATTTCTTTTATTTATGGTATGGTGCACTATTGGAATCATTCGGAAACCTTGGACTTTGTTGAAAGGACCAAAAATCCAAATGACCGAAGATCTATAGC
Source organism: Gracilibacillus sp. YIM 98692 (assembly GCF_010993965.1). GTDB lineage: Bacteria > Bacillota > Bacilli > Bacillales > Amphibacillaceae > Gracilibacillus. The sequence continues at coordinate 46,089 of NZ_WIXM01000018.1, read as the reverse complement.
ATTAAGGTCACTGACAAAAGTAATAGTGTTTCGGAGTCCTTGTCGATTCGGATATTTAGAAGTAAGTGAGCAAGATTTAGACTAATTGCAAATCAAATGATGATAAAAGAAGGGTAGAATAGGCTAACCTTCTTTTTATCATGCTGATTATCTAGTCAAGAATCCGGGACATTCCGTGAATATTTTTAAATATTTTCAGCAATCTATATATCGAATCTTTAAAATGAGGGTAGCAACTATATGGATATAATACAAAAGTACAAAAACTTTTTTTCAGTTCTTGGTAAATGGGTGATTTTAGGAAGCTTAATTGGCATAGTTGTTGGTTCAACAACGACTTTCCTTTTAGAGACAAACGATTATCTAGGGGAGGTGCGAGAAAAAAATGGATGGCTTATAGGTCTTCTTCCTCTTGGAGGAATTCTCTTAGGATACATATATATGAATTACGGCAAAGTGTTTTTTAATAATACTTTAAATGACACGGCTAAACTAAATAATTTAGTGATAGACACCGTTCATGGAAAAAAGAAGGTTCCCATGAGAATGGGGCCCATTGTCTATTTTGGAACCTTTCTAACAGTCTTTTTCGGCGGTTCAACGGGCAGAGAAGGTGCAGCTGTTCAAATGGGAGGAAGTGTAGCTGAAGCAGTAAACAGGCTCTTTAAAGTCAAGATAATCGATACAAAAATTTTAACGATGAGTGGCATAAGTGCTGGGTTTGGCGCCGCCTTTGGAGCACCTATAACAGGTGCTGTTTTTGGAATGGAAATGGCTGCATTAGGGAAAATGAAGTTTGAAGCATTCGTTCCTTGTCTTGTGGCCAGCTTTGTTGGCCACTTTATGACGACAGCAGCTTTGGGACATAAACACGAAGAGTTTATTATACAAAGTATACCAGAACTATCTTTTATTACATTTACAAAAGTTATTATTGTATCTGTTATTTTCAGTCTATTAAGTATTTTATACTGTCAGTTGAGACATGGTATACAAACTTTCTCTGAGAAACTTTTTAATAAAAACCATATGAAAAGAGCGTTTTTTGGAGGAATTATCATTGTGGCATTAACTTTAATTATAGGTTCACAAGATTATAATGGCCGAGGATTACAAATGCTAGAACAATCTTTTACAGAAGACGTTCCCCCCTTTGCTTTCTTGATAAAACTAATATTTACGGCGGTCACTCTTGGAACTGGCTTTGTTGGAGGAGAGGCTATACCCTTATTTTTTATGGGAGCAACATTAGGAAATACTTTACACACATTTATAGATTTACCTATATCCTTCCTCGCTGCATTAGGATTAATTGCTGTTTTTTGTGGCGCTGCTAATACCCCTATAGCAGCTTTCCTATTGGCAATGGAGATATTTGACGGAAAAGGACTAGAATACTTTTTTATTGCTTGTCTCGTTAGTTATATCTTTTCAGGTCACCATGGACTATGGCCTTCACAACAAATATATGAACCTAAAAGCAGGTTATATGATATAGCAAACGCTGAGACCATTAAAAACGTTGAACAGAAAAAAAAATCTAAAAATCAAATATAAAAATCTGAAGTATTCTTGCCATTTTCTTTACACAGTCACTCCTTCGCTACATAATGACTATTTAAAATAATAGAGAATAGAGTGAAGGATATTACTCACAATAGATATTGAAGCATTCCATCTTTAGGGCAAAATCAATAAATAAACTGAAATTGTAAAACTTAAATATATTTTCAACATAACAACGTTATATTTTGTTTAAAAAGGGGAGAATGTTTTGGATTTAAATTTCATATGGAAAGCTATTGTCGTTGTCCTGGGAGGCGTACTTATTTTGCGGTTAGCTGGGAGAAAATCAATTTCACAGCTTACGGTTGCTCAGACTGTTATGATGATAGCCGTTGGTTCATTAATCATTCAACCTGTAGGGGACAGGAACATTTGGATTACTATGTTGATTACATTTTTAATGGTCTTTACACTTCTTTTTATTGAGTATATTGTTTTAAAATCGAATACTCTAGAAACTTTGATTTATGGCAAATCACTAATAGTAGTCGAAAATGGACAAATTAATGAAAGCAATTTAAAAAAGCTACGATTAACAGTTGATATGCTTGAGGTACGAATAAGACAACAAAACATTAGAAGTATTAGTGATTTACAATGGGCTACAATAGAATCAAACGGTCAGTTAGGGTATATGTTAAAACCTGATAAACAATACGCTACGAAAGAAGATATTAAAATGCTAAAATCGCTAATAGAATTAAATCAATCTAATTCCCCTGCTGAAACCCCAATAACTCAAGCAAGTGTATCAGATGACATATTTACTGAGGTTAAAAATAGAAAACATATAGAAAAACCTAAAGAGAATTTGGATTAGGTAAATTTCTGTATTGAGTACAAATCTACTTTTATCTAATCCTTCTTTTGGATCTTACATGATCTTATAGTACAAAATCTTAACTAACTTTTTACTGTTTATGTGTTTGTTACAATCTTTTTTAGGGAATTGTCTATGTAAGATCATATAGAAATGAAATGAATTTAACTTATCTCTAAAAAGGAGGAGATTACATGAAACAGTTGCTATTTATACAAACTGGTACTGGAACAGATATTCATGGGCAGAATATTACAAAAGCGTCTGTTCGAGCAGTAGAAGATGCTATTCATTCTAATTCGATGCCAGGAATAGAAGGAATTCCATCAGAGAATTCAACAGAAATGGATGTACATGTTAAATTAGCAGTACCACTCGATCGTCAACAAGTACAAACGAAAGAGATTGAAGAAGTTATCCCTTATGGTACTGTCAATGTAGAAGTTACAGAGGGTGGTATGGCTACTTCAAATGGAATTATTCTAGAAGAAGACCATGACAAAAATGATTTGATGTATATAGTGAATGCTGCAGTAGAAGTGAGACACTAAGAATAAGATGCAGGCCCTACGCCTGCATTATTTATTCAAATATTTTCTATCATTCCGCTAAGAATCATTAAGGTATTAAATAACATATGCCAGATTACTGCAGGAATGATGCTTTTTGAATGGACTGTAAGAGCCCCGAAAAAGAATCCTCCCATACTAAATGCAAGGCAACTAACCCAAGAGAATCCTAAGGAATAATGTTGCAGACCAAATCCAATGCTCGTTATCAATACCGCCCATCGATTACCAAAACACTCAGAAAAACGACTTAGAAGTATGCCTCTCCAAATGATTTCTTCAAGCACGGAGTTAAGGATTGAAAAAATAAGCAAGAACCACCATATCTCTAGGATGTATGCCCAAGTATTATTCACAATAAACGGCATAAAAGCAATAAAATTAATAAACATCGCCATGGCGAGAAACATGCTTACTTTCGCTTGACGGAAACCAAACCATATAAATGGGATTCGAACGAACTCACCCCATTGCGGAGTCCGCCAATAGCTCATAAAAGGAAGTTTGTAAATAAGTGATATACATATTAATGGAATGATAAGAGCGATCAATGACACCCTATTGAGAATGATCCGCATTGCTTCAGGACTCATATCCGTAAACCATTCAGAATTCACATAGCCATAAAGAAAGAATCCGATGCCAAAAGTCAGTGTTATTACAACAAAAAATCTCATTGATTTATCAATGAAGATAAGCCCTGCACCTATTCCCCAAACAGTTATTAGCAAGTAGTTATTTAATTGTACAAGGATAATAAGTGACCCAAACAAGAATAACGATGCGATATTTCGTTTAGTACTAGTAGGAAATAAAAGAGTCTCCTTCATAAATGGTGAAGCTCCTTTGTTTATGGGCTATCCATATATATCTCTATATAATTGTTTTCGGCGCTCCTTTTGCCTATTTTTATATGTTCTATTTTTCTTCCTCTTTTTCTTTTCTGCTGTCTGTTTATTTGTATTCTCATTTTTCTTCTCCATTACCTTTTCTGTTGTCTGCTTATTTGTACTCTTATTTGTATTCTTGTTCGTCTTCCTCTTTTTTATCTCCGTTCCTACTTTCTCCTTAATCAGTTTCACTGTTGAGTTGACCATATCTTCTACTGGTATTTTCTCCATTAGAGAATCAAGTAAATCCTCTTTACTATCTGACGAAGACGAGTCTTCTTTTCCTTCGTTCTTATTTTGTTTCTCTAACTCTTGTTGGATAAATTGATTCCACTCCTCATCATTCGTCTGGTTGGAATTTGTCGTAAGTCCTTCTTCTTCTTCGGTCGAGTTAGAATCTGCTTTCCCTTGTATCTCATCCATTGATTGGAAACCTCCTTTTATATGTTTGATACACTTATTTTATTTTATAACTCTCCATATATATATTTATGTTAATTAGTGATTCTTGCTTAGACTACAGTGGATTTTAAAGAATAATAGTTTATTACCTATAGAATCTAGGATATTTATTCATATACTGAACTATTACAACAAAGCAGGAGTGAAAAAGAATGAAAACAGATAACATGGATATTGGCGATAAAATCTTATTCATTCTAGGCATGAGTTTATGCGGTGTGTTGTTTTTTGTATTAGTCGTTGGCGTTATCGTTGCACTGTTTATATCTTGGGGTGAGGACGACGAAAAACATGCGGAAACGATTGATTCCGTTCCGATGCAGGATAAAGAAAAAGTGCGACGGCGATGAAAATCGATTTCTACAAGCTGAAGCTTAGACTGAAAGGAATGCAAGAAAGGCAGTTCCTAAGGAGGTGATGCAGTTGTCGAGGAAAGAAATTTTGAAACAACTTCACCGGGAATTTAGATGCTTTACCGAGAACTATATGACAGCAGTCAAAAAAGGAGCGAACGTAGCCAAGAAAGAAATCAAAGAAACTGTAGGAAATCGTGATCAACCCGTGGAAGTCATTGTATTTAAATTATTCAAAGCCATCGAGAAGGGTGTACTATATGCCGCTAAACAAATGATTGATTTCGGAGTTAATATTGTCGAACAAACGAAAGAAAAGTCGAGAAAAAAATGAGGTAGTATATCATTCATTCTCTGTATATGTAAAGTTAATGACTGACTCTAAGGGATGTAGAGCCAGCCGTTGCTCAGTCACTTGATTGTTCTTTCCTGATCTCTTGCTGTAAACGGTGTCTGATGAGGCTCGGATTGTAATATTCGAGCATCTGAATCCCCGGTTTACGTTCAAAATACATGAAGTATCTTTTATAGGGTAATTTATTGTACAGATTGGGAAAGCGGATCTTAACCGGCTGTCTAAAAAGATCAACCGCTTCCTCCTCGTTTATGAACCCAGAGTCGACCACTTCTCGGAATGACCGTACTCCCAGTGAGCTGATCGCTTTGCCAATTCCCTGCTGTCGATTTGCAATGTTCTCAAACAAAGCAGGAGGTACGTGCTTGGAATATACAAGTGCAATGTTGTGTGAGACCACAAATCCACTTTTTTCACCGATCAAAACCGATTCTCGAATATAGTACGGACCTCCTGAAAATTCGCCCATTAAGTTGTTATCTTCAGCTATTGGCTCTTGGCGGATCACTTCTACCCTCACTTTCTCATTCAATAGGATTTCCAGCAAATCCGTTGTTCGTCCATCCGTCACTAATAGTAAGTCGAGTAACAATTCTTGTAACAGATCCGACGCTTTGCGTTCATACTGTGAGTCTACCATATTCTCACCTCCATCCCCTGTTATGGCAGGCTCTATTGTGGCAGTAATGGAAAACGGCTTAATGGTACAAACCGGAATTGCAAACGCCGTCCCAAAACGTTTGAAACTCTTCCATGTTGAGTTGCTGTTTCCCGTCGGAAAGAGCATTCGCGGGATCCGGATGCATTTCCACCATAACCCCATCTGCCCCAGCAGCAAGTGCCGCTTTTGCACAAGGTAGGAGAATATCTTTCCTTCCAGTCGAATGACTGACATCCACTAGCACAGGAAGATGGGTTTCCTGTTTTAAAATAGGAACAGCAGAAATATCAAGTGTATTGCGGGTCGCTGTCTCGAAAGTACGGATTCCACGTTCGATTAACATCACCTGGTCATTACCATGATGCATAATATACTCTGCTGCGAGCATAAATTCCTCCAAAGTAGCGGAAAGGCCTCGTTTCAGTAATACAGGTTTCTTCGTTTGGCCGACAGCTTTTAGCAGGTCGAAATTCTGCATATTACGAGCACCTATTTGAAAGATATCAATATACTTGGCTGCGGTATCAATTTGATCGGAACTCATAATTTCGCTAATTGTCACCAATCCCATTTCATCTGCTACATCCTTCATCATTTTTAATCCTTCTTCACCAATTCCTTGAAAACTGTAGGGAGAGGTTCTCGGTTTGAATGCTCCACCTCGCAACACCGTTAATCCAGCTTTCTTTAATACGGAACCAACCGATAAGAGCTGTTCTCTGGATTCGATCGAGCAAGGACCGGCAATTAACGTATGAGATGAACCACCAATAACCGTTTGCTTAACTTTAACAATAGTATCCTCACTTTTATGGTCGCGGCTTACGAGAAGCTGCGATTTCTTTTGTTGCGATTTATCACTCAAGGTTAACCATCCTTTCTTTTGTTAATCAATTAAAAACATCTGACCACTGACTGTTCTATTGTTGCATGCATGAATCTATCTTGATGCGCCGTTACTTCGTTTTTTTATATATACAGGCTTTATTGATGGCGTGTTATCCATGAGATCAATACGATCGATCATCGTAGTGATTTCAACAGTGACAGGTACCTGAAGTCGAGATGATAAGAGAGAACGGACATTTTCTTCTGACCATTTTTGGGACTCATGCGAATCTAGTAAAAAGTGCAACCTATCACCCTGTTCAAGTAGCTGCCAAGCATCCGGTGTAGGAGACAACGAATATACCGCTTCCTGGATGTCCATTGCGTCCAGGACAATGTTTCCGAAATGGATTCGATCCTTGCTTCGGCCGTAATGAATCAACTTAGCTCCAGTTCGACCGCAATCGCATAAACCATGCTCTAAAGAAATAATGTCTTCATTAAAATATCGCAGCAGTGGAGAACCTTGATGAGATAGCGTGGTGATTGTTGCAAAGCCTCTTTCTCCTTCATCCACAGAGTTTGAACCGTTCTCATTTAGCACTTCTACGAAAAAATCTTGTTCTACGATATGCATATTGCCGTATTCACACATTGTAGCGATATTAGCAGTTTCCGTTGAACCATACATATTAAATACTGGCACGTTCCACAGCTTTTCTATATGCTTTCTGCGCTTGTCGCTCATTAATTCACCAGCAACACAAATGGCACGCAATTCCGGAAAGTCCTTACTTGGATCAGAACCTCCTAGACGAGCCACTTCAGCCAGCAGTTCCATCTCACGCGGAAGACCGGCCATTACTGTGACAGAAAGATCCTTCAATAGGCTTAATACTCTTGGATAAGGAGTAACGACCGTACGTCCGCTGGCGGGAACGACTCCTGCCCCTGTTTGCCAAGCTGCATGCTGCATTAAGAATGCTGGCAGCGCCATTGCATAGGGAAAACGGATCAGGACAAGGTCTTCAGATGTCAAACGTACTCCGCATTCCTTCAGTTGTCTTCCGCCAATCTGCAAATCTTCTTGCGTAAACCATGAGGCAGAAGGCTCGCCAGTTGTACCAGTTGATTCGTGATATTGAGCTATTTCCTTCTTGTCGACGGCTAGGTGACCGAAAATGCCAGCTTCCCGTAAATCATTTTTTGTCGTTAATGGAAGTGATTGGATTTGATTCAAGTCAATTCCGTTTGCAGCATGATCCGATAGTTTCCGCTTATATAGGGGAGATTTTTGAATTCGCTTATACATCTCCTGAAACTTTCTTGACCTCTCTGTATAGATGTCACTCATTATGCCACCTCCTCTCTCACTTTTCGTTTTATTTATATAAATACTCTGGTCGCTTTTCCAAACGTACGAGGGATATCATCCCTGATTACAACTTTACAATCTACCCCAATTCGATCTTTCATGTGCTTTTGAATCTTTTCCGCCAATTGCTCGTCATTTAGATTCGTGCGGAATTTTTCGGCTTCAATTGTTAACACCCCTTGATTTAGCTTAAGGTGATACCATAAACCTACATCCGGAATCTCCATAAGAAAGTGCTCGATCATAAATGGAGAATAATCTACATTGTCTATACGCAGCATGTGCTCCATTCTTCCTCTTAGCTGCAGAACATCCATTGTAATTCCGCAATCACATTTGGATTTTTGTAAAACTCCTAGATCTCCGGTCCGATAGCGTACCATCGGCATCCCCTCGCGCAGTAGTGTCGTCACAACAATTTCCCCCGTTTGCCCGTATGGAAGCACTTCTTCAGAAAGCGGATCAATAATTTCCAATTTTATATGCCCTTCCATGACGTGATAACCTTGATGCTTACTGCATTCTACACCGATAACTCCGCACTCGGTTGAACCATAGAAAAACGAAACTTCGCATCCCCACCACTTTTCCAGACGTTCGCGGAAGGCGGGAGAACATCCTTCACCAGTAAGCCAGATTTTCTTCAACTGAATATCTTCACCTATCTTGATACCATACTTCTCGCTTTCTTCTGCTAGCAGCGCTGCGTAAGATGGTGTTGTTGTAAGAACAGTGGCTTGATATTCCTTCATTAATTCCAATGACTTATCAACCGGAGCCATGTAACCGCCTTTTCCAAGCGATAGTACTGCAGTACCAAAAGCAAATTGAAATAATCGCTGAAATCCAAGGCCAGGCAGCGCGAACTCATATGGAAGTGCAATTGCCGCAACATCATCATCGGATTCCTTAAACAGTTCCAAGTACTTCGGTAGCAAATCATATACATATTGATCAGCCAAGGTATAAGAGGTATAAATTGGTTTACCCGATGTACCACTTGTTAGATGAACTTGGCCTATTTCTTTAGGAGCAACACATAATATCTTCTCTTTATCACCTCTAATAACATCTTTCTCCAACATCGGTACAGATGCTAATTGTTCTAGACTATCTATTTTAGGCTCTTTGAATCCCGCCTCTTTTAACCTTGAATGATAGTGTTCATTTTGGTTCCACACATGTGCAAGCGTGGCGTTAATAGCCTGTAACTGATAATCTTCTATTTTTTCATGAGGAAGTTTTTCAATCGTTTTTCCTTGGTCATCTAATTTTTTATAAAATTCTTTGAATTGTTCTAAATGGGATGAATGTTTATCAACGGAAACTGTCATCTTATGCGTTTGGAACTTCTCCATTTTTTCACTCCTCCATTCCATGTATTTTTTCTAACGCTTCAAATTTCCACACACTACCTACTTGTACCATTTGCCTAGAAATAGAAAGATACCCTATGACAATATGGATTGCAGTGTCTAAGGGCTAATTTCCATAATGGTTTTGAAACATAATTTTTTGCAATATTTTTTCGATTTTTTTTACTTTACTTTTTGTTTTTCTATCTTTTTACTGTCCTCCTCCCTTTACTCTTTATGAAATGCAAGTAATGTCAGACTTGACTCGGACAAACATATAATTTTATAAAAATGAGGCATTTCATCCAAGCGGTTCCTATTAACACACATATCGTAGCTAGCATAAACCATTAATTTAAGGAGGAGGTTGATCCGCGTTGTTATACGGATTGGAGAATGATCCAGATTTTAAACATATCAATACAACTCTACTAGTCAGTTGTCCATCCAGTGATTCTGATCAGGGTGGCCTATTTTTGCTAGATTTAAAAAATAATGCTTTAGAGAAACTTTATACCGGAAGTTGTTCAGGAATGACGCTGGTTAATGATCGATTATTCATAGCATCCGATGATAACGAAATCATTACAATGGATCAGAGGTTCGAAGTTATCCAGAAAAAACAACTTCCGAAACTCGATCTTCACGATATCGTGAAGTTCAATGATCATGTTGTTCTGGTTGTAGAGACCGCAATGAATGCGATTGGGTGCTATGATACCGAAACATTCACACGATTAGGGGAGATTCGACTAAATACAGAGGACAAAGACGTCCATCATATTAATGATATTTGGTTGGATGGCCGTACATTGTATGTGTCTATGTTTTCCCCCTATGGCAAATGGTACATGAACCCTATACAAAAAAACGGTGCGATTGTCGCGATTGATTTGACCAATTTTCATCCCACTCAACAACTCCATATCGACCCTGAAAATCATGTCGTTGTAAAGGATTTGTATATGCCACATACGGTAATGATGCATCAAAACCAATTAGCTTATTGTGACTCTATGTCATTCAGTATCGTCGCCGGAAACAAGAAGCCCATCCAACTACCAGGTTTTACACGTGGTCTTGCCATAACAGAAAATACTATCTTTATCGGACAAAGCAGGATGAGGCATGTTTTACGAATCCCTCACGAATTCTCGAATTGCTGCTTGGATAGTGGAATCTATGTCTATGATCCTAAATATAGAATTTCGCGCTTTATACCATTGCCAGCACAACAGGTTTATCAAATTCAGATTCTTGATCCAAATTTTTATTTAGAAGGGAGTAATTTGTAATGAAACAATTTGAGAAAGGAAAAAAACTTTTTATGAAAGGTGTAGACGGAGATAAAAAGGCGGTAAAGCTCGCCTATGATATTTTCTTAAAACTTCGTGATTCCGAGCCTAACAATGCTCTTGTCGAAGCCTATTACGGGAGTACTCTTGCATTATTAGGACGAGATGCAGTTCAGCCTTTGGAAAAAGCAGATAAAGCGCAGGAAGGACTAGACGCATTAAATCAAGCAATTTCTAAGAATCCGAATCACAAGGAAATTCGGATGTTACGATCAAATGTATGTATACGTCTACCGGAATCCTTTTTTCAATGCTCAAAGATTGCTGTCAAGGATATCTCTTTCATGCTAGATCGTTATCAAAAAGACCCTAGTTACCTTACTAATAAACAGGTAAAAGAATTAATAAAGGATCTAAAGACCGCTTATCAGAATATGGGTAATCCGGATGAAGCAAGTAAAGTTTTACAACGTTATTCCAAATTGACATCGAAGAAAAAGTAGTAAAAAAACAAAAGGGAGGGATAAACATTTGGTAAGTATGAGTGAGAAAGATATTGAGAATTTACATGAACAAGTTAGTTCATTACACAAAGACGCCGTGGAAGGCAATGAAAAGGCCGTTCAAGACATGCATCAATTGTTGGAACGGGTGCGATCTGACAATTCAGACATCCCACTTTTGGACGCATATCATGGCAGTACCATGATTTTAATTGCTAGGGATAAAACAAATCCGTTAGAAAAATTGAGGTGGTCCAAATCAGGACTAAAGCTTCTAGACGAAGCGGTAAGTGCCGCCCCTCAAAATATCATGATCCGATTATTACGAGGTAAGGCTGCCTATCAATTGCCTGAAAAGTATTTCCAGCGATCACGAACAGCGATTGAAGATTACACTTTTCTTATTGAACAACAAATACATGGAGAAGGCTTTCTCGAAACCAAAAGATATTGGCAGCTTATTTATGAACTAGGTGAAGTATACTACCGAATCGGTCGAAATGAGGATGCTCGTAAGTGCTGGCATACGCTGAAGAACAAAACACAGGCCCCTGATTTATTGCATCTTATCCATCTAAAGCTTAAGTCTTTGGAAGGTAAACCTGCTGTTGAGTATATACCAAACGCAGAGAGTCCGATATCAAATTTGATAAGGAGGGCCGTTAGTGCTTTTGAGAGCGAACTGCGCAACGGGGCTAAGGGAGAATAGAAAGTAGAAACACCTCATAAAAGCACAAAAAGAAAACATTTAGGCCAACTTCCAACAGATAGTGAAGGAAAGTTCCATTGAAAGGAGGTGAACCATATATGACAAAAGAGACTATTAAAAAAGTGATTAAGGAAGCAAGGGAACACTCTGAACCTATCGTTGCAGATGCTTTGGCCAAAGGAGTCAACCAACTCAGCAATGAAATGAATGATGTGGTGAGCGATGCAAATCAACCTCCTCGAATTCTATTAAGAAATATAGCTACTACTTTGAAAAATGGCGCCATTACAACAGGAAAAGAAATGATGACAAGAGGGGTAGAAAGTATTCAGAAAAACCAGGAATAAACTTCCTGTTTTTTTGTCATGATTAGATTACAACTTCATTAACAAAAAACACCATAGCTGATCGCTGTGGTGATTTTTTATGCTATCTCTCTTTATTATTCTTTTTTTTCAATGCATCTTGCATTAATTGTAGAGCCTCTTTATTCTTCGGCTCTATAGCTAATGCTTCGTTTAGTGCTTCTTTTGCTTTACCCAGATCAGCCGTTTCCATATAACATTTAGCCAGAGATACCCATATTTCAATATCATTCATCCCTTGGTCAATACAATAACGGAATTCTTTAGCTGCTTTAGCAGGGTCCCCCCCTAGCATATCCGGCGTATTCAACAATTTGGAACCATTCATCCTCCTTGCGAGTGGCAATGTCGGGTCCATTTCTAGAGCAATCGTGACCTCGTTTTCTAACTTGGAATAAAGCTTCATTTTATCTGTTAAACTCCAAGCTGCATCAATTTGACGACCGTAAACTGCAGCGAGCCATGCATGAGCTTCCGCACTGTGAGGAACCAGTGTAATTGCCTCTTCGAACAATTGATGTGCTTTCTCGTAATCATTTATTTTAAAAGCACTGTACCCTCGACGAAGCATATCTCGCAATTGAATAGATTTGCTTACATCAGGATCTTCATTATCACCTTTACTTATATATTCCTGCCTCTTTGACTGATCGTGATTGTCGTCAGACATGGATAATTCTCTCCCTTCGGATAATCTTCAGCCATGCATAGTCTAATGTCGTTTATAATGATCTTTTCAGCGACTTAAGGACTAAAATGTTTTCAGGTACTGATACTGTCTAGGCTTCTGTCTGAATCTCTAATTCTTATCTTCCTAAAGCGGTCGGCGTAACGACAACATGAAATGAATTGCTGTCTTGATACGATAATCTCACCTGAATGATTCGACAAGAAGCAAATGTAGTATTACTTTCACATGGTTTTCCTATCTATGCATTATTAAAAGAGATATATTCATTATATGTTGTTTTTCTTGATATGCTCTCGGCTAATGCCAATATTAAGGCCATCAATAAAGAAATAAGAATAACCAAAACAAAAATGCAACCAACTAAATAAATATCAGGAAATTTGGGCTCATTTCATTAGATATTGTGAAGTCTAATTAATCATCTTAAATTCATTTATTAATTTACCTGCAGATTTATGTAAATAGTTATTTACATTATTTTTTTCATTTGGTAAACTTTTTATCATACAGGAAACATTTTAACCTGTAAGGCATATGATTGATTGAAGTAAATATCAAATTTAAGAATTTTATCCTAAACAAGAAACTTCAAGCATTTTTTTACTTAAAAAGTTTCCCTTAGGAAAAATAAATTCTTTAAGAAAAAAACAATAAGGGGAGTAGGAAATGAGTTTTTTTAAAAATATAGGAGCGCTTTCATCTCTAATCGTTTTAATGCGTGTTCTTTTTGGAACAGGTTGGTTATTAGCAGGGGTAACTAAACTTACCGAAAAGTCATGGTTTAAAGAACCAGGATTATTTTTGAACGAGTATCTGATGGATTCATTACAAAATTCTGATGTCCCGACCTTTTATAAAATTTTCATAGAGAATGTAGTTTTAGAACATGTGATGATTTTCAACTATGTTATACCCATTACTCAAATTATACTGGGTATATTTCTAATAGCAGGTTTATTCACCATACCTTCTATTCTTGTTTGTCTCTTTATGCACATTAACTTTATCCTATCTGGAAATATGAATTTAATTAGTCTTATTCTTTATACAAATGCATTTTCATTAATTATTTTTAGAAAAAGTATATATCACTTCAGCCTTGATAAGTATTTTAATTTGGAAACTTTATTCGCCATTAATCTAAATAAAAGAGAAAAAAACTTCTCTTCATCATCTAAAAAACAAAGATTACTTAATAATACCTAAATCTATTATTGATTAAAAATGTCTGATAACATTATAGTAATCCAATAAAGCAACCCCAAAATATTAGCAAACACAAAAACATAAAGCAAAATTCTAGTAATCTTCAATATTATGACTCCCTTATTTATTAATCTTACTGATAATTCATAACAATTGCATTCAAAAATCACTTTAAAAATAAAGTTCAAAACCGCTATTTTGATTAGTACTGGCTTTGAACTTTATTTTATCAGCTTTATACTACTTATGATACGGTTCACCGTGGTAATTTAAGAGGCAAAAAATGATCTGGTAAAAGTGTACTTTTTCAGTAACCTCATCCCTGATGACAGATGCCATCACTCTAGTTCTTTCTATCTGTATTCGCTTATCTCCACTACCATTTTTAACAAAATAAAAAATAAGGGCGCCCAAAGTTCTTAAGCTTAGCTTTTGGATCGCCCTTTTCCCATTTTTATATAAATATCGCTACTCTAGGTTAGCATGTCTTGTAAACATCGTACTTGAATCTAATTCTTTTCGCTCCATAAATCTTAATATGAGAGAATCGTAGAATAGTAATAAAGATTGTTCAAATAGAGAACCCATCGGCTGGATCGTAGTTAATTCACTAACTGTTTCAGCCTTTGCTTGTGCCGAAATTTTCACTGCAATATCAGCCACTTTGCCAATACTGGATTCTGGGAAAATAGTAACAAGTGCTACGGTTGCCCCAATGCCTTTTGCCTTTGCAGCCATCGATAACAAACTGTTCGTTTCCCCTGATCCTGATCCGATAATTAATAAATCATCTTTTTCTAAATTAGGAGTTACCGTTTCGCCAATGACATAAACATCCAGGTTCATATGCATTAATCTCATGGCAAAAGACTTACCCATAAACCCCGATCTACCTGCTCCTACAACAAATATTTTTTTGGCGTTAAGTATAGCCTCTACTATTTTTTCAGCTTCCCCATCAACCATTAGATTCGCTGTACGTTTTAACTCATTGATAACTTGTGAAAGATATTGAGTCGTCTGCATAATATAATCAACCCTTTAAACTAAAATTCCTTTATCCATTATTTTTCTTATTTCAGCAGATACGGCTTTTTTATCTTCTTGCCCTGTAATGCCACCACCAATAATAACAAGATCAGGCTGTGATTGAACAACTTCTGGAATAGTAGTTAACTTAATTCCACCTGCAACTGCAGTTTTGGCATTTTTCACAACAGCCTTTATTGTTTGCAGCTGTTCAAATGGTTTTTCTCCTTCAGCTTGTAAGTCATAACCAGTGTGTACACAAATATAATCTACACCCAGTTGATCTACATCCTTAGCACGCTGCTCTAAATCCTTTACATTAATCATATCTACAAGAATTTTGGTCCCATGTTTTTTGGCTTCTTCAACAGCTCCCTTGATAGTGGAATTATCCGTTGCCCCTAGTACTGTTACAATGTCAGCCCCTGCCTCTGATGCTTTCATGACTTCATATGCGCCTGCGTCCATAATTTTTAGATCTGCTAATACTCTTAAAGAAGGAAATGCTTCGTTCATTTCTTTTACGGCCTTAAGTCCCTCGTTAATCACGACAGGTGTACCAATTTCTACGATATCAATATGCTCCTGTACCTCATTGACTACTGCTTTACCTTCTGGGATGTTTACTAAATCTAATGCTAATTGAAGTTCCATTTTCTTCACTCCTTAAATTGGTTATTTTGTTTATGTATTTATTATAAAATCAATTGGAATAAAGAGGAAGTACGCACTTTAATCTCACATAGTTACAAATAATTCACTTAGTATCCTATAGAACAAAAGCGGAATTGTCTTCAAAACGAGCAACACATATGTTTCTGCGATGAATATTCTGTGTAGCTTTCCTTAGTACGGTAACTCATCCCAAAAATCCGAAGTTACCTCAAAGTAGTGTTTCGTTGGAACTGGACTAGACCTAACACAAATACCTAGTTATTTACAGCTTTTTGTTTTTATAGTTTTCCTAAATCATTAAAAAACCATATGTCGCAATAATTATTGCGACATATGGTTTGATGATAGTCTTAAATCAACTTGATCCTCTGATATAACCTCCATAAAATTTTCCCCCCATTCATATAATGAATCAAGGATAGGCATTAGACTTTGTCCATGATGTGTTAAGGAGTATTCCACTTTAGGGGGGACAACCGGGTAAACTTCTCGATGAACAATTCGATTATCTTCCAACTCCCTCAATTGGTTTATAAGTATTCTATGCGTAATACCTGGCATAAGCGACTTAAGTTCACTAAACCGCTTCGTTCCCTCTTTACCTAAATGCCATAAAATCAAAACTTTCCATTTCCCTCCAATAACTGCAAGTGTTAACTCTTTTTCACAATTATATGATTTTCCGCAAACATGACCCATTTTACTCATCCTATTCCCAAAATAAATTAAATCACATTACTCCAACTATGATCACAGAAATCCCTGAAACTTTTCTCTCCAATAAGAATCGAAACCAATACCACTATTACTGTTCGCCAATTAATGAAACCATCAAAAATATATAAGCTAACTCTGTTATTCCTATCCTTATGCAATGCCGTTATTGAATTCTTTTTCTATTACATATTAAGCCTGCTAACATTAGTTATACAACTGTCAGAAATTAAATAAAAATCTTAAAAAAGAAGGAAGTGTTCATTCACAGATATTGTGTGCCAGGTGAGGAATTAGGATTTGGCTGGGGGAGAAGTAAAATTAAAAATACAAGGAAAGATAAAAAGTTATTCATTGGCAGTTTTTACTTTACCCAATAGCAACTATCGTTTTGCAAGATTATATGAATCCGAATTTCACCGCCTAGTTAATGAACATGCCTGGAACACCAAGAAAAATAAACTTAGCGTTCAACTAAGTTCATCAGGCTCGAAAGTCATTCTACCAGTCATTGTTAGGCATTTATTAGAAAATATGTACAAGTATCTTAAAGACAAATTATCACCTTATCTTGAACAATTTTTGCCTCTATTTATGGTACGGTTCCCCCTTCATAATCCGAAATGCTCGATAGATTTGCTCCAACAACACCACTCTCATTAACTGATGAGGAAAAGTCATTTTAGAAAAAGACAGAGCATAGTCGCTTCTTTCCTGCACTTCTTTACTTAACCCTAATGACCCACCGATAACAAATACCATCTTACTTTTTCCATGCACCATTAAGCTTTCTAACTTTTTGGAAAACTTTTCCGATGTAGGCATATCTCCCAATATTTCCAGGGAAATAACGTAGGCATCTGAGGAAATTTTCGACAATATTTTATCCCCTTCTTTCCTTTTTACTTCCTCTTGCTCTGCTTCACTCATATTTTCTGGAGCCTTTTCATCCGCTACTTCTAATAAATCTATATTTGCATATGAACCTAACCTCTTCGTGTATTCTTGTATCCCTTGTTTTAAATATTTCTCTTTCAACTTTCCTACACAAATAACCGTTATTTTCACCATTTTCACCTCATATACTTTTATATGTAACATTTCTATTATCATAACATATGGCAACTTATTTGATTTTTCTAATCATATACTATAATCTTTAGAATAGGTAAATATTAGTTAGCCCTTAACAATGGAGGCGATTACATGGAAAGAATAATCTTTATTGAAACTGGAACTGGCATCGATGTACATGGCCAAAACATTACGAAAGCATGCTTAAGGGCTGTTGAAAATGCGATCCATTACAACTCCATGCCAGGAATTAAACATTACTTACCCGAGGAAAACCTACATAACATGAGAGTCAACGTTCGCTTAGCAGTACCCAAGGACAAAGAAAATGTAGATGTAGCACGTGTTAAAGAGGAGATTCCCTACGGTACAGTTACTGTGGAAGTAATGGATGGTGGTATGACAACCACTTCTGGCATTGTATTAGAGGATAAAGAAGATAAAAATGACCTCATGTATATTGTCAATGCCGCAGTAGAAGTTGGATATTAAATTATTATATGGGGAGGAATTGTATGTCGTTTATCGCAAATCCAAAACGTTATCATGAAATACCTTACAACCGTTGCGGGCACTCTGGTCTAAAGCTGCCAGCGCTGTCCTTTGGATTGTGGAACAACTTTGGTGGGGAAGATGCATTAGAAAACCAGCGCAGGATGCTGACTAGAGCATTTGATTTAGGCATTACCCATTTTGACTTAGCGAATAATTATGGTCCACCGCCTGGTACTGCTGAAAGGAATTTTGGACGTATTCTGAAAGAGGATTTTGCCGCTTATAGAGATGAATTAATCATTTCGACTAAAGCAGGATTTAAAATGTGGGATGGACCATATGGAGATTGGGGTTCAAGGAAATATTTAATTTCAAGCCTTGACCAAAGCTTAAAAAGAATGGACCTCGATTATGTTGATATATTTTACCACCATCGCCCAGATCCAGAAACACCTCTCGAAGAAACCATGTCTGCACTCGATCACATTGTACGACAAGGAAAAGCCCTTTATGTCGGAATCTCTAACTACAACGATGATCAAACACAACAAGCCATCAGAATTCTAAGAAAACAAAAGACTCCATTTATTATTCATCAAGCCAGATACTCGATGCTTGATAGAGGGATTGAAAATGGACTTACAGATACACTGACAGACAATGGAATTGGCTGTATTGCCTATGTTCCATTAGCACAAGGCCTACTGACAAACCGCTATTTGAATGGCATACCAAAAGACTCCCGCGCAGCAAAGGATTATATCCCATTCTTAAATGCAAAAGATATTTCTTCTGATGTCTTACAAAAAATTAACTGTTTAAATGATATGGCTAAAGAACGCGGCCAAACACTAGCACAAATGGCGCTCGTATGGGTACTACATCAACAATCTGTTGTTTCTGCTTTAATTGGCGCAAGTCGTGTCAGTCAAATAGAAGAAAACGTAAAAGCATTAGAGCATACATCTTTTACTCAAGATGAATTAAATAAGATTGAAGAAATTTTAAACTCATAAGCATTTAACAACGGCTGTCACCTTTATTGCTGATTGGTGACAGCCGTTAGTATTTTTATCATGTGAACAATCGTCCGTAAGACCCCCACTTCCAGATTTAGATAAAAAAAGGATAAGTGAGGGCGATAACGGACGCTGGCACCCTGATAAGTATCGCTAACCATCCGTGGGAACGCTCCACGGATGGAAGTCTCTCTTTATATCTTATATTGACTTATTTGATGGTTTAATTGTTTGCTTGAGCTTGTAACAACCTCTAACCCTTGGTTCACTTCTTCCACTGCAGCATTCATTTGTTGGGAAACCGCCGCAACTGACTCTGCATTAGTAACATGATGACTGGCTGACTGCTGAATTTGTTTGGAATATTCGCTTACTTCCTGGATACGTCGATGTACCGTTTGAATTAGCTTGACCATGGACTGGTGATGCTCTGCAATATTCGTTGTAGCTTGATCCATGTAATGAAAATGCTGACTAGAGCAATCAATATATTGCTTCGCCTCTATCGCTTGATCTTTCGTAGCATTCATTTGATCGACCGCCATATTTTTTTGGCCCTTAATTTGTTCAATCATGTCATTTACTTCTTCTGTTGCTTGTTTAGATTGATCTGCTAACTGCCGTACTTCATCTGCTACAACAGCAAAGCCTTTGCCACTTTCACCAGCACGAGCAGCTTCTACCTGTGCATTTAGAGCGAGTAAATTGGTCTGGCTAGCGATTTGTTGAATGGATTGCACTACTTGATCTATTTGCTCCATTTGTTGATCTAATTTGTTTATTTGGGTGACCGAGTGATACATGCTTTTTTCCATTTCATTTGTCTGCTCTTGCATCTCCTTCATATCATGCATGCCTTGAGTTGCTCTATGGTTCGCATCTTCCCCAGTGGATTGTAACTCCTTTGTATGCTGAAAAACGTCTTTCACTACTAAATCGACTTCCCTCAAGTGCTGTGTGGATATCTCCAGATCAGTAAGTTGAGTTTGCGATTGAGCAGCAATGTCACTAATGGATTGTGCTACTTCGTCTACCCCTTTTAACGTTTCATTCATTTGATTAGTAAGTTGCTCCGCTGTTTTAGTTGTGGTATGACTATGTTGTGTTACTTCTAAAAATATAGAGCGAATCGAATCTTTCATATGATTAACACTCTCCGTGAGCCGACCTAATTCATCTTTCGTCTGAACGCTTAATGGCTCTATCGCTAAATGACCATCTGCAATTTCACTTACATGGGATGACATTACAACAATTGGCTTTCTAATATATTTTTGTGTTACTAAACTAAGCAAAATAGCTGCAATGACAGCAATAACTCCCATGATAATGTTAGACTGCATTGATTGTTCACTGCGGAAAACAGATGCTTTTGTATAATTGGTAATAGACTGCTGTAATTGTTCCTGCAATGTCTCCATTTCTCCACTCGCCCGATCAAAAAATGCGATACTTTTATATAATTCATCCTGTGCCACATCTAACTGCTTGCCTTGAGCAGCCCCCACCACATTTCCAGCTATTGCTTGATAATTCTCCCAAGCCTCTATAAATGCTTGATATGTTCCCATCATATCGGACTGCTGATTAGATTGTACATAGTTTTCAATGGCTTCTAAATCCTGACTAATGGTGGACTCAGATGTTTCAATTTCATCTGCCATATTTTGAACACTGACACTCATAGTTGTTCTAGAGATTTCTTGTATTTTATTGTTCATTTGATAAAGATGTTGATAACTTTGCGTCATTTTAAACATGATGGGTATGTACTCTTCATCCACTGTTCTATTGGTATCTGCAATAACAGAAGCATTATAATAATTCCAAATCATACTTACGAAAAATAACAATAAGAATAGAAAAAAACTAATCAATAATCTCGCTTTTAATGTCAATTTATCTATCTTCATTTTCTTATCCCCCTTTAAAATGACCCTATTCCATTCTACAAAACGGGGAAAGGGATAGGAATAAAGTTTCACAAAATTTAACAGTAAATTTACATTAAGGCTATTGAATGATAAACATAATTAGGTCTTTTGGCTTAAACGATGATAAAATTGGTTAACACCAAGTTTATTGCCTAGCACTGATCTTTATTCAGAACGGAAGAAAGCAAATCCATAAAAGAGTTATTTCGCAGTTTATGTTTTTGGTGCAGTATTTTTATGCTTTCTAACGTATAAAGAAAAAAGGTTGATTGCTATGTTGCAGTCAACCTTTTTTCGATAATCTTTTTTATGTTACGTATGAGACACAATAAAGGAAGCTTGTCCGTCTAAGTGATAAGAATCTATAGTAGTAGGTAAAATAAAGTGATCACCTTTTTTCACATCAAAAGTACTTTCTCCAACCTCAAGACTCGCTTCCCCTTCAATAACACTTACCTGCAGGAAATCTTCCGTTAAAGTTTGACTGCAGCCGCCATCTAATTGCCAATGATAAACACTAAAATATTGCTCCTCTACAAGCTTTTTTACCGTTAATCCCTCTTTCGTTGATTCTGTTTGCTCCAAGTTAGGAGAAACATGAGGGACAGTCGTCACTTCTTTTGCTTGTTGGAGGTGGAGTTCTCTCGTATTTCCTTTATCATCTGTTCTGTCATAATCATAAACTCGATATGTAATATCTGAGCTTTGTTGTGTTTCTAAGATCACGATTCCCTTGCCAATTGCATGAATCGTACCGCTTGGGACATATACAAAATCTCCAGTCTTTACTTTAACCTTACGTAATAAATCATCCCATTTTCCTTTGTCTATCATATCTTCTAATTCTTTTCTTGATTGTGCGTGATGACCAATAATCAATTCAGCACCCTCTTCAGCACTTAGCACATACCAACATTCTGTTTTTCCATAAGACTCATTAGCAATCTCCCTTGCATATTGGTCATCTGGATGGACTTGTACAGAAAGATTATCATTAGCATCTAAAATTTTAACTAATAGTGGATAAGCTTCGTCAAGATCCGTTGTTTTATTAAACAACTCACCATGTTTTTCCCATGCGTCTAATAAATTCATTCCTTTTAACGGACCATTTGTTATTTTACTTGGGCCATTTGGATGTGCAGAGATAACCCATGCTTCACCTGTTTTTTCATATGGAATGGTATAGGAGAACTCTGTATGTAATTTCTTCCCTCCCCAAATACGTTCTTGAAACACAGGCTGCAAAAATATTGGCTGTTGATACATCTTAACCTTCCTCTCCGTATTATCACTACTGTAAAGATACTATATTCCCTTTTCTAAAATCAACAAAAAAATCACCAATTATCCACATGTGCATACACAAAAAGATATATTTATACAGTTATTCACATAGCTAGTAACAAAAACCCCGGTTTATACACAGAGTTATCCACATACTAACAAAACACGGAGTACATATCGTATAGGAATTGGTGTTCTATACAATATATAGCCAAATATCCTCAGTTTTATCAACAATATGTGGATATATAAATAAAGATGTGGATAAAAGCACTTTCTTTTACCCACATCTTCTATCCTTAATACGATAATGTTGATAATTGAACGGTTGTTCCGTTTTCTTCCCCATCTCTATAATAGGTGATACTTAGTTCCTCTCCAACACTTTTTTCAACATATAAGTGCTTTCGTAAATCGACAATATCATGAATTGGCTGCCCATCTAATTCTGTTATGACATCATATGGCTCTAAACCACCTTGATCAGCAGGAGACATTGGTTCTACACTGCGGATATAAATACCTCCATCCACATTTTGTGGGAGGTTTAAGCTGCGTTGCCATTCAACTTGTGATATATCATCTAAAGAATAAGCTTCTACACCTAGATAAGCTCTTGTTACCTCTCCATCTCTTTCTAGTTCTTCTATAATAGGAATAGCATCATCAATAGGTATAGCAAAACCGATGCCTTCTACTGCTGATTCCGCTATTTTCATGGAGTTAATCCCTATTAGCTGTCCTTCCATGTTTATTAGAGCCCCGCCACTATTACCAGGGTTAATCGCTGCATCAGTTTGAATAACTTCCGCCTGCCAGTCAGCACGTCCATCTCCATTGAAATCTTGTGGTATGGCACGTTGTTTACCACTAATAATCCCTTGTGTCACAGATCCAGACAAATGCATGCCGAGTGGATTACCAATTGCTATAGCCGGCTCTCCAACATGGACATTTTCAGATTGTCCTAAGTCAATCGTTTGGTTGACATGGCTAGCATCCATTTCAATAACAGCTAAATCCGTGAAAACATCGCTTCCGACAAGTGATGCTTCCACTCTTGTCTCATCAGATAATACAACCTCGACTTGATCTGCTCCTTGAATAACATGATAATTGGTCACAACAAATGCACGTTCTCCATCTATTTTATAAATTACACCGGAACCTGTTCCTTGCTCTCCTGATTGCTCTTGCTGCCAAAAGCTTTGTTGGGACTGAATGTTCAAAACCCCAACCACGGTTGGCATGACATTCCCTATTATTTCTGTTAAACGTGTTGAAATATCTACCTGTACATTTTGAATATTAGGAGACGTTTCATTCGTATCCTTATCTTCCTCTTCTAAATTTTGTGCTTGTTCATTCCCATCTATCACAATTTGATAAGGTAACATATTGTTGGCAACTAATGATGGCAATAATATGGCAAATAAAAATGCGCCTAGCAATATACCAATTACAAGTGTTATCAACCAATTAGATTTTGTTCGTTTCTTGGTCGAGCGATAATGGTCATCATAATAACCCAAAAGACATCACCCTTTACTTTTTATTCTAACTACCCTACTTCATAAAGCGGTGTCGGTACCTTAGGATCTGTATCATGCAAGGATAGATGATCACCAATAGCATGTCCATATTCTGTTAAACCATTCGCCACAGACATACGGGCTAAATCCTTCATATTGTTATCTTTACTTAAATGGGCTAAATAAATACGCTTTGTATTATCACTGATAATATCTTTTAAGGCTAAAGCACAATCTTCATTCGAAACATGCCCTGTATCGCCCAGGATACGACGTTTTGTACTCCAAGGATAACGACACATTCTCAGCATTTCGGTATCATGATTTGCTTCAAATATTAGAGCGTCTGCTCCTTCTACCGTCTTTTTGATTCTTTCGGAAACATATCCTAAGTCTGTAACTAAGGCAACTTTTTTCCCCTCATGATGGAAGGTATAAAACATTGGGTGTGCCGCATCATGTGATACAGCAAAAGATTCCACATCTATATCGCCAAACGTTTTCGTTTCTTCCATATTAAAAATAAATTTTTGATCCAACTCAATTTTACCTATTGACTGATCCATTGCTTTCCATGTTTTTTCATTTGCATATATTGGCAACTGATATTTTCTCGCAAATATACCAAGACCTTTAATATGGTCACTGTGCTCATGCGTTACCAAAATCTTAGAAAGCGAATAAGGGTCTACATTAATTTCATGAAATAGCCGAGTCATTTCTTTTCCGCTTAAACCAGCATCGACTAATATTTTTTCTTTCTCTGTTCCTATATAAAAAGCATTCCCCGTACTACCTGACGCTAAAACACTAAACTGTAATGTCACGTTACTCCACTCCAATTGACAACTCTAAATTTTCTATGATTTGTTCTACATATTCCTCCAAATCCTCTTGTTCCCAATCTTCATTAACTGATTCAATCTCTGCTTCTGTGTGATCTCCTAAATAATCTACTACTTGATCTTCCACCATTTCTATGACAAAGTCATTTTTATCCCTTGAAGCAAAATGCCCTTCAATAGCATTGACAAAAAAGTATTTATCTTCATTTACTTCGATCTCCCATGTAGGGGTTAACACTTGTACACCGTTTGGCAATGGAAGCAAGTTGTGATACCCAATCGCAACATCTGTTACTTCATCACCAGATAATAATTTGCCATTGTAATATAATGTCGAAACCGCATCAATTGATCTAATCAGATCCTCTTCTTCTGGCTTCTCCTCTGCTTCTTCTAAAGCAGTTTGTACATAGCGAATCATATCTCCATCCTCATTCAATTGTACAAGTAATACACCACTTTGATTAAAAAAGATCGGATGCTCTAATTCTTGAAAGAAGATCAAAGTGTTACTTTTTTCATCTTTTCCATAATACGTATAAGCTTGACCATTCCAGATATGATCCTCCAAGGTTTCCATTGAACCTTCGACTTCCATTTCAACCGGTTCGTCTAATGTAGAAATAATCAAGTGATCATCGACTACAATAGGGTTTTGATTAGGTAATTCACCTATTTCTCCCATTGTTTCCTCAAAAATTTCCTTCCTTTGCGCATACAACATCTCAGCAGAGGTTGGTTCTTCTGGAATCTCCTCTAACCCATTGATATTTGTCCTTAAATTATCCTCACGAGAATACTCTGGAAGAAAAGGGAGTTCTGATTCTTGGTTATTAATGAATTGGTGAAGCAAAAAAATATCAAGGATAAGAAAACAAAATATAAAAAGTGTTTTAATTTGTCCCCACTGCACTTTTTAAAAACCTCCTTGATTTAATGAGCTCGCACCAGTAATGAACTCCCAACCAAAATATGTCTCAATACACCAAGTTGGAATTAAATCAAATATTTGACCACCTGGCTGCTGTTCAATACGATACCCTAATTTGATGTTGAAAATTTGATCTAATGAATAAGTTTCACTCTGCTCTAGATAATGTAACAACTCGTCCCCATCCATAAGCTCCATTTCTGCTCGATCATAAGAATACGTTAGCTCTAATAATGAACGGTTATAATGATACACATTTTGACCGTGTAAGGTAATGTTAATGGTATCTATTCCTGTATTGGAAAACACCGGAAAGTTATCATAAGACATTCGATATTCAACATGATTGTTAGGTTCATTTAAACGATATAGTTGATATTGGACTCCTTCATCCACTAACCAGCCATTGTGTGAGTTAATATAGCCAATAGATTGGGATATCAAGTATTCCCCATTATTTGATAACATATTTTCTTGCTGCTCACCTTGACTTTCCTTCGCTGAGAAATTCGTATATTCCATTGAGTAACCATCCACAATCATTTCTCTGTTTCCATCAGTATATATTTGTCCACCGTCTGGGTTAGGTGAATTTATAATTGCAGATGGGTTTCGAAATAGAATACTTTGAAGAGCATTAGAATCAGGACTAATGGATTTAAATCTAAATTTGCGTCCTTCTATATGAATATCTCGCGGTATATATACTTGTTTATTGTTTTGCAAATTAACTGTTAAGAATGGTTGGAAGTCTTCCGACATTAATTTACGTTCAAAGTATTCTCTTACTTCAGGCATATTTTGGATATTAGCTTGAACATTGATCCCATTTTGATCACCACTTTCAAATACGATATGGTCACCCATTCGATCATCACTTAAATAAATTAGGATTCGCTTAAAGTAACTATCGTACACCAGCGTATCATCGATAGAGAACATTTCACTAATATAGCTAGTTGGAAGCACTGTTGGGAACGTTACTTCGACTACATCTGTACTGTTGGATAAATCAAAAGTTTCTTGCTCTGGTGCCATTTCAAAATCATAAAGCGACCATTGCATCATATCTTGAAAAAATTGACGCTCCATTTGCTTGTCTTCTAGCCCTAATAAACCTTGATTAACATGAAAAATGAACTGTGACGGCTTGATTAAGTCCCTTTTGGTTTGTTCTACTCCATTTAATTGTGCATCAATTGGTTGACCATCCCCTGCAATATCATATTCGCCTTGGTAATTCCAAATGGCTAATGTCAATATTAAACTGAGGGCAACTAAAAAAGTTAGAAGTATTGATTTGAGAAATTCCACTCTCATAAGCTACTCCCCCTCTTTCTATAGGTCAAAGGTAGCGTAAAATAAATGGTAGTCCCTTGCCCTTCTCTGCTGGAAGCCCATATATGGCCATGATGTGCTTCTATGATTTCCTTTGATATAGCTAAGCCTAAACCAGTGCCTCCAAGTTCACGTGATCTCGCCTTATCGACACGATAAAAACGATCAAATATCTTATCGACTTTTTCTCGAGAGATACCCAACCCCTGATCTTTAATACTAATCCGTACCCTCTGCTGTTCTTTTAACAACTGAACCGTTATGGTTCCACCTTCTGGTGAGTACTTCATGGCATTAGACATTATATTATCAATCACTTGAGTGATCTTGTCTGGATCAACCCAAACATAGAGATTGTCTTCAGATATCTCCCGCTTGATATGGATACGCTCCTGCTTGTTCATTTCAAAACGATCCATAATTTGATGGACAAACGGTATAATGTCTATCTTTTTTTTATACATCATTTTTTCTTTATGATCCATTTTCGATAATTGTAACAAATCGTTGACCAATCGAATCATTCGTTCAGTTTCATTCTGAGTTACTCGCAAGAAATTTGGAGCAATCTCTTTATCCTTCCAAGCTCCATCTGTAAGTGCTTCTAAATAACTTCTCATCGTCGTTAAGGGTGTTCTTAATTCATGTGAAACATTAGAAACAAATTCTCGTCTTTCTCTATCTACTTTTTCTTGCTCGGTTACATCACTGATCACCGTAATCAAGCCAGTAAAATGGCCGTCTTCGTCATGTACCATAGAAAAATTAGCCTTGATTAAAAATAGTTCATCATCATTACTAAAATCAATAGTTAATGACCCTGTCTCCTCTAATTCCTTTACATCAATCACTTTATCTTCCATTTGTAATACCTGTACAATAGATTGTCCTTTTGCTTCATACAAGGACATGCCGATCAAATGTGATGCTGGATCATTCATTAATGTAATAGCACCTGTTTCATCTGTTGCTATCACACCATCAGACATATTTGAAAGAACAGAGCTTAGTTTGCGGCGCTCTTCCTCTGTCGTATGGTTAGCTTGCTTTAAACGATCGTTCATATCATTAAATGTCACCGCTAACTGCCCAATCTCATCTGTCCCATACACATTTACTTTTTTAGAAAAGTCACCTTTTGCCATAACCATGGCTTGTTTTCGCATTTCGGTTATAGGTTTTGTTATCGTACGAGCAATCAAAATACCTAAAATAATAGAAACAATGATAGCTAGTACAGTACCATTTAAAAAAATTTGATTAATGCGCTGCAGTTGAGCATAAACTTCTTCCATCGATGCTTCCACATGAATAGCACCCACTGGTGTATCACCATCTTTAATCGGCACTGTCCTTACCAGAACTCTATCATCTGTATATTGATTACGCATAATTTCGTCATCGGGCTGTCCGAAACGAAGAGCGACGGTTACACCGCTTTCTTGTGTCATTCTCTTACCAACTCGTTCCGTTTGCCCCTTCGCTCCGATGACACGGAATTGTGAATCAATAACTTGTAAATCTGTGAAAATATCATTAGGATATCGACTAATAATGTTTTGTACATCTTCCTGTAAGGAGGGACCTTGTTTATCCTCTGGTCTTTCTTTTTGAAACGCTTCTTCTAAATTAGTGACTAATACTTGCAAGCGATCATTAATATTATTATAAAAGTTTTCTTCAAGACTTTGCTCCAGCTGTTGAGCAAAATACGTACCAATCACTTGGATTGCAAGCAACAAAAATAATGTTAAGATCACAATGATTTTTAATCTTATCGATTGAAAAAATCCGACTCGTTTCATTTTGCTCTACTCCTGTTCAGGATTTCGTAAATAATACCCCACTCCTCGTCTTGTAACAATCCAAAGAGGATTGCTTGGGTTATCTTCAATTTTTTCACGCAATCTCCTTACAGTCACATCTACTGTCCGTACATCACCATAATAATCATATCCCCATACGGTTTCTAATAAATGCTCTCTAGTCATGACTTGTCCAATATGACGAGCTAAATAATGTAAAAGTTCAAATTCCCTGTGGGTTAATTCAATATATTCTCCTTCTCGAGTTACGGTATAAGCATCTGGATGAATCACTAAAGATCCTATTGCTATATCGCTCGTTACTTTCTTTTGATTCAATGGTTCTTGTTGTCTACGGCGAAGGTTCGCCTTTACTCTTGCAATTAACTCACGATTACTAAATGGTTTTGTTACATAATCATCTGCGCCAAGCTCTAATCCTAACACTTTATCAATTTCAGCATCCTTTGCCGTTAGCATGATAATGGGCATACTATGCGTTTTTCGGACCTCTCTGCAAACTTCATTACCATCCTTTTCTGGAAGCATGATATCTAATAACATAAGATCTGGGTTCTCTTGCAAAGCCTTTTCAATCGCTTCTTCTCCATCATAAGCACAAACGACTTCATATCCTTCTTTTTCTAAGTTGAATTTTAATATATCGGCAATCGGCTTTTCATCATCTACAACTAAAATCTTTTGACTCATAAAAGCACGTCCTTTTTTATAAAATATCTCACTTTATCTATTCTAACTTATATGAAAGAAATTGTCTGTTTCTTACCATATTTTCAAAACATACACAGTATAGAAAAAACCCTTGTTATTATTTTATAACAAGGGTTTTAAATAATCCATTTTCGGGTATAAAAATAAATGTCACTTAAAAAATATCAGCTGGGTTTTGTAAGGAACCATTTTTATACACTTCAAAATGTAAGTGAATACCTGTAGAGTGTCCTGTAGATCCCATTACACCTATTTTTTTACCTTGCTCAACGGTTTGACCAGAAGAAACACTAATGGATGATAAATGGGCATAGATTGTACGGTAACCATTATTATGATCAATGACAATTTTATTGCCATAACCGCCATTATCCCAACCGGCAGATACTACTGTTCCGTTATCTGCTGCAAGAATGGAACGATTGCTTACACCAGCAATATCTATTCCTTTATGGAAGGAACCCCAACGTTCACCTACATGACTTGTAATATAACCGCCAACTGCAGGCCATTGCAGATGTCCAGAACCACGAGATGGTACCACTTTTGTACCTTTAACTATCACTTTATCATTTGGCTTCTGGGTTATATTTTCATCTAATACTTCCGTTTTAACCGTCACACCATTTACTTTTTCTAATTGGTAATGAACTTCTTTCTTACCATCTTGACCTTCTTGTCTAACCTTTTCATCGCCCTTATACATTTCTTCTGATTCCACAATTTCCGTTTCATACGAAATAGTTTCTTCTACTAGCTTCTCTTCTGTAACCATAACTTCCACATATGGCTTAAAGGCCGTAACATTTAATTCATCGCCAACACGAATAATTGAATCTTCTGTAAGTCCTTCATTCAATTCTAATAGTTCATCTAATGACAAGTCGAATTCACCTGCAATAGATCCTAATACATCGCCTTCTTCAACCGTATATTGTTTATTTTCCAATGTTCCTTTTTCTAAAAGTGTAAGACCTTCTTCAACAGATAAAATCTCTTTTTCTAAAACTTTTTCTTGTTTTATTGAAACCTCATTGGTTAGTTGTACGTCTATTATAGTAGAGTCACCTAATTCTAAGCTGGTATCGTCTTCTCCAGACTCAAGCTTTTCTAGCAAGTCGTTGTCAACAAACTTTTGCTTATAGGCTTCTACAACTTGTTGTGCTGTTTCTTCATCTGCAAAATAGCCAACGACTTCTCCACCAATTTCTAAAGCTTTTGCTTTTACTTGGAGGGTTAGTTCGTCTTCTAATTGATTAAATACTTGGGCTTTGTCTGCATTAGATTCAAACACTTTCTCTGATACATATGTAATATCTTCCGCTACCGCATATGTATAATCTGTCTCTGAATCTTGTTGTTTTTTATCGATTGTTTCATCAACAAATTGTTCCACTGTACTTTGCTTTTCAACAATGCCAATATGCACACCATCTACATAAACGTGTTTCACTTCAGTGACATCTTGATCATCGGCGTAAACGGTTGTGCTAGCAAACCCTAAACTTAACAAACCGACAATAGCTGCATTTTTCATCACTTGAGCAACGCCTGAAAACTTCCCCGATTGCATTACTGACTTCCTCCAATTCCCCAACAAAATCATCTATGTATATTTCTACGAAGATTTTATATCTATTTACTCTACCAATCTATCATATATAGTCGTTTGATGGAAAGGTTTTAATCAAGATGTAACATAAATGTATAATTAAAGCCATTTTTTTACATGCATGTGTGCGAAATATTTATGAATTTATCATATTATTTCCAGATCAAGCAATAACTACAATGAAAATATGTGATTGATGTAAGATTATCGATGACGAAGAAGGATTCAATATATATTAAACAAACATTTTGCCAAAAGAGGAATTGGAAAAGGGAATTTCTTTGAGTGACAAAAGCTGAAGTATTGCAGATAATGAATTGACTGACAACAAGAGTGGGAAAAAAGGAACATCACGGTTTATAACTTTTGTGCAAGGAGATTATTTTAAAAAGCAACAATCTTTTAACATAAAAAAAAGGCCGCTCATGACGACCTTTTTGTATCTTCTATTAGCTATATACGCTTCTTACTATATTTGTTTGCGAACGATCTGGACCAACGGAGAAGATCGATAACGGTATTCCTGTTAACTGAGAGACACGCTCTAAGTAATGACGTGCGTTCTCAGGAAGTTCATGAAGACTCTTTACACCAGTGATATCTTCATCCCATCCCGGCAATTCTTCATAAACCGGCTCACATTCAGCCAATACTTTCAAGCTAGCTGGGAACTCTTCCATGATTTCTCCTTTATATTTGTAAGCTGTACAGATTTTCAATGTTTCAATTCCCGTTAACACATCAATAGAGTTTAATGATAAATCAGTAATCCCGCTTACTCGACGCGCATGTCTTACTACCACACTGTCAAACCAGCCTACACGTCTTGGTCTACCAGTTGTTGTACCATATTCATTCCCTACTTCGCGAATTCGTTCACCAATTTCATCATCCAATTCTGTTGGG
The DNA here is from genome assembly GCF_010993965.1 of Gracilibacillus sp. YIM 98692. Taxonomy (GTDB): domain Bacteria; phylum Bacillota; class Bacilli; order Bacillales; family Amphibacillaceae; genus Gracilibacillus. The sequence continues at coordinate 14,158 of NZ_WIXM01000018.1, read as the reverse complement.
AACGGACCATCTCCAACACGTGTCGTATAAGCTTTTGAAACACCTACGACATGATTAATTTTTGAAGGGCCAACACCAGAGCCAATCGTAACCCCACCAGCGATTGGATTAGAAGATGTGACAAATGGATAAGTACCTTGGTCAAGGTCTAACATAACCCCTTGCGCACCTTCAAATAACACACGACGTCCTCCATCGAGCGATTCATTTAGGACAACCGATGTGTCCGCTACATAATTTTTGAAAAATTGCCCATATTCGTAATATTCATCTAATATATCTTCAACTTCCATTTGCTCTGTTTCATACACTTTTTCAAAAAAACGATTTTTCTCTTTTAAATTGCTTTCTAACTTCTCACGAAATGCTTCTTTATCTAATAAATCAGCAATACGGATACCTACTCTAGCTGCTTTGTCCATATAAGCAGGACCAATTCCTTTTCTCGTTGTTCCTATTTTATTCTCACCTTTATCTTCTTCCTGTAGAGCATCCAATTTTAGATGGTAAGGCAAGATGACATGAGCACGATTACTAATTCGTAAGTTATCCGTACTAACACCTTTATCATGTAAATAATTTAACTCTTCCACTAATGCTTTTGGATCAATTACCATTCCGTTTCCTAATACACAAATTTTATCATCAAAGAAGATTCCAGATGGAATCAAGTGTAATTTATAAGTAATACCATCAAATTTAATGGTGTGGCCTGCATTATTACCACCTTGATAACGAGCAACCACCTCTGCATTTTGTGAAAGAAAGTCAGTAATTTTACCTTTTCCTTCGTCTCCCCATTGTGTTCCAACCACTACTACCGAAGACATATACGGCACCTCCGCCCAATATATTATTCATTCCGTATTAATTCTACCAACGTTGTATCGGAATGTCAATTTGATTTACGAACATTAAAGAAAAATCATTTAAAAATGTTCGTGAAATTTTTACCCTGGGGGTATATCACTTTCTTGATAACGATGATCTAAATCAACGAATTTATTGAATTCTTTCACGAATGCTAACTCTACTGTTCCAACTGGACCATTACGCTGCTTAGCAATAATGATTTCAATAATATTCTGTTTTTCTGATTCTTGATCATAGTAATCATCACGATATAAGAATCCGACAATATCTGCATCCTGCTCAATACTTCCGGACTCCCTTAAGTCTGACATCATTGGCCTTTTATCTTGTCGTGTTTCTACACCACGAGATAGCTGTGACAGTGAAATAAGTGGAACATTTAATTCTCGCGCTAGTCCTTTTAACGCACGGGAAATTTCTGATACTTCTTGTTGTCTATTTTCTTTCGAATTGCCACTGCCTTGAATCAATTGTAAATAATCGATTAAAATCATCCCTAAACCATGCTCTTGCTTTAAACGTCGACATTTAGATCGTATTTCACTCACTCGAATCCCTGGTGTATCATCAATAAAAATCCCTGCATTGGAAAGACTCCCCATTGCCATAGACAGTCTGCCCCAATCTTCTTCTTCTAATGCACCAGTTCTTAATCGTTGAGCATCAATATTTCCTTCCGCACATAACATACGAGATACCAGCTGTTCTGCTCCCATCTCCAAACTAAAAATTGCCACATTTTCATCTGTTTTTATCGCAACATTTTGGGCGATATTCAAAGCAAAGGCTGTTTTCCCGACAGACGGACGTGCTGCTACAATAATTAAATCATTTCGTTGGAACCCAGATGTAATTCGATCCAAATCACGAAATCCTGAAGCAATACCTGTCACTTCGCCACTATTTTTGTGTAATAAATCGATATTGTCATAAACTTCTATTAGTACATCTTTAATATTTTTAAATGACGAGGCATTTTTACGGTTCGATACCTCTAGTATTCGCTTTTCCGATTCATTTAGAACTTCCTCTACTTCATCTTCCTTCGAGTAACTGTCCGTTACTATATCTGTTGCTGTTCGAATTAATCGTCTTAATATCGCTTTTTCTTCTACGATACGACAATAATAAATAATATTGGCAGCAGTCGGAACTGCATTCGCTAAATCACTTAAATAGGACACACCACCTGTATCTTCCAGCTGCTTATTATCCGATAACATAGTTGTTACTGTTACTAAGTCAATCGGCTCCCCTTTATCTGCTAATTGAAGCATAACGCGAAAAATCTGCTGATGACTTGCCCGATAGAAATCCTCTGGTATTAAAATTTCAGAGGAACTGGATATAGCCTCAGGCTCTAAGAAAATCGCACCTAAAATAGCTTGTTCTGCTTCAATATTATGTGGTGGAGTCCGTCCCTGCCATACATCGCTCATTTCTTACCCTCCCTTATAAAGAAAAACTTGGCTTATCGCCAGTCCTAATGGCGAAAGCCTTAGTTTTACTTATACTTTGTACTTAAAAATTTTTGCTACGTTGAGTAGCTTCCATGCTAAAACTTTATACTTTCTAACGTATAAAAGCGAAAAAATGGGAAGCATGAAAACTCCCCATTCGCTTATGCTTCTACAACATGAACTTTTATTGTACCCGTTACTTCTGGATGGATTTTAACTGGTACATTAGTATATCCTAATGCTCTAATTGGCTGATCTAATTCAATCTTGCGCTTGTCCATTTTAATGTTATGAGCTTTCTTTAAATTTTCTGCAATTTGCTTACTTGTAATGGAACCAAATAAACGCCCGCTTTCCCCTGATTTAGCTGTTACTTTTACTTCCAAATTCGCCAATTTCTCTTTTAACTGCTTCGCTTCTTCCACTTCATCTTGCTCTTTCTGCTTTTGTTTATTTTGTTTCGCTTTTAATGCTTTCAAATTTGCTTGAGTTGCTTCAATAGCAAGGTTGTTTTTTAGTAAATAGTTTCTGGCATAACCGTCTGAAACGTTTTTTACTTCCCCTTTTTTCCCTTTATTCTTCACGTCTTGTGTAAAAATCACTTTCATTCTTCTTCTCCTCCCTCATAATACTCATCAATAATATCTTTTAGCCATTCATAAGCATCAATTACTGCCATATCATCTAATTGAGTAGCAGCATTGGTTAAATGACCACCACCGTTCATTTTCTCCATAATAACTTGCACATTTACATCACCTAAGGACCTTGCACTAATTCCAATACGGCCGTCCTTACGTTCTGATATGACAAATGATGCCTCTACACCTGTCATGGTTAACAAAGTATCGGCTGCTTGTGCAATAACAACAGGACCATATGTCTCCCGGTAATTTCCTACAGAGATAGCAATATGCCCTCTATATATATTGGTATTTTCAATTAATCGGCTTCTTTTCACATAAATGTCCAAATCTTCTTTTAAGAACTTTTGGACAAGCACGGTATCCGCTCCTTTTCCTCGTAAGTAAGAAGCTGCATCAAATGTACGAGATCCAGTTCGCAATGTAAAGCTTTTTGTATCGACAATGATACCTGCTAATAAAGCTGTAGATTCTAACATATTTAGACTTAACGAACTAGGCTGATATTCTAAAAGTTCTGTTACCAATTCAGCTGTAGAGGAAGCATACGGCTCCATATAAACAAGCGTTGGATTGTCGATAAATTCTTCCCCTCTGCGGTGATGGTCGATGACTACTACATGCTTTGTTTTTTGAATTAATTTGGACTCCTGCATTAAAGAAGGCCTATGTGTATCTACTACTACTAACAGGGTATCTTTTGTCACAATATCTAGCGCCTCATCCGGATCAACAAAGTGTGACCATAGCTCTTCTTCCTCTTTAATCTCTTCTATTAATCTTTGAACACCTGTATCAATATCATCTTCATCAATGACAACAAAGCCTTCTACATTATTTGCTTGAGCAATCTTCAAGACACCAATGGAAGCACCTATCGAATCCATATCAGGAGATTTATGCCCCATAATTAGCACTTGATCACTCTCTTTCACCAATTCTTTAAGAGCATGCGAAATAACCCGTGCTCGCACTCGTGTCCGTTTTTCCATTGGATTCGTTTTTCCACCGTAGAATCGGACTTTACCAGTTGCATCATCTTTAATGACTACTTGGTCGCCCCCTCGACCTAAAGCTAAATCTAAGCTAGATTGGGTAAGTTCCCCAAGCTCAGGTAACGATTCACTGCCAAAACCAATCCCAATACTCAAAGTAAGAGGTACATTTTTGTCTGTTATTAGTTCACGAACCTCATCTAATATTTCGAATTTAGTTTTTTCTAATTTAGCTAAAATCTTTTGGCTCATCACCGCCATAAAACGTTCCTGAGATGTTCTTTTTAAATAAATTCCATGCTCGTTAGACCAATTATTTAAAATAGATGTGACTTGCGAATTGATATGGCTTTTCGCTGTATCATCCATGTTTTGTGTCATTTCTTCATAATTGTCTAAAAAGATAATGCCTAATACTGTTTTTTCTTGTTCATATAACTCTTGCAGTTCTGTCTGCCTTGTCCGATCAAACAAGTATATCAAACGTTCTTGGGCCTTATGATACACTTGTAAATCAAACGAACCAATCGACACCCAAAAGTCTGTCTTATCCTCATCTTTTAATCCAGAGACAAGTTCACTTGATAAGACCTCAAGGTTTTCGCCAACTAGTGTGTCTTCTTCAGAAAACTCACTCATATACGGGTTGGTCCATTCAACATTAAAATCGTCACCATAGAGAATAATCCCAACTGGCATCTCCAATAATGCTTCTTCTCCTACTTTTTTTACACGGTGCGATAAAGTCGATATATATTCCTCTGTTTGATTCACTAACTGCTTCTCTTTTTTAAAGCTATAGTATAACGATAGCGAAAAGAGTAAGGTCATGATAAATCCAAATACCCAGTGATAATAAAAGATTAACACGAGCAAAATAAAAGACAGTAGATATATGCCTATAATATGCCTGCCCATCATAGGTTTTTTGAGGAATTTTGGCATGGCTTTCAGCTCCTAACAGTAGTTTGCCTTTTTATTTTGTTATTCGTTTTTTTAATTCAAATCCTAAATCAATTATACCTAAGATGCGTGCCAAATAAAGACCTATAATTGGGAAAAATACAATTATTAATATACTAATAATTGGTAAAGCCTTTGAGCCTTTCTTCACATAGGAATAATAAAAGATAAAAGACAGCCCTTGCAGCATTAAAAGAACACCTAATAAATGAGAAATGTTAAAGATGGCAATACTAATATAATCACCCTTTTCACCAATACCTATAAACGATAGTAATAGAATGATTAAATAGATCCATAACATGATTTTAGGCAATTGAAATTGGCGAAATGGCGGAAAATAAAGAGATTGATCCATAAATTTGTTCCACCATTTATAACTAAGCCATTGTGTAAAAAAGGATAAAACCATAGAAATGACCACTAAAATGACAGGTAAAAGTTGCAGCATTTGCATCATCTGTTCACGCAGAATCTTTAAATCATCATCCGAAAAATAGTCGATTCCTACACTTAAAAACAGTTCTTCTGTCATCGCAAGAGACTCATCCATCGTCTGGATAAATGAATCTTGTATGGAAAAATTCAGAACCGTTTCTACAAATACATAGATAAAAGCAAATCCAATTAAATAACCTGCCGAACCTTTCGCCCATGTTTCATAGGCATGCTGCTTTTTCTTTAGCGAAAATCCAATCATGATACCACTTATCATTGCCAAAAAAGTGAGTGGAAATGCAATAATTGGATAAAGAAACAGGGACAGAAGCACCAAAAAACCTAAACCTATCGATGCCAGTTTTTTATCATATTGCACCACTAGAAAAATCACAGGTAGTGGGAGCAAAAAGAGAACAATTAATTGAAGTAATGGTACAAATATAGCTAGCAATAAGAGGAGAATATATCCTCCAATATATAGCCAAAAGTCTTTCCCTATCTTTTGATTCGTCATCTCCATCCATCCTTAACCATGTGCATTGATTGAAAAAGCACAGCTATTACCCGCTGCGCTTTCTATCTATATTTGCATTAGATTATTTCTATTATAAACGATGGCAAGTTATCATGACAACATAGAAGGAGTATGCTTTTATCAAAATTTCCTATATAATAGAGACAGTTCATAAAAATGACATGCAGGAGGCTTTTATTATGATTAAAACGGTAATATTCGACCTTGACGATACCCTGTTATGGGATAAACGCAGTGTTAAACAAGCCTTTATTGACACTTGCCAATTAGCTGAAGAGAAATATGAGATTTCAGCTGAAAAATTGGAAGAAGCAGTTCGAAAAAAGGCTCGTGAATTATATCAAGGTTATGAAACCTATGAATTTACACAAATGATAGGAATTAACCCATTTGAAGGGTTATGGGGCAATTTCCTTGACGATCACCAATATTTTAAAAAAATGGCAGAAATTGTGCCCAATTATCGTAAAGATGCATGGGTTCAAGGTCTCCGAGAATTAGGGATTGATGATGTAGAATTTGGTGCTTATTTAGCAGAACAATTCCCAGTAAATCGTAAAAAGAACCCTTTCGTTTATGAAGAGACTTTTTCTGTTTTACAAAAATTACATAATAACTACCAACTGGTTATGCTCACAAATGGATCTCCAGATTTACAGAATACGAAGCTAACGATCACACCTGAGCTCACGGATTACTTTGATCATATTATTATCTCTGGAGCGTTTGGACGTGGAAAACCAGACCCAAGTATCTTTGAACATGCATTAGAAACAGCAAATGTCAGTCGTGATGAAGCCATTATGGTGGGTGATAACCTTATGACAGACATTTTAGGAGCAAACAGAACAGGTATTAAAAGTGTGTGGATTAACCGGGAAAATAAAGAGAAAAATGAAGTAGAACCAAGTTATGAAATTAATCACCTGGAAGAGTTATTTCCATTAGTAGAAAAGTTAAATAGCTAGCCTCAAAAGGCTAGCTATTTATTTTATTCTTATAATTCAATTGGCGCAATTGCATTAATTTCCTCTACTTGCTTCAATGCTTCTAATTCATCTTCTGCTAAATACTTATCAACTGTTAAGATCATAATCGCATCACCGCCAACATCGGAACGACCAACTTGCATAGCTGCAATGTTAATATCTTTTTCCGCAAACAAGCTACCTACTTTTCCAATAACACCGGGACGGTCATTATGGTTAACAAATACTAAGTTCCCTTCAGGGATCACATCCACACTGTAGCTATCCACCTGAACAATGCGAGGTCCAAGGCCGTTTAATAAGGTACCTGCTACTTTTCTCGTACCTGCTTTTGTTTTCACTTCTACTTTTAATAAATTAGTAAAGCCTTTTGCTGCAGATGATTTATGTTCATTCACTTGGATACCACGTTTTTCTGCTAAGTAAGATGCATTTACATCATTCACATGGTCTCCTAAATGACGTTTTAATAATCCTTTAATCGTATTACGAGTTAGTGGTGCCACTTCAAGTTCTGTTAGTTCTCCTGAATAAGAGATGTTAATTTCTTCTACAACACCATCTGTCACATTAGTTAAGAATGTTCCTAATTTCTCAGATAAATGGAAGTATGGCTCGATTTTATTCATGACTTCTTTAGGCACAGAAGGTAAATTTACAGGGTTTCTTGCTACGCCTTCTGATAAATAGCGAACAACATCATGACTTACATCAATTGCTACATTCTCTTGTGCTTCTACTGTACTTGCACCAAGGTGTGGAGTTGCAATTACTTCTGGTAACTCAAGTAATCGATGATCCGTAGCTGGTTCCTCTTCAAATACATCTAATGCTGCTCCCGCTACTTTGCCAGATTTAATCGCTTCATATAGTGCATCCTCATCTATAATCCCACCACGAGCACAATTAATAATACGGACGCCGTCTTTCATTTTCGCAAAAGCATCCTTGTTAATCATGTGCTTTGTTTCTTTGATTAACGGTGTGTGTACGGTAATAAAATCTGCTACTGTAATAACATCTTCTACTGACCCAAAGTCAATTCCTAGCTTGTCCGCTCTTTCTTTTGTTAAGAATGGGTCATAAGCGATCACATTCATTCGTTGTCCTTTAGCACGAGCTGCTACTTCAGCACCGATACGTCCCATACCGATAACACCTAATGTTTTGCCTTTTAACTCTACCCCAACATGCGTTTTACGATCCCATTTTCCATTCTGTAAAGCAACAAAAGCTTGAGGTATCTTACGCGCAAGCGACATCAGCATAGCAACCGTATGCTCTGCAGCTGAGTTAGTGTTACCATCTGGTGCATTTACTACAATAATGCCATACTCTGTTGCAGCACTTAAATCTATATTGTCTACCCCTACACCTGCACGACCAATGATTTTTAAGTTTTCTGCCTGGCTTATAATATCTCTTGTGACTTTCGTTTGGCTACGTACCAGTAAAGCATCATATTGCCCAATTTTATCTGCTAACTCATCTGCTGATTGGTTCGTATCGACATCCACCTCAATATTATCTGCTTCCCTTAATGGTTGGATACCGTCTTCGCTTAATGGGTCACTAATTAACACTCTAAAAGTCATGACTGTCCCTCCAAATGTTTTAATTTTACATCATCATACAAGTACTTAGTGAAATTCTTCACTTGTCATACTTTGTGTAACTGTGTATATTATGATCTTATTATAGCATTTTCTGTCTATTACTAGTAGAAAATTGCGTGTATATTCTAAAAAGTTTTATGTTAATGAAGTTTCCTTAATCATAGCAGATTCACATGGAATGTCAAGGATGTTTCACCTGTTTTTCTTATTAACGATCGTATTTAGATAGGAATGTGTATATTTTGTCAGGTATATATTGAATAAAATCTCTTAAAACACGAACGTTATAAAAAACTAATTAAAAAAGTCATAGCATATACCATGACTTTTTTAACGGTTAAAAGAGAAATTATTCATTCAAGAAGAATTTATTCGTTTAATGGCCACATTTTTTGAGTGTATGCCATATCCCAAAACATGTATTCATAACGTGTTGTATTTAAAAAGATTTCCTCTAACTTTTCAAGTTCTTGCTCTGATTTTCCATCTGCAGCTTTGTCAAGCAAATCAATACACCATGTAGCTAGTTCACCAAACTCTTTAGAGCTATACATTTGAATCCAATCTCCAAATAATTCGTGTTCGGAAGCTCCTGGGATTTCATTTAATTCCTTTCCAATTTCCCAATAGCTCCACATACACGGGAGCAGTGCAGCAACTAATTCAGCAAGTGTACCGTTTTGTGCTTCATACAGCATATATCGGGTGTAAGCAAGCGTAACAGGAGATGGCTCTGCATTTTCCAGTTCTTCAAGAGAAATATCAAATTTTTCAGCATACTGACGGTGAAGCGCCATTTCCTCATTCATAGTGGAATGCAGTAAAGCAGCGAACGTTCCCATTTGTTCTAAATTTTCCGCTTTAACAGCTCCAAGAGCAAATAACTTAGAGTATTCTATTAAGTATAAGTAATCTTGTACCATATAAAAGCGAAACTTTTCTTTTTCTAATGTACCGTCACCCATTCCCTTTACAAATGGATGAGCATGGTTTTTACGCCAAATAGGTAGTAACTTTTGATATAATCGTTCAGAAAATTTCATTTTTCATCTCTCCTTTTATTTCTCAAATCATTTGTCTTTTTTGCTATGACACCAATCAAACGTAAACGATAAAAGAACTTTCGTATATTCAATAAGCTGATGAATAGAGACCTGTTCATTAACTGAATGAGCAGCATGCAAGTGACCAGGTCCATAGATAGCTGCTGGAATCCCGGCATCTGAAAACCAGCCACCATCCGTAACCGATGGTGATACATCCATAATAGCTTGTTCGTCAAATATTTTTTGGTGCGCATCCATTAAAGTGTGAACAGCCGGGTGATCAGGGTCTACTTCTAATGATGGGAAAATTTCTCCTCTATCCTCTATCATTGATGAACCTCCCCATTCAAATCGTGGGGGATTTTCTTTTAACCAAGGATCAGCTTGAGCAACAGCTTTGATATGTTCTTCTATCTCTTTGGCTACTTCTTCATATGTTTCATTTGGATAGTAATGAACGGTAATCCATAATCGGCATTCATCTGCAACAAAAGCAGCATGACGTCCTCCTTCTATAACGGCAGGATTAATGGTGTTCGTTCCCGGTGTATATCCCGGATAACTTTTCATAACGGACCAATGCCTTTCCAAATCTTGTAATCCTTGCATGACCTTCATCATTTTTTCGATAGCACTCGCTCCAAATAATTGACCACCAGCATGAATCATTTCTTTTCGAGTTGCATCATGAAACGTTTGATTACTTTTTATCGTAATCCAACCGGTGATCACACCACCTTGCCCCTGAATATGTAAATCACTTGTATCCACCACAATCGCAAAATCAGCATTATAACCTCGTTTACAGCATTCAAGTGTCCCTGCTTCTCCTACTTCCTCACCAATAACAGACTGTAATATTAAGTCACCTGGCAGTTCTATCCCAGTTTCATGTAATAAACGAAGGGCAAATAACGCACCAGCAAGCCCGCCTTTCATATCTGCCGCTCCTCGCCCAATCACAACACCATCTTGCACCAAAGGAGTAAACGGGTCACCAGATATCCATTGCTCTTCTTCATTTACTTCTGCAACATCTATATGTCCATTAATAATTAAGCTTTTATAATTTGTTGAATCCACTCCCTTTAACTTTCCCACAACATTGGGATCTCCTGAATACACATCCCACTTATCTACTTCGAATCCTATATCTTTTAAAAATGCTGCAACAAATTGCTGAGCCTCATCCGTATTTCTTGCTGGCGGTGCAGGTGTTTTATAGGTGATCAACCTTTTCAACAATTCAATGAGCTCCTCTTGTCGTTCATCTACCTGCTTTATTAATTGCTTTAGCTGGTCATTCATTTAAATGTCTCCTCCCTTGCTTCGGAACACTATCCCATAGGCAACCCTCGTACCTTCTTTTCTCAGCTATTAAAATCACCAAAATAACTCTAGCATCCCTCAATATTCATGTATTTGTCTTCTAAAGAAAACTCGTCGATTGACGATCCTTTACTTTAGGCGACAGCAGAGCTGTAGTTGCACTTGCATCGAGTATAAAAATGAAACATCTGTTAAGTTCGCCAACTTCCTGTAGTTAACATAGATGTCAGTACGTCCTGAGACCAATGCCAGTAACAGAATGTATTTTCATAGTGTTTCCATTTTAAACAATGTCTTCTACGTTGATTTTCTTCCTGCTTCCAGGTTCTTACTTTCTTAACTTAAATCAAAAAAACCACTCCTCTGTTCCAAAAGGAGTGGTTTCATTAGATACAATCATGATCGGTTAAATGCCTAAAACAATCATAAGGTATTCTTATACAAATTCTCTTACCACTTCCCTTCGCTAGTATTAACTAGTGCAGGTTCAAGGGTTAAGACAAAGTAGTCTTTCTCAGCTATTGCAGCACCCCTAGTGATGTCTCTATTCAATTAGTCTAGTTACATCAAAACACACTTCTCTAGATAAATCAATCCATATCGTAGTAAAATATGGAATTAGATACTTGAAGTTTCTTCCTTATCTATACAAATATGTAGGGCAACCTTTATAATATACCTAATATTTAAAGAATTTCCATAAGGAGGCGATACCTTGAATAAAAATAAATGCCAACACAAAGATTACCGATTTAAAGTAGCGAATAGAGAAGCACTAATAGGTATTGGTTTAGTTCTATTTAATTTTATCTGGTGGTTTGCCTTCGCCTATGGACTGGGCAGTAAAGACGTATCAGAATACACGTATATTATTGGGTTACCAGCATGGTTCTTCTACAGCTGTGTGCTAGGTGTAATTGTGATGTCTGTGTTGGTGTTTGCGATCGTTAAGAGCTTTTTTGTCCATGTCAACTTTAATCATGAGGAGTTAGAAGACAAATGAATTGGGCAGCTACTATGACACTATTTGGATCCTTAGGACTTATATTTTTAATTGGTTTTATAGCAAGTCGAAGAGAAAGAACGAGTCACTCTTTTGTTTTTGACTACTATTTAGGCGGCAGAAGTTTAGGCGGATTTGTACTTGCCATGACCATGACCGCTACATACGGCAGTGCAAGCAGTTTCATTGGCGGTCCAGGTGTAGCCTATCATGAAGGACTAGGTTGGGTATTGTTATCTGTTACACAAGTAGCTACTGGGTATTTTACTTTAATGATTCTCGGGAAAAAATTTGCGATTTTAACCCAAAAATATCAAGCTGTTACTATAATAGATTTCTTAAAAGCACGCTACCATTCAACATTGATTGTCTTATTAGCTTCTTTTAGCATAGTTGCTTTTTTATTTTCTGCAATGGCAGCGCAATGGATTGGCGGCGGTCGTCTCATTGAATCATTGACAGGGCTAAACTATCATTCTGCTCTGTTTATTTTTGTTTTAACTGTTTTAGGCTATGTCACATTTGGGGGATTTCGTGCTGTTACCTTAACAGATGGGATTCAAGGCAGCATTATGTTTATAGGGACATTGGTTTTGTTAATAGCCGTAATCATTGCTGGTGGTGGCATTTCAAATATTATAACTGATCTTCAGGAAGCTAATCCTAATCTGATTACCCCTTTTGGAGAGAATGGAACTTTAACTCCAACCTATGTTTCTTCCTTTTGGGTATTAGTCGGTGTTGGTGTTGTAGCATTGCCGCAAATTGCTGTTCGCGCTATGTCTTATAAGAATGCGAAGTCATTTCACAGAGCACTAATGATTGGAACGATTGTGGTCGGAGTTATTATGTTAAATATGCATTTAATCGGCGCATTTGCAAGACCTGTACTACCTGGAATTGAAATAGGAGATAAAGTCATGCCGCTTATTGCCTTAGAAGTGTTACCGCCATGGTTAGCTGGGATTATATTAGCCGCACCGTTAGCTGCGATTATGTCAACGGTTGACTCTTTATTATTATTAGTGAGTTCCACTATTGTTAAAGATATCTATATAAATTACATCAATCCAAAAGCGTCTAATAAAAAGGTGAAGCGAATTAGTGTAGGTGTAACTGCATTATTAGGAATCATCGTATTTTTAATAGCTGTGAATCCTCCTGATTTCATTATATGGCTTAACCTTTTTGCCATTGGTGGGTTGGAAGCAGTGTTTATATGGCCTATTATCATGGGGCTTTATTGGCATAAAGGGAATAAATATGGAGCCATTGCTTCTATGCTTGTTGGGATTACTTCTTATATGCTATTCCAATCATTTTATCCAGAACCATTTGGCATGCACGCAGTCGTTCCATCTATTTTGCTGGCCCTAGTAGCTTATGTCAGCTTTAGTTTCATTACTCAAAATAGGGTTTAACCCATAAAGTGAGACTTTTATCCGTGGGTGGTGGGGTCTTGATCACCCACTGTTGGTTAGCGAAACTTATCAGGGGGCTCCCCACTTCTACTTCTTTCATTATTCTAAGTCTTGAAGTGGGGGCTTACAGACGATTGTTGACAGCAGAGCCGTAGTTGCACTTATACTTCGCACTTTAAAATTTTTGCTACGTCGAGTAACTTCTCTACTAAGATTTTATACTTTCCTGGTGTATGAAATAATGTATTTAAACACAAAAAGCCCCACTGACTATGCTACGATTGAAATACTTAACCAAGTTTACTCAATCACCCACCCAGCAAGGAGGACATAGTCAATGAGACTACTTAATGGTAAACAAGGATTAAGAAGAAGTCAATTTGCAAAAGAAATTCGCGGTATCGATTTAGAAAAAGTTTTAATTGTTCCAATCGATGTTTCTAAAGTTCTACAAAAGGCAATGATTTTAAATTATTATGGTGAACCTATAGAAACTTCTTTCTCTTTCATGATTAGTAAAACTGGTATGAAAGTTCTAACGGATAAAATCGAAAGGGCTAAAAAGAGTCTTCAAACAGACAAAGTATTCATCGGAATTGAAGCAACAGGTCATCACTATGAAGACATTGTTCGTATCCTAATGGGGAAGGGATTTTCTGTTCATATCATTAATCCCGCATCCACTCATGAAGAAAGAAAACAACACCTAACTTACACCAAGACAGATGATATTGATTTGTATTTAATTGCTGAGGCTTTAATTGGTAATAAAGCTACTAACTCAAAGTTGAATACGGGTATATATAAACAACTTCAACAGATCACTCGGGCAAGAAGAAGTGA
>NZ_WIXM01000017.1 GCF_010993965.1 Gracilibacillus sp. YIM 98692 | reverse complement strand
ATCGATTCATGGTACTAACCCCCTAAATTTTTTATTTTGGAGTGTCCGGATTTAGGGGGTCAGTGCACGAACGGTTTTGGTGAGTGAGGAGGCTGAGGTGCTGCCCCCGGAAAGCGAGTGTTTTTCCGCAGCGTCGATTACGCACTCATCGAGACAAGCGGAGGAAAACTTCACCAAAGTTACTGCACAGTTTATGGCAATTGTGCAATCTGGTTTACTTACTGGAAAATACTGACCCTTTACAAAGACCCCTGTTTGCTAGAATATGATAATAGAATGATAGAAAAGAAAAAAGGATGAAAATTAATAATCTACGCAAAAAGGAGAGATGCAACAATGAAAAACATTTTAACAACATTAAAATTCGCAGTGTTCGGGTTAGCTCTTACTGGAGCACTTTATATAGCACCTCAAATTGCACAAGCAGATGGATTTTCAGATGTCGATACAAAGGATTGGGCTTATGAACACATTAAAAAAATGGAAGAATTAGACATTATCAATGGATATCCCGACGGTACATTTAGAGGGGATAACTTTATACGTCGTGAGCATGTAGCAGAGATGATAGATCGTGCTTTAGACTTGCCGATTCACCAATCTTACATACCATTTGAGGATGTATCAAATTCCAACGATTACATCGATTCTATTAAAGCAGTTCAACAAGCAGGTATCTTTACTGGTGATAGAGGGAATTTTAAGCCGAAAGCAAATATGACAAGAGCGCAAATGGCAAAGGTTATTGTAGAAGCTTTTGATCTACCGATTAAAAAAGGGCACGCTTTCTCTGATGTAGCCGATTCTAATTGGGCAAAAGATTATATTTCTACGATCGCCTACTATCGCATTTCTACTGGCAGCAATGGCGATTATATGCCCGATAATGACGTCACACGCCGTCACTTTGCTGCTTTCTTAGATCGTGCATTGGAAACGAAAGGGAATGACTCGGGGGAACTCAACGAATATGAGCAGCAGGTCATCGCATTAACCAATCAAGAAAGAGAAAAACATGGCCTGCCTGCACTGAAAACGGACACAGAATTAAGCAAGGTCTCTCGTGAAAAATCAAGAGATATGGCAGAAAATAATTACTTCAGCCATCAAAGCCCAACATATGGCTCCCCTTTTGATATGCTGAAACAATTTGGCATTAACTATCGCACTGCCGGTGAAAATATCGCCAAAGGACAGCGCACACCAGAAGAAGTAGTAAATGCTTGGATGAACAGTCAGGGTCACCGCGCAAATATTTTAAACGAAAACTTCACACATATTGGTGTAGGTTTTGTAGATCAAGGAAATTATTGGACTCAGCAATTTATCGGTAAATAACAACAAAAAATCGGGTAGTGTCAAGCACCACCCGATTTTTTCTACTTTTACTTTACAATCTTTTTCATTTCTTCTGCGACGAATTCTACATTGGTCCCGATAATGATTTGATAATTCTTGTTGTTCACTTTCATCACGCCTCGTGCACCATTTGCTTTTAACTTTCCTTCATCCACATTCGCAGTGTCTCCTAATGTCAAGCGAAGTCTTGTCGCACAATTATCAATATGCTCGATATTTTCTTCACCACCTAGTGCTGTAACAAATCGGTTTGCCATCTTTGCATATTTTCCTTCACCACTTGCCTCTTCTTGTTCTTCTTCCGCAAAATCTAAATCTTCTCCCTCTTCTCTACCAGGTGTTTTAAGGTCAAAAGCTTTTATAATAATAAAGAAAGCAAAGAAGTAAACCACACTAAAGATTAAACCAATTGGTATTAAGAAAAGTGGCTTTTGGGCGATACCAAAATTCAAGAAATAGTCAATAGCCCCAGCTGAGAATCCAAACCCATGATGGATATCTAGCATATAAACGACCATCATAGACACTCCAGTTAAAATAGCGTGCACGATATATAAAAATGGAGATAAGAACATAAATAAGAATTCAATTGGCTCTGTAATACCTGTTAAGAAGGATGTAACAGCTAAGCCACCTATTACACCTGCCACAGATTTACGTCGCTCTGGTTTTGCTGTTAAAATCATGGCTAAACCAGCTGCTGGTAAGCCAAACATCATAATCGGGAAAAATCCGCCCATAAAAATCCCTGCGGACTCATCTCCTGCAAAAAATCGAGATAGATCTCCTTTCACTACTTCACCTGCTGCATTTACAAATTCACCAAACTCAAACCATACTAACGTATTTAACACATGGTGTAATCCTAGTGGAATTAAAGCACGGTTTAAGAAACCAAAAACACCTACACCGGCAACACCAGCATTAATGATCCATTCCCCAACTGCATTAATAGCACTTTGAATCGGAGGCCATACCACACCGAATACACCAGCTAACACAACCATTGTAGCAGCGGTTACAATTGGTACAAACCGCTTACCGCCAAAGAACGCTAACCAGTCTGGCAATTGAATACCATGAAATCGGTTATAAAGTAATCCTGCAATAATACCAGATATAATACCTCCTAAAACGGCCATATCAATATTTTCATTTATTGCTTGTGTACCTTGAGTCAAAACTAGGTAACCAATCACACCTGCTAAAGCAGCTGCACCGTTTCCATCCTTCGAGAAACCAATGGCTACCCCAATCGCGAATATTAATGGCAGCTGTGCAAAAATCGCGTCTCCTGCATTTGCAACAAATGCTATACCTAATAAATCATCTTGACCTAGACGTAATAAAAGGGCTGCGGCTGGTAACACAGCAATTGGTAACATTAAAGACTTACCAATTCTTTGTAAAAAGCTCATCATAGCTTGTCCACTCCTTTATTCATGTTAATGCTTTCAATTTAATTGCATCGTATCATAAATGAACATATTTGTATATACCAATTTTTGAATTTTAACTCACAAAACACAAATAAACTCTTATAATATAGAGTTTATTGAACCAAAACTTCCAATATTTTTTAACTTTGTATAGACATCTATACCTTGACTTGTTATGATAAAATTAACCAATAAAAGAAAAGGTGTGTGTGAAACGTGGCAAAACAACCCTTGTTGCTAAAAAATGCGACGATTTATGCGGACAACGAAGTTATAGAAAATGGTTTTATCTATATAGAAAATCATCAGATCAAAGATATAGGCCATTGCGATCACCTTCCACATACGGAAGAAGAATTTACTGTTACCTTACCCAAAAGTTGTAAAGTCATACCAGGGATGATTGATGTTCACATTCATGGCGCAAATGGCTCCGATGTAATGGATGGGACAGAGGAAGCATTAAATAATATGGCAAATATTCTCCCACAAGAAGGAACGACAAGCTTCTTAGCAACAACCATGACGCAAAACAACCAAGCCATTGAGAATGCACTCGAGAATGTCGGCAGATATATAAAAAAACAGGGGCAGTATTCCGCACAAGCAGAAATCTTAGGTGTTCATTTAGAAGGCCCTTTTATTAATAAAGAAAAAGCAGGAGCACAACCGATCGAACACATACAGCACCCGGATATTGAACAATTTAAAAAGTGGAATGAAATCGCCAGCCAACAAATTCGATTAGTTACTCTTGCACCTGAGGAAAAAGGGGCATTAGATTTGATCCGCTACTTAAACTCAAATGGGATTATCCCATCTGTTGGGCATTCTGATGCTACTTATCACCAGGTAATGGATGCAATGAAGGAAGGACTTTCACATGTCACTCACCTTTACAATCAAATGCGAGGATTTCATCACCGAGAACCTGGTATTGTCGGTGCAGCATGGCTGGAGGATGACTTGATGGTCGAATTAATTTCAGACGGCATTCATGCAACTCCTGAGGCTGTTCAATCCGCTTATTTACAAACATCTAGCGAACGATTGATCTTAATTACAGATGCGATGCGTGCAAAATGCCTCAAAAATGGCACTTATGATTTAGGTGGACAGTCCGTAACCGTAAAAGGGCAAAAAGCTGTACTTCATGACGGGACATTAGCAGGAAGTACATTGCGATTAGGACATGCATTCCAGAACATCTTAACCTACACCAATTGCACAATTAGAGAAGCGATTGAGATGACATCAGCCAATGCTGCAAAGGAATTAGGAATAAATGATCGAAAAGGAAGTATCGCTAAAGGAAAAGATGCTGACTTAGTCGTTTTAGATAAAAACCATGAAGTGATATTAACCCTTTGCAGAGGCTCCATTGCATATGATAAGGAGGGACAATCATGAATATTATACACACAAAAGATTATAACAATATGAGCAGAAAAGCTGCGCAATATTTACTGGATAAAATAAAACACAAGCCAGATATGACACTTGGACTAGCAACAGGCGGAACACCAGTGAAATTTTATGACTATCTAGTAAGAGATCATCAACAGCAAGACACTTCTTATAAAAATATTACGACATTTAACCTAGATGAATATATCGGTCTTGATCCAAAGGACACCAATAGTTATCACTATTACATGAACAAGCATTTGTTTCAGCAAATTGATATACCACAAGAACAAACTTTTATTCCGAACGGTTTAGCAGACAATTTATTAGAAGAATGCCGACAATACGAGCAAACGATAGACCATCATGGTGGAATGGACCTGCAAATTTTAGGGTTAGGCGGAAATGGCCATATTGGGTTTAACGAACCAGGCACTTCCTTTAACCAAGAAACACATATTGTAGAATTGGCGGAATCAACCAGACAAGCTAATGCACGTTTTTTCCAAGACTTGAATAAAGTGCCAACCCAAGCAATTACCATGGGAATTGCTTCGATTATGAAGAGCAAAGAAATTTTATTATTAGTGTCCGGTGAACAAAAGAAAGAAGCACTACACCTATTGATTAACGGAGAAGTAAGCACGGAATTTCCAGCTTCTATCTTAAAAAAACACCCTCATGTTACAATAATAGCGGACGAAAAAGCGTTAGCTGATATCCACAGCAGTTATTATGCTTAGGTATGAGAGGAGCAACTTTTATGATAGATAAAAATTCACCCCTTCCTATCTATCATCAGTTAGAGGAAGGCATTAAGAAAAAAATTGAAAGCGGCGAATATCAACCAGGAGATGCACTTCCTGCAGAAAGAATATATGCAGAACGGTTTAACGTTAGTCGAATGACGGTAAGACAGGCAATTACAAACCTTGTCAATGAACGTTATTTATATCGGGTCAAAGGAAAAGGAACATTTATTGCCGAGCCTAAACTTGAGCAAAAATTAACAGGATTGACAAGCTTCACAGAAGACATGAAAGCGAGAGGTATGGAGGCGAGCAGCAAATTAATAAAATTTGAAATCATCCCTTCAAATAAAAGGCTTGCTCAGCAGCTTCATATCAATGAACATTCACCCGTCTACGAAATAAAAAGAATTCGTTTAGCTGAAGACATTCCTATGGCACTTGAACGAACTTATATTCCAGCAAATTTAATCAAAGGGCTTACAGAAAATATTGTAAAGCACTCTTTATACCAATTCGCAGAAGACAAAATGGGGGTTCACATCAAAAGCGCCAAACAAACGCTAGAAGCATCAATGGCGAATAAAGAAGAGACCAAATATTTAGAAATAGAAGATCAATCACCCGTTCTTATAATGGATCGTATATCTACTTTAGATAATGGGATTGTCTTTGAAGTGGTGAAATCGACATACCGAGCTGACCGCTATAAATTTATGATTGAATTAAATCGATAGCTATACAGTGGAGGGGAAGAGATGAACAAGCGTATAACAGAAGAAGTAAATGCAAATACCGAAAATATTGATGAAATGAACGCTTTAGAAATTGCTACAATGATGTGGAAAGAAGACCAATCCATTTACCACGGGATAGATAGCTGCCTTTCCGATATTGCTAAAGCCATCGATATGATCGTCGATCGTTGGCAGCAAGGCGGGCGTGTTTTTGTTGTGGGTGCAGGTACTAGTGGCCGTATCGGCGTGCTTGACGCCGCTGAATTAGGCCCAACTTTTTCAGTAAAAGCGAACCGTTGGATGGCTTTCCTCGCCGGAGGACATGAAGCAACATGGAAACCATTAGAACAACACGAAGATAATTCTGAAGATATAGTGAAATCTTTAAAAGAGCATGAGCTAAAAACAGTTGACGCGGTCATTGGTATGAGCGCTAGTGGCTCCACCCCATATTCTGTTGCCGCTTTAACTTACGGAAAAGAAGTTGGTGCTGCAACGATATCGATTAGCTGTAATACGGGAACCGTCTCTGGTGATATTAGTGATGTCAATATAGAAGCGATTGTCGGCCCAGAAGTAATTCGCGGCTCCACTCGTTTGAAAGCCGGTACAGCACAAAAGATGATTTTAAACACCATTTCAACCGGGGTCATGATTCGATTAGGTAAAGTATATAAAAATGAGATGATCGAAATGCAATTAATGAACCATAAACTTAAACATCGTGCGGAAGCTACCCTCATGAAACTGGCAGATGTAGATGAGCAACAAGCAACATATTTAATGGAATTAACCGACCACCATCTGAAAAAAGCATTATTTATTGCTTTAACCAATGCCAGCTTAGAAGAAAGTACCTTTTATTTAAATAAAACCAACGGGCACCTCAAACAGGCTATCCAATTATTTTATGAACCTTGAACTATGATGGCTGTCATTCAATCTATTTATATTGGATGATGTTCTTTTTTCGTAGAGGGAGTAAGTAAGCGCTGATAGACATTTCTATCAGCAGTATTTATCGGCTTCTTTTTTTAAAACTACTGTTAGAGCGCTTCTTATGGCAGTTTTCCTCTAACTCTTCCTTTAAAACTACCGATAGAGCGCTTCTTATGGCAGTTTTCCTCTAACTCTTCCTTTAAAACTACCGATAGTGCGCTTCTTACAGTAGTTTTCCTCTGACTCTTCCTTTAAAACTACCGATAGTGCGCTTCTTACAGTAGTTTTCCTCTGACTCTCACTTTAAATCTACTCTAAATTCAAGAAATTCCTTATTTCTTTTATTACAATTAAGCGACAAATGTTATAAGATTATTACACCAATGATGTTTGAATAGATATGTCAAGTATCATTGTATAGTAATAAATTCATGGGGAGGATGACTATTCCATTTTTAACTTATATCCAAATATCTTGTTTCCTATGATAAAGGCTTTCTGTCTATCAACCTATCTATCTCTAAACCAAAAAATATATATGACAGAAATATTACAAAAAATCCATGCTATCATGTAGGGGAAATAAACAAAAAGGAGTGTGCAAGCAACATGTTTAAAAAGAAACTAATGGTTACTACCTTAGCAGCTACTCTATTAATAGGCGGAGGTTTTTCAACAAGTGTTGATGCCTCAGCTCAAGAAGGTACTCAACATAATGGAAGTCAATTCTCCTACTCTATCAAAGGAGACTGGGATGTTATATCCAACTATAACATAGAAGATATATTAAAAAAGTACTTTAATAGTGGTGAAATAGAGCAAGCGCCTGAAAATCAAAATACTGAGCAGCCTGAACCATCTCAAGAAGAAGTCGAACAAGATGATTCAACACAAGTAGAAAAAGAGCCAAGCGAATCAAATAATGACCAACTTAGCCAGTTCGAACAACAAGTAGTAGACTTAACGAATGAAGAAAGAGCGAAACATGGCCTGGCTGAACTTCAAGCAGATACAGAACTAAGCAAGGTAGCCAGAGAAAAATCAAATGACATGGCAACGAATGGATACTTCAGCCACCAAAGTCCAACATACGGATCTCCATTTGACATGTTAAAACAGTATGGTATTAGTTATCGTACTGCCGGAGAAAATATTGCAAAAGGACAACGTTCTCCAGAAGAAGTTGTCAACGCTTGGATGAATAGTCAGGGGCACCGAGCAAATATTTTAAACGAAAACTTTACGCATATCGGTGTTGGCCATGTAGCAGAAGGAAACCACTGGACACAACTATTTATTGGGAAATAAATATCCACCCCTAGAGTATAAGAGACTCTAGGGGTTTTAACATACTAATATTTTAATAAATACCTTTATGGGTAGATATGCTCACTTGTAGATAACTGTCAATCAACACCCTTAAATTCGCTTAACCATAATAGCCTCTCTCATTTTCTGTAAAGCTTTTTGGCCTTCTTCCCCTTTATGGATCATCACATTCGCATACAATACATCGATGATTGCAAGCTGCGCAATTCTGGATGAAAAAGCTTCAGACCGGTAATCCGTCTCATCAGAACTCGTATACAATGGTACATGAACAGATGTGCTTAGCGTTGACTTAGCATAATTCGTAATCGCCAAAGTATGCACATGGTTTTTCCTCAAAATATTTAAAACATGCAAAATGTCTTTGGAAGATCCAGAATGAGATATTAATACAGCACAATCTTCTTCTGTTAATTGAGAGGCTGCCATCAGTTGAAAGTGAGTATCGGTAACCATTTGGACATTTAACCCAGAACGAATAAATTTATGATACGCATCAAGTGCAACCGTGCTAGATCCCCCACTGCCAAAAAAGTGAATAGATTTTGCTGTTAATAGTGCTTGAACAGCTCTCTGTAACTGTGCTTCATCAACAATCTGCAGCGTATCCTCTAGTGTTTGTATATGAGCTTGAAATACCTTCGAAGCTACCGTATCTACCGCATCATTTTCGTTAACGTTTTCATTTATATCCTGCATTGGTTCTACGACTTCAGATGCAAGTGCGATCTTCATGGCTTGATATCCCTTATAACCAATCCGTTTACAAAAACGAAATACGGTCGAATCTGCTACTTGTAAATCTTCTGCTAATTGATTAATAGAAGAATGAATAATTTTATTTGTATTTTGCAAAATATAATCAGCTATCTTCCGCTCTGTCACACTAAATCTCGGATAGTTTGTTCGAATTTTGGCTAGACATGTTTGTTGTTTTTTCTTCATTGCAATTCCCCTATTATGACTTTCTTCTTATTATACAGGATTTCAGTAAAAGAAAAAATATTTTTCTGTAAACGGTTGTAAAAAGAAATTTTTTTCGTATAATAGACTTATCACGAAAATTTTTTCGAGGTTTTTCGAGCAAGGAAAGGGTGTCATTCAAAATAAGTATTTTTCAAACACTGATTTTCATTGTAAGCGATCTCTCTATAGACTCGCTTCTATCTATCTTTTCTTCTGATCAAGATGAAAAGGATACCATTTAATACATAGAAAGGGAAGTGAACATCATGTCAGACCAAATGTTAATTTTAATTGCATTAGCAGGTATTTTTCTTTTATTATTTTTAGTTATTCGAACAAAGCTTCACGCTTTTGTTGCTTTATTACTTGTGAGTTTAATTGTTGGTATTCTCGCTGGAATGCCTTTAGGTGAAGTCATTGAAACGATGGAAAGCGGGATGGGAGGAACTCTTGGATTCGTTGCTGTCGTTGTTGGGTTAGGAGCCATGTTCGGACAGATGCTTGAAGTTTCTGGCGGTGCTGAGAGATTAGCCCGAACGATGATTAATAAGTTCGGTGAAGATAAAGCACAATGGTCATTAGGTATAACTGGTTTCCTTGTAGCTATTCCTGTCTTTTTTGATGTCGGTTTCATTATTCTAGTACCTATAGTATATGGATTAGCAAAGAAAACAGGAAAATCACTATTATACTATGGAATTCCTCTTTTAGCCGGACTAGCTGTTACCCATACTTTTATCCCGCCTACTCCTGGGCCGATTGCCGTAGCTGATCTAGTTGGAGCTGATTTAGGCTGGGTTATTTTGTTCGGAGTGATTGCTGGTATTCCTTCCATGATCATTGCAGGGCCAATGTTTGCTCGCTATATCTCAAAGCGTCTACACATTGTCGTTCCTGATTATATGAATATGGAAGAAGTAGAATATAATCGTGAGCTGCCAAGCTTTGGACTGATTGCATCTATCATTTTAACACCTTTAGTGTTGATTTTATTGAATACTTTTTCTGGCGTATTATTAGATGAAGATCATATCGTGCAACAAATCTTTACTTTCTTAGGCCATCCATTTGTGGCACTGACCATTGCAACTATTTTAACGTTTGTCTTCCTTGGTACAAAACGAGGGTTTACTCGTCAAGAAGTACAGGATATTGCGAATAAAGGGTTAGAGCCAGCTGGTATCATTATCTTAGTAACTGGTGCTGGTGGTGTATTTAAGCAAGTATTAATTGATTCAGGGGTTGGGGATGTCATCGGTAATATGATGGCAGGTTCTAATCTACCTCCCATCCTGTTAGCCTTTTTGATTGCCGCTGCCGTTCGTGTTGCACAAGGATCTGCAACTGTATCAATGGTAACAGCAGCAGGGCTGGTTGCCCCTCTAATTGGAATTTTAGATTTAGAAGGTCCGGTATTAGGATTAATTGTTATAGCGGTAGCTTCAGGTGCCACTGTACTTTCTCACGTAAACGATTCTGGTTTTTGGTTAGTAGGTCGTTACTTTGGGTTAGATGTTAAAGACACTTTAAAATCCTGGACTGTTATGGAAACATTAATTGGACTTGTCGGTTTAGGTGTAGCATTGGTATTAGGTATTTTTATAGGTTAAGGTAAAAAAGCTGTTCCAAAAATAAGCTCATTGAAAAAAAGCCGGAATCCATAAATATTCCGGCTTTTCTCTTTATAAGTTTTCGTTAAATCGATCTAAGCCATCTTGATAAATTTGCATTAATTCATGAAGCCCCATACTTTCTAATTGTTGGATATAGCTGTCCCATTCTTCTTCCACACCACCGTTTAGTAACCAACTTGCTTGTTTTTGATTTACAAATTCTAGTATATCTACCTCTAGTCGATTGATTTGATCCAGCTCTTCTTCACTAAAGAATATTTGAGGAAAACTTTCCTCTTCTAGATAAGGCTCATAAATTTCTTGTATATCTTTTAAACGTTGTTTTGCTCTAGGTTCCATATCGACAACAGTCCCAAAGTCTTCTTCCAAAACAACAGTTGGACCATTTGGTGCCACTTTTTGACGTAACTCACCCATGGCTACTCCTTCTTCTAACTCTTTATTGACTAACATTCCATTTTCATCTTCTTCATAAATAATACCAATTGGTCCCCAGCTCATTTGCGCAGACATCTTTGGATCATATATTTGATCAACCCAGCGCATGGTTATTTCAGGATGTTCATTCGCAGATGTAATAGCAAAAGCACCTCGACTATACTCTGAGTTATTAGAACGTCCGACGATTTTGTGACCATTTGGCCCTTCTAGCGGAGGAAGTAGTTCATAATCATCAGAACGCTCAGGTCCTACAATCTCTTCTGTTTCCCACCAAATATAAGACCCTAAAGTAGGAGGATCTGTTTTCCCTTTGGCAAAATATTGACTTACATCTTGAATAAATGATTCATCATCGATTAATCCTTCTTCTACCCAACCGTGAAAATATTCAATTGCTTCTTTATATTCTGGCTGAGTAGCAGTAAAGATGACTTCTCCATCACGTACAATACGATGCTCTGTATTATCTGGAACCCCAAAGGCAGCAAACATATCACCGAAATTACCTGTCCAAAAATTATGCATATAACTTAATGGAATGACATCATCTTCGCCTGTATTGTTAGGATCTTGATCTCTAAATGCTCTTAAAACATCTCCATATTCCTCCAGTGTTGTTGGCATGTCAAGTCCCAATTCATCTAACCATTTGGTATTAATAGAAGTGAAATTAGGAACGGCAACTAATCCCATTTCCTCCGCTCTTGGAAGTGAATAGATATGTCCATCTGGAGCAGTCACCATACTTTTTAACTCTGGCCTTTTTTCAAATATTTTTTGAAGGTTTGGTGCATGTTCTTCAATTAAATCCTCTAGAGGAATAATTTGTCCTGATCGACCATACCGAACGATGTCATAATCTGAAAATTCGGCATGATAAAAGGCATCAGGTAATTCATCACTAGCAAACATCAAATTTTTTCGTTCTTCATATCCATCGCCTGAAATATTGTCCCACTCAATATGAACATTTGTTTTATCTTCTAGTCGTTGAATAATTTCCATTTCGTTATAGTCTGGTGCCAATGGAGCTTTAGGAGATACAAAATGTAATGAAACTTTTTCATCCACAATGGGTAGTCCTTCTTTATTAAAATTATCAGATATCTCTTTATCATTGCCTGAATCCTGTTCATCTTTTTCGCTTGCTACATCATCATTAGAGCAAGCAACAAAAAGTAATAAAAAAAGCATCCAACATCCAAAATAACTTAATTTTTTCAACATAATTGATCCTCCCTTTTAAGATTATCGTTTATAAAACAAAATACTAACGGTAGTTGTGTTACCACCCCCTTAAATTGTTGAGTTAAACGATTACGTAAACATCAAAAGTCATTGTTATGAATAATGAAAATTTTAATAGGATGCACCTATATTTTTAAAAGCACTGTAACAATTCTGATAGATTAAATAGCTGATAATACTTGTAGCAAAGATAATTAATGCAGGAAATTGATATAGAAAAAAACCTGACATTAGTAATATAACTAAGCCAATACTTGTAGATTTCCATTGACTTGAAGCGATAAAAAAAGCATTTTTGATCAGCTGTATGATTGGTAGATCAAAGTGAACCATTACAGGAAATAGATACATGGTAGTATAGATTAAGATAAATACAAGCAAGCCAATTACAAATGCCATAATGACGCTTGTGACGGAATGAAGAATATTTAATATTTGTAAATTGGTGACTAAAATATAAGCTAAAGGAACCCAGATCACGGTCATAACTAAGCTTATTTTAAAATTTTTTACAAAGTGTCTAATGAATGGTTTCCAAACACCCTCGTTCTTTTGCATATGCCAATCTCTCAATACGCCAAACATAGCGATTGTCGAAGGAAAAATAGTTATAATTGGTAAACTGGCCAATACCCAAAGAAAGTTTAAAAGCAATAGATTAACCATTTTTTCTGCTGCTTGATATAACCTTGAATGAAAGAAAGCCATTCCTATCCCCCTATATGACAAAGTATTTTATTGTTATCCCTTAATACCGCCAATCATGACCCCTTGAACAAAATATTTCTGTATGAAAGGATACACAATTAACAAAGGTAAACTTCCTACAATAATCACGCCATATTTGATAAGATCTGCCACACGTTGCTGTGCTGCAACTGATTCAACATCACTTACCATAGTCGCTGCAGCCTCATTTTGAATTAGAATATTCCGCAGTATTAATTGAAGTGGATATAGGGCTTCATCATTTAAATAGACTAATGCGTCAAAATAAGAATTCCAGTGACCGACTGCATAAAAGAGAACCATAACTGCAATAACAGGTTTGGATAATGGCAACACAATTTTGGTAAAAAATTTAGTATTAGAGCATCCATCAACTTTTGCTGCCTCTAACATTTCATCGGGAATAGTTGATTGGAAAAAGGTCCGTGCAACGATAATATTCCATATGGCAACAGCTTTTGGTATGATCATCGCCCACATCGTGTTTACCATTCCTAAATTTTGAACAACAAGGTAAGTCGGAATTAAACCACCTGAGAAAAACATGGTAAAAACAAACATGAACATGAAAAAGTTACGTCCAAAAAAATCCTTTCGTGATAAAGCATAAGCAGCAGTAAGGGTTAAGGCAATATTTATAGCTGTGCCGACTGCTGTATAAATAATCGTATTTTTATACCCTATCCAAATTTTCCCGTCTTGAAATATTCTGGCATACCCTTCAAAAGTCACCTCGATTGGATACAGCCATACATCACCTGCAAAGATACGGTCTGGATTACTAATGGAAGCAATAACAATAAAGTATAAAGGGTAAAGAATTGCCAATAACATCAATGTCAATAATGTAATATTAATCACATCAAATATTTTATCTTCTTTCGTTCGATTAATTTTTGATAAATTCATATTTTCACCACCTTTTCTACCATAAACCAGTACCAGATAATCGTTTAGCTACTCTATTGACATACCATAACAACACTAAGTTAATAACAGCATTAAATAAGCCTATTGCTGCTGCAAAGCTGTACTGTGCTTGTTGAAGACCTACTTTATACACATAAGTTGGTATGATCTCAGAAGAAGTCTGATTAAGTGGAGTTTGCAATAAGTAAGCCTTTTCAAAACCAATGTTCATGATATTGCCGACTGATAAAACAAGTAAGATCATCGCTATCGGCATAATAGCTGGAACATCAACATGTAAAATTCGCTGGAATTTACTGGCCCCATCTACAATAGCTGCTTCATGCAATTCAGGATTAACTGCTGCCAGCGCAGCTAAATAAATAATCGCAGCCCAGCCTGTTTCTTGCCAAACACTAGAACCTAAGTATAAAGGTTTAAACCATGAGGGTTCTGTTAAAAATCGAACCTCTTCCATCCCTAGCAAATTCAGGAAATTATTAATAATTCCATTACCTGAAAAGAAAACATATACCATACCAACTAAAACAACCACTGAAATAAAGTGTGGTGCATATATAACCGTTTGAACAAACTTTTTATACTTTTTAAACATCAATTGGTTTAACATAATAGCCACAATAATTGGCAGCGGGAATGTGATTAATAGTTGAAGGGCACTAAGTGAAAAGGTATTATAAATTAAGCTCCAAAATTGATAAGATTCAAAAAAACGGATGAAATGCTCTAAACCTACCCACGGACTGGTTAGAATACCAAAACCCGGTGAGTAGTCACGAAAAGCTATTTGCACACCATACATAGGAACATAATGGAAAATAATAAAATAAAGCAACGTCGGTAAGAGAAACAAATACAACTCCCAATTTCTTTTAATCTGATTCCATCGCTTACTTCTCTTCCATATCAAGTTTTTGCCTTCCATGTATGATTCTGATTTTATAGATTTATTTATCATTGTTAAATCCCCCTTTCTAGATATCCTGTGCTAAGGTATGAATACACTTTAGATAATCGATTACGTAAACGATTACCTTTAAGTGATTAAAAATCAATGTAAAGCTTGGTTTACACTGATTGACGAGAAACATACTTAGTAGGTAAAATGACTTGTTCTTCTTCAATTATTTTATTGTCAATTTTATCTAACAAAATACGGACTGCATGTTCCCCCATTTCAAAGGATGGCTGTTGTACAACGGATAATGGCGGGTTTGTAATTCTCATCCAGTCATAATCATCAAATCCTATTACAGCAATATCTTCTGGAACCTTTAAGTTGCTCTCATTAATAAAACTAAGAGCTCCCATTGTCATGACATTATTAGCTGCAAATATAGCCGTTGCCTTTCTTTCCTTTATTAACTTTTCAGCTAATCTATATCCCTCATCAAAACTCGGAGGGCCTTCTGCCATTAATAACGGATCTACTGTTAAATTATTTTGCATATAAGCTCTTTTATATGCTGTTAAGCGGTCATCGCTTGTTGATATACCAAGATAACCCGTAATAAACCCAATTCTTTTATGTCCTTTTTGAACTAAAGAATGAATAGCATCAAAAGTCCCTTGATGACTATCGGCCATAACTAGATCCCCACTAAAATCTTTCGGTTTACGATCAATAAATACCACAGGATAATCACCAGTAAGATGTTCTTCATATTGACTATAGTGATCAGCAGCAGGGGCAATAATCAGACCATCAATTAATTGTGAATTAAACAATTTAATTTGTTCCATTTCCGTCTCTATATTTTCATGTGAATTGCCTAAGATAAGATTATATCCTTTTTCCTTCACTATTTTTTCGATTCCATTGGCAATAGACATAAAAAAGAAATTAGACGTATCGGCATATTGCATAGGTACTATTAAACCTATAATCATGGATTTCCGACTTCTTAAGCTTTTAGCAATTAAGTTTGGCTTATAATCCAACTCTTTCATTGCTTGAAAAACCTTTAGCTTTGTTTCCTCTGATACATACCTTGTCTCATTAATAACATGTGAAACCGTTGCAGTTGATACATTTGCTACTCTTGCCACATCTTTTATACTAGCCATTTTCTACCCTCTTTTATAAAGCGCTTTCTTTCCAAACGAGAAAAACGTTTACGTAATCGTTTAAAACAACTGTACACCATTTCTTGGATATTGTCAATTACTATTTCTCTATTTTGAATTTGTTTATGTATTCTGCTTCTTTAATACATCCATCCTCTTATCATAACACCCCATTTTCAATATAACCAAACTATTAGCTAAAAAAGCCAAACTATATAAAATAGTTTGGCTTTTCTTGCCTCATCAAACACTTATCCCTTTTTTTAAATCCCATTTTTTTAATGAAACAAGCTCTAACTCCTTATCAGCGAAAAATGATATGCCTTTTGAGTTTTCACCTGGATATATCCTTCCAGTCATTACCTTTTCACCATGATTTATAAATACTTCTACAGATGAACGATCTATAAAAATTTGCAAATGCAACTTGTTATTTTTAAGTTTTACAGGAGCTTTTCGAATGCCGCCTGGCCCCACACCAGAGGAATTACGGTCCAAAACTAGCTCTTCTTCTTTGCTATGATAAGTTAGGACAGTTTGTTCCGTTTCTTCCTCATTTGCTCGGAAATAAATGCCAAAAACATTTGCATCTTTTAAATCTACTTCTAGCTCTAACTCTAGACAATCTCCTTCTACACCTTTCCATTCTTTTCTTTCTTTCAATATTTCATGATCAAATTCTACACATGTCATACGAAGATTTGATAATTCAGGTACAGGTTTTGTTAGAAGCTGCTTACCATCAAAAGTTAATTCTCTTGGCACAGTCATGGCCCCTGACCAATGGTTATCTTGCTCCGGCATTTCACTTTCCCACATCGCCATCCATGCAATCATGATTCTTCTACCTTTTTCATCTATGGTAGTTTGCGGTGCATAGAAATCAAAACCATAATCAAGTAAATGGAAAGAACCATGATCCAGTTTACCAGTGGAATAATCAAGTTTACCATAAACATACCCAGCTTGATGTAAATTATGATATAGACTTCCTTCTGGATGTACACCTTGTGGAGACATTACTAAAAAATCATATCCATTAAGACGGAAAATATCTGGACACTCCCACATAAATCCGAAGTTACCTTCTCCTTTTGCTGCAATATTTAAAAATTCCCAATCCAGTAAATCTTTAGATCGATATAAAAGGATTTGGCCTTTTTCATTCTTCGTTTTCGAACCTAAAACGCAATAGTAATAGTCCTCATGTTTCCATACCTTTGGATCTCTAAAATGAAATGGATGAATATCTCCTTCAGGGGTATTCGATATAACCGGATTGTTGCTTATTTTTTCAAAATCCAACCCATCCTCACTTACTGCTAGTGCTTGAACTTGATAAAGATCCTCATCCGGATTATCGCCTGTCCATGTATTGCCTGTATACATCAAGTACAACTTTCCATCCTTTTCTATTGCACTCCCTGAAAAACAACCATCTTGATCATAATCTTCACTAGGAGCCAAAGCGATTGGCAAATGCTCCCACACTGCAAGATCTTTGCTTTTCACATGCCCCCAATGCATAGGTCCCCATTCAACACCAAATGGATGATGCTGATAAAACAAATGGTATTCCCCCTTATAATAAGAAAAACCATTCGGATCATTCATCCAATTCGCAGGCGGACTAATGTGAAACTGCGGTCGCCAATAGCTCTCGGGTAATTGTTTATAAGTTTCTTGAATCGCTTGATTAGCTACGTTTACTTTTGATCTTTTTTCTACATGCTGCATGAAACCACTCCCATACTATATGAACATTAAAATACTATTTTAATTTGTAAACTCTCGCTTCATATGGTTTTAAATGAAAAATCGATGGTAAATCAGATATATTTACAGAGTAATTGTTTACTAACAATTCACCCTTTTTTTGCAGTAAATGTTTTGGTAAGTTAACTTTTGTTAATGTCGGAAATAAATTTGCAAAAATTACGATGGTTTCCTTGTTAAATGTGCGTGTATATGCAAATACTTGGCCGTGTTCTTCAAGTATTAGTTTGTAATCCCCATAGACAAGCGTGTCATTTTCTTTTCTCAACTCGATTAATTTTTTATAGTAATGATATATGGAGTCTGGATCTTTTAGAGATTTTTCCACATTTATTTCTTTATAATTCGGATTAACTTTTAACCATGGCTCACCAGTTGTGAAGCCAGCCTGCAACTCTTCATTCCATTGCATTGGAGTTCTAGAATTATCGCGGCCAGTTTTCCAAATCACATTCATTACTTCCTCATGACTTTTACCTTCCTCTATTTCTTCATTATATAAATTGTGGATGGCCACATCATTATAATCATTGATTGAATGAAACTGGACATTGGTCATACCGATTTCTTGGCCTTGATAAATAAAAGGGGTACCTTGCATATTAAAATAAAGAGTAGCCAAACATTTCGCTAACTCTTCATGGTATTTTTCTCCATCTCCCCATGTCGAAACAGACCTAGGTAAATCATGATTTTCTAAGAATAAGGCATTCCAACCGATACCATCCAACCCTTCTTGCCATTTAGATAAAGTTTCCTTTAAAGCATGAATATCTAATGTATCAGTAGTTCCTTTCCCCCAAAGGTCAAGGTGTTCAAATTGGAAAATCATATCAAAGTAACCATTTTCTTCTCCAACCCAATCTTCTGCTTCTTGTATGGTAACACCATTCGCCTCTCCAACAGTCATGATGTCATAATGACTAAATGTTTCTTTCGTTAATTCTTTCAAAAATTCATCAATACCTGGACGATTCATATGACCATCTAATGAAGGAACATATTTTTTATCATTTGGATTAGGCAAATCAGGAAATCCTTTTTCTTTTTTGATATGCGAAATGGCATCAATTCTAAACCCATCGATTCCCTTGTCTAGCCACCAGTTAATCATTTTATACAATTCTTTTCGAACTTCCTTATTCTCCCAATTTAAATCTGGTTGTTTTTTAGAAAAGACATGCATATAATATTCTTCTGTTTCTTCATCCCATTGCCATGCAGATCCGCCAAATATCGACTCCCAATTATTTGGCTCCTTCCCATCTTTTCCTTCATGCCAAATATAAAAGTCTCGATAAGCATTATTCTTTGAAGATTTCGATTCAATAAACCATGGATGCTCATCAGATGTATGATTGATGACTAAATCCATAATTAATTTCATACCCCGTTGATGAACTTCCTCTAGTAGTTGATCTAAATCTGACATTGTTCCGAATTCTGACATAATTCCTTTATAATTACTAATATCATAACCATTATCATCATTAGGTGAATCATATACAGGACATATCCAAATAACATCGATGCCCAAACCTTTTACGTAGTCTAATTTCTGAATTACACCTTGTAGATCCCCTATACCGTCTCCGTTTGAATCATAAAAACTGCGAGGATAAATTTGATAAGCTACAGCTTCCTTCCACCATACTCTACGCATTTATATCTACTCCTAAACCTTTTATTTTTTATTTAACAGCTCCGTCTGATACACCTTCAATAATTTGTTTTTGTGCAAAGAAATAACCAACAATTACTGGAATAACTGCAAGTGTTAAACCCGCCAGTGCTAAGTGCCATTGTTTGGTATATTGTCCAAAGAAAAAGAACATTTTTAAAGGAATCGTTGCGTTAGATTCGCTCAATACCAATGATGGCAATAGATAATCATTCCAAATCCAAATGACATTTAGAATTGCTACGGTAACGGATATCGGTTTTAATAAAGGAAAAATAATGTACCAGAATGTTTGTAATTTGTTTGCACCATCTATGATTGCAGCTTCATCTAAACTTTTAGAAATCCCTGTCATAGCACCGTGATACAAAAAGATAGATAAACTACATCCAAAACCTAAATACATAAAAATCAAACCAGCATGGTTTAACATTTCAACTTTACCAAAAAGTGATACAAGCGGTATCATCACCGATTGAAATGGAATTAACATCGCTGATACAAATATGAGAAGCAAAACACCACTAAGCTTGCTTTTATTCCTTGCTAGTGCATAACCAGCCATTGAAGAAAAGATGATTATAACCGCAACACTTAAACCTGTAATTAACACGGAATTAAATAGTGACCTTAAAAAAGTAAGGTCTATAAAAGCTTGTATAAAATTATCTATCATAAAGCTATCAGGAATACCTAGAACTCCTTCGAAAATCTCTCTTTTCGTTTTAAATGCATTAGCAATCATGAGATAGAATGGAGAGAGCCATAGCAAACCTAATACTAAACCAATCAATTCTATTATTAATATATTTTTCCTTTTGGTCTTCATTACATGTCTACCTCCCTTTTCTTATTGTAATATACTTGTGTAATAGCTATGATTGCTACAATTAAGAAGAAGATAATCCCTTTTGCTTGCGCGTACGCCATTTCGTTTTCAGTAAATGCCGTTCTTACTATCTCCATGGCTACCATTTGTGTCGAATTAAAAGGCCCGCCATCTGTTAAAGACAAGTTCTGATCATAAATTTTAAATGAATTGGATAGAGTTAAAAACATACTGATAGTAAATGCAGGTGCAACTAACGGAAAGGTAATATTACGAAATCGCTGCCAGCTATTTGCACCATCTATTTCAGCTGCTTCTATTAGTTCAGATGGTATATTTTGCAAGTATGCAATATAAATAATCATAATATACCCGGCCATTTGCCAGCACATGAGGATAACAAGCCCCCAAAAACCTGTATTTGTAGTGGATAACCAACCACTTAAAGCAGAAATTCCTAATGCCTTTCCTATATCATCAAAAACGCTAATAAAAATAAACTGCCATATAAAGCCCAATATTAAGCCACCGATTAAGTTTGGCATAAAGAATATTGTTCTTAAAAAATTACTAGATTGGATTTTTCTTGTAACTAACAGCGCTAACACTAACCCTAAGATATTTAATAAAATAACGGACACAACAGAGAATTTTATTGTGAACCATAAGGCATTTATAAACTCACTGTCTTTAAAAAGGTTAATATAGTTTTCCAATCCTAAGAAAACATTAGCTGTTAATCCATCCCAGTCTGTAAATGAATATACTAAACCATACACAAACGGAATAATAACTACTAAACTTAAACCTAATAATACTGGTGTTAAGAAAAGCCAGAACGATAAATCTCGGTTGCTCATCTTGATCACTCCTTGCTATCATTTTTTATACTTTGCACTTATAAATTTTAGCTGCGTCGAATAGGCATTCAACTAAAATTTTAATTTTTCTGGTGAAAGAAAATAAGCCAACAAAACAGATTTACGAAAATCTTTTGTTGGCTTTTCTTTTACTTCACAAACTGCTTAGTTACGTCCTTCTTCCCATTTTTGTATGGAATCCTGTATTAATTCTTCCCATGTCATTTTTCCGCCTACATACTTTTGCATATTGGCTCCAACTATATCTCCCCAAGCATTACTAGGAAAACCTGCAAAAACCCATCCAATTGTATCTCCATTAGAAGAGTACTCATAAATTTCTTTAGATAGCGGATCTGCTATTTTCTCAGCATCATATCCCTCGTATGCAGGGATAAAGTTAAAGTCTGACAGAACTGCCTCTTTTCCTGTTTCTGATGTATACATCCAATCCAAGAAATCTTTTGATGCTTGTATCACATCATCATTACTATTATTATTCACAGCCCAATAATTTGGGATCCCAACCGGTAGTTTACCCTCATATCCTTCTACAGGAATAGGAATAATGCCCATATTATTTGCAGCAAAATCCTCGTCCATCTGTTCAACAGAAGGATATATCCAGTTTCCTTGTTGAATCATAGCAACTTGCCCTAATGAGAAGTACTCTTCTACCTGTTGGGAATAGTCCAAGCTCAATACAGGCTGAATTGAGTAATTCGTTTGTAAATCAAACATTT
The DNA here is from genome assembly GCF_010993965.1 of Gracilibacillus sp. YIM 98692. Lineage (GTDB taxonomy): Bacteria > Bacillota > Bacilli > Bacillales > Amphibacillaceae > Gracilibacillus. The sequence continues at coordinate 44,158 of NZ_WIXM01000017.1, read as the reverse complement.
TCTGCAATTCATCACTTTTGTTAAATTGAACTGTATCGGCATTATAAGCTTCAAGTACGTTATTGTTGAATTCAGGAGCTAAATATACATTAGCTAAGTGATTACCGCCTACCCATTTTTCCTTTGCTGGATATGCAAACACTTCTTCTATACCTAACTCATTTTTTTGTGCATCTAATGTTTCTACTGCACTCTCTAAGTCTTCATATGTCGAAATTTCTCTGGGATCGATTCCTGCTTGCTTAAAAACATCTTTATTGTAAATCAAACCATAACCTTCTTGGTTGAAAGGCAACCCATATACAGCATCACCTTCCTGTACACTTGAAAGACTGCCTTCAAGAGCTAAACCAGCTGCTTCTGTGTCTGATAAATCTGCTAAATAATCTTCAAACTGTTCTGCTTCTGATGGACCTGCAATACTGAAAATCTCTGGTTCTTCTCCAGAGGAGAATCGAGTTTTTAATGTTCCTAAGTAATCACTTCCTCCACCTACACTAGTAATCTTAATGTCTACATTAGGATTATTTTCCTCGTATTTTTCTGCTAAGGCTTCAAATTGATCAGCAAATTCCACTTTCCCCTGATAGATCTCAATGGTTATTGTATCTTCAGAATTACTTGCGGACTCTCCTTCCTCAGCAGAACCACACCCTACCATTAAAGAGATTGCCATAATGATGGCTATGAATCCTTTACTATAAAGATTTATCGCTTTCATAATGTGTCACACCCCTTAATATATTATGTTTGAATCGTTTTCATAGGTGAATTATAAATTATGTCGAAAAACATGTCAATCGTTTTCATATATTTTTCGGATATACCACTATTTACTTTAATTTAAATAGCAATTAATTAAGTAATAAACATATGAAAACGTTTGACATATATTTTATAATATATAATATGATTATTAAGGAGCATCCTTTTACTAAGTCAACAAAGAGGGATCGTGATACAATAAAATAAAATGCTTTTTAATGGGGGTGAAAAAGTAATATGACAAGTATTAAAGATGTAGCAAAACATGCAGGAGTATCTGTAACGACTGTTTCGAGAGTAATGAATAACAGAGGTTATATAGGTAAGGAAACTCGACAAAAAGTCGAAAATGCAATGAAAGAACTAAATTATCAACCTAATGAAATCGCACGTTCATTACTTAGAAATCAATCATCTATCATAGGGGTAATAGTCCCTGACTTAAGCCATCCCCTATTTTCGGAACTAATCAATTGGATAGAATCTTACGCAAATGATAAAAATTACAAGATACTTGTCTGTAACTCTTTACAAAATTCTGAGAAAGAACTAAATTACATAAGTATGTTAAAGCAGAATAGAGTAGATGGTATCATCATGTGTAGTCACTCTTTAAATGTAGAGGCTTACCGTAACCTTTCTATGCCTATTGTTACCTTTGATAGAATCTTATCCAGTTCTATTCCTTATGTAGCAAGTGATAATTATTTAGGCGGAGAAAAAGCTACTAAACACTTAATCGAACAAGGTTGTAAAAATCTCATTCATATTTCAGGGCCTTTGCAATATGATTTGCTGCCAAATAGAAGAAGTGATGCCTTTCAATTAACTTGTTTAAGGTCTAATATCAATGCAAAAATAATTGAGGGAGCACATATAAAAGCTACATTTGAAGAGAATTGGAAATTTATTGATCAACATATTGCACCTTACTTAAAAAAATATGATGGAGTTTTTTGCAGTAATGACATAATGGCATATACTCTTTATGTATACGCTTCAAAAATGGGGGTCAAGGTGCCTGATCAACTTAAAGTTGTTGGATATGATCATCACAGTTTCACAAGAATGTTACAACAACCAAAGTTGACAACGATTGCACAGCCAATAGACAAAATAGGTAAAGCTTTATGTTCTACACTTATTCAGCATGTCGAAAGTCCTGAGCTCCCCGAAAGAGAGAATACAGTGTTTGATGTCGAGTTAATTAAAGGAGATACTACTTAATGATCTAATAGGAGAAAGAGAAAGGGGCCCTCTCTTTCCAATTCTCCCTACAAGAATTTTTCGTAATTCGGATATACTCCTCCTTCATTATAAAGAAAAACTTGGCTATCCGCCAGGCCTTATGGCGCAGTGCGGCAGCCTAGTTGCCCTTATCTATATTCCTAAATTTGTCCACTACGTTGAGATTGCTTCCTTGCTGACAATTTATACTCTCCTATACGGGTACAAAAAAGAGGGAGCTCACTCCCTCTTCTTATTCATCCGCTACTTCGGAATATTCTTTTCTTGAAACCGATAAGTTGTCATTTATTTTAGATTCGCTATTGGCTGCCACATTATCAAGCATACCTTTTAAATCTACACCTGATACATCCTTTAAAGTATCTGGCAGTTGACTCATTAAGTTCGTCACATAACTACTCATACGAGCGGCACCATCACTATCGCCTTTTCCGTTATCTACGACTGTTACCTTATCAATAGAACGAACTGGCTCCGCAATTTTACCTGCGAACTCAGGAAGCATATTGATAATCATTTCTAGGATAGCAGCTTCTCCGTATTTCTCCATTGCATCGGCAAGCTTCTCTTTCGCTTCCGCTTCTGCTAAACCTTTTTGACGAATAGCATCTGCTTCCGCTTCCCCATCTAAACGAATTTGAGCTGCTTCTGCCTCAGCACTTTTGACTTGTGCCACTTTATCCGCTTCTGCTTTTTGCTCTGTTGCATAACGTTCTGCTTCTGCCTTTTTTGAAATCTCTGCTTCATATTGACGTTGCTTTCTTAATACTTCTTTTTCATCGATTTCAATTTGCTTGTTCTTTTCTACTAACTGTACGTGCATTTCTTCTTGTTTTACTTGCTGCTCTGACTTAGCACCTTGCAGCTTATAAGCCATATCCGCTTCTGCTTTTGCTGTGTCTTGTTCGCGCTTATAAGAGGCTACTTTTAATTCTTTCTCTTTCGTAGACTCTGCAATCTGGGTTTCGCTTAATAATTCCGCACCTTGACTTTCTCTTTCTGCTTGAGCCTTTTGAATACGAGCATCGCGCATAGCATTCGCTTCTGCTATTTGTGCGTCTCTTTTTACTTCTGCAATACGCGGTTTACCTAATGCTTCTAAATATCCATTCTCATCCTGCACATCTTTGATCGTGAAAGAAACGATTTGCAGCCCCATCTTCTTCAAATCAACAGCTGCTTGGGTTTGGACTTCTTGGGCAAAACGTTCACGATTTTTATATATTTCTTCTACTGTCATGGTACCTAATATCGCTCGCAAATGGCCTTCAAGCACTTCTTGTGCTTCTCCACGCAACTCCGAATCATCTTTTCCTAGAAATTGCTCCCCTGCTGTCGCAATACCTTCTGTCGTACTTTGCACTTTAATAATAGCTGTACCGTCTGCCATTACAGGCACACCATTTTCGGTATATACATTAGGAGTAGAGATGTCTAGGCTGTGGGACCGAAGACTAATATTCTCTTTTTGTTGAAAAATTGGCAGAATAAAAGCACCGCCGCCTCGGACAATCTTAATTCCACTGCCATCATCGGTCTTATGTACATTTTTACTTCCTAGAAAACTACCTGTCACAATCATAGCGTCATCTGCGCCCACGGTTTTATATCGTGCAGCAAAAAGAATTCCAAATGCGACAATGACAGCTACAATGACACCAATCACAATCAAAAAATCCATGTTATTCCTCCTATCATTTTATAAATCTGTTAATTCAGAAACATACAATACGTGGTCCCTTACTTGTACCACAACTATTCTCGTACCTTGTTTAATCTCCTTTTGGTCAAAACTAGAGGCTGTCTCACTGCGACTGCCATTAGTAGATTTAATAAAGACTTCCCCCATCCCTTTAGCTGGGATAGTGGTGATTACCTCTCCTGCTTCCCCTTCTAAATCATACATCGATATGGAAGTGGAAGATTCCGCATTAGTCATCGGAATCACAAGGAAATAATAGATTAGAAAATAGGCACCAATGCCAAATAATAAGCTAACGAGTAGCACTAATACATGATTTAAGCCAGAATATTTTGTTAATAAAACACCCGATCCTGCAATAACGGATAAAGTACCAAATAACAAAAGAGGGTTTAAAAATTCTCCAATGCTATCAAACAAGCTATCTAGTATACCATCTAACACGTTCCCTAAAAAAAGGAAGATAAGTGCAAATCCGAGACTCCCCCATAACAGCCACCAGTAAATATCAATTACTCCAATCACAACACACTCCTTTTTAAAGATCTTTCACTTATATATACGATACACACAGCAAAAGGTTTCAATATTATAGAAATAATAGTATTTTTTTCAATTTAACTAAAATAAGGTATTTAAAAATTTCCAATAATAGTATATAATGTAATCAGTTAAATAATTAACTAGGGGAGTCCAATAAGCTGGGCTGAGAAAGAAACGCGTGGAAGTTTCTTGACTCTTTGGACCTGATCTGGATAATACCAGCGTGGGGAAGTTAGATAGACTGCATTTTTTTATGCTGCATACTTCTACATAAAGCCGGGTCCGTTTCTAAACGGATGCGGCTTTTTTACTTCATATTTCTCCAACTTTTTCTAGATCTCGTCCTTTTCATTTTTAAAAAAGAAAAAGGAGAGACGAATTTATGTCACAATCAACACTAAATGAAAAAAACATTTCCATCATGTCTAGTTTTTCGGGAAGCAAAAAGGTTTATGTGGAGGGATCACGTCCCGATATTCAAGTTCCGATGCGTGAAATAGAACAGCATCCAACAACCGGAAGTTTTGGCGAAGAAGAAAATCCACCATTCCGTGTATATGACACAAGCGGACCATATACGGATAAAAATTATAACGTAGACTTAACAAAAGGGCTTCCGCCTATTAGAAGTACTTGGATACATGAAAGAAGCGATGTAGAAGAATATCAAGGGAGACAAATCAAACCAGAAGATAACGGTTATCGTCATGTCCATGATCCCAGAGGAAATACAGCTGAATTTCCTGAACTAAAACGAAAGCCGCTTAAAGCGAGAAAAGGAAAGAATGTAACCCAATTACACTATGCTAAAAAAGGTATAATCACACCTGAGATGGAGTTCATCGCCATAAGAGAAAATTTAGATCCAGCGTTTGTTCGAGATGAAGTAGCACGTGGAAGGGCCATCATCCCAGCAAATGTGAACCATCCAGAAACCGAACCAATGATTATAGGCAGAAACTTTCATGTTAAGATTAATGCTAATATTGGAAATTCTGCCGTCTCCTCTTCCATCGAAAACGAAGTAGAGAAGATGACATGGGCTACAAGATGGGGAGCTGACACGATGATGGATTTATCGACAGGTAAAAATATTCATACAACAAGAGAGTGGATTATCCGAAATTCGGCTGTGCCAGTTGGAACCGTTCCGATATATCAAGCGTTAGAAAAAGTACATGGGGTTGCTGAAGATTTAACTTGGGAAGTTTATCGAGATACCTTAATCGAACAAGCCGAACAAGGGGTCGACTATTTTACCATCCATGCCGGTGTTTTGTTAAGATACGTGCCGCTTACTGCCAAAAGGGTAACAGGTATCGTTTCTCGCGGCGGTTCTATTATGGCACAATGGTGTCTTTACCATCATGAAGAAAGCTTTTTATATACTCATTTTGAAGACATTTGTGAAATTATGAAGACATATGACATTGCCTTCTCCTTAGGTGATGGTTTAAGACCAGGCTGTATTGCAGATGCTAATGACGAAGCTCAATTTGCTGAACTAAAAACACTTGGTGAATTAACCAAAATAGCCTGGGAGCATGATGTCCAAGTGATGGTGGAAGGTCCTGGACATGTACCGATGCATTTAATTAAAGAAAATATGGACAAACAATTAGAAGCCTGCGATGAAGCACCTTTTTATACACTTGGGCCTCTTACGACGGATATCGCACCTGGTTATGACCATATCACATCAGCAATCGGGGCTGCTATGATCGGCTGGTATGGAACAGCGATGCTATGTTATGTAACACCAAAAGAACATCTTGGTTTACCGAATAAAGATGATGTGCGTGAAGGAGTCATTACTTACAAAATAGCGGCACATGCTGCCGATCTTGCGAAAGGGCATCCAGGTGCACATAAACGTGATGATGCACTATCTAAAGCTCGTTTTGAGTTTCGCTGGAGAGATCAATTTAATCTGTCTTTAGATCCTGAACGAGCGCTCGCTTATCATGATGAAACATTACCAGCAGAAGGAGCTAAAACCGCTCATTTCTGTTCCATGTGCGGCCCTAAATTTTGCAGCATGAGAATTTCTCAAGATATAAGAAACTATGCAAAAGAAAATAATCTCGATACACAAGAAGCTATTGATAAAGGAATGAAAGAAAAAGCAAAAGAGTTTAAGGAAAAAGGAAGTAACATTTATCAATAGGCGTTCAAAAACAAGATGCTGTCTCTAAGTTAACGCAACTGGAATATACAAGAGTCCAAGTATATTCCAGTTGTTTATACAGTGCACTTCATTTCATAATTCATTTATATACCAAATATAAAATCTTTCCCATAGTAAAGAGATATAAAAATAAGCCCTAACAGAACCATGTATTCTATCGTCCCGCCTGTTTTTGCCGTGATCGGAAGTCGTACTGTTAATTTAATAGGATAAAACAGTTGAATCCCTCTTTTCGTTACGGCATCCAATATAAAATGACTGCACATTCCAATTAAAACTCCCATAATGATAGATTGATTACTAATAAACATGGACAACAACACTTTTGTCAGCAATAAAAAAAGCAAGCTATGTGTAAAGGTTCGATGACCAAATAATGCATTCACTACCTTAGAAAGGAGTGGGAACTTCCGACCTATTTTACTGCCTCCATGGCAAATATCAGGGATCAATCCACCAATTGCTCCAGCTGTTATACACATAACAGGGTCATAATTGGTTACATGAGTTGCTACAACAGTCGAAGCTATTCCGCCCATTATGTGTGTCTTTCCTGTCATCTTCTCCGTCTCCTTCTAACTTTTATATTTTTGCTCACTTCCATGAGCATAGCATTCTTTACCTTGCATGACTATATATAAAATCATTTAAACCCTTTCCATCACTTAAGAAATCCGCCCATTTTTTATCATTGCGTATGCAAGAGTCAAGCATAAACGACAAAAGTTAGCTAATCATCACTCGGATTGTAGAAGTAATACAAGAAAAACAGATTGACGCATTATTTGTAGAAACAAGTCTTTACAGATTCGCTTGGAGAAGCAGGGGACACCTATATAAAAATGATGGAATCCAATATCCAAACCATTTCGGATGGATTGACAGAATAAAAAAATAGAGGCGGATGTTCACCTCTATTTTTTTATTCCTTTTTTCTTTTTTAAGATCGCAAACCCCTTATCAGCTAATTGCAGTCCTTTATCATTTGCCTCTTTACCATGCAGTAATATCACTTGATAACCCTTTTGATCAATAGAAAAAAGACTAGTCTTATTTTGATTATTGATAGCAATTACAAAAGTCTCATCTCCCCACCTTTTTTCATACACCAATAAATCAGGATGTTCTTGGAATGTCATGGTACCTTGGCTTAATGCCTTTGAACTTTTTCTTAATTGAATGAGTTCTTTCACGAAAGACAATAATTCTTTATCCTGCTTTTCTTCCTCCCATATCATACAGCGACGGCAGTCTGGATCATTTTCGCCAGTCATTCCAATTTCATCCCCATAGTAAATACAAGGACTACCTGAAAACGTAAGCTGGAACAAAAATAATAACTTCAGCTTTTCTTTGTCTTCACCTGCTTGATTCAATACTCTAGCGGTGTCATGACTTCCTAATAAATTAAAAGTTGCTTCATGAACATTTTTGGGATATATATGCAACAATTCTTCTATACCTTGTCTAAAACGCTGTAAATCGATGGTCTCTTTTGCCATATAATCTAAAGCATAATCTGTAAAAGGATAGTTCATGACAGCGTCGAACTGATCCCCTTGCAACCATGGCATAGAATCATTCCATATTTCCCCTAATATATAGGCATCTGGTTTGACTTCTTTTACGACCTTCCGAAATTCTCGCCAAAAAGCATGGTCAACTTCATTCGCCACATCTAGCCGCCAGCCATCAATATTACATTCTTCGATCCAATAACGCGCAACACCTAACAAATATTCTTTTAGTTCTGCATTTTCTGTGTTTAGCTTTGGCATCATATAAGTAAAAGCAAAAGTATCGTAGTTAGGAATTGGTTCTGTTTTAACCGGAAATTCATGAATATGAAACCAATCTTTATATCGGGAGGATCCCCCTTTTTCTAACACATCCTGAAATGGCGCAAAATAAAATCCACTATGATTAAACACTGCATCTAACATCACTCGAATGCCTCGTTTATGACATTCTTTCACTAATTTTTTTAAAGTCTCCTTGGTTCCAAATTGAGGATCCAGTTCATAATAATCTATTGTGTCATACTTATGGTTACTGGTAGCTTTAAAAATTGGAGTAAAATAAATGCCTGATATCCCTAGTTCGACTAAATAATCTAAATGGTTGATAACACCTTGTAAGTCCCCACCAAAAAAACTATCTTGCTCAGGCTCTTTGCTTCCCCATGCTAGTGTACCTTCTGGGTCATTGCTATACTCGCCATTCGCAAAACGTTCAGGAAAAATTTGATACCATATTGTATCCTTCACCCAATCCGGGGCACGAAATATATCTGCTGGATTTAAAAATGGGAACTTAAATTGACTGGTTGTAACATTTTTCCTTTTATTAAAAAACCCTCGTTCTGTAAAATACAAGGTCTCCTTTTCATCCGTTAATTCAAAAAAATATTCTAATCTTCGGTTCGGAGGTGTTACTTCCGCTTCCCAAAAGTCATGCAGGCCATTAGACCCTGTTTTATACATAGAAATGACAACATTATCCCAGCCTACACCATTCCATGCAAATGGATCTCTGCAATGGACATTTACGTTTTTTACATCATTTTTTTTCGTTTGTAACCTTATATGAATGGTTTGCTCATCTCTTGCATAAGCAAAGTGATTCTTTGGACGGTGATAGATTGCTTCTTTTTGCATCATTTAGTCCTCCCAGTATAAATAGATAACATTTTTAACCTTTAGTCGCACCTGCTGTTAAACCAGAAACAAGGTAACGTTGTAATAATAAGAAAATCGTGGCAATAGGTAACGCAATCAAAATCGCCCCTGCCGCAAATCGAGTAAAGTTATTAGCAAATTGATCATTCACAAAATTAAATAACCCAAGTGCTAATGTGTAATTTTCAGAGCTTCTTAAAATGATCCTAGGCAAAATAAAGTCCATAAAAGGAGCCATGAAATTAAATAATGCTACTACTGCTAAAATAGGCTTCGCTAACGGTAACATGATTGTAAAAAGAATTCGGAAGTGTCCTGCTCCGTCAATTCTTGCCGACTCATCCAATTCACGCGGGATTGTATCAAAATACCCTTTTACAAGGAAAGCGTTCATAGGGATAGCTCCCCCTACATAAACGATAATTAAACCTACTAACGAATCTAAAAGACCTACTGTATTTAATAGAATATAAAGAGCTACCATCGCCATGAGTACAGGGAACATTTGCAACACTAAGAAAGCATACAACCCATTCTTTCGACCTGCAAATCGATATCGTGAAAATGCATATGCTGTCAATGACACAAACAATACAGAGAAGAATGAAGTGGCTGTTGCCACAATTAAAGTATTTTTATACCATAACAAATAATCACTTCTCGGATCGAAGAATAACCATTTATAGTGAGTGAACGACCAATTTTCTGGAATAATGCTCGCACTATATAGACTAGATGATGGATTCAACGAAAGGCCGAGTGTCCAAATCAGTGGGTAGGCAATCACCACAAACATAATCCCAATAAACAAGTAAATACCGGTTACTTCAAGTGTATTCTTCATTTTACGTGACATTAAATATTCCCCTCCTCTTTAAACGAACGTGTACGACGGAATTGGAAAAAAGCAGTTCCAGCAACAATAAACCCAATGATAATGGATATAGCTGCCGCCATATTATAATTCTGTGACTCAAAAGTTAAACCATATACCCAAGAGATCAAGATATCTGTACCACCAGCATTTTGACCGCGTACAGCTGGTCCTCCTTGATTAAATAGATAAATGATATTAAAGTTATTAAAGTTAAATGAATACTGCATAATCAATAGTGGTGCTGTTGCAAACATCACGTGCGGAAAGGTAATGTTGGTAAATTTTTGAATACGTGATGCACCATCAATATCTGCAGCTTCATACCAGTCAGCTGAAATACTTTGTAGAACGCCTGTAAATAAGGCAAATACAAATGGAAAGCCTAGCCAAACTTGAATCATAATTAACGCTATCTTTGAAAAGAAAGGATCTGTCATCCACGGAAGGCCAGAACCTAATAGCGGAGTTAGAATGTCACGGTTGATCGCACCGAAATTATCGTTAAAAAGAGCTGCAAAAATTAGGATCGTGACAAATCCCGGGACTGCCCATGGCAATATCAAAACCGTGCGAATGAACTTTTTCCATTTAATTCTTGGATCGTTGACAAGTAACGCTAGAAAAAAGGCTAAGGCAATCTGCAATGTAGTCGCCACAAATGTCCAGATTAATGTCCAAATTAATACACTAAAAAATGTATCTCTCCATATAGGTACCGTCACTAATGAAATGAAATTTTCAAAACCTACCCAACTTAATAGATTTTTGGGTGGTGCATTGTATAAATTATAGTCCGTAAATGCGAGAAATCCCATAAACATAAGCGGAAAAGCCACAACGAAAATCAATAAAAATAACCCAGGACTGACTAGTAAATAAGGAAATCCTTTATCCCATGCATTTTGAAACCCTTCGCGAATACCGGGTACTTTCCAGCCTTCCTTGATTTTTTGCGCGTCTTTATACGCATCGACAATATTAGCTATATAAAAAGTGAGCGCAAATCCAAGCAATATAATAGATATGATACCCTGCGACAATAACACACGCGAGTCATCTAGACCTGGTATCTCTCCTAAGGTAAAAAGCCCCCAAATCCCTATATTGATAAAACGGCTGCATGTAATCAAAAAAGCTATAAATATAGCTATAAATATAAACCCTTTTACATATCTACGATTATAAGCTTGTCCTAAACCTGGAATAATCGAGAGAAATGCGGCTAATCTCGAGTTGTGTTGCTCTGTTTTCCCAGTCATAATAGCTACCTCCTATTAAAAGATAAGGATGAAAAGTGCATACGACACTTGGCACTTTCCACCAGATCTACTAATCTATTGACCCGATTGCTGTAATGCAATCTCTTCTTCGATTTGCGCTACCGCTTCTTCTAATACTTCTTTAGGATCATCACCCTGACTAATAAAGTTCAGCGCATCCCCCATTGGCTCCCAAACTTGAGACATTTCGGGAATACTTGGCATTGCCTCTGCATATTGTGCTTGTTCTAAGAAGCTAGCACGTAATTCATCGTCAATTTCCACATCTGTACGAGCAGGTAATTCGCCAGCTGTTTCAAAGTATGTTAAAGAGCTGTCTGCATTTGTCATAAACAGTGCTAAATCTGTTGCCTCTTGCTTATAATCGGTAAATTCAGAAACAAGCCATCCTTTCACACCAGCAAAAGAATTTAAAGGCTCTCCATCTTTTGTTGGCAATGGAGCTGTTGCTAGCTTATCTCCCAAAGCCTCTTTATAATCTGGGATTGCCCAAGGCCCATTAATAGCTACTCCCACTTTTCCGTCTACAAACAATCCATTTAGAATGTCTGCATTTAGACCTTCTGGAATGTATTCATTTTCATACCAAGATTGAATAGCTTTCGCACCCTCTACCACTTCACCTGAAGCTAAACCAATGTCATCAGGTTGCACAACGCCCTCTTCATTGGTTCCAAACACATAACCACCAGTTGCAGTCAAAAACGGATACGTAAAATAAAAGTTATTTGCTTCCATAAGAAATCCGTATTCATCATTACTAGGATTTGTTAGATCCTCTGCGATGCCTATAAGATCTTCCATTGTCTCAGGCGCTTCTAATACTAAATTTGTATTGTATAATAGGCTATAAGTTTCTGTTACAGCAGGCAATCCTAGTAATTCTCCTTCATAGGTGAACGCCTCCAAAGCACCTTCTGTATAGCCTTCTAATTGTTCATCTGTAAGCTCAAGGCTTGCTGCTAAACCTTGTAAGTATATATCCCCTAATCGATCATGCGGTTGATAAAATAAATCAGGACCATTTCCAGATGGACCATCCAATGAGATCGCTTCCGTTTGATCTAGCATAGAAAAACTAACTAATTCTACTTCAATCCCTGTTTCTTCTGTGTATCTAGCCGTAATTTCCTCGTAAGCATCAATTTGCGATTCGTCATCATTAACCCAAACCGTGAGTGTTTCTGGCTTTTCAGAACCTTCCCCTTCTGCATTGTTTTCTGTCTGTTCTGTTTCACGGTCTGGCCCGCAAGCTGCTAAGGTTACGAATAACATGGCTGAAAATATCATAGATAAAATAGACTTTTTGAACATCATTGTTTCCTCCCCTTTTTTAAAAAATGAAGCAATCGTTTGCACTAAATCCACAAAAAATAACAACTACTAACTTATAAGGAAAACGATTGCATTTGTTGTGATTTTTATTATAAGACTAATATCTACATAATTCAATACTTTTTTTCTTTGTTTTTTTAATTATATAAAATTTTACAAGTAAAACCTTATATTCTTGTGCAAACGTTTGACTTTTAAATGGCAAGGATGTACCTTTAATAAAGCATTTACTATGTCAACTTGAGGTGAGTCTATGGATAGGCAAAGAAAAAAACTTACATTATTTGCTCTCACTTGGCCTATTTTTATTGAAATTTCCTTACATATGTTAATGGGAAATGCGGACACCCTAATGCTTAGTCAATATGCAGATCATGCTGTTGCTGCTGTTGGAGTATCTAACCAAATTTTATCCGTCATTATTGTGATGTTTGGATTTGTCTCCCTTGGTACTAGTATTATCATTGCCCAATACCTAGGGGCTTCTAATGAAAAAGCGGCCATTGAAGTGGTAACCATCTCCTTAATAGCCAATTTCATTTTTGGTTTGGTGGTAAGCGTTTTATTTTTATTTTTCTCACATCCTATTTTATCCATGATGAATTTATCAGCTGATGTACTGGACTCCGCCAAATTCTACCTGAGAATGGTCGGCTCCTTTCTTTTTTTACAATCTATTATCATGACAATCGGGGCAACTATACGTAGCTACGGCTTTACCAAGGATGCTATGTATATCACGCTAGGTATGAATATCATTAACGTCATCGGGAACTACCTGTTCATTTTTGGCCCATTTGGCTTCCCTGTATTAGGAGTAGAAGGGGTAGCTATCTCGACAGCCGTCAGTAGAGGTATAGGAGTGATAGCGTTATTACTCGGTCTACTAAAACGAATCGACCATACACTTACACTAGGTAAACAATATAGAAATCATTTAAAGAAATTGCTTTTTATTGGCATCCCATCTGCTGGGGAACAGCTTGCCTATAACGGTTCACAAATGGCCATTACCTATTTTATTACCATGCTAGGAACTGAAGCAATAACTACAAAAATATATACTCAAAATATTAGTATGTTTATTTTTCTATTTACCATTGCCATCAGTCAAGGCACCCAAATATTGGTCAGCCACTTGGTTGGAGCAAAAGAGAGAGAAAAAGCCTATTATCGTTGTTTACGCAGTTTAAAGATTGCGATCTATATATCACTTACTATCACGGTTATTTTCACTATTTTTTCAGACTTTCTCTTTCAAATTTTTACAACAAACGAAAAGATTGTTTCGATGGGTGGAATGTTATTGCTTCTGACCATTCTATTAGAACCTGGCCGTTCCTTAAACATTGTAGTTATTCATTCACTTCGTGCAGCAGGAGATGTAAGATTCCCAGTTTATACAGGGGTTTTATCTATGTGGGGAATTAGCGTTCTATTAACCTATATTTTAGGGATTGAACTGGAGTTTGGTTTAGTTGGTGTATGGTTTGCTATGATCGCTGATGAATGGATTCGTGGTGTTATAATGCTTTTAAGATGGAGATCGAGACGTTGGCAACACATGAATCTTATTTCTCAAAAGAAATAAAGAGAGACGTCCATCATGGAAAAAGAGGAACTCCGGGAGCGATATCGAATTCCCCTTATGTAATACAATTGGATCTATTGCTTTTATACGTTACTATTCGTTCTTCATTTTTATTCAAATCTTTTCAGGGAGAACGGACTGATGTCGAACGCAGGTTGTCCATCTCCTGTAACTAATTGACTAAGCATCTCTCCCACCACGCTGCTGAATTTAAAGCCATGACCAGAAAATCCAGTTGCAATCACCACATGATCATGGTTAGGGTGTCTATCAATAATAAAATCCCCATCAGGTGTATTAGTGTATGTACAAACTTTACCGATTTTATGCTGCCCAACTTGTGGCATAAATTGTCTAGCAAGGTTTATTACATCCCGCCAGTCTTCATCATAAGACCCAAATGTCTCTGGAGGTTTTCTCATATCTCTTAACTGGCCACCATCATGCCGTCCCATTTTCACACCTGCTTCGTGTACACTAGGAAACCCATAATAGGTTTCATCAGGTAATACAAAAGAAAAAGCAGGGAAATTACGAGAATGATAGGTACATTCATCCGCTTCAAACCAGGAGAAAGTTTTCCTCACTTCTTGCAAAGGCAACTCTAAATCAATAAGGGAAAGAATCTGCCTAGTACCAGCACCTGGAGTTAAAATTAAGAAATTAGCAGTAAAGCTTTCTTTTCCTACACCTACTTCTACACGGTTATCCAAAATAGAAATAGATCGTACTGCCGAATCCACTTTCATTACCGCTCCATGCCTACATGCTTCTTTTTTATACGTGCTAACCACATTCTCGCTTAATAAAACACCCGAATCTTTTTCAAAGCATCCCATGTAACTATCTGGTAAATGAAATCCATTCCATCTCTGATTGATTTCATCTGCTGATAGTTTTTCCACGTTTAGTGAATAGTTTTTGGCGCTTTTGATGACATTTTGCATAAATACGGAGTGTGACTGTCCAATATTCAAAACGCCTGTTGGAATAAAAATCTCTTCATCTGATAAGTCATGTAATTCTTCCCATAAAGCTTGTGCTCTTAGCGCCATATCAACATAGGCTTCCCCTTCTCCATAGGCATGCCGAATAATTCTTGTTTCACCGTGATGCGAGCCATCTGTATGCGGTGGATCACCAGCATCTATTAATAAAACACTTTTTCCTTGTTTAGCTAAATAGTAACCAGCTGCCATTCCCATAGAGCCAGCACCAACGATAATCACTTCGTAGTCCATTTCATTACCCCCTTTGTTCCGACTACCTTGATCTTCATCAGATTAACTAGAATCATACATGCATAGTTTGCAAAATTCAATCATTTATTTAATACCAAAATCTTATAAAGCATACAAAACCCACTGAACAGATCACTATCCAGTGGGTTTACGATTATGCCAATTCTTCGTGCACTTCATCTTCTTTTTGTCTTTGTTTCTTGCTTTTCCAAATCTTTGCGATTTCTTCTAAAGATTTATTTTTCGTTTCCGGTACAATCGTCATGACAAAGGTAAAGCAAATCACGTTAATCACTGCGAACATCCAGAATGTAAAAGTGCTGCCCATGTTATTAATCAGTACAGGCGTAAATTGACCAATTGCCCAATTTGCTCCCCATAAGAAAATGGTAGCAATACCTACCGCCTTTGCACGCAGGTGATTCGGGAATATTTCTGGAATCATAATCCAAGGAATAGGCCCCATAGACACACAAAAGGATGCCGTAAATCCTGCAATTAAAATAATTAGTAAGACCCCTGCATTAGCAGGTTCAAAATGGAATACGCTTCCGATTAACAGCATAAAAACTGCCATTAAGCTGGAACCAATTGCCATTAATTTCTTTCTGCCTAATTTATCAATTAAAAAGATCGCGATGATCGTGAAAACGACTTGTACACTACCGATAATACTTGTTGCTAAGAACTCTGTATTATTTTCAAAACCTACACTGCGGAAAATATCTGGGCCATAATATGTCACCGCATTCATACCAATCACTTGGTTAAACAAGGCAAGGAAAATCCCAACACCCATCGCCATTCTTAAACCTGGTTTTACTAACTCCTTAACAGAGCTGCTCTTTTCTACTTTAATCGATGCTTTAATATCTTTTTCTTCTTTTTTCGCTATTTCTGCACCATTAATGCGCTTTAATATTTGATATGCTTCTTGATCTTTTCCTTTTTGAATTAAATATCTCGGACTTTCTGGTATAAAGAATAATAAGAATAAAAAGATAACGCCTGGAATGGTTCCATAACCTAGCATCCAACGCCATCCTAGTTCAAGTCCCCATTCATACGTCCCACTATTTGCTACACCATAATTAATATAGAAGGTTGCACAAATACCAAAGATGGTGAAAAGTTGATATAAAGAACCTAATCTACCACGGATCGCAGGAGGCGCACACTCACTTATATACGTAACCGATAATGCAGACGCAAAACCAATCCCTAATCCGCCAAGAATTCTGGCAAGTACTAATGTGGTAACATCAATTGCAAAGGCAGACCCCAACGCGGAAATAATAAAGAATATAGCAGAAACCATTAACAACTTTTTACGACCATATTTATCACTTAGAAATCCTGATAGTGCAACACCTGTGACACCACCAATCATGACACAAGAAATAACCCATCCTTCCATTGCAGGGCTTAAATTGTATAATTCCTGTAAATAACCAATAGCTCCTGAAATAACCGCTGTATCAAACCCGTATAAAAGCCCGGCCATTCCAGCAGATGCTGCAATTAATATGACATACCAAAATGAATGTTTCTTTTCCATGATATAACCCCCATTATGTTGAATTTGATATAGCTTCCGTTTAAAGCAAAAGTTGCAAACACTTTCCTTATACGCTTTCATCATTTGTTAAAGCGCTTGTAATTTTCAGCTGTATTCAATTTATCATGTATACACTTTCATAAGAGCACATTCATCTTCACTTTTTTGCGAAGTACTAGACAATCTTGTTAAGGGGTTACATTTTTTCTTGGCTAAAAATAAAAGATTACCGGTCACTTTTATCGATTTATCGGTCAGTTTTTCACATTTATCGGTCACTCGATAATCTAGCATAAAAAAACGACCTATTAAGGTCGTTGTTACTGATATTTCATCCTGTATTCACTTGGGCTTAAGCCTGTTTCTTTTTTAAACACTCGACTAAAATAGTTAGGGTCTTTATAGCCAATATTTAGTGCAATTTCTTTCAATGGTGTGCTGCCATTCAATAAAAATGCTTTAGCCTTATCTATTCGAACGTTTGTTAAATATTCGACAAAAGTTACTTGAAAGTGCTCCTTAAACAGTTTGCTTAAGTAATAAGAGCTCAAACCAACTTTTTCCGCTACCTCTTCCAAAGTTATCGCAGTATGGTAATAACTTTCGATATATTCTTTCGCATTAATCAGTAACCCTTGAACTCCTTTTGATCTCCAGGTATCCAATTGCTTTAGCACGGATAACAAATGTGCTTTCGCAGCTTCTTTTACTTGTGTGGTTGTCTCAAAGCACGCAACACTCATCTCTAGATCATGATCAAAGCCCAATTCCTTTGTCACTCGTGTTAGCACAATAAAGAAATTTTCTACTGCTTTTTTTACAAGTCTTATTTGATAATCCGCATTTTTTTGAATCCATTGAAAATAAGACTCAAAAGCCTGCAGCCCTGTTTGTACATCCCCTTGCTTAATTGCCTCTAACAAAGCCTTTTCTTTTTCAAAAGGTAAAAGCTCTTTTCTTTTATCTTCTAATTTAGAGTCATAGGTTAAATAGGCGGCACTCGGATGACTTTGCACTAATTCCAAGGCATAGACTGCTTCTTCATAAGAACGTGAGAATTGTGCTAAATCCGTTACCGTTGCTCCAACACCTACAAAAAGCTTACATTCTCGCAAATTACGCTGGGCATCATGAATCACGTTCCGTGCAAATTCGTCTCTTTGCCCTGCTTCCACATTTTCATGCAAGCATTTCACAAATACTGGGACTTGGAAACCTGTTAAAGGACCGATGAAGCAGGAATGCTCTTGCTGTTCTAGTGATTGTTTTAATACTCTATACCACTCACTTTTTTGATTGCGATCAGGTCTCATTTGATCGGAATGAAAGGAAAAAACCACTACAAACCCTTTCGTTTCATCAAGATTCAACCATTCCTTCCAATCCTCTCTACTGAATTCATGCACATAATCCATCATAAGGGATACAATGAACTCCATTTCTATTAAGGAGCTTGCTCGTTCTAAACGATGCTTTATATTCACCTTATCTTGTACTTGTTGTCTTTCCTTTTCTACTTCATCTGCCATTCTGTCATAAGCTTCTAAGACTTCTGACACTTTACTTGGTTTTAATAAATACTCTTTCACTCCAAATTTCATCGCTTTTTGAGCATATTGGAACATGTCAAAAGCAGATACCATAATACATTTTGTGTTAGGGAGATGAGACAGTATCTTTTCAATCGCCACTAAACCGTCAAATTCTGGCATTTTGATATCCATAAAAATAATATCTGGTTTTTCTGACAAAGCGCAGTCAACAGCCTCTTTCCCATTTTGCGCTTCTGCTACAATGTCAAAATGAGAGCGATTCCTGCTTAATATCATTCGAATGCCCTCACGTTCAATCGATTCATCATCGACAAGCATGACTTTTATCATGATAAGGCTCCTTTCCTCCAATTGTCTTTACTTTCGCTTTGGCAGTTGAATCCTCACTGTCGTTCCTTTTCCTAACTCTGAAATGATTGATAGTTGACATTCTTTATCAAATAATTGCAGTCTATCCTTTACATTTCTCATCCCAATTCCAGTAGAATGGCCAGATCTTTTCGATGAGGGGGATCCCTTATCCTGATCACTCTGCAATAAACGATCAACCGTCTCTTGGTCCATTCCAACTCCATTATCTGTTATATCAATATATACCAGCCCATCTTTCTGATAAATGTTTAATTCAATCTCTGCTCCCTCTGCCATTTCTTCTATTCCATGCATAAAGGCATTTTCTATAATAGGTTGCAGGGTTAGGCGCGGGAGTGATATTAATAAACAATCATCATCAATATGCTGCGAAAAGGAAACTCGATCACCAAAGCGCGTTTTTTGGATAAAAAAGTATTCCTTTACAACGTCTACTTCATCTCTTATAACCGTCTCACGATCAAGACTGCCTATATTATATCGAAGCAGAGCAGAAACGGAAGAAATCAAGTCACTCGTTCGTTCAGCCCCTTCTATATAGGAAGTTTTTGAAATCGTGTTTAATGTATTAAAAAGAAAATGCGGATTGATTTGGTTTTGCAAGCTCTTCAATTCCATTTCCTTTAATAGTTGTGCTAATCTCGCTTTTTCTTTCATTTCACTAACTGATTGTAAAATATTTTGTTTCATTTTGTTAAACGTTTTCGTTAAAATCCAAAGCTCATCTTTTTGAGAAACGACTACATCATCACCAGCATAATTCCCAGCTGAAATCTCTTTAGCCGCACTTGTTAATCGATCAATCGGCTTTGTAATACTGTTAGAGAACCAAATGGCAAATAAAACACTCAAGATAACCATGGAAATAAAAATAGATGTCCCCATATGCTTGGTATATTGTACCTTCTGATTTTCTAAACTGATTAAATCTCGATATACCGTCAAATCATGATTAATGAGCTCCAATGTTTTCTCATGAATATATGTCGCCGTATTATCTGCTTCATTTAAATAATAAGAATACTGCTCCACATCCTCTTGATCGATCCCTTCTACTGTTTGTTCTGTCAATTCGACAAAACTTGTCAGCATATGAAGATAATTTTTCTTAGCAAGGCCTTCTTCTGTTTGTACTTCAAAGTGTTCTTGTAATGCTAGAAGCTCTTGTTTGTCTTCTAAGTAAGCATTTAAATTTCTAGGTATTGGTTCATGTACATAGATTCGTAAAGATTGGTATGTTTGATCTGTCACATTGGTTATTTCGTTTAACAAAAAATATTGATCAGAGCTTTCATCATGCAAGTTTATCATGGTTTGAGAGCTTTGTTCTCGTACTAAAAATATCCCAATCACTAACAACAATATAGCTGCAAAATATAGAAGTAATTTCGTACGAATTTTAATCATGGCACTTCACTCGCTTGTGCCTTGTATTGATCTATATTTTCCTTATGAACAATAGAAGCTTCCGTATGATAAACATCTTGTACTGGTTGTCCCTTCAAGATATCCAACATTAACTCGACACTTCGATAGCCCATTTCATAAGGTTTCTGATCAATCAAAGCATCTATTTTCTCTTGCTCTACCAATTGAAGATTTTCTTCCAATGTATCAAAGTTAATCATATATAGATCTTCTACCATTTCTAAAGATTCTGCTGCTGCTGCCATTCCTATCCCGTCTAATGCGCTGGTTCCATATAAAGCAGTGATATCAGGTTTTTCATTTAACATGGTATATGCTTTTTCTTCTGCTACCACTCTGGTAATATTAGATTCTTCAATGGCTACAATTTCAATGCCTTCTTCACCTTCTACTACATCCTGAAACCCTTCGACACGCAATCGATGGTGAGCGTTATCAAAACTGCCTGTTATGATCCCAACGGTTGCCTCTCCTTCCGTATCTTCTACTAAAGTTCTTCCAGCTAATTGTCCAGCAGCATAGTTATCTGTCCCAATATATGCAGAGCGCGGACTCTCTGGAGCATCTGTATCAATGGTGATAACAGGAATACCTTGGTTTACCGCTTTCTCAATCATCGGCAAAAAATCATCGTTCAGTGCTTGGACCATAATACCATCTACTTTTGATTTAATCGCTATGTCCAATAGTTTTAACTGTTCCTCTGGATTCGATCTCCGAGGACCTCCATATTCCACTAAAACATCATATTGTGCTTCCGTATCTTTTGCCCCTTCTCCTACTAATCGCCAATAATCGTGATCCATTTCCTCACCGATTAGTGCAAAATGATAAGTGGGAAGTGAGCTCTCTGTTGGCATAGCTTCTTCCACCTTCGCCGCATACCTTTGGGATTGAAAATAAAAATATATTGAAAAAATAACCGCTGCCGCAAAGCAGAAGATCAGGGTCGTATACAGCAGTCGTGTGCTATTCATATTAGATTACCTCTCTTTTTATTAGAGTCAGGATAATGATAGCACAATCTGAATAGGCAGGAAAAGTGACGAAAGAGGCACTAACGACATTCCACTGATCCTGTCATTCTATTTCCCTCTGACTTTTTGTTATAATAGCATTAAATTTATCACAGAAGGGGATCGTTATGGAAAAGGTTTTGGATCATATTGGGGTAGCTGTTCGAAATCTGGAGGATAGTATATCTTTTTATATAAATGTTTTAGGTGGTACGCTAATCGACAGATATAGAAGTGAGACGGCTGGTGTAGAAAGTGAGATTGCGATTATGGATGTGAATGGTGTGAGAACAGAATTGCTTGCACCGACGAATAATACGACTTCTCCTATCGCTAGATTCATCAAGCAAAAAGGAAAAGGTGTTCATCATATTGCCTACCGAGTAGAGGATTTAGATCAAGCTTTAAAAGATTTAAAAGATGATGGGATTCGCGTATTGGAGCATACTTTTAGAGTGAATAAACATGGCAGAAGGTTGATTTATTTAAATCCTGCTGATACAGAAGGAACGATTATTGAGTATTGTGATTATCCTGAAGAACAAAATTAAAGTTATAGGTTTCTGTTCAAACTATGAAGACGTTCATTTCTATATAAAAAACCCACACCCTTCTGTATAAGGGATTGTGGGTTTGGTCTATTTTAACCTTTAATTTGGATAGAACCTTGTTTAAAAGCTATTCATTTTTTATAAATCGTAAATTCTAGCTTCATGTGGCCTCATTTCTGTTTGATGTATGTCTTCTGTTCCATCCAGATCCGTATAGTTAGAAATAATTAACTGTTTATTATTTTCATCTAATTGCTCTGGTAATGTAAATAAATTGTTTGTGTCGGAATGGTTCAACAGGACCAACCAGCACTTACCTTCGTAGGTTCTAGTATATACATAGAGCTCTTTTTCATCCAATGATAAGTCTTGATAATCACCATATATCATAACCGGATTCTTCTTACGTAATTGAATTAGCTTTTTATAGTAATAAAATACAGACTCAGGATCTTTTAGTGCTTGCTCCACATTGATTGTTTTATAGTTAGGATTTACCTTTATCCATGGTTGACCATCTGTGAACCCTGCATTCTTTGATGAATCCCATTGAATCGGTGTTCTTGAATTATCGCGGCTTAGCAACAGAAGGTCTTCAAAAACTTCTTGAGGATCTCTCCCCTTTGCGACTTCTTCTTTGTATTCATTTTTCATGGCAATATCATTATAGTCTTCGATAGAATCAAAGCGAACACCTGTCATTCCAATTTCTTCACCTTGGTAAACATACGGAATACCAGGTAATGTATGAATCATGGTTGCTAATAATTTGGCTGATTCGATACGGTACTTTCCATCATTCCCGTATCTTGTTACTTGTCGGGTATGATCATGGTTGTTTAAAAATTGAGAATTGGTTCCTTTACCTTTTAAACCTTCATACCAACGTGTCTGAATTTCCTTAAAACGTTGCAAATCCCAAGTTGGCATATCATCCGCTACTTCAAAATGGAAAAGTGTGTGTAGTTCTTTTCGGTCTTCGCCAACATAAAGAACTCCATCTTCAGGTGTTACAAAAGGAATTTCACCTACCGTCATAATATCATAGTGTTTAAATACTTTTTCATGCATTTCTTGTAAATAATCATGTATTCCTTCGTTATTACCTAAATAATTAATGTTATCAGGGTTCTCAACATTAGGGAAACCTTTTAATTTTGCTAATAAATTGATAACATCTAAACGGAAACCATCGATACCTTTATCTAACCAAAAGCGCATCATTCTATATACTTCTTCTCTTAGTTCTTCATTTTCCCAATTAAGATCTGGTTGTTCCACCGCAAAGGAATGCATATAGTATTGGTTTGTAAGTTCATCGTATTCCCATGCTGATGGTGTAAAATAAGATCTCCAGTTATTTGGAGGACCACCTTTTACAGAATCTTTCCAAATATACCAATCTCTTTTAGGATTGTCTTTGGACGATCGTGATTCCACAAACCACGGATGTTGGTCGGAGGTGTGATTGACCACTAAGTCCATGATTAATTTCATGTCTAATTTATGGATTTTTTCAAGCAGCTTCTCCCATGTTTCCATGTCTCCAGCCTTCTCCATGATATTATAGTAATTTTTAATATCGTATCCATTATCGATATCAGGTGATTCATAGCAAGGATTTAACCAGATTACATCAACCCCTAACTCTTTAATATAATCTAGTTTTTCCATAACACCCTGGAGATCCCCATAACCATCGCCATTCGAATCATAAAAGCTGCGCCAATATACTTGATAAACAACAGCTTCTTTCCACCATTTTTTTGTCATGATGCTTTTCCTCCTATTACAAACCAATCTTACTTCAAAAGATATACCAATGCCTCATAAGGTTTTAATTCAATAGACGAGATATCTTTACTATCTTCACGATTGTAATTACTAATTAAAAGGTGATTTGAATGATAATTGATATTTGTTGGTAATTCAAATTCTGTCTTGTTTTCTGTAAAGTTACAGATGACCACTAATGTTTTATCACCTAATGTACGTGTATAAGCATAAATTTGCTCATTCTCTTCATCTATAAGATCGTACGTACCATAAACGATGATGTCATGTTCTTTTCTCAACTTAATCAACTTTTGGTAATAACTAAAAATAGAATCCGGATTTTCAACTGCACTCTTAGCATTGATTTCTTTATAATTTGGATTAACCTTGAGCCAAGGGGTACCCGTTGTAAAGCCTGCATTTTTACTATCATCCCATTGCATTGGTGTTCTTGCATTATCTCGGCCTTTGACATAAATAGATTCCATCACTTTATCATGACCTTCATTTCCTTCGATAACCTTTTCACGGTACATATTGTGAATCTCTATGTCATTATAATCATCTAAGGAATCAAAGCGAACATTTGTCATCCCAATCTCTTCCCCTTGGTAAATATAAGGTGTGCCTTGCATCATATGAAGAAATGTACCAAGCATCTTTGCTGATTCCACACGATACTCTGTATCATTACCGAAACGAGAAACCACTCTCGGCTGATCATGATTATTTAGATATAGACTATTCCAGCCATCATCTTCTAGTCCCTTTTGCCACTTTGTCATAACGTCCTTTAAATCAGAAAGTTGCCATGGCTTTAAATCCCATTTTCCTTCTGGGCCTGAATCTATATCCATATGCTCAAAAGTAAAAATCATGTTTAGTTCTGTACCTTCTTTATTGGCATATTTTTTTGCATCTTCCGTTGATGCTCCTGGGCACTCACCGACCGTAATCGTGTCATATTTCGAAAGTACTTCCCGATTCATCTCTTGTAAGTACTCATGAACACGAGGGCCATTCATAAAGAAATCTCCACCCCAGTCGTATCTTTTCCCTCCTGGAGCACTTGGCAGACCTTCTGCTTTTGAAATGAGATTAATGACGTCCATACGAAAACCATCAATCCCTTTGTCTAGCCACCATGTCATCATGTCATAAATTTCTTGTCTTAATGTTGGATTTTCCCAATTCAAATCTGGTTGTTTTTTACTAAAAAGGTGAAGATAATATTCATCTGTTATCTCATCATATTCCCAAGCAGATCCACTGAAAATAGATGTCCAGTTGTTTGGTTCTATGCCATCTTTCCCTGGACGCCAAATATAATAATCTCTATATGGATTATCCTTTGATTTACGTGATTCAATGAACCATTTATGCTCATCCGATGAGTGGTTTACAACTAAATCCATCATTAGCTTCATTCCACGAGAATGTAATCCTTCTAAAAGCTCATCCCAATCATCCATTGTACCGAATTCATCCATAATTGCTTGATAATCACTAATATCATAGCCATTATCATCATTTGGCGATTTATATACTGGGGACAACCAGATAACATCCACGCCTAATTGTTTCAAATAATCTAGCTTCTCTATAATCCCTTTAATGTCTCCAATTCCATCTCCAT
Organism: Gracilibacillus sp. YIM 98692; assembly: GCF_010993965.1. Classification (GTDB taxonomy): domain Bacteria; phylum Bacillota; class Bacilli; order Bacillales; family Amphibacillaceae; genus Gracilibacillus. The sequence continues at coordinate 18,820 of NZ_WIXM01000017.1, read as the reverse complement.
TACTGTCATTGAAACTTCTAGGGTAAATTTGATAAACTACACTTTCTTTCCACCAAGCTTTTTCCATTGATAACACTCCTAACAATTAATTACTTTATTGCACCTTTAGTTACCCCACTAATAATCCACTTCTGCGCAAAGATATAGACAATGATCATTGGGGCTAAAGCCATTAAATAAGAGGCAAATGCCAGGTTATAGTCTGTACTAAATTGAGATTGGAATAAATATTGAACAAGTGGTAAAGTCGCTTGATCTCGATCACTCAATATAATTAGCGGTAACATAAAATCATTCCACGCCCAAAGTGTTGTTAATATACCAACCGTAGCATTCATTGGGGCTAATAGCGGAAAAATAACTTTCCAGAAAACCTGCCATGTACTTGCTCCATCAATAATAGCGGCTTCTTCCAGCGATTTCGGAATGGATTTAATATAACCCACATAGATAAACACATTAAAAGCAAGACCGTAAACAATATACAATAAAATCAGACCAGCGATATTATCCATTCCCCAACTGCTCGTCTGTTTAACAATTGGAAGCATCATTATAGGAAATGGAACGAACATAGCACTTACAAAATAGTAAAACAAAAACTTATAAAATCTTTTATGCATATTTCTCGCAATAGCATAGGCAACCATGGAATTGGTCAAAAGTGTAAAAATTACTACAAAAATCGTAATGATCATACTATTAGTTAGTGCATTAAAAAAATTGGTTATTTCTATCGCTTCTAAAAAGTTTTGAAAACGCCATTCTTCAGGGAGAGCTAGTAAAGACTTTGACAACTCATTCGGGGTTTTAAGTGCAATAGTGATAGTCAAATATAGCGGCAAAAGTATTAGAATAGACCCCAAAATCAACAACGTCGTAATTAACCAATTTGTTTGACGATTCATTACATTTCCACCTCTCTTTTTTGCAGTACTCTAATCTGAAATACCGAAATGATAACAATCACAATAAAATAAATGACTGCATTTGCAGATTGATAAGCGAATTCTCCACCTTCAAATCCTCCTCGGTAAATTAAAAGAGAAATAGATTCAGTTGATTGACCAGGTCCTCCACCTGTTAATGCAATGATATGATCAAATACCATCAAGAAGTTTTTCATTGCCAGTACCATGTTAATGGTAAAGAATGGAGCAATTAATGGAAATGTAATAGCCCAAAATTTCTTCCAAGGACCCGCACCGTCAATACTTGCTGCTTCATATAAATCATCAGAAATGGTAACAAGACCAGCTAGATATAAAATCGTATTAAATGCTACTGCTTGCCAAACTGCCATAATTACAATGCCAACCCAAGCAAGATCTGGATCCCCTAATATATTTTTTGATAAAGCGTTTATTCCAAGACTCTCAGCAATATCTGGAATAAAATGAGCAAAAATAAAATTAAAAATATAACCAACAATTAAGATACCTAAAATATTTGGCATAAAATAAACGGCTCGAAGCGTCTTCTGGAATTTGATTTTCGCATTTAATCCCATAGCAACAACTAGACTAAAAATGTTAACAAGAATAGTTGAGACAATAGAAAATTGAAAGGTGAAACCATAAGCGCTCAATGCCCGTCCATCTTGAAAAACATTCAAATAATTTTTGAACCCTACAAAATTCCAATCTCCATACCCTTTCCAGTCAGTAAAACTATAAAAAATCCCTTGAAGCACAGGAAAAGTATGAAATATAAAAAAAAGGGCTAATGCAGGTATTGTCATTAAAATAAAAGCATTTTGTCGCTTTTGCATAAAAAATCTCTCCTTTTTAAAGAAACATATCCAACAATGTAAGCGGAAAAAGTGACCTCTTCAATATTTTGATTTAGGGCACCTTGGTAAGATGCCCTAACTTAAGGTTACCTATTTTCTACTTTGTCCCACTCATTATCTAATTTTTTTAAGAACTCATCTTTGTTCTTCTCAATTAAGAAAGCTTGAATTAAGTTTGCAGCTTGCATACCTGCTGGATAATAATGATCAGGGAAACTTGTAATCGTTCCTTCCTCAAAGTTTTGCTTAATTCCTTCCATTACAGGGTCTTCTTGTAACACACCCTTAACAGCTGAAAATGCCGCCTGCTCATCAATGTATTGTTTTGCCTTTTCTTGTTCTAGTAGAAATTCAATAAACTTTCTAGCTTCTTCTTCGTGTTCTGTTTCAGTGCTCATTGCAAATAATACATCCACACCAGAAACTAGTTTGTTTTCTTCCGGATTATTAGTTACAGGCATTGGAAATACACCTAAATTAATATCAGGGTTTGCTTTCTTAATTTCAGGAATAGCCCAGTTACCTTGGAAGTAAAATACCCCTTCCCCATTACCAAATGCAGTATTTCCATCGCTATATCCAACACCGAAATTATCATCGTGACCATACTCTACAAGTGTAAGCATTTTATCGGCTACTTCTGAATAGTGCTCTTGGAAGCTTGCTTCTCCAGCAGATTTCTTAGCAGCAAAGTTATCAGGTTGTATGTTTGCAGCAACAGAATTCCACGAAATCATTCCTGTCCACGCATCTTTTAATGTAAATTGAACTGGAATCTCACCAGCTGCCTTTGCTTCTTCTAAAGCATTAACAAATTCATCCCATGTTTTAGGCACTTCAAGACCAAGCTCTTCTAATTTGTCCTTGTTATAAATAACAGTGTTGGCATTTGTTGCATAAGGAATACCATAAGTGCCTTCTGTTTCTTCACCTACAAGCTTATTAATCATATCAATATAAGCCGGTTGAATTTGTTCTAAATAGTCAGATCCAGAAAAATCCTTAAAAATTCCTGCTTCTGCTAGGTCACCATAAGTTGCATTACCACCAATTGCCATTAAATCCGGCATGTCATTTTTAGTAAGACGGGACTTTAATACGGTTTCTGCTTCCGGTGGTGCATTTAATTCAATATCAATCGTTGGATTTTGTTCTTCAAACTCTGCAATTAACCCTTCATAGGTTTCCATATTCTCAGATTTGTTTGAAAACAACTCTAATTGGACGTCACCACCTTCGCCGCCAGCATCTCCACCACCACAACCGGTGAGTAATGTTGCACCTACTGCCAATGAAAATAGACTTGTTAATATTTTCCCATTATTTTTTTTCATTATAATTACCTCCTAATAATAATCTCTTTCTCTTATAAAGAAATATACATAGAAAACGTTTACGTTTATGAAACAAAAAAATACACACATTATAAATCATAAATGTATTGTTATATCAGCTAAACTCTTCATTAAACCTTGTGATTTTTTATTTTAAAGTTGTTATTAAAGTCCTATAACTTTAATAACAATTCATTTTTTAGAAAACGTTTACGTGTTTAAAAAAATACTTACACAGATCGCACTGATTCTCTTTCAACTATTGAATGCGGTAAAATAATATTACTTGCTTTTTCGCCTGTTTCAAGCATTTCAAAAAGCATTTTTGCTCCTGTTTGTCCTAGATCATTTAACGGTTGTGCTACAGTTGTCAGAGGAGGAACAGCCATCTCTGCAAGTTTTAAATTATCATAACCTATAATAGATAAATCGGCTGGTACAGTGATCCCTAACTTGTAAGCAGAAGCAATAGCTCCAATTGCCATTTCATCACTAGCCGCCACAACGCCGGTAATATCTGGAAATTTATTAATAAGTTTTTTAAAACTTTTCTTTCCATTGTCGTAATCGAATCCATTACTAAAGACAACTTGCTCTTCTTTCATTTCTATGCCGTATTCATTTAACGCCAGCTTATAACCTTCATACCTTGGAAAACCTGATATTAAGTCTTCTTTTGGTCCACTAATCATCCCAATTTTTTGATGACCATGGTTAATCATGTACTCCGTTGCACTAAATGAGGCACTCTTGTCATTTACCTTTACATATGGAAACTGAAAACGATTGGATTCAGTTGAAATAAGCACAACTGGAATATTCATATTTAATAAAGCCTGATAGTATTCCTCGCGCATAGCTTCACTGACCCAAAGAATGGCATCCACTCTTTTTTCTCTTAAAAGCTGTATATATTTCATCGCTTTATTTCCTGCTGTATGACAGACAATCACACTATTTCCATGTTCATGTGTTACCTCCTCAATCCCTCCTAAAACTGCAGAAGAAAGCATGCTTGATATATCTGGAAACAATACACCGATAGTCTGGGTCTTTTTATTAATTAGTCCCCTTGCTACAGCATTTGGTTGATATCCAAGTTCTTTTATGGCTTGTACTACTTTTGTTTTCGTTTCCCCTGAATATCCAGGCTGATTATTCAGTATTCGTGATACAGTTGCAATGGAGACGTTTGCCGCTTTTGCTACATCTTTAATTGTTGCTACCATGATTCTTCTCTCCTGCTTTTTGTAGTAAACGTTTACGAAATGAATTATAACATTAAACGAAACCCCTTTCAATATCCAATTGATTACTATATTTTATATTTTTGTATATTCTTTAGCATAAAAACATTCAATAAAAAAAGTTATGAGTTTTTATTAACATAAGTTATCCCAAAAGTAAAGCACATAATAGAAATTAAAAAAAGAAAAAGCTGAGGTAATTTCAATCATTACCTCAGCTTTAACCTAATACGGGATAAAGATAATATCATTTAGAAAAATTAATTATTTTCTTTAGTGTTCTGTATAGTTGACTCAAACACATAATTTCCTGATCCTATTTTAAGAATTGCTTTCCCATCCTTATAATCAATAACTTCCATTTCATTATGCTCTCTAACTAGTTTCCCACCTACTTTTACTGTATTCTGATCACTAGTAGGCATCCAAACTGTTGCAGTGGTATTTGCAGGAATGGAAACATTATAATGAAGCGTATCGCCTTTCATCTTCCATTCACTTTTTATGGTGCCATAGAGGGACTTGTACTCTCCACTTACTGAAGTAAGACGCTTATTCTGATCAATATTTGGTTGTAAATGAATGTGTTTAAAGCCAGGTCGTGCCTCGTCATTTGAAATGCCCGCCATATACTTGTACATCCATTCGGCAATTGCTCCGTAAGCATAGTGATTAAATGAATTCATGCCTACGTCGCCAAAGCCATCCTCTACCGAGTAAGAATTCCAACGTTCCCAAACCGTTGTTGCTCCATTTTTCACGGAGTATAACCATGAAGGCATTTGATCCTGTAACAATAGTGAATATGCAACTTCCGAATGACCTACCTCTGAAAGAACCGGAGCAATCACATTTACTCCAAGAAACCCAACGGACAACGTATTTTCGGCATAATTCACACGATTGCTATCTGGATGTGTCCGCTTGTAGTCTTCATCATTTTTTATATTTTCAACAAGTAAATCAACCATTTGCTGCTTCTGGTCTTCGTTCTCATACAGCTCTAGCTTTAAACTCCAAAGCAGTGCACATTGACTATTATCTTCTACATCTGCAGAAGAATAAAAATTGGGCATATTAAAAGGCGACCCATTAGTAGACTTCAATGTTAATTTCCCATTGTTATCTATTACAATATAATTCTTTATAAATTCTTTTTTAATCCTTTCAAACAACTTACTATATTTATTTGCTTCCTCTTGTTTACCAATGGCTAATGACATTTTCTCCATTAGTTTCGCATCATAAGCATAATAAGCGTCACTCATAAGCTCTTTAGCTGTCCCCTCAAAATTCAACCAATCTCCTATACTACCTGGTCCTCTATATGTTTCACCTGTTTGACTGTAGATCCAATCCATAAACTTTTTCATGGCATGATAGTTTTTTTCGATAATCGTCGTATCACCAGTCATCTGCCATACCGTCCAAGGAACAACGACACCAGCATCAGCCCAACCACCATTTCCAACAACACCCATGAAATCTGAGTACCTCCCACTAGGTGAAGCGGAATGAAAGTTTCCCTCGCCATATGCTTCTTGAGAGTCTGTAAGCATCTCCATCCAATTCTCCAAGAAAATAGCTGCATCCATATTGTATAAAGCAGTGTTTGCAAAAAGCTGTGTGTCCCCTGACCAACCAACCCTTTCATCTCTCTGTGGGCAATCCGTTGGAATCCATAGATAATTGCCTCTATGCCCCCACATAATATTGGAAAACAGTTGATTGACTTCTTGGTGTGATGTAACAATACTTCCGGTTTCCTCAAGTGCAGACATTACAACTTTACCGATTAAGCTTTTAAGATGGACGGAAGTATTCGGTGAAACCACGGTAACTTCAACATACCTAAAACCATGAAATGTTAAGGTAGGCTGGTAGGTTTCCCCTTCTGCATCTCCCTTTAGCGTGTAATAATCTGTTACTTTTGCTGACCGTAAGCTTGCTGTATATATTGAGCCTTGAGGACCATCAGCCCCTTCACTATCGTCATTTAACATCTCAGTAAATCGTAATTTAATTTGACTTCCTTTTTCTCCTTGAACAGTAATTTTCGGAACTCCTACCATATTTTGACCAAGGTCAAAAATAACAGTATCCTCATCAGAGATTGTGACATCACACTCTTTCGCTCGCTCTGAATCAAGAATTGTCCGTTTGGAATCAATATCAATAGCTCCTCGTCCATTTTTGCTAGAGTCTTTATTGATTACATCATTGTAATAAGTAATAGATTGAGGGAATTGATCTAATTCATCGATAACCTGTGCTGTATCACCATTAAATGCAGTAACGGTTGCATTCGGGAATGCCTTTGTAAAATCATGTTCTTTCACATCATTCCATTCTGAGTCATCAAACCCGGTATCATTCCAGCCCTGAATCTCCATTGTTGCATCATATATTTCTCCATCATATATATCGTCTGAGCGTATTGGACCAGAATCTGCTGCCTTCCAACCAGAATTAATATCCGTTACCACCGAATGAACAGATTCATCTTCATAAGTAATGAATAACTTAGCAAATAAAGCGAGTTCATTCCCTTCATCCGAATAATAATTTGTTAGGCCATCCGGTTCTCTTCCCTTTGAAATACGAGAATTCCACCAGCCATTTCCCAGTACGGCAGCAAGGGTTACAACGTCATCTTTCATATAAGGAGTTACATCATAGGTCATATAATTTATATTGGAATCATAATTCGTCCATCCTGGAGGCATAAATTCCATTGTAGGACTCTCATTACCTTCATGAATAATTCCAAGTTTTTGTCCATTTATATATGCATCATAGACTCCTAATGCGGATATATATAGCCTTGCTCTTTTAACCGTTCCGTATAGCTTCTCTTGCTTTCTGAGCAAAGGCGCACCATGACTATTAGCATCTTTTCCATCCATCGAAATCCATTTGGCGCCACTCCAGCCTTTATTTCCATCCATACTTTTAAGACCTGTTTCAAAATAAGCATTTTCTTGAGCCAGAATCGGTTTGTCATCTTGATTCCATACAATAACAGTCCAATAATATTTCGTTGATGGTTCAAGGGTATCACCATTATATTTAATGGCTACAGAGACATCTGATACGACTTTACCGCTGTCCCATATATCTGCACTAATTTCACTTAATTGTGAAGGACTTGACGCAACAAGAATTTGATAAGCAGTTTGTTTTTGCCCATGTAAATCTGATTCCATCATCCAACTAAATCGTGGCTTTTCTGCGTCAACGCCCAGTGGGTTATATGCATTTTCAACTTTCAAGTTATTAATCTTTACCTTGCTCTTTAAATTATCCTTTTGTGTATTCAAACCTTTCCCTCCTCAAGAGATAAAAACTCCTCTAAATAAATTATAGTATTTATTATACAACTACAAGATAGGTAATCCAGACATATTAACATGGTTATATAGACAATACAGAGTCGAAAAACTTTTATTTAAAAAGAGCAGAGGATATATTAGAAATCCTCTGCACGCTAATTTTAAATTCTTAAAACATAAGAATGTTCATAAAACGTTAGTACCTTAATAGACCAACAGTCAAAGGTATTTCTTTCTAGGGTTCTAGAAATACAAAAAGTCCCTTAAGAAAATTCTCAAGGGACTTTTAGTTAAAAATATCATTGTTAAACTTCTGTTAGACATAATCATCTATACCACTCCGAAAAAAGCTGGCATGTTTATGATAATTTTTCCTAAAACAAAGCTTTAATCCTTATATCGCCATATTAAATTAAACTTTTTTAGTTTACCAACTATATTGTACGTGAGCACATTTGCAGCTAGATTATTAATACATTATTCTACTGTAACACTTTTTGCAAGGTTACGAGGTTTATCCACATCGCAATCTCGATGCAATGCCGCATAATAGGCTAGTAATTGCATTGGAATCACACTTACTAATGGTGTTAACAGTTCATGTACTTGTGGAAGTACGAATGAATCATCATCTTTCTCCAGTCCTTTCATACTTACAACACATGCATTGGCCCCACGCGCGGCTACTTCTTGAACATTACCACGGATCGATAAGTTCACATTATCTTGCGTGGAAATCGCAATAACTGGAGTACCATCTTCAATAAGCGCAATCGTACCATGCTTTAGTTCCCCGCCAGCAAATCCTTCTGCTTGGATGTAGGAAATCTCTTTCAGCTTCAACGCTGCTTCTTGAACGACGAAATAATCCATGCCTCTACCAATGAAAAATGCATTTCGAGTAGTTTCAAACATATCTTTTGCTATTACCTCAAACGATTCCTTTTGATCTGTTAAGGATTCCATCGCACTTGCTACAATCCCTAACTCCTGTAATGGATCAAACGCTAATTCTACCCCTTTTGCTCTTGCTGTATCTACAGCTAAAATGGCTAGAACGGCAATTTGGGCAGTGTAAGCTTTCGTTGAGGCCACAGCAATTTCTGGCCCTGCATGTAAATGCAAGGTATAGTCTGCTTCACGAGAAAGGGTTGAACCAGGTACGTTCGTAACCGTTAGTGCCGGGTGACCTAATTGTTTGGTCTGCACTAATACCGAACGACTATCTGCTGTTTCTCCACTTTGTGAAATATAAATAAACAACGGTTTTTCAGAAAGTAATGGCATATTATAAGAAAATTCACTTGCAATATGCACTTCTACTGGGATGTTTGCCAGCTTTTCAATAAATTGCTTTCCAACAAGTCCAGCGTGGTAACTAGTACCTGCTGCAATGATATAAATACGATCAGCCTTTTTCATCGCTTTTCGAATATCTTCGTCTAACTTGATCGTATCATCACTATCTTGATACTCCTGAATAATTTTTCGAATCACTAACGGCTGCTCATCGATTTCTTTTAACATAAAGTGCGGATATGTTCCTTTTTCGGTGTCAGCTGCATCAATTTCCGCCACATATGATTCACGTTCCACTGTTGTGCCATCTAGTTTTTGAATTTGGACTTGATCTCTTTTCACCAAAACAATTTCTTTATCTTCGATCTCTACATAACGATCGGTTTCCTTCAATGTTGCCATTGCATCACTAGCAACTACATTAAACCCATCGCCTAGCCCTACGAGTAATGGACTTTTATTTTTCGCTACATAGATCATATCTGAATTTTCATTGTCCACTAACGCAATAGCGTAGGATCCTTTTAATAAAGAAAGTGCTTGTCGAAAAGCTTGTTGTACATCATGGACTTCTTCGTATAACTGTTCAATCAGCTGCACAACAATTTCCGTATCTGTTTCACTTTTCAAATCCATATTTTTTAAATATTCATCGCGAATTTCATAATAATTTTCAATGACCCCGTTATGAACTAAAGTAAAACGCTCGGATAGACTTTGATGTGGGTGGGCATTATCAACACTCGGTTCGCCATGAGTCGCCCAGCGAGTGTGGCCAATTCCCATTGTTGCTTGCACCTCATCATCCACTTGGTCTCGAAGCGCTGCGATACGACCTTTTACTTTAAAAACGTTCATACCAGCATCATTTAAGACAGCAATACCAGCTGAATCATATCCACGGTATTCTAATTTTTCTAACCCGTTTAATAAAATGTCTTTCGAATTTTCTTCCCCAATATATCCTACTATTCCGCACATAGCGTTGTTTCCTCCTTTAATTAAAGGGGCAAACTAACGCCCGTTGCACTGCTGTTCAAGGGGCGTCCGATTGCCCCTTTCTCGTTTGTTCATACATCTTGTCTTTATTCTTGTACGAAAAGTTGCCTAATCGCTTTCGAATAAAAACATATCGGTTGAGATGTTTGACAACCGGGAGGTATCCGCCGATCAAACTCGATAATCCTCCTCCTCGTCAGCTATGTGATATCGTCAATCCATAGCCCTGGCGCTTTACAAGTATATACTTCGATGCTCCTTTCTATTTTTGAGTCGGTCATTACAAAATGACTTATTCAATTTTACTTGAAAATACTGTATTTAGCAACAAAAACTTGCATGAAACTTTAGTTAACACTATTCTATGCAAAAAAATCAGTAATAGTGAAAAGAAGCCACAATTTCTGCTGTGGCTTCTTTATTTTTTCATTTTTATTATTCTTCCATTCCCATAACCTTTTCAATCACTTCGACCACTTGATCCACATAATAATTACAATCTTCAAGCGTGGGTGCTTCGACCATGACACGGACTAATGGCTCTGTACCAGAAGGTCGCACTAATACACGACCACGATCTCCCATTTCCTTTTCTACTTTCTCTATCGCTTCTGATACTGTTTGATTTAACATGACCTGATTTTTTTCTACTACACGCACATTCTTTAAAACTTGTGGGAACTTCTCTATTTCACTTGCTAAGTCAGAAAGCGTTCGTCCTGTTTCTTTCATCACATTCACTAACTGAATAGCAGACAACATGCCATCTCCTGTTGTCGTGTGATCAAGAAATATGATATGGCCAGACTGCTCACCGCCTAGATTATAGCCACCTTTACGCATTTCTTCCATTACGTAACGATCTCCAACGGCGGTCTTATTACTGCTCATTCCATTTGCTTCTAATGCTTTATAGAAACCAATATTACTCATAACAGTTGATACAACGGTTGAATGCCGTAATAATCTTTTATGATTTAAATACTTTCCAATGATGAATAAGATTTGGTCCCCGTCTACTATATTTCCTTTTTCATCAACAGCAATCAGGCGATCACCATCTCCATCAAAGGCTAAACCAACATCTGCTTCTTTTTCAACTACTAATGCCTGCAACTTCTCTGGGTGTGTGGAGCCAACTCCATCATTAATATTTAGGCCATTCGGTGTACAACCAATCGTTGAAATTTCCGCTTCTAAATCAGCAAAAAGATGCGATGCTAAACCAGATGTGGCACCATGTGCACAATCTAGCGCAATATGTAAATCTTCGAATTCATTATCGATTGTTTCCTTTAAGTATTGTATATATTTTTGTCCACCTTCAAAGTAATCATTGATTTGCCCTACTGCTCCACCAATCGGACGAGGTAAATCATCCTCTTCCTTTTCAAGCAATGCCTCAATCTCTTCTTCTTGTTCATCTAACAATTTAAACCCGTCAGATCCAAAGAACTTAATACCATTATCTTCAACAGGATTGTGAGATGCTGAAATCATAACACCAGCTTGTGCACTCATTGCTTTTGCAAGATAAGCTACTCCCGGTGTAGAAATTACTCCAAGACGCATCACTTCTGCCCCAATAGATAACAGACCAGCAGCTAATGCGCCTTCTAACATATTTCCGGAAATTCTCGTATCACGGCCTATTAATACTTTCGGGTTCTCGACTTCTTTTGTTAGGATATAGCCACCGTAACGCCCCAATTTAAATGCTAATTCTGGTGTCAAATCTTTATTAGCAATTCCTCGGACACCATCGGTACCAAAATATTTTCCCATTCTGTATCTCTCCTTTTTTATCAAAAACAGTTCCCGTTCATAAAATCTATGTATGTGATAAGCTACTCAACCGAGACCCTAGCTTGGTCAATTTCTAATTCTACTTCTACATCCTCTACTTCTTCCCATTGGACGTCTAGTTCATACTCTCCTGGATCTCTATTACCCACCGATACATAAAGGCGGATATCAGATTTGTTTATATTCTCTAAGCTGGAAGGATAGCCTTTTACTGTGACATCAAGCATTCCCGTAGAAGGTTCAAGGAACTGAACACGCCCTGTATTTCCTGGATCTTCTGTTTCTATGGAGATGTTTTCAAGCGTTCTTTCTTCAATTTCCTCTACTTGGACTTCCACCTGAACTGTTTTACTATTTACTTTTCTAACTTCTGACGGTAAAGCTAGTCCCACTTCAATTGTTTGATTTTCTGTTATTTCACTTAAATCAACTGTTGTTGTTCCTATTTCTGATAGACCTTCTAAAAAAGATTCTGAAGCATAAACCTCTACTTCTTCTCTCTTTAATTCCATTGATGTAATTCTATAACCATCTGGTACACTATTCGTTGTATTCAACGATATTGGTACCGTTTTATGAGGATTTTTTACATCTAGCGTGACATCGACAGTTGGTGGATCTATTCGAACAGATAACTCATTCCCCTGATTATCGTACACCTTAACAGGTACATTATCAACGGTATGTGGCTCTCCTGCACCAGCCACGTCTACAAATGCTTTCACGATGGCTACTCGATCGACAATGCTTTTAGAGCTAGTAACCGTTACTTGTTCTGGTTCTGCATAGATATTGGCTACTTCATAACCTGCCTCCATTTGATCTCGGTTTACAATATCCATGGTGACATCGAAATCCTTTGTGGCTCTTTCCTCAACTGTTACTTCCACTTCTTGTGGTTCAATATAGACATTTATTCGGTTTGCTATACCTGAATGTTCTAACGGAACCATGTGTGTTCCAGTTCCTAAATCTTCTAAGTCAACAAATATTTCGAAATTTCGTTGCAATGTGGTAGAGGTTACTAAACTAACTGAACCTTGTAATGTAACCGTCACGGTATCAGGTACACCTCGTACAACATATTTTTCTTGATCAATTTCTGCTCGTACAGGAATATCATCTAATGTCTGCGTTTCGTTAGTTGTGCCAAAAGGGGAATCATAACCATCCTCATTATCATAAACTCTTTCATCAAAAGCTACTACTGCGAATAATAACACTGCTAGCACTAATGCAACGACACGAATCGCCCAGGTTTTTTCTAACCATTTATTCATTTTTTCTACCCCTCCAATTCCAAGCTTTTGACGAAGAAGTCTTAAATTTCGTTACTAGCTCTCGTTCGAGCATCTCCGCCAACTTCTCAGTAGAAACATTTCGATGGAGCTCCCCATTTTTTGTGTATGATATGTTACCTGTTTCTTCAGATACTGTAATGGTTATCGAATCTGTAACTTCACTAATACCTAGAGCCGCACGATGCCTTGTTCCTAACTCTTTTGAAATAAAGGGACTTTCTGATAACGGCAAATAACAAGCTGCTGCTACGACGCTGTCACGATTAATTATCACAGCTCCATCGTGAAGTGGTGTGTTCGGGATAAATATATTGGTTAACAATTGATTGGTTAATTTTCCATTAATCGGGATGCCGGTTGATACATAATCTCCCATAGCTGTTTCTCGTTCTATCGTGATTAAAGCCCCAATTCGACGCTTTGCCATATATTTACAGGATTTTGCTATAGCATCAATCGATTGATTAAGCGCTTCTTCTTCAGACTCTGTATTTCTCGAGAAAAAACTTCCACGCCCAAGCTGTTCCAATGCCCTTCGCAACTCAGGTTGAAAGAGGATAATAATACCAAGCGGCCCCCACATAATGACTTGCCATATAATCATTCGCACTGTGCTTAACTCTAATACAACACTTATAAAATAAATGGTAATGACTACGAATATACCTTTTAACAACTGAATAGCCTTTGTTCCACGAATAAGCATTAGTAATTTGTATAATACATACCAGACAATGGTGATATCTACTACAACTTTTAAAATACTTAAAAAGCTCCAGTCCCAGTTACCCATGCAAACACAACCTTATGTTCATCCGAATCCTCTTTCTATTAAAATGATTATCTAACCGTATTATATCATATTTTGTATGCTTCCTATTAATAAAAAAGTGATCTGTATCTAAAGATATAGATCACTCTCCATCTAAAAATTATTTTGTTAAATCAAACACACTTTGTCCTAGTTCTTTTAATCTATACCACAACCAACTGAATATTTGATCGATCTGTTTGATATCTCCTGACACTGCTCCCGCAGAAGCGGTAAGGTGCTCACCATTTATCACAATCACATCACCATTTACTTTTCCTTCTATTTTTACATTTCCGTTTTGTATCTCAATATCCTCATTAATTGTTACACCTTCAGGCACAATCACTATATCATTTTTAACGATAAGATTCTTTCCTGTTGGATAGGACAATTGATCTTGATTCCAAGCGGAAAAAACACCACTCATCATAAGAATAAAGAAAATAGCTGCTGCTGTTATCATCGGATGGACCCTCATCCAGCGAATCACCGAATTACGTTTCTTTTCTGTCGGTAATTGAGACATCACTTTTTTAGTGAAATCAGGAGAAGGCTGTAAATCTACATTAGCAGTCACTAGGGCTACAGTTCTTTTTAACTCATGGAAATGATGTTGGCAAGCTTGACATGATTGTAAATGGGCGCGCAACTTTTTTTCTTCACTTTTATCTAAATCACCATCTAAATATTGATGCATCATTTCAACTATTTCTTTATCACAACTCATCATATCCACCCCTTTCAAACATGACGAAGCCTTTTTCTGAGAGCTTCTCTGCCTCGATGAATTCTTGTTTTCACTGTACCTACCGGAATCTCTAATACGTCACTAATTTCCTTCAGAGATAGCTCATTTAAAAACCTTAGTGCAATAATACTTCTGTATTTAGCAGGTAAAGCCATAATTTCTTTTTGAATATAGGCTTGCATTTCCAAACTTTCCACCTCATTGTCTGGTAACACTTGATCATTTGGAATTTGAGAATATAAGGTCAGTCCCTCGGTACCTTTAATTTCTGCATCTAGATAATAGTCTGGCTTCTTTTTTCTTATTCTATCAATAGACAAATTGGTAGCTATTCGGTAAAGCCATGTTGAAAACTTCCTATTTTCATCGTAAGAATGAATATTTACGTAAGCACGGATAAATGTTTCTTGTGCTAGATCTTCTGCTTCATGCTTGCTCCCAAGCATACGAAAACATATAGCAAACACATTATTTTGATAATAAGAAACAATATCTTCAAATGCTGTTTGATCGCCTTTTTTTACTAATTTAATACTTTTCTTTAGTCGTTCTTCCATCATTTTATTACCTCCGCTACCCTGCGGTAAATTGTTATACGAAATAGATCACCAAAAGGTTTCAATTTTCCTAAAGAAAATTCGTCGATTGACGAGCCTTTGGTGAAGTCAGAGACGTAATGGCGCTTATTTATCTTCTGAATAGTGGTATCTACGTCGAATTGACTTCATCTGTAACACGATATAAATTCTGATAAGGTGAAAAATTATTCCAAAAAACATTATAGCAAGAATAAAAGGTATTATGTATAAAAAACCTAAATTTTTGGCAATTATAAACAAATAAAAAACGACAAAATCCGAATGATGTAAAAATACCACTCGAAATTTTATCGCTTTTAGTACTTATTTAGAACAGATTGAGTAAAAGGGAGGACCCCTTATACAACATGATATACTCTAGCCTCATATGGCCTTAAAGAAAAAGAATGATCTACTTGCCTTGTGTCTACTTGAAAGTTGCTAACCTTAAGGTGTAACTGCTTGGTTTTTAAAGCATTTGGTAAAGTGACGTGAGTTTTTTCGTTAAACATATTTACGATAATCAAATAAGTTTCTTCCCCTAAAGTTCTAGTATATGCATAAACTCTTGGATGGTTTGCTAAAACCATGTCATAGCTTCCGTAAATGAGTATGTCATTATTCTTTCTCAAATGAATTAACTTTTTATAGTAATGATAAATAGATTCCGGATCTTCTATTGACCGTTTAACATTCACTTCTTTATAGTTAGGATTCACCTTTAGCCAAGGTTTTCCTGTTGTAAATCCAGCATTCACACTATCATTCCACTGCATAGGCGTTCTTGAATTATCACGACCATTCTTCCATATTATGTCCATTATCTCCTGATGTGTTTTCCCATTTTTTAATTCATTTTTATATAGGTTATGAATTGCAACATCGTCATAATCTTCAATAGAATCAAACTGTACATTCGTCATACCAATTTCCTGCCCTTGATATATAAACGGTGTTCCTTGCATGAGAAAGAACATAGTTGCTAGTGCTTTCGCAGATTCCACTCTATACTTTCGATCATCTCCCCATGTGGAAACAGAACGTGGCTGATCATGATTCTCTAAAAATAAAGCATTCCAACCTACCCCATCTAAACCCTTTTGCCATTTGGACAATGTTTTTTTTAGGCTAGGTAAATCTAAGTTGCCATTCTTGCTCGTTCCCCAAAGATCTAAATGTTCAAATTGAAAAATCATATTAAAAACACCATTCTTTTCACCAACCCAAGATTCTGCTTCCTTTACTTTTACACCATTTGCTTCACCAACTGTCATAATATCGTATTGGTTAAACGTGTTCTCTTTCAATTCATTTAAGAAAGCTTGAATACCTGGTCGATTCATGTGACCATCCATTGATGAAACATATCGCTTTTTATGAGGATTAGGCATATCAGGAAATCCCGGCACCTTTTTAATATGAGAAATGGCATCTACTCGAAAACCATCGATCCCCTTATCCAACCACCAATTTATCATTTGATATAAGTCTTGACGCACTTTAGGATTTTCCCAGTTTAAATCTGGCTGCTTTCTAGAAAATACATGCATATAATATTCTTTTGTCGTAGAATCATACTCCCAAGCAGACCCTCCAAAGATAGACTCCCAATTATTCGGCTCTCTTCCGTTTTTGCCTGGATGCCATATATAATAATCTCGATAAGGATTATCTTTTGACGATCTAGATTCTACAAACCATGGGTGCTCATCAGAAGTGTGATTAATAACTAAATCCATAATTAACTTCATATCACGTTTGTGCACTTCATCTAATAATTGATTAAAGTCTTCCATTGTTCCAAAATCAGCCATAATGTCTTTATAATCACTGATGTCATAACCATTATCATCGTTAGGAGATTGGTAGATAGGGCAAATCCAGATGACATCTGCGCCTAAATTTTTTATATAATCTAGCTTTGACAGAACACCTTGCAGATCTCCTATCCCATCTCCATTTGCATCCATAAAACTTTTAGGATAAATTTGATAAGCTACAGCTTCTTTCCACCAAGTTTTTTTCATCGATAGTCCCCCTCACGACTCTATTAAAACGATTGCATTTTAATAGATACTAAATAAAAGCCGTATAATATAAAAAATCAATATTTCAGTGCAATCGTTTGCTTTAAAACTTAAAACATAAACCCATTAAATTATGGGTATACTCAAATTATATCGTTTTTAAATGGAAGTTACAACCTTTTTATAAGTAGGAATTTCATATATACCTCCCATACTTACATTTGTACTAGAAGAAACAAAAAAGAAAAGCCACAAAAGTTCCTCGTGGCTTTTCCTTTTATAATATAATGGAGCCTAGCGGGATCGAACCGCTGACCTCCTGCGTGCAAAGCAGGCGCTCTCCCAGCTGAGCTAAGGCCCCATATCAAATGGTGAGCCATGGAGGATTCGAACCTCCGACCCTCTGATTAAAAGTCAGATGCTCTACCAACTGAGCTAATGGCTCTCCATGTCAGGAAAAAAACAAAAAAAAATGGCTGGGCTAGCTGGATTCGAACCAGCGCATGACGGTACCAAAAACCGTTGCCTTACCGCTTGGCTATAGCCCAATAATTGCTTTTAACAATAGTATAACCCAATCGTAAAAAGTTTATACAATATGGTGGAGGGAGTAGGACTCGAACCTACGAACCCGATGGGAGCGGATTTACAGTCCGCCGCGTTTGGCCAACTTCGCTATCCCTCCAAGACATATCAGACTGGTGCCGGCCAGAGGACTTGAACCCCCAACCTACTGATTACAAGTCAGTTGCTCTACCAATTGAGCTAGACCGGCTTATGGTAATATTTACTTTTGCTAAGGGAATGGTGGAGGATGCAGGGCTCGAACCTGCGACCCCTTGCTTGTAAGGCAAGTGCTCTCCCAGCTGAGCTAATCCTCCGACGCACAGGATGTGCTAGTGCATGTGTTGCGACAGAACGTCGCGATTTTAACATGCCTTCCTGTTAAAAGAGTATAGTGGTGACCCGTACGGGATTCGAACCCGTGTTACCGCCGTGAAAGGGCGGTGTCTTAACCACTTGACCAACGGGCCATTAATATATAAATCTAGCAGAGCTTCCAGCCGGACTTGAACCGGCGACCCCTTCCTTACCATGGAAGTGCTCTACCGCTGAGCTATGGAAGCAAATGGCTCCACAGGTAGGATTCGAACCTACGACCGATCGGTTAACAGCCGATTGCTCTACCACTGAGCTACTGTGGAATATTTATAAAACAATGATGCTTCACAAAGCTGTTAAAGCCTTAGCCTGGCAACGTCCTACTCTTGCGGGGGCAAAGCCCCAACTACCATGGGCGCTGGAGAGCTTAACTGCTGTGTTCGGCATGGGAACAGGTGTGACCTCTCCGCTATCGTTACCAGGCTTACAGATGTAAGTCGATCTGTGTTGTTCACAGGACGTGAACGGGATTAACAGATCTTCCTTTTCATTTTAAAAAGGATATACCCTAAAAACTAGATAAGAAAAATAGACATCAAAACCGAACGGTTTTAAGCGTTCATCATGATAGTTAAGTCCTCGATCGATTAGTATTCGTCAG
>NZ_WIXM01000016.1 GCF_010993965.1 Gracilibacillus sp. YIM 98692 | reverse complement strand
GATCAATTTTTGTTAGCGACAATTATTAATAATAACAAAATAGATTAATAATGTCAATAACTTTTTTGATTTGTCTTGCTGTTTCGTTCGCCTCTTTTAAAGCGACAAGAAATATAATAACACACTCAAAATCAGTAAGTCAACAACTT
This sequence comes from Gracilibacillus sp. YIM 98692, assembly GCF_010993965.1. GTDB lineage: Bacteria > Bacillota > Bacilli > Bacillales > Amphibacillaceae > Gracilibacillus. Next base: position 67,110 of record NZ_WIXM01000016.1, on the reverse strand, counting down.
TCAAAAACTTTTTTGTTGGTTGTTGATAAAGTTTGTTGTGTTTTCGTTCTGTCGTTTCAGCGACAAGTAATAATATAGCATGAATAGATAACTAGTTCAAGAGTCTTTTTAATGGTATTTTTTTCATGATCCTTCATTTCAATCTAAACTCGATTCATGTTTACTGATTACTTTAATGAAGCCTTGCTCCGATACAGGGTATTCCATTATATATAAACTTAAAGTAAAATGGTCATGAGCACAACACTAATAATGAACATCGCGCTCATCTTATCCAGTATTTCTTAATAGTAGATTGCTAGTGTTTAGGAGTGAATTTATATGAACAAAAAAGATATAGCTAATATAAGAAGACAATTTAAAGTAGATAATGATTTAATGAAAATCAGCGAAATTTTTCACGTATATGTTATGAAAGAATCTAGTGACATTTATCATCATCAAAGTCAGCCATTCGAAATGTTAGACCAAGATCAACAAGAGCTATATATGAATAACTTCAAAAAAGTATTAACAGGTCAACTGGATGAAAAATTATTTGAGTTAAGATTTCAACGTGATGCAGAAAATAGCAGCCAACTGATTCTTCACAAAGGATTGCTTAGCAATGATGCTGAAGAATGGAAGGAACAAATGCTTCAAGTCGTAGAAAAGATGTTAAAAGATAGACAATATGAAATGGATATTGTCGTTACTTTCATTCGCGGAGAATATATGAAACCAATGAAACATCGAAATGAAGAAGCGGAAGAAAGTGATCGGGACGCTGTTTATTCTCATCCCTTTATTCTTTGTAGTATGAATAAAACGAAAGAACCTAAAAAAGAATTGCTCTTCGATTATGTAGAGAAAGAATTCAAATATAATGTAGATGTTGATCCTATTATCAACCTTAGCGCCCCACTAGCTGGATTTTTATTTCCTTCCATTACCGATAATGCGGCAGATGTAAACCATATTCTTTATACTTCAGGCAAAGTACATGAACCTGATCATCAATTTATTGATGAGGTCCTAAATGCCGAAGAAGCATTGACTGCAAAAGAAGATAAAACCGTTTTTGAAGAAATCGTAAAGGATGTGGTAGGAGAAAAAATGAACACCTCCACACTCGCCAATGTATATGAAGAAATTAACCGGGTTGTCGAGGACAATGAAGAGGAAGATGTACCAACATTAGATTATAAAGATGTAGAACGTGTATTAACGACTAGTGGATTAGAAGATGTCAGCACTCAAAAAGTAGAGACAGCTTTTCACAATGTAGCAGATGACAAGCAATATGAACTAAAAGCAAGCAGCATTGTTCCAAAATATACATCTAAGTCGATTAAAATTAACACCAAAGTAGCGAATATCTCGATTAGCCCACAAGACTTACAATATGTTAGGAAAATTAATTTTCAAGGGAAACGCTGCATCATGATTGAAGTAGATGAAGATACAGTGATCGACGGATTTACGATGATTCCAGAAGCGATAACCAGAAATAGCCATAATAACTAAATAAACCATCCAACAATCCATTCTCCATAGAACCCTTTTGCACCATAGTTGTAAAGGGGGTCTTTGGACCTCCATAAGTAAAGTTTCTTCCATTATTAAAAGTTTGTAAATTTACCTTATATTCGATTGCATAAAAATTCATAATCATATAAAATTATTATCGAATATCGATATTGAATTTCGATATTGAATATCGATTTAGAAAGGAGTTACAAATTGGACAATAAAGTCTTAAGAAAACTTTTTTTAGGTTTTATACAGATACATATACTGCATCACGCAAAAGAAGAACCGATATATGGTTCTTGGATGTTAGAAGAGTTGCGTGAACATGGGTATGAGATTAGTGCAGGTACGCTTTACCCCATTTTACACACCATGGAAAAAGACGAGCTGTTACATAAAAACGAAGTCAATGTAAATGGAAAAGTAAGAAAATACTATCGCATTACAGAAAAGGGTGAAGAAATTCTTAAAGAAGCAAGAGCAAAAGCTTATGAATTATTTAAAGAAATAAAATAAATGAGGAAGGTGGTCTCTATGTCTAATCCGAAAGCAAGCAAAAATAAGCTCCAAACGCTTTTGGAAATTTTACTCACCTCCACCAAATTAGGCTTAACTTCATTTGGTGGACCTGTTGCACATTTAGCCTACTTTAAGGATGAGTACATTGATCGTCGGAAGTGGCTTGATGACAAAACATATGCGGATATCATAGCACTCTGTCAATTCCTCCCCGGCCCTGCAAGCAGTCAAGTCGGGATATCGATTGGGATGCTGCGCGGAGGATTGTTAGGAGGACTTATTTCTTGGTTGGGATTTACCGTTCCATCTATTATTGTATTGATTGTATTTGCAATGATGTATCAAACGTTTAGCTTGGATGATGCAGGCTTTATTCACAGTTTAAAAATTGTAGCAGCTGCTGTTGTCTTACACGCTTTAATTGGGCTAGGGAAAAAGTTAACACCGGATAAATCTCGTATAGCGATTGCCTTATTCGCCGCTTCTATCATGCTATTGTATCCATCTGCATGGATGCAGATTTTAATCATCCTAGCAGCTGGTTTCATTGGATTCACATTTTTTAAAGATAAAGCAGAATCGAAAGTACAACCTTTTTCTATTAATATTTCCAAAAAACTAGGTATCACATCTTTAGGTCTTTTAACTAGTTTGCTTATTGTACTGCCAATCTTAAATAGATTATCAGATAATGCATTACTAAATATTTTTGATACCTTTTTTAGAGTTGGTTCTCTCGTGTTTGGCGGCGGGCATGTTGTATTACCAATGATTGAACGAGAAGTAGTACCAAACGGATTATTAACAGCCAATGAATTTTTAGCTGGGTACGGGATGGCCCAAGCTGTTCCGGGCCCGTTATTCACATTTTCCAGTTATCTTGGGACTATGATGGAAGGAATTTTGGGAGCTATTGTGGCAACTGTCGGCATCTTTTTGCCTTCCTTCTTACTAATTATTGCCGCTTTACCGTTTTTAAATGAATTACGAAGCAGAGCAACTTTCCAAGGTGTCTTAATGGGGGTGAATGCTAGTGTTGTAGGAATTTTGCTAGCAGCCTTTTATGACCCGGTATTAAGCAGTTCCATCTTCACCACAACCGACTTTGCTCTAGGAGTTATTTTATTTGGTTTATTAAATATATGGAAAGTACCTGCTTGGCTTATTGTTATATTAGGTGTTGCAGGTGGATATATCCTACAGTTTATTACCATATAAAGAGAGACTTTTTCCTCATTCTTTCAGGACGGGAGATAATCCGGCGCTGCGGAAAAACGCTCCCTTTCCAGGGGTACGGCTTCAGCTTCCTCGGCAGAAACCCACTGCCTGTGGGATCTTCAGCTCGCGCTTTTCCCCTAGGAGTGTCGCATTTTCCGCAGCTTATTGTGGCTTTCTGTTCGAGTAAGAGGAAGAATAGATCACTATTTCAAAGCTTCATTCTTTTGCTTCCTTGGTGACAATTTATAATTATCTATTTAAATTTATCAGTTCAGTAAGTGAAAGTTTATCTACCATTTCGTATCCTCTTCCACGTCCTAAAGGCTTTACAATCACTGTTCCCATATCTGAAATATCCCCCAAACCAACTCCTTTCGGAAAACTGTGGCCAATGATCACATAATTATAACATGGAGGCGGAACAGTCTCTAAAACAAACTGAAGAGAAGCGATGGTTTGTTGATATGTCTGTGAACTAATATCTGTACTCAAGTTATAAACATCCAACCAAAAAAGGTCTACATGAAAATTCGTATCCCCAAAGGCTAAAACAGCGGTTTCGATATTCCGACAAAAAGGACTAGTCACAACTGGATAAAACACAGGGATACCTTGACGACGGATTGCTTCCCCATAACGAACTGCTTGTTGTCTCCCTGTTTCAGAGAGATTTCTCTGCGTAGAACAGTCTTGAAAGTCAAGGTTTTGTTGGTCAACTCCTATAGTGGCTTCTGCGTGTCTAGCATATAAAATATATCCTCCTTTTTGAAGAGAAGATAATATGGGACGGTTCATAAGTAATTCTCTTTGCGTGACATTACTAATTATGTTTTCTATCATTGAAGAACGCTCAATCAAAATAATTTCTCCTTTACATCTAAATGGATGTATCCTTTATTATATATATGTTCACAGAAGCCTTTGTTACTATCTTTTCTCCTTTTACTGCTTTCACTAGGATAGTTCACTTATTTGTTTGCGATATCTATATACCTTGTCTGCATTAACGAGCATGTTTTATACCATTTTTTTGTAATCACCTTATATAATAGTAGTAATCATAAACCAAAAAAGGAGATGAATAGCTTGATTATAAGAGAAATAAAACCTGGGGAATTGGCGTTTGTAAGAAAGCAAAGACTAGAGAATTACAAAGAATACAAAACACTACTTTCTAGAGAGCATTGGGAAGGCTTAAAGGGGACATTATCCTCGGACAATGATTTAAAAGAGGGTGTAAAAATTTTTGTTGCTGAACTCGATGGTAAAATCATTGGAAGCGTCGTTTTCTTCCCCCCTTTTCTCGAAGCATATGAGTGGGAAGTAGAAGAACAGGGTTATCCCGAAATACGCATGCTAGCTGTAGATCAATCTGTGAGAGGGAGAGGCGTTGGAAAAAAACTGGTCCATCATTGCATTGAAGCTGGTAAAAAATCAGGTTATGAAACCATCGGTCTACATACAGCTGAGTTCATGAAACATGCTTTTTCTTTGTACATAAATCTTGGATTCATACGCGTACCTGAAGCCGATTTCGAACCAGCGAACGATGGCATTATCGTTAAGGGGTTTAAACTTGATTTAAAAGGAAAAATTAGAAATGTAAAAAAATGAATATTCCTATTCTTTAGTGAAGAAAAGACAGAGGAGGTCAAAATAGGATGGTAAAAAACCATGACACAAGAAAAAACTGATGTCATGGTTTTTCTATTCAATTTTTTTATAAATATGACCTATTCTCATCTATAAGATCCAATCATAATCCTCCACAGTTTCTGCCTGTTTGCCTTCTCACCAATTTATCTCTTTCTCCGCCATCGGAGAGTTCTTCAGAAAATTCGTGATCTTTATTGTTTTTTATTTGGTTATTCGTGTTTTGTCTTTTCCCTTTCATCTTGGGTCACCTGCATCCATCGTCAAAGGAGACAAGGTTTGTTTGATCCTGATCAGGATGGCGGGTTTCATGATCTATTTCACGTATTGGCTTTTGTTCAATCTCTACTGTTTGCTTTTTTTCTGTACTTTCCTTCTCATTCATTTTTATCCCCCTTTTTATTTTCAAGGTTAGTTTATGAAGATTTCCACTTATTTAACCGAGGTAAAAAATGTAGATGATCTCCAAAAGAATGTGTTAGAGAGAGTTCTTCCCCTCCCCTTATTTACGAATTACGATCTACTTGTCCAATCTCTTTATCAGCAATATATTCGTTTGCTTCTTCCAATTCTTTATGTTCATCAACAGAATCCCCTGCATACCGTTCCAGTGTATTTTCTGGATGTGCCGGATCTATATCTTTTCTTATACCAATTTCACCATCGTTATTGGCCTGGTTAGGCATTTGAAAACTCTTTTTTCTTTTCTCTTTCATGATAATCACCTCATCTTTATATTTTGCTTCCAGACCATTTTCATGCAAAAAGATCAATCTATTTCTTTACCACAAAAAAGTATATTTTTGTATAAAGCATAGTAAGAAAGAACATATTAAAATGTGACGATATTTCAAGGAGGTTAATAAAATGGCGCGCATTGGAGTAGAAGAGTCTTTAACAGATGTTCAGCAAAAATTACAAGAAGATGGTCATGAAGTTATTACATTAAGACAAGAACAAGATGCGAATGGCTGTGATTGCTGCATCGTTTCTGGGCAAGACCAAAATATGATGGGGATGCAAGACACTAGTATTCAAGGTGCTGTCATAAGCGCACAAGGTCTTAGTGCAAATGACATTAGTCAGGAAATACAGCAAAGATTACAACAGCAGCAATAATTTAAATGTCCGGACCTAGAATTGAGGTCCGGATTTTTCATGACATATTCAGCTTTCCTAATTTAAAAAAGATGGAATAAGAGTTCACACTCTTATTCCATCTTTCGTTGCTTAATGCATACCTTGTTGAGGAGCTTTCGTATAAGCCTGTAACATTGTATTCATATCTTGATCTTTTAGTTGTGGTACTTGATAATAACCTCGTTTATTTTGATAAAGGAATAACTCATAGCTCATTTCCATCATGTTCGGTACACTGTCTTGCAGAATTCGGCGTAATACCGGGTTATTCATTTCTATTCCTGCCGTTGTAAGTGCAGAAGCCATGGATTTTGTTTGACCTAACATAAAAGAAGAATAACATTCATCCGTAAATTCGCTGACAGACTGTTTTGGTTTTTTCGGCTGCCCTGCTTTTACTCCATATGTTACCTCATTGCTTTGCTGCATGTTATATTGTTGTGTTGGTACTTGTGGATCTTGACCAGTTTGGAAACATTCTACAATAGTGTTATACAATTGTGTCATAAATGAGGTTTGACGTTGTACGATAGCTTTTAATTCTTGATCCTTAATGTGTTGATCATAAAGCTGGTACTGTTCCATCATACCGATTATACCACCAAGTAATTCATGTGAATCCATCATCTCGTGAGCGCCATGATTATGACTAGTTCCTTGGGTCATCATATTTTGCGGCATTTGAGTACCACTTTGCATCTGGTTCTGATTTTGATTCTGCACAATAGTAACCTCCTGTATTTAAATTCACATCTATTTTTTCCTGCAAGAGGATCTTTATGTATGAAATTATTTTGATCTCAAAAATGAAAAGAATTTATACAGAAGATAATGATCAGCAATAAATATTAGAAAAACCGGGCAATACATGTTGTAGTAGAACAAAACTGCGCAATAGTATGAGGGAGCGTATAAATACCGCTACAGAAATACTTCCCTTTCCGCTCACCTCGCACTGAGCCTCCTCGCTCGTTTTCCGCACCGTCGATTAAGCACTCATCGTGAAACGATTGGTAAGGAATTTTCTAAGTTACTGTGCAGTTTATGGATATTATGAATGAATTTTATATTTTCTTACCTGCTAAAAAAGGCCTACCCATAAAGTGACTTATGAGCAGGCCTTTCTTTAATATATCTATTTATATCGTGTTACAGATGAAAACTAAGGCTCTCGCCATTGGGACTTGGCGACAAGCCTAATTTTTATTTAAAATGCTTTTGTTAGCCCTAGTGTTTTCTCAATAATGATCAAGGCAATCACTGCAATGAGAATAAATACAACAGATACAGCATTTATGACAGGGTCAAAGGTTTGTTCTACATAATTGAATATTCTTACTGGAACCGTTACCCATTGTGGGGAAGCAACAAAAACACTAACGGAAACTTCACCAAATGAGGTCACACCTGCAAATACCGTTCCAGCCATGATTCCTGGTTTGATGTTAGGTATAGTTACTTGAAAGAAAGTCCGAATAGGACCTGCACCAAGACTCATCGAAGCCTTCTCCAATATGGGGTCTAAATTAGACATACTAACTCCAACAGATCGAATAACGAACGGAAAAACAATAATAATATGCGCAATGATTAAAGCAGTTAATGTACCAAACCACCCCATTGCAGTACCTTGATATAAAAAGGCAATCCCCAATACAACATGAGGAATCATTAATGGAGACATCATCATTGCTTGTAAAGCCTGTTTCCCTGGGAAATTCAAACGACGTATCGCTACAGCAGCTGCTGTTCCAAGAATCACGGTTATAGGTGTCACAATCAATACCAAAAGAATACTAGTCCATAATGTTTCCAACCAAGCACTACTATTAAAAAGTTCCACATACCAATGAAGGGAAAAGCTTGTCGGCGGAAACTCCGGATATGCCTTAGGACTAAACGATGCCATAATAATGATCAAAACAGGAATGGTCATAAACAAATAGACAAGACTTCCGAACAGCCAAATCATAAAGGTTCCTATATTAAACTTTTTACGCCGATAATTTGATTTAGCCATAGACTCTCTCCTCCCAACGGTTTAATAACCATCCTAAAAATAAGACACAACAAGCAACAATGACGAGTAATGTAAAAGATAAAGCTGCTGCTAACGGCCAATTAGAAATTTGTACCACTTGCTGATAAATCGTTAAAGGAAGTAATGGCTGCATTCGCCCACCGATTAATAATGCGGTAATATAACTGCCAGCGGCTAAGGAAAATACAATAACAAAACCTGATATTATACCAGGAATCGATAAAGGCAATGTCACTCTCAAAAAGGTTTTCCATCTATTTTCTCCTAGACTCATGGAAGCACTTCTTAATCGCGGATCCATATCCCCAAGCGTATTGGCAATCGGTAATGCAGCAAACGGTAATAGTACTTGTACTAGCGCTATAACCACAGCAGTCAAGTTCCAAAGCATTGGGATTGGTTCATTAATAAGGTTCATTTTTAGCAACACTTGATTAATCATTCCATTTTGTGCTAATAAAACAATCCAAGCAAAACTTAGCACTACCATACTAATTAATAACGGCATAATTAATAAAATATACAATAATGTCCGTAAACCAGAAGTTCTTGCATTCACTAACATATATGCTGCTGGATAGGCCAATATAATACAGCATAAACCTGTTATAAATGCGACCCAAAGGGTAGTGCCAATCGTTTTTAAGTACGTTGAAGACTGAAATACTTCAACATAATGCTGAATAGTGTACGTATCCTGGATGTTTAAATAGCTGTCGACACCTCGAAAACTCAGTTCTGCTAACATAATAAGCGGCGCTACAAGAAAAAATCCTAGCAAACAAATGGTTGGGATTAGAAGCGCCCAGTAGAATGATTTTTGCCGGTCTGATTTCATGATTGTTTTCAACATACGCTATTACTCCTTTTCAACCAATGGAATAACATCTGCTGCATCCCAGTGAAGGTGCAACTTTTCCCCTGGCTGCGGCGGCTCTTCGAATACAGTATCCGAAATATGGATGAGAAGCTCCCCTTGTTCAGGTAAGGAGGCATAAACTCGTAAAGAATCACCGATATAGTTAGTATGAACGATGGTAACCTCTACTTCATTAACCTTTTCACTCTTCTCCAGTTTATCCACTACTTGAATCCTTTCTGGTCGTAGCATGACGAGCTTCTTTTCTTGATTCTTGAAATCGTCTGCATGTGTTGTTTCCAATACTAATGGCTGATCTTTAGAAATTTTATGATGATTAGCATCGTATTTTGGTAGAGAATTATTTCCCGTTTGTAAATCTTTCGCTTCCACTTCAAAAATATTAACTTGACCAATAAACTCTGCAACAAATCGATTTTTCGGTTGGCGGTAAATCGTGAGTGGTTGATCTACCTGTTTCACATGTCCATCTCCAAGTACTCCGATACGATCAGACAGGCTTAAGGCTTCCTCTTGATCATGTGTCACCAAAACCGTTGTAATACCAATACGTTGTTGTAATAAACGTAACTCTGTCTGCATTTCTTTTCTTAACTTAGCGTCTAAATTACTTAATGGCTCATCTAGCAATAATACGGAAGGCTCAATAGCAAGTGCACGGGCAATCGCAACACGCTGCTGTTGTCCACCACTTAACTGATGTGGCATCCGCTTGGTAAACGCCTCTAAATGAACCAATTTCAAGACTTCTTCGACCTTTTCCTTAATGGCCTGTTTCGGCATTTTCTTTACTTTTAAACCATAAGCAACATTGTCAAAAACATTTAAGTGAGGGAATAACGCATAATTTTGAAATACCATCCCAATGTTTCGCTGATATGGTGGAAGATTGGTAACATCTTTTCCATCAATCGAAACTTCTCCTGATGTCGGATGTAAGAATCCAGCGATAATGTTTAATAGAGTGGTTTTGCCACAACCACTTGGACCAAGCAAGGAGAAAAATTCCCCTTCCTTGATCGTTAAATCTACTTGGTCCAAAGCGATATTTTCTTCAAAATGCTTACTAATCCCTTTCACTGTAATACTCATTATTGTCCTCCATCAAATGTATTGGTCCAACGTTCTGTGATGTCATTTAATTTCGGAGTTAAGGCTTCATAATCAACCCAAGTTAAATCTTGATAAAATTCTTCCCCAACTTGGACACGTTCACTTAAACTTTCACTATATTCTACATTTTCATTTGTCATTCCATAATAAGACAACTCAGCAAAAGCACCCTGAACTTCTGGAGAAGATAAATGGTTGACTAACTCATAAGCGTTTGCCAAGTTTGGGGCGCCTTTCGGAATAACCCAGCTAGCTAAAGCAGCAACAGGTCCATCTTCTGGGTAAGTAAAACCAATGTCTAAACCAGCATCCTGAAGCGCAAATACTCGTCCATCCCAGAACGGAATAGCAGAAATTTCACCACGCTCTAACAATGTTTGAATCGTTCCAGGATTATCCGGATATGCAACAGTATTGGACTGTAATTCGGACAGTTTTTCGAATGTTGCATCAATATTCGCTTCACTCGATTCTTCCCCGCCAATTGCATTCATCACCCCAGAGAAGAATTGTAAACCAGCTGAATAAGATGGTGAAGATACACCTACTTGACCTTCAAATCTTTCGTCCCATAAATCCATCCAATTTTCTGGTTCAAACGGTACTAAATCTGTTCGATAAGCAATACCTAACTGCCCCATACTAAATCCTGCTGCATAGACATCGCCGTCCATGGTAAATCTTTCGTTAACAGAATCATAAATATTCTCCACATTCGGTACATATTCAGGATCAAGCGGTTCTAATAAATCTCCTGCTATCGCGCGTTCAATTGTATCCGGTTGGAAAATTAACACGTCATATTGTGCGTTTTCACCACCAGCAGATTTTATACTGGAAAACCAATTTGCATCAGCTCCTGCATTCACTATTACTTCAATACCTGTATCTTCTTCAAATTGCTGCAAGCCTGCTTCTACAATTTGTTCTTCCCAATTACCTCCATAAACACCTACTACTACTTCATCTGTTTCCGGTAATTCACCTGTCCCTTCTTCTTCTCCGGTATCACCGCCACAAGCCGTTAATACCAATACAGAAGTCAAAATCAATCCTAAAACGAAATGCCATTTTTTCATCATGTTGTTTACACTCCTTTTTTATTTGTTATAGCATTTATCAAAGTGCTGACCGTTCATGAGATATAACGCCAGCTAACACTCTAATAAGTCTTTCAGAGGAGAAATCTGCCTTATGCATGATGGTTCCATGCTTCTTCTAAATCCGCTAACGAGATAGATTTATCTTGCAGCTTTTCTTTCAGATAATGTTGAATCGATACTTTCTTATGCCAACGTTCAGTAGGAGGTAAAGTTTGTAATTTCTCGATTAACTGATCCATGACATCTTCAGGCCAGTGTTGTTCAAACTGTTCCCGACTGCTGCCAAGATCCATCTCCGTAGAATCCTTCTGATGGAATGTTTCTCGAAACTTAGCGGTCTTCTCTTCATGAATGATAAAAGAATGCTTCTTGTCATCTTCTTCAATCACAACACCGTAATCATCTTTCGCTTTTTCTACACTGATAAGACCCATTTCCACTTCACGTAACACCAGCGCTGGATCTCTCTTTTGAGGTAATCCCCAGCCACCTCCGCTAGCAGTACGGATACTAACAATATCCCCAACTTCTGGTGTGAGCACATTAATTTTAGGCAGCGGTTTTTCATCCGATGTATCAGGATTCAATACAACTCCGCCGAGCGAACCGGCAGATCCGCCCAAAAGTCCCCACGGTTGGAGTTTTAATCGTTCCATTCCTCGGGCTGTAACGATCGAATCAGGTCGGATAATTTCAAAGTCTAATCGGATCGCATGTCCACCTCTGCTATGGCCGGAACCAGCAGTGTTTGGAACGAGTTCATATCGATGCACAAGTGTGTCAATATGTTGTTCCAAGCTCTCGATTGGCGTATTTTTTAGAAATCCTGAAGAGTGGTCAATGCCATCAATACCATCAAAATCATGATGGCCTCCGCCACCTCCGCCTAGTGGTTCAACAACTGCCATATTGCGGTTACCACTACCTTCTTCCTGTGTAGATAGTACAACTATCGCAGCTTGTCCAGCACCAGCAGCTGGAATTTTATCTGGAATGGCCTTTGCCAAGGCGCCAAGCACTGTACTGTACATACGCATTGTAATACTATGACGAACACCAACGGAAGCAGGATATTCTGGATTAACAATCGATCCTCTCGGTGCGTGAATACTCACAGGATTTAGTATCCCGCCGTTTACAGGTATATGTGGGTCTTCACTTATAATAAAATTAATCAATCCTTGTAACAAAAAAGAATGCCTGCTGCCGTTTGTCACTAGGTTAAACGCTGATTTCACCTGTGGATCACAACGCGAAAAGTCAATATCAATAGAGCCGCCATCTACTGTAAGATCAGCCGCTAATCGAATCGGATGATCTGTGAGCATATCATCATCTAAATAGTCATGAAAGCTATAGGTACCATCAGGTATTTCGCTGATTACTCTTCTTGCCCGTGTTTCACTTTGGTCTAACAAATCATGAATCGCAAACTCAACATCTTTCACACCAAACTTGTTGACCATATTCATTAATCGATTTTCTGCTGTATTTACTGCAGCCACCATGGCATTTATATCACCATAATTAAGATGTGGTACACGACTATTAGAATCTAACATTAATTTCACATCTGTATTTAATGTACCCTTGCGGTAAATTTTAACAGGAGGAATTCTTAGCCCTTCTTGATGGATATCCGATGCTGTTGGTGAAATACTCGCAGGGACAAGTCCTCCTACATCACTGCAATGGACAAAAGACCAGGCATAACTGATCAATGTATCTCCAGCAAAGATCGGCTTAATGATATGAATATCTGGTAAATGGGAAGCAAGACCATTTGTCGTATAGGGATCATTGGTAATCACGATATCTCCTTTTTCCAATGGACCGCATGATTCAAGTGCTTTTTCTAAACTTAAGCCTAAAAAAATCGTCACACCAACAGAACGCGGATAAACATAAAAGTCGCCTTCTGGTGATGCTAAGGCTGTTGCAAAATCTGCTGATTCTTTTACAAATGTCGTATAGGATGTACGTTCAATAACATGTCCCATACTGCTTGCTATCGCATGAAAGTAACTACGCATAATCTCTAAATTAGCTGGATCTGTTCTCAATTTACTGACCTCCTTTCTCACGTGATAAAATTAAGTGCCCATATCGATTCACTTTAGCCTTCCATTCATTTAATAGAACAACCGTCGTATCATTTTGTTCAATAATGGCAGGCCCTTCTACATCCTGACCATACATAAGTTCAGAACGGTTATAGACTGGGGCTTCATATATGTTTCCTTTTAACATGATGTCCCGGTTTATTTTTGAAACAGGTTGTGCATCTGATTGTTCTACTATTGGGCTCGTTACTTTTGGCGGTTGTCCCACAATTCGAACATGTAGATTCATCAATTCAATCGATGCATCTGTATCACTATGACCATATTGATTAAAATGAAGCTGATGAAACTGATGAATGATTTCATCTTTCTTTCCTTTATCTAACCATTCTGGTTGGATCGGCAATTCTATTTCATATGCTTGATGTTGATAGCGAGCATCGATGGTATACAGCAATTCTTGATCATCTAAATCGGTTCCCTCTTGTGACTCCAACCAGTTTAAAGCCTGCTGTGCTAATTGCTCGAATTTGCTGTGCAGCTCATCCATTGGCATATTTTCTAGCAAGACCTGTTCTGTCTTGATTTCATCATGAATAAAATCAGCATTTAAAGCACCTAACGCACTAAGTGTACCTGGTAATGGAGGAATTAACACCTCATTTACTTGAATTTCTTCTGCTAGTAAATTAGATAATACTGGTCCTGCTCCTCCATATCCAAGCAAGGCAAATTCACGCGGATCAAAACCATGATGCTCCATGATATTGTTTACTTCTGCAAACATATTCGCAATCGCCACCTGAATCATACGGTCAGCTGTTTCCTGTATTGTTAACTCCAGATAATCCGCAATCGGTTGGATGGCTTGCTTAGATCTCTCCACATCAAGTGCAAAGCCTCCACCAGCAAATGATTCTGTGTTTAAATAACCGCAAACTAAAAACGCATCGGTCAATGCTGGTTTATCACCAACTCCATAACACGCAGGTCCAGGGGTAGAACCGACTGAATCAGGGCCGACCTTTAACATACCTCCGTTATCTATCCAAGCATAGGATCCGCCGCCAGCTCCTACCGAATACATGGAAACAGAAGGCAGCATAACTGGAAAACCACCTAGATGATTGCTTTGTGTATAAGTAGGATATCTATTTTCAATAATCGAGATATCCGCACTAGTTCCTCCTACATCAAATGTAATCACATTATCAAATCCAGCTTTCTTCACCATATCCAATGCACCAATTACTCCGGCTGCTGGACCTGAAAATAATGTTCTTACCGGTTGCTTGCTCGCTGTATCAATATCCATAATACCGCCATTCGATTGGGTTATATATGGATGAGCCGGAACAGCTTCTGCTTCTAAGCGTTGTTTTAAATGTTTGAAATGATGTTCTACCTTTGGCTGGACATACATATTTAAAATCGTCATCATTGATCGTTCGTATTCTCTCATTTGCGGCCAAAGTTCAGATGACAGGTTGACTTTAACATTCGGCAGCTGTTCAGCCATTTTCTCTTTCACTTGTAGCTCATGAACAGGGTTGATGTAACTATGCAAAAAGCAAATGACAACACCATCGACATCCGCTTTTTTAATAGCATCCATTTTACGCTCCAGTTCATCCATGTCTAAAGGTCTAACTACGGTTCCATCATGCTGGAGTCGTTCTTTAACAGTGAATACTGAATCACGAGGTACCAATGGTTCAGGATGACGAGACCGAAAATCATACGGCACAGGCAAACGTAATCGTTGGAAACTTAACATATCACGAAAACCTTCTGTCACAAGAAAAGCCACTTTCGCGCCATTTCGTTGAATAATCGTATTCAAACCTATCGTCGTACCGTGAACAAAATATTCAATGTCCTCCGTAGATATCCCCATTTCCTTTAATGCATGCAGACCATTCGTAATCCCTTGAGTTGGATCCTCTGTTACCGTTGGTGTTTTTTTACTTATAATATTCCCGTTATTCTGATCTAACAAAACTAAATCGGTAAAAGTTCCACCAATATCAATACCTAGACGAAAACGATTTTCCGCCATAAAATCTCTCCTTCAAAATATGTAATAGTCACTGATGCCAGTAATATATCAATCTATTCCGATAATTCCTAGTCAACTAATAAGTGTTAGAATAGCTTACCAAATTTTATTTTTCAAGTTATTGAACTTTTCATTCCATTCATTTCTAGTTTTGTTTATAGACCAGGGATTATGTATTGTTTTGACACATTAGATAAACGTGACTTATCGTTTTTTATATTTATTCAATATGGAAAATTTTCACTTTCCTATAGTGTAAACAAAAATGCTCGTATCAGTTCATGAACCAACACGAGCATTAAATGCCAAATCCCTTATTTCATATACCGATATTCCATTAAACGTTTCAACATATCAATTTCCTCTAATAACTCTTGGCCTATATTTGTTTCTCTCACCTTTTTTCTTTCCAGTTCTTTATCTACTACCCTTCTGACTGATAAAACGTCTGCACCATTTAGCAGTACATCTTCTTTCGATTTAAATTGCTGGTGAGCAACAAGCTGCATACCAAATGAGTTATATAGTAAAGTATAGCCGGCAATACCTGTTGTGGATTGATAGGCTTCAGAAAAGCCGCCGTCAATGACGATCATCTTTCCATTTGCTTTAATCGGGTTTTCCCCTTCAATTTCTTTAACTGGGGTATGCCCATTGATAATGTGACCCTGATCAGGATCCAGATCAAATTCTTCGAGTAATTTACGACAGATATCTTCATTTTCTCTTAAATAATAATAAGGGTTTTGCTTTTCTTTGTGTGCTTTTTTATCTTTAATAAAATATCTTTCAAAAGTCGTCATAGCCCTTTTGCCAAAGAGTGACGAATATTCTCCTGTCCACAAATACCAGACCATATCAGTAGCCAAATCGTCTGTTTTATCGCGATTTGCAAAAGCATAACGTAAATACTGCTCAAATTTATCGAGCAATTCACGACCTTTATAAGACTTTCCTTCAATCTCCATCTGTTCCATATTTCCATCTTCATCAACTGGAATACAGCCATGTATCAGCAGGTTTCCATTATATTTTAAATAGAGGCTTCCCTTTTTCATCAAGAATTTCATATGTCTGGACAGCTTTTCAGAATGCTGTACAGAAAACAGAAGCTTATCGATGACTTCTTCCTCTTCTTTCAACAATTTAGCTGGATCGTTCGGATCTACTGTGGCAAAACAAGTATTTTCAAGAGGATATGTTTTGCCATAAACCGATACTTTATTGTTTTCATAATCCACTTTTTCCAGTAAAAGCCTTTCGGACATATTAAAGTTAGAACGTCTCTTAATAATAGGGCTTTCGAGCTTAAATTGAATCATAGCAATTGCCTGATGGATTTTTGTAATTTGTAATGCTTCATGTTCAGAAATTGGTTTATCAGAATGTACCTTTGGCCTAAAAACTGGGTTATCGTCATAATACTTCTCCGCTAAATTAAGAAGTGGTCTCAGATTAATTCCATAGGCATCTTCAATAATGTCCAAATTATCGTAGCGAGCACAGATGCGAATAATATTAGCTAGACAAACCTTGGATCCAGCATAAGCGCCAATCCATAAAACATCATGATTTCCCCACTGTATATCTATAGAATGATAATTGATTAGCGTATCCATAATTTTATCAGGGTCCGGTCCACGGTCATAAATATCCCCTACCACATGAAGATGGTCGACTACCAGCTGTTGTATCGTGTAGGAAAGACCTGTAATCAATTTATCTGCCTGACCAAGCGAGATGACTTGCTGGACAATTTTTTCGTAATACTGCTTCTTATTAGAGTATTGATCTGTTTTATAAAGTAATTCTTCGATGACATAGATAAACTGCTTCGGCAATGCTTTACGCAATTTCGAACGGGTATATTTGGAAGAAACATATGGAATCAAGTGAATCATATCGCAAATAATGGTTTTGTACCATTTAATCAGTTCCTCGTCACTCTTAAAATCATTTTTAATCAGTTTCAATTTTTCTTCCGGATAATATACCAATGTTGCAAACTCATCAATTTGCTGTTCGGTCAGGGTATCCTTAAAAATATCAGAAATTTTCTCTTTCACTTTCCCCGATCCGTTTCTGAGTACATGTTGAAACGCATGATATTCTCCGTGTAAGTCACTGACAAAGTGTTCTGTTCCCTTTGGCAAATTGAGGATTGCTTCCAGATTAATAATCTCTGTTACCACTTTTTCTTCACAGTCATATTTTTCAGCAAGTAAATCTAAAAATCTAGTGTTCAAAATGATCGCATCCCCCTTCAGGGTTTTTTTATATGTATTAAAATATATCATTATCATAACAATAAACGCAACACATTTCTAGTGAACATCATTAAAAAATGCTCTAATTTATTATTTAATGCAACACAATTAATCGTAATAATCTATTGATGTGGTTATTATTGTGGTATTTGATGTAATATATAGGTGGTTCATACGCTGTTTTTTCGTAAAGTTTGCTATTTTGGGTTCGCTCTAGGCAAAAACGTTTCAGAACTAATGAATGTTTTCACCGAAGTCTACCATTTTTTCAAAATCACCTATTCATAAAATGCAATCGTCTCGACATTTTGAAGCCACTTCTCTGCGTCGGAACCATCAGATTCAGCAAGCCAGAGGTTTTTATCATTATCTGTTAAAGATTTGCCCCTTAGCCAAACCAGTTTATCAACAGACTTTATATACTGAGGATCGTAGTCACCAAAGTCTTCTGGAGGGTTTGTAATTTTCGTTTGTTTGTTATTTATTATATGAATGGCATAAAGTGATGGTAATGGATGTTTACTGAAATCATTAGACCATTCTTTTTCTTGAATCCTAGCTGTAATAAGTGATTCATTATCCACCCAAGTAAAATCAAGTTCAGCATAATTTTCCGGTGTAAGGGATCCAGACACAGGCATTTCTTTTACTTTCAGATCTTTGTCCTTAAAACCAGCCACAAGCCTTCCGCCTCCGGCAATATAGGCGATAATATCCTTTGTTGGTGCCCATTTCGGAAGACCAACCCCAAGTATCAGTTCATCTAATCCTGTAAACTTTTCGCCATCACTTGAAATAACAGCTAGAGCGTTGCTGTCCATGGACAAAGAAGCGGTTGGTGAGACGATAAAGGATATCCATTTACCGCTAGGAGAAAATGTAAAATGTCTCGCATTAATGGACATAATCGTATGGTTGTCTACCTCAATCTCTTTAGGAATAGTAAAAAAATCCTCAACGGCCTCCATTAAAGTCATTTCACTATATGGTTTTTTAAATGTTTTCTTATATAATTTCGGATTTGTCCATCCATCAGGAAGAAGATCTGCCCGTGAAGCTAAAAGAAAACCACTTCCATCTGGTAACCATGTATACCCATAGACCCCCATAGCGGCATTATAGAAACGATCTAAGTCCGAAACATTTAGAACTCCATCGCTTTGGAAGGAAATAATATTTTGATCAGGTGCCCACTTCGGAGCATGGCCATCATAATAAATTTTTCTCTTTTCTCCAGATGTGATTTGATAAACCCAAATTTCGGATTGTGTTTTACTGTTTTGAAATTCAGAAGAGGTTTCTTTTTGATATAATAGGTACTTACCATCATGAGACCATTGAGGTGATCCATACACCTTACCCGATTTCGTAATTTGTTTTTCCTTATGATCAATCAATGTCCACAGATTCCCCTCACGGATAAAAGCGGCTTTCACATGAGAATTGTCCATACTGGCGTTCACTAACGTTAGCGTTGGAAATGTTAAGGCTATGATGATCATCATGATGCATATTCTAAACAATGTGTGATACCTCCACCATTCAGTTATTTGCACCCTATTATGTGTTTTAGATGGAAGTATTATGTGATTAATGGCAAATGAAGAAAAAACGCACTCATCCAATATATAGATAAGTGCTATAACATCCTTATGCTTATTCTTTTATTAACTTTTCCATATCATTGTCCGTATAGTTATTAGCAACTCCTGGTTTCGTAATTAAATAATCTATAATCTCTATATTCTTGAGAGAAAGTGTTGATTTTAAACCATGAATAATCATGCTTAGATATTCTTTTGATGGTTTATTAAAAGGAACATCTAAATCCCAATCAGCTGTGAAAGTGAAAATGGGATGTCCATCCTCTTCCCCTAAATACAAGATCGTTCCATACCATGAGTCTCTAAACGTCTTGAATCCATTCTTCATGACATCTTGTAAATCTAGATTTAATTCAGCTCCGTTATTTTCTTGTTTCACAACATCCATAAATTGTTCTACGGTAATTAAGTATTTTCTACTATATGTATAGGACTTTTCATCTTTTTTCAATCCGATAAAAGCTACCCCTTGTCTTTGCCAGCGCTCTGATTCTTTTGCAAAATACAGCGGAAAGTGCATGATATAGGTGGATTCGTCAATGGGAAGAGATTGATCTCTGCAACCTACCTCTTCTTTTTCAGACCCTCGAGGGCGCCCGCCTTTTATATAACATAAAAATCGATCCCTACTTAAATTAGAACCATAACTGGCATACCAAACATATTGTTTTGACAATGTAGCATCACCCCCAAACCTTTTTCTCTATTATAAAGACATTTCTACATATAGAAAAGGCTGCAAACTTAAATACAGTTTAAAGCCTCAACCACTTTTTTCACATTCCATCACAAATCTATCGAATAAACGCTGCATTATTGGATCTTCACCAGCCATTTCCTCCGGATGCCATTGTATCCCCATTAACATGGGTGACGTTTTATCAGTTCCTTCCACTGCTTCAATCACGCCATCTGGGGCAACCGCTGTTTTTTTAAGATTCGGTGCAATCTGGTCAATTGCTTGATGGTGCATGCTATTGACCAGAATGTTCGAGCTGCCGATAATTTGATATAACTCGCTCGTTTCATCAATCTGTATATAATGGGTAGGCTCTGGCCTTGTAGCTTGCTGGTTATGTTTCATTGCCTTCGTATTATTCGTTTCGATATCTTGTATAACGGTTCCGCCCAATGCAACATTTAACATCGTTGCTCCTCTGCAAAGTCCCAAGATTGGTTTACCCTGTTTTAGCGCATTTTTCACTAATTCCACTTCTGTAAAATCACGTTTTTTATTCGTTTTTTGAATTTTGGGTGATGGGTTTGCGCCGAACGTATTGGGATCGATATCTTCTCCACTGCTTAAGATAATGCCGTGACAAATTCGAACCCATACTTCTGTCATCTCATTAGTACCTGTTGGGATGATGACAGGAACTCCTCCTGCTTTAATCACTGCTTGAATGTGCTTCTCATGTATATTATAGCTCGGAATGTTATTATGATTGACCATAGAGCTAGTAATCCCAACAACTGGTCTGTTTGATGGTTCCATTTTTCACACTACCTTTCAGCACTTCTCATCTTATAATGAAAAAACGACCTATTATAAATGGTCTATTATATGTCTTTTTTATTTTGCAAAAGTCAATTAAAAATATACTCCATACCTCAGCCATCTATTGCTAAACAAAATTCATGAGTGAATAAGGCACAATGCATAAAAAGACGTCTTATCGATTGCAATAATCGTTAAGACGTCCAACGTGTGGCTTCTGCAGTTACTCCACCACAAACTTCATGAATCCCTTGATACCGTTAATACTATTTTATATTGTAACGACTTGATGCCATCCACCTGCAGACGTTATATCTTCTGCACCTCTTATTCCGTATTCTTCACAAATAAAACCTGGAATTTCTGAGCCATCCTCAAGCTCTACCTTTCCAATTCCTAAAGGAGAAGGAATCTTGGAAGTAAATGCACCGAAAGTTTCGAGTGGCATATCCCACACTTCAACATGTATTGCATCCCCTTCCTCATCTTGTTTTATAAGGCCCGGCTTCTCTGGTGTAGTTGGCAGCTTGTATAATTTATATTTCGAAGCAGTTTTCGCTTCCTTTACAAACACAGCTCCGTGCTCATGCATTTGTTTTTCAAGCAGAAACCCTCTCATATGAAGTCCACAAACAGCGACTGGAGTTGTATGACGAGAAGACACTGACTCAAGTACAGATGTGTCACCTTTAAACGCTAATCCTGTTCCCAGAACGAGCCCTTCCTTATCTGCAAGGCCAAATAATGTTACTCCAAAAGGAAGGTTTTTTCCAGCTTCTTCACATGGAACAGCTAAAGCACTAAGGTCAAGTAAGTTACAATGATTTGTAAAACGCCCCATGTCATTATTCGTTTGAATAGGGTTTTCCCTCACTTGTTCTCTCGTCCATGTCCCGCCACATGTTGGCATAGCAAGTATCGCATTTTCCATCAATTTCTTTACTTCTTGCTTTATCTCTTGCAAACGGTGCATTGCTTGGAAAACAGAAGAGGCGTCATAATTGTCTCCTGAGCCAGAACGTAATATTTGCTCCGTTACCGGGAAGGAGCTGCCTGGGTTATTTTCAAGAAACCTTCCTAATGCAGTCCATCTCTCTGCAATATAGGGACCTCCATATAGAATACTTGCAGCTTCCGAAAGGATATCAGTATTTACATATTCGACAGGAATATGTAATTGTTGTAACTTACATTTTGTTTTCTCCCATGCCGTTTTATATTCTTCTGCAAAAGGTCCAAAGAAAGTAGGTTCTTCTTGTGGTATTAATATCTTCTCTGGACGCTCTGGAATTGGCTTACGGATTGCTTTAGACCATGGATTGTTAGGATCTTCACCCCGTACCACAGCATCCACCATTAGAGCTTCCTCCAAAGTATGACTAAATACTGTCACACAGTCGAGACTTTCACAAGCGGGCACGACTCCTTTAGTAGACCATGCTCCCAAGCTTGGTTTAAAACCGACAATTCCATTTAGTGCGGCAGGTACACGACCGGATCCGGCTGTATCAGTTCCTAAAGAGAAAGCAACCTGATTACGAGCAACAGCCACAGCCGAACCAGAACTAGATCCTCCGCTAATTAATTCATCTTGCATACTATTATGCGTCTCTCCGTATGGACTTCTTGTACCAACAAGTCCAGTTGCAAACTGATCTAAATTCGTTTTTCCGACAGGAATAGCACCTGACTCCACCAACCTTTTCACTACCGTGGAATGCTTGGCTGGAGTATAGGCATAATCTGGACAGCCAGCAGTTGTCGGCACGCCTGCAACATCAATATTATCCTTAACCGCAAATGGTATTCCCCATAACGGTGCCTTCTCTCGGTTCATGTCTTTTAACTTTTCTAAGTATGGATAAATCTTTTCCATAGAAGGAGGACTTATCCAAATGTTCTTTTCTTCATCTGCGGCAGCCTGTTCAATAATTTCTTCTATTACATCTTCTGGCGTTATCTTTCCGTTTTTATAGTCTTCTTGAAGATCTGTAATAGTACGGGTTGATATCATGTAATAGACACCTCGTTTCTCTTCTCCTCAGCGATACCAGCGACAAGTTGTCCAGCTTGCACTTCATCACCTGGTTTGACATGTACGGAAGTGATATAACCGTCACAAGTAGCATTCTGTGGAAATTCCATTTTCATACTTTCTTCTATAATAATAGCTTCTCCTTTTTTTACGTACTGACCTGGCTCAACAAGCACCTTCCATACACTTCCTGGCATCATACAACGAACTGCCATTTCGTCTTCAGGTAAATCTTCCTCTACGGTCACAGTATTATTATTTTCTTCACCAATGTATTCGGCAATTCCAAGTTCTTTCCATCTTTCCCTTTCTGCATCAAAAGCAGCCTGCTGCTTCATCCGAAATTCTTCAGCACTTTCTTTAATAGATTCTTGGAATTCTAAATATTCTCCAAGGTTAAAAGTTGTTTCAGTTATATCTGCTTCAAATCTTCCACGTAAAAAGTCTTCCCTCATTTCCATTAATTCATCAGCCTCAACAGCATAGTATTGAATTTGGTCGAAGAAACGAAGCAGCCATGGCTTCCCAGGTTCGAAACTTTCTGTGGATTGAAGTCTATTCCACATTTGAATCGTACGACCAACAAATTGGTAACCACCTGGTCCTTCCATTCCGTATACACACATATAGGCACCGCCAATACCGACTGCATTTTCCGGAGTCCAAGTTCGTGCCGGGTTATATTTGGTTGTAACTAACCGGTGGCGAGGATCAATTGGTGTAGCTAAAGGAGCCCCTAGATAAACATCTCCAAGTCCTAGAACTAAGTAATTTGCATCAAATACAATTCTTTTTACATCCTCAATGCTATTAAGTCCATTAATACGACGAATGAATTCAAGATTGTCCGGGCACCAAGGTGCATCTGGGCGGACGTTCTTCTGATAACGTTCTGTTGCTAACTGTGTAGACGGATCATTCCAAGATAATGGAAGCTTTACAATCCTTGATGGTACTTCAATCTCATGAAGTGGCGGTAATTGCTTATCTATTTCTAAAATAAGCTCCCCTGCCGACTTTGCGCTGATTTTGAGCGGATCAATATGGACTTGTAAGGAACGTACCCCTGGCGTCATTTCGATAACGGGAAGACGACCATCTTTACGGATTGCTTCCATTAGAACCTGTACTTGGAAGCGTAGTTTTAAATCAAGTTCCATTTTCCCGTACTCCACCAGTAAATATTCATCCCCGCTGAACCGAACAGAAATCGGAAATCTGCGACCAGTTTCTTCATATATAAATAGCGGATAATTTGGCGTCAAATTTTGCTGCTTACTTGGAAGTGCTAATCGTGATAACTGATCGATATTTCCATTACCTACTGCTTCTAATTTTTCCTCTTGGCGCTTACGTAATTCGTTGGCTTCTTCGATCGTAAGTAATTGAAAACGAACTGTGTCTCCCGGGTGGAGCTGGCCGATTTTCCAAAACTCTGCTGAAGCACTGGTTACCGGGCAGACAAAGCCGCCAAGACTTGGTCCATCTGGGCCAAGGAGAATTGGCATATCCCCAGTTAAGTCCAACGTCCCTACTGCATAAGCATTATCGTGTATATTAGATGGATGAAGCCCTGCTTCTCCACCATCTTCTCGGGCCCAATTTGGTGCTGGCCCAATCAGACGCACTCCTGTACGAGAGCTATTAAAATGAACTTCCCATTCCGTTTCAGAAAGCTGATGTAAATAATCTTCCTGCAAGAACTCTTCCGTACAGTGAGGTCCAGGAATGACACCAATCGTCCATTGATTACTGACCTCAGGCTGGTGTTCTTTATATAATGCTTGCTGTACTTCTGATTTATTGTCTTCCTGCACTTGGAGTACATCTCCAGGTCGTAGCGCACGACCGCCGTGTCCTCCGAATCCCCCTAGGGTGAAAGTAGAGGAGCTTCCAAGAATTCTTGGCATTTCTAGTCCGCCTTCTACAAGAAGATACGTACGCATTCCTTCTTTCGCTTCCCAAAACTCGAGAACTTGCCCCCTTTTAGCATAGACTGGCGTATACATTGGCACCGATTTATCATCAAGTTTTGCTTGCATATCCGCCCCTGTAAGACAGAACAACATATCATCACGGAAGCTGTATGTACCTCCTCGCAATGTCAATTCGATACCACTTGCATTATCTTCATTTCCAAGGAGCTTATTTCCTAGTCGGAAAGAGTATGGATCCATTGGTCCGCATGGGGGTACCCCAACATCCCAATGTCCCGTTCTTCCAGGCCAATCCTGTACAGTAGATTGCACACCACCATCCAATACTTCAATAGAGTGTTCGGCTGGTTTATACCCTTCTAGCATTCTCGTATACACATCGCCTTGTTGCACAGTGCTTTCCTGTAGCAAGTTTCTTAAATAAGAAAGGTTTGTTGTCACTCCATAGAATCGAGTAATAACTAGTGCTTCTATTAATTTCTGAATAGCTTCATTACGGTCTTTTCCATGAACGATAATCTTAGCAAGCATTGGATCATACATCGTCGTAATTTCAATACCATCTTGCACCCATGTTTCATTACGTGCAGCTTCTGCGAATACTACACTATCAAGATGACCTGCACTTGGACGAAATTGCTGGTGACAGTCTTCCGCATAAATCCTTGCTTGGATGCTATGACCAGATGGAACGGAAACTTTTGCTTCTATTTGCTGGAGTTCATCTGCTGCTTCTCTAACCATCCATTCGACAAGATCAATGCCAAGCACTTCTTCCGTAACCCCATGCTCCACTTGTAATCTTGTATTTACTTCTAGAAAATAAAATTCTTCTGTATCTGGATCGTAAAGAAACTCAACAGTACCAGCACTTCGGTATCCTGCTTCATTTGCAAGTCTCTCAGCAGCAAGCGCCATTTCATTCCTAACGGACTGAGAAAGTCTTGGTGCCGGACTTTCTTCAATTACTTTTTGATTTCGTCGCTGAATGGAACAATCTCTCTCCCCAAGGGCCTTTACCTCTCCAAATCGATTTCCAAAAATTTGAACTTCCACATGTCGTGCTTTTTCTATATATTTTTCTACAAACAAACCGCCATCGTTAAAGTTGGTTTCAGCTAGATGCTTTACTCCATCGTACGCTTCTACCAGTTCGTTTTCACCTTTACACACTCTCATGCCGATTCCACCACCACCAGCTGTACTCTTTAGTATCACTGGGTATCCAATCTTCTCTGCTTCACGCAATGCTTCTGCTTTATCCGTAATTAAGTCTGTTCCAGGAAGAAGGGGGACGTTTGCCTTTTCTGCTACTTCCCGAGCGGAGTGTTTTAAGCCGAATATATCAATTTGCTCAGGCGTTGGTCCAATAAACGTTATCCCCTTTTCTGCACACTTACGAGCAAAATCAGCATTTTCACTTAAAAAACCATAGCCAGGATGAATAGCCTCAGCTCCTGTTTCTATTGCTTTCTCTAAGATTAGATCAGCATTTAAATAACTATCATTTGCAGGACCTTCTCCTACACAAATTGCTTTATCCGCTTGTACTACGTGTAAACTGTCCTGGTCTGCCTTTGAATAAACAGCAACGGATGTAATTCCTAATTTTTTCAATGTTCTTTCTATTCGAACTGCAATAGCTCCTCGATTTGCTATTAAGACTTTATTAAACATTTACACTACTCCTTTCTCTTTATCTATTGATCATTACTTTTCCCAGATTAGTAGACGAAGTGCTGTTGGATTAAACCCGCTGCATGGATTATTAAGCTGCGGACAATTACTAATTAAAACGGTTGTTTCACAAAGGGCTCTCATTTCAACGTAATGCCCCGGACCTGAAATTCCATCGGCAAACTCCAGCCCACCCTCTGAGCTAAGCGGTACATTCATAAAAAAGTTAATGTTTGGAGCTAAGTCTCTTTTTGTGTAGTTCTTGCCGTACTGTGCCAGTTGCTTCATAAACGTGTCTCTGCAATTGTGCATGGTAACTCTATCATGAGCGTAACGAACAGTGTTACTTTGCGCAGAGCAAGCTCCACCTAATGTATCGTGACGCCCAACCGTATCAGCCTCTATTTTTAATAGTTCTTTGCCAGACTCTGCTCGAAGGATTGAACCGGTTGATAAGTACACATTCTTTTGCGCAGAAATCGTTGCGATTGCACTATAATGATCCTCTAAGTTATTAGTATCAAAGAATAAAGTGTCCGCTGCTTGATTCCCCTCAATGTCAACAATTCGAAACACTTGGCCTGGCTTCAAATCATACATCCATCCTTCTCCAGCTGGTAATAACTCATCATAAATGGCTTCTTCCACTTTCAAATTACTTTTTACTTGACTTAAAACTGTCATCATTTATTCCTCCTACTCTATTTTTCGTTTATTGGCCAATTAATAGTTGATAGTTCCATGTGTTTTCAAAGGCACGACGATTTTCTGGACGGTAATTTACACAGTAATCGAATTCATCTGCTTCGTTTCCTTTTGTCACTTCCATTTTGATAGGTACCGATGGATAAGTGACACTAGGATCATGCGGGTTCGGTGTATTGGACAAAAGAAACAAAATATCCATATCAGCACGTAATGTAACTGTGTCTCCTTTACGACAATGAGAAGGGGAAAAATGCATCTCTCCTTCAGGGCTCACGTAAATCTTTGAGAAGAGATTTACATTTGGAACCATATCTCGGATACCTAATCCATTTCGAACCAACTCTACAATAAAATTTTCTTGACCACTTCGTAACCAATCGTTTTGCATTTCCTGAAAGCTCGTTTTTCCGTATTTTTCATCTGTTAACTCACGAGTGGAATATCCTCCAATCGGATCGTGCCAACCAAGACTATCCTCTACAATACTTGCTAGCACACGCCCATTATCGCTCATGAGGACATTTCCTTTCGTTAGCTTAGAAGTATGTTGCGCTTTGAGAGAGTCAGGGGCGTTGTAACGCTCCGATAAGTTTGTAGCATTGTAAAGAAGAACTGATAGATTCGCTCCCTCTCCTAATGCTGTAAATGTAATGTAACTCCCTTTAGCAATTGTTCCCGACCATTTCGCTCCGGGTTGTAATGTGTTTTCCCATACTCTACTCATTATTTATTCCTCCTTAGAAATCCTATTTTAAGTAATAAAAAAAAGCCCGGGAGAATGTAATCTCCCAGGCTTTTTTCCTTCCGTGTAAACAAGCTTTCTTATAGTAGAAGCCTGTTCGCTCTCTCTCGGACCAGTCCCAGAGCGCTATACCCCGGCGGAACCCTAGACAGCTTTGTTCTTCTCGAATAATCGAGAAGCTTTATTTTGTTTTTTGTTGTGTTGTATATATTCTTAGTATGCCAAGGGGGAAATAGCTCCACAACATCTATGTTAGATTATCTAACTAACTTTTTTTCCAATCCCTTTATGACGCTATTTTTTCAATATTCCACTTTAAACAGATATAATTTTAAAATCTAGAACGCAAATAAGATTTTCAAAAAAATGTGTTAGATTTACTAACAATATAGTTGTCATTCACTTTAGATTGCCTAGAAAATGATTACTATGATTTATTCCACTTCGCGAAGATTAATAAATGAGTAAAGAAATTTTAAACATGTAGTAATAGAAAGGTGAGGTTGTGAAAATGAAGGAAAGCACGGAACTAAAGAAAACGTTAACACTTCCACAAGTCGTATTTCTCGGATTAGCTTGGAATACTCCAATGATTTATTTCTCTGTTTTTGGTGTCGCTTATCAAGGATCTAATGGATTTTTAACATCTGCCTATTTTTTAGCTGTTATCGCTGTTCTTTTTACAGGAGCAAGCTATGCAATCATGGCTAAAAAATTTCCTATTTCAGGTTCCGCCTACACATTTGCGAAAAAGGCCATTCATCCAAATGTTGGTTTTTTAGTCGGCTGGATTTTGTTATTAAACTATTTATTTGCTCCCATTATAGCTGCTATTACATTCGGTATTTTCATGCACGCTGAATTTCCAGCCATCCCAGCCTTCGTATGGATTATCGGACTTATTGTTCTTCTTGCCATTATAGCAACAATTGGTGTAAATTCCTCAGCAAACATCAGTAGTGTATTCGTTTCTTTACAGATTATATTTATTATTGGTTTTACAAGCTTTCTTGTTTATGCATTATTTATTGATAGCGGAGCAGCAAGCCTTGTTTCCCCAGAACCCTTCTTGAATGTAGACTTATCATTCTCCGTAGCGCTTGCCGGTGCATCTATTGTCGTTTTTTCATTCTTAGGTTTTGATACATTGACCACTCTATCCGAAGAAACCAAAAATGCTAAAAAAACTATTCCTAATGCAATTTTTATCATGATTGCTATTGTTGGTGTTTTACATGTGACAATGTCATATTTTATAGAATTGTCTTATCCTACTTTTACTATTCAGGATGCTGATTCCGCAGCTCTTGAGTTAATGGGGATAATTGGAGGAAGCCTACTTCGCGCTGTATTCATGACCGTTTTAATTGCTGCTATTTTCACACAAGGACTCGCTTCTGTTACGAGTGTTTCTCGTCTCTTGTATGTCATGGGTCGAGATTCCATTTTACCAAAAAAATTTTTTGGCTACGTTCATCCAAAATTCAAAACACCATCATTAAACATACTCGTTGCGTCTGTCATCTCTTTATTAGCCATCTTCATTACCGTCGATGATGCAATACGCTTCGTAAACTTCGGAGCACTCAGTGCTTTCTTCTTTGTTAATCTTTGTGTGATCCGTTTGTATTTTAAAAATAAAGAAAAACGTTTTGTTCGTATGACTATTACTAATTTGATTTGCCCTATCATTGGTGCAAGTTTTATTGTCTGGCTTATGGTCTTATTGGATGTTCCAACCCTTATCGGCGGCTCTATATGGATTGCTGCTGGAATAGTATATCTCTTGTACTTAACGAATGCTTTCCAAAAGCCACTCCATGATCAAAAACAGGGAGAAGAAGAGAGACAGGTGGTATAACATAAACTATTTTTTTAAGGAACAGTGAAACAGGAAATCATCGAACGATGTTCATAAAGGAACGTGTGCCAGCGTGATCATCACAACAAACTTGGAGTTTTCAAAATGGACGAGTTTATTTAGAGATGAAATGATGACAGCCGCACTCTTATATCGGCTCAAATATCCAATTGTTTAATGGTGAATCATATTGATTTCGGCAAAGTTTGAAATATAAAGAAAAGGAAGAGGTGTAGAATTAACCTGTGGAGGCGTTTGGGGGATTTTTCCCTCCAGAGCCCCCCCCAAACACCAATAATCCCTAAAAGTATACTCAAAACAACTTCTATTTGTTTCATATTGTAAAAACCTTGATTATACAAATTTGCAGTATATGAATAGAATTATTTCATTTGGAAATAAAAGTAATAAAAGTAAATTTTTTAAATCACTGTCATAAAGGTTGGGAATATCTTGACTCCGAAAAGTAATGAACGCCGATGGATCGTTAGTTCCAATTCTCTAACAAATAATGTTTTAAGTTTTAATAGCCCTTGGGTAGTTCTGTGGTGGTCTATGGCTTTCCCCGGATATGGCCACTTATTAATCAATCATTATTTATGGGGATTTATATTAATACTATTTGAATTTATATTTAATAACTTAGGACAAATCAATTTAGCGATTTTCTATTCTATGTTAGGTGACATAGAACATGCTAAAGAGGTTTTAAACATCAAGTGGACTCTTTTATATGCTTCTGTCTATGTATTTACGATTGCAGATAGTTACCGAAGGTGTGTAGATAACAACAAAGTTTATCAACTAGCGTATGCTCAAGGAGATAGTAAAAATCCTTTTCAATTTTCACCATTGGAAAAAAATCTTTTGGAAAAGAGAGAACCACTTTATACATGTTTTTGGTCTATTATTATGCCAGGGTTAGGTTCGTTTATATCCAATAGAATGCCACTTTTTATATTATCTTTGATTTGGTGGGGAGTAGTGATCTTTTATTCCAATCTTTATGAAGCAATTGTGTATTCGATGATAGGTGACATTTCGAAAGCAAAAGCAACTTTAAATCCTCAATGGGTTTTATTTATTCCTTCGATTTATGTTTTTGGAATTTTTAGTGCTTATAATATGGCAGTAGGAAATAACAAAGTTTATGAAATGGAAAAAAGTAGTTTTCTCAAAAAATATTATCAAAAAGGGGAATTAGATAGTATCTATAAAGATTCTCAGCAGGAGGGGAGTTAATGCATATTGTCTCTGCATTTGAATATAACACAGAATTGGAACTTGCTCTTTTAAAGTTAGAAGAAAACGGAATACATAAAGAACAAATAGTTGCTATACCTTTAGATAAACGGAAAGAGCAAGGAAGGTTATTTGATACTATACATCGTTCAGATGGTATTAGTATGGTAGATTTAGCTTTTATTCTTGGTACGATAGGCATGCTTTTAGGAATTATCTATGGATATGTTCATACATGGGGCCCCATTTTTTTAGGATTTATGGGCTTAATGATTGGATTTATAATTGGAGTCATTATTAAATATTTTTACATAAAACGGAAAGAAATCAAAAATAGGGAAACAAAAATTGAAGTTTTTTTAACTGTAAAGTGTCATGAAAAGCAACACGAAACAATCAAAAGAATACTTTGGGAACATGATGCTCTTGCGGTTGGAGTAATAAGTGAGGGTCGAAATTGATTGGTGTACATAACTAGGTAGTGGACGTTGCTAAAAATGTATATGGTCATACAAGATGCTACTGATCTATATCTTCTTCAAGTTTACAGTTTTTTTGCTGTTCATATAACGAAATCCTTAGCAAATTAGCAGGCATGTAAAGGGCTAAACATATCAGTTGTATTTTGATTTACATAATTTTTTAAAAATAAGGATTAAAAAAATGTAATTACACGTTTTAGGAATTAAAGAATATGATGATTATAAACATATATTTTTACCGTTTCGCTTTATAGGATCAGATCAAATTGTTTATGGCAAAAGGAGAATAGGTGTGTAGCGGAGTCTGAATAAAGAAATTGGTTATTTTAAAAGATTTCGACTAGTCTGCCTTAACTAAAGTAAAACGAAAGCCTTGCCCCTGGCATCTTCTTATTTTGTTGTTTTATCAGCTCAACCAATATGAAGTGAACACCCATTTTCGTCTTCATTTTTAGAATGAAAACGTAAAATGGCATAAAAGAGAGAATAATAAAATAAGGTGGTGTCAGGTTTTGAATTGTTTTTGTGAAAAGGAGGAAGTAACCTTATGCCAGTATCAATTGTATTTAATCAAATAGCAGTGAATACAGTTAACGTCAATTCATCTGTTGCAACAGGACAGAACAATCAGACGGATTGGTCCTTCCAAGGGAAGAATAATCTTGCAGCTGGGCAGCAAATTGGTTTAGTAACTTTAACTGGTAATTTTAATCAAATAGTGGATAATGATGTCATTGATGTTCCGGTTAATGCAAGCGAAGCTGTGAATCCACAATCCAATGTACAATACTAATGATAATAATGAAAATTCAATTTGATTCTATAAATATTAACAAAGTGAGTTCGAATGCAGGTGTCTTTGTTGGTTCCAATATTCAATTAAATTGGTCTTCACAAACAAAAGAAAATAGTGCGCAAGGAACAGTAATCGGAGATATGAATCACCTTTCTCAAAATGCTAATGTTGTTTATGACAATGATGTTGTAGATATGCCGATAAAAAATGATACTAATCAAAACAGTGAAAAGGATACTAAAAATAAGATTCCCAATGATCAGGAAGAGTAAGCTGTCTGTTATTAGCTGTTTTAAGAGATGCTCTTATTTACTCATCAAAGCTGTTCTAAAAGGAGCATTAAGCCTCAGATTAGATATGGGGTATAATGGAAATCGGCTCTTATGCCGATTTCTGTCAACCCAGCATATGATATCTTTTTTCTAAAAGGGTAGAGGTATTAATCTTTAATGGAAAATTATTTATATAAGCAAAAATTAACATCTACGTACTCGGACAGGTTACCCTAACACCGGCGCTGTCACAGGACGTACTTATACAGGAGGTACTGACATCTGTGTTGCCTATTAGGAAGTAGGCGAACTTAAAAGATGTTCCATTTTTTCCGATGAAAGTGCAACTAAGCCTCTGTCTTTAACAATATAACGGTACATAGGCAACGTCTTGTCAGCATTTTCGTATGATACAGGAAGGACTAACTATCTTCCTCTTTTATTTTTTCCTCCACCAGCTCCTGTAGCCAATCAGGCATTTCTGCTGTGTCACGGCTAACCAACATATCCATTACCGCAGTATCGTTTAATAAAGAACGCAATCCTTCAATATGGTTTCCATCTCCACTAATGCTCCCTAAACCTTGGCTTTGTTTTTTAAAGCTTTCAAAACCAGATGGGGCATTATTCCCAAAGTTTACACAAGAGGCACCTTCTACTGTTCCTATTCGTATTGTACCAATAAAAAAATTTGGTGATAAAAATGTCATCAATCGTCCTCCTTGTTTAGAAAGGAAATAGAATATCCATCTTTTGTCCTTGTTACTTTGTTCTTATTAAAAGAATTAGATGTTTCTTTTTCTCCGTTCTTTTTTTTGCTTCCTTTTTCATCTTCAATCGTTACACCAAAGTTATTGCCGACATTAAGTGCACCGCTTAAATCTTCAATATCAATTTTATCTAATTGAAAGAGAAGTTTATCAAGAGCAGCTTGATGAATATCAACCTTTTCGATTTGAAAATGGTATTCTTTCTTTTCGTTTTTAAGCTCATATATGTCTTTTTGAAGCTCATATAATTGCTTTTGTAATGCATGTAATGCTGGATCAGCTTTTTTTCGTTTACGCCAAAACAATTAAATCACTCATCTTCAGTATCTGATTTGTTGTTTCTTACAGTATGGATATTATTGAAAACGATATTTCTATTACCAATAATGCTTCCATGCCCTTCCTTTTTTTTTAGTATACTGGAAAAGTTATGCTGAAAGTTATCACCGGAAAAAACAGCCGATGTTTCTTTCAAGTTTTCAATTTCGAATTGCTGGAAACGAATTTGGACCACTCTATTCACCTCCAAAACGTTTTATCTTTATTCAAATCTTACGTTAATTTGCTCTTCATTCCTAATTTTTCCAAGGCGAATTTCAAGAAGGCCGTTCATATATTTAGCAGATACATGCTGAGTAGAAAATGAAAAAGGGATGGGAATACTCCTTTCAAAAGGACCTGTAAACCGTTCATTAATAATTTGTTTTGGTTTGTCTTTAGTCTTAGGAGTTAAATCTGGAATATTTCCGGTAATAATTAAGTTTGTTCCATTCTTCTTTAGGTCAATGTCTTCGATTGAATGTAAGCCAGGCAAATCAAGTAACAGAGTTCCTTCTGTTTGTGTTTCATACAAATCAACATTTGGTCCATTTTTTGGAAAGAGATTCTGAAA
Organism: Gracilibacillus sp. YIM 98692; assembly: GCF_010993965.1. Lineage (GTDB taxonomy): Bacteria > Bacillota > Bacilli > Bacillales > Amphibacillaceae > Gracilibacillus. Next base: position 33,026 of record NZ_WIXM01000016.1, on the reverse strand, counting down.
ATCACTCCAAAATTCCTCCCCTAAGACATCTTTTGCCTCATCAGGAAGCTTAGACCAACTAAATTTCCCAGAATTTCTCTTCAAAACGACCACCTCAAAGCATATATATGCATAAATTTCTTAGATTATTAAACCTTGAATAAATAACATATGGTATCTTATATCTTAATTTGGCAGAAATATGTTTAGGCAGGAATATCTTGTTAAGAACAAGGAAGTACGAAGTTTTATATGTATTAAAATTTGGCAGAATAGAGTTCGACCATGCCAGGCGAACAAAAAAACTTGTGAATCTATTACCCATTCACAAGTTTTTTATCGTTTACAAGCCTAATAAGTTTGGTAAGAATAAACTTATTTGTGGAACATAAGTCACGATTAAAAGTAAAATGAAAATCGCTGCATAAAACGGAAGCAACGGTTTAAGTACTTTTTCTATCTTAACCTTACCTACACTCGATCCCACAAATAACCCCGTTCCAACTGGTGGTGTTATCGTTCCTACACATAAGTTGAGAATAAAGAATATTCCAAAGTGTACTGGATCTACACCGACACTTGTTGCTATAGGCATGAATATTGGTGTGAAAATTAGAATTGCTGGAGCAACATCCATTACAGTACCGATTAGTAACAAGATAACGTTCATTACTAGTAGAATAATGATTGGATTATCAGAAATACTTAAAACTAAATTACTTAGTGCTGCTGGAATACCAGTGAATGCCATCGCAAATGACATCAACGAGGATGCAGCAATTAGGAGCATAATAACACCTGTCATTTCAACTGCTTGAGCCATTACTTGTGGTAATTGTTTAATTGTCATCGTTCTGTAGAATACAAATGCTAATAAGAATGAATATACTACACAAATGGCAGATGCTTCAATTGCTGTGAAAACACCAGTTAATATGCCTCCGATAATAATAAAAATTAAAAGTATACTTGGAATTGCATCTATAATTATCTTTTTCACATTTTGATTTGCCTGTTTAGCTACTACTGGATAATTTCTTTTTTTAGCAATAATGAATGAAACAACCATGATAGCTAAAGCCCAAAGGATACCAATGACGTATCCCCCCATAAATAATGCTGCGATGGAAGTGCCGCCACTAATCAAGGAAAAAATGATGAATCCAGTACTAGGTGGAATAACCATTCCAGCTGGAGCAGATGCAATGTTTACTGCTGTAGCAAACTTACGATCATAACCTTCTTTTTCCTGAAGAGGAACCATTACCCCACCAATTGCTGTAGATGCAGCAATTGCAGAACTGGAAATAGATCCAAACAATCCATTACCAATAACATTTGTGTGGGCCAAAGATCCTGGAACCCGACCTGCTAGTAGCTTGGAAAAGTCCACAAGTTTTGTTGCAATCCCGCCATTATTCATGATTATTCCAGATAAAATAAAGAACGGAACCGCTACCAACGAAAAACTATCAATACTAGCAACCATTTTCTGTGCAGAAGTGAAAACGGCTATATCTAAAGGTAGAACTAGTAATACTGTTGATAAGGAAGCCACTGCGATACTAATTGCAATTGGTATTCCTAAGGCCAATAAAACAGCAAAGACAAGAACTAAGATTAAACTGGCTTCTAATATCATATGATTTCACCTACTTTGTTATATTCATCCTCTTCCTTATCTTCAGTTACCGGGGCTTTTTTTTCTTTAATTACCTCTACAAGATTGTAACAGCTATAGAAAGTAATCAATATACCAGATACAGGTAATGATAGGTAAACTAATCCCATTGGTATTCCTAATGATGGTGACATTTGAGCCATAGTAAGGGATATTGCTTTCCCTCCACCAAAGAGCATGACAACTAATGAAAAAATTAAGAATATAGCTTGAATAAAAATCTCTAAACCTAATTTTTTACTCCCTTTGAAACGATCACTAATAATTGTAAATGCAATGTGACTCCTTTTGCCAACTACATAAGATGCAGCTAACATTGATAGCCAAATTAAACTAAACCTCACAAACTCTTCTGTTAACGTACTTGGATTATTCAAAATATAACGAGCAATTACTTGCCAAGTTGTAATCGATACCATAACAAGGAATAAAGTAGCTGTTATAAATAGAAGTGTTTTATCTACATACTTCTTTACTGATTTCATTTGATTACCTCCTAACTTATTTAGCACCCATCTCTTGGATTGCTTTATAAAGTTCACTGAATTCTTCACTGTTCTTAAATTCTTCATGGAGTGGTTGAACCGCTTCTTTAAACGGCGCATTGTCTACATCATTAAACTCGACACCATGTTTTTCTTTAGCCATTTGCTTTTCTTTATCAACAGCAGCTTTCCACACTTGCTTTTCATATTCTGTTGATTCTTTAGCTGCTTCATAAACTGCTTCCCTTTGTTCCTCTGTTAATTTATTTAAAGATGCTTCGTTCATTACGACAATATCAGGAACTCTTGTGTGTTGATCATATGAATAATACTTCGCCACTTCACCATGACCTGCAGTTACTAACACAAATTCATTATTTTCAGCACCGTCTATAATACCTTGTTGTAAGGAAGTGTACACTTCTCCACTACCCATAGGTGTTGGTGAACCGCCCAATAGTTGGATCATTTTGATTGCGGTTTCACTTTGCATAACACGAATCTTCTTCCCTTTTAAATCGTCTGGGGACTGTACAGGACCTTCTGTCATATAAAAACTTCTTTGCCCTGAGTCATAGTAAGTTAAACCAACAAAACCAAGCTCTGATGTCGACTCATAAATAGGTTTCATAATTTCTTCATTTTCCATTACTTTGTAAAAATGTTCTTCTCCATTAAATAAATAAGGAATTCCAAAAATGGAATAACGATCCGAGAAACTCTCTAGTGCAGATCCACTAACTTTCGTAATATCTACTGCACCAGTCTGTGTTAATTCGATTAACTCCCGTTCTCCTCCTAATTGAGAATCAGGATAATACTTCACTGTTACTTCTCCATTTGTTTTTTCCTCTAGTAAGCGTCCAAACTCTGCCATTGCATCTTTTACAGGTTGTGCATTACTTGCATAAGCGAATCGTAAAACGACTTGGTCTTTAGCTTGTGTTTGTACACCGCATCCAGTAAACAAGGCAAGTAACATAACACCTGCTAAAAAAAATATGATATTCTGTTTCATTTTCATTCCTCCTTGGTGACACACACTAAATATAAATAATCTGAATATCTATTAAACTATAAAGAAAACTCGTCAATTGACGAGCTTTTGGCGAAGTCAGAGACGTAGTTGCACTTATCTATATTCCTAAAATTGCCCACCACGTCGAAATTGGCTTCCTTGCTGACAATTTATGCTTTCTTATACGGTAAATTAGGAATTCTTTAAAGAATCCCCTTCTTACAATTCTATATTTTCTAAAATTGCAATGATAATTAGCAGTAAAATAAGGTATGTAGCCATAGTAATTAAGTTAAGTTCTTTGATAGTATTCCTTCTTCAAATCCAGTTTCAAATCAATTATTCACAGCGTTAAAGCCTTTTCATTTTTAATTAATTATGTTTAAAGCTTATATATTCCATACAAATCGACATCTTCAGGCAAATTCAAACTTGCCAACTTCATAGTCTATTAAACCATCAAAGTTTAATAGAAATTTACCTGTATTTTCTTTGATTTATGAAAGAGTACCATTTCTTTTTCACGAGTAAGATCATTCTTACATTTTAAACTCCAACTTGAATCAGATATGATACTTTTTTATGTTGCAGTAATTTGTATGTATTTTACATTATAAAGGTAATGCAGACAAATATCAACACAAAACAACAATAAATATTGTTATTCCCAAGTATACAAAAACAAGAAGCCTTTTGTTTTTGCCCATATTTTTAATCGCGTGCTAATTTCCCACACAATTCAAAAGACTTTCCATTACTTTTGGAAAATAGATCAGATGATTACTCCTCCTTCAATTTCAACTTCGTATTTTCGGTAGGCTCCATATCCATACAAATTCTGGAGCCTAAGAAAATAAATAATGTAAGTTTTTAAATTATAAGTTTTATTTGTCTTAAAGTTTGGCAAAAATTAATAATATTAGGGATTATTAGTTAGACGAGGTATTAAAACCTATTAACTTTAGAAAAACAATAAAGAAAGGAAATTGTAAGATGTCCAATTCTTTTATTGAACTAAATGAAATATTTTTGAGAACGAGAGAGAATATCCACGATTTTATGGCCATTTTAACTCCACGCATAGAAAACGCACAGGATGATCATGAACGTCTGTATTATCATCACATTTATGAAGAAGAGGAACAAAGGCTTGATCGATTAAATGCATTAATTCCTAAGCTGGATTACTTTAATGACAACGACAATGCCAGAACAGCTGACAATTTCGAATTTATACACATACTGCAGGATATTAGCCTCGAAAAGTTTGGCTTACATAATTTTCTAGAACATCTTGATTTAGCTTTATTTACATTTAAAGACACGGAGCATGCCGAGAATCTAACACGGATGCGTAATTCGACTGATACAGATTATCAAGCCATAAAAGTAATATTATCTGATTTGAACGATACCTTTGATGGAGCTGCATCAGCACCTGGTTCCGTACCGACAGATGAAAAAGAAGATGTTAACCAACATTTAAAAATTGATAAATATACAACAAATGATGATCAACAACAAAAATATGTTGTAAATGATTCTGATAAACCAGCAAAACAATTAACGGTTGGTAGCTTAAAAAAATAATTTTGGTAAAATAGGAGGTTTTGATACATGAATAAAACAATGACATACCATGATGCACCATTATCGGAAAGGGAGTGGGAAAGGCTTGACGAAGTTGTTATTGAAAATGCTCGCCGCAATTTAATCGGAAGACGATTTATTGATATTTATGGTCCATTGGGACAAGGGGTACAATCAGTTATAAATGATGTTTTTGATGAGACTGGGGAAGGACAGCTAAGCTTTCACGGAGAAGACCTGGAAACATCTAACTCTACCAAACGTATCCATTTGACTATTCCATTGTTATATAAAGATTTCACCTTGTTTTGGCGTGATATAGAGCAATCTCGAGCGTTAGATATCCCGATAGATTTTTCTCAAGCTGCTAATGCTGTAACGCAATGTGCACTGTTAGAAGATGATTTAATCTTTAATGGATCATCACAATTTAATATATCTGGGCTATCTAACGTAAAAGGCCATTTATCGCATATTCGCTCTGATTGGATGAAATCAGGAAATGCGTTTAATGATATTGTTGAAGGACGAAATAAGTTACTTCAAATGGGACATAGCGGACCATATGCCTTAGTATTATCACCTGATCTCTATGCAATACTTCACCGCGTTCACCAGGGCACAAATGTTCTTGAGATTGAACATGTGCGTGAATTAGTAACGGACGGTGTTTTTCAATCACCAGTGTTAAAAGGCCAAACTGGAGTGTTGATTTCAACAGGAAGGCATAATCTAGATCTTGCTATTGCAGAAGATATGGATACAGCCTATATGGATAGTGAACAAATGAATCACTTGTTTAGAATTTACGAGTGTATTGTGCCTAGGATTAAACGGCCGAGTGCCATTTGCACATTAGAAAATCCAAATGAATAAGTATAAAAAAGAGCCAAAGCTTTAGAAATCCTGCGTTTTGGCTCTTTTCTTATGTGTAGAAGTTATCCATCAAGTAACTACTCTACTATGCTATTTTAAAGAAATTGCTTTCCTTCTGTGTAAGTAAAGAAAATTTAATGTCGTTTAAATTTTCCACATTCTTATATCCTATGTCTTCTATAATAAGTTTAGCTTCTTCAACAAACGGCTTCGTATATGCACCTTGGTCTGCTTGGCATAATCGTTTTAAGTAATTTACTTTTTCTTTTATCTTCATTTCACGATAATATTCATTCTTAATATCCTGAACCCGTTTGTGAACAGGTGATTTGATTGTGCTAATATCATTCACGTGAATTATCATTTTCGTACCATTATCTGTAATAAAGCAAATCGTATAAAACGTTGATCCTGAATAATCAATATTTGTGAAAACTGGAAATTTGAAAGTTTCCCCTGAACGAAGCCGAATCTCCTCCGCTTCAATAACTCCACCAATTTTTCGCTCATTAGAAATAACCGTGTAAAAATCATGATAACCGTTAATTTGATTTCCCATTTTCCACCCTCCACAATAATTAATGATAACGAATCTCATTATCATTGATATTGATTCTCATTGTAAATGAAAATCAATGGATCGTCAATGGGAATTTATGGGGGATAAAGTGACATCATGATCATAGCCACTATTGTGATAGAATATTATCTTCACTTAACCATTGCTTGACAGGCTAAACGATAGCCTTTATTCACTTTAGCTTCCAGCTTCTTATGCTCTTTATTTGTCGGTTCTTCTAAATATTCCATTCCCCTTAATACGTTAATCATACACTGTCCACAAGTACCTTTTTTACATTTAAAGGACAGTTTTTGTTTTTGATTTAATGCCGTATCAAGAAGTGTATGATTTGCTTCAGGAATAATTTTATAAATTCTATTATTTTGGACTACGTCAATTTTTTCTGATTTAACACCTCTCTTTATATCTTTTTTAGTCGACTTTTTTTCATTTTTAAAGTTATTAGTTAAAGGTTTTACTGTATTTTCTTTTAATGACCCAACTGTTAATCTACGATTATCCATGCTCATATCTCCTATTTTAATATTAATTTATATTTATTAGTAATTTAATTTTATCTAATAACAGTAGTTTCCTTTGCATCTATTTCATAAACCAAATATGTATATTTTTTCATTTTTTTTTAGTAATTCACTTTATCTTTCTTTGATGTTGGGATTGAATAAAATAACTCGAACTCTGCGATTTTATTACAATAAAAACATTTCCCTGCAAACCTTTCACCTTTGACAAATACTACATGAGGTGTATGAAGGTGATTAATTCCGTTTATCATGTGTTCTCTACACACAAGTAACAAAAAACTCCTCCTCTCTATTATAAATCTGTCCTACTACATTTTTATTCATGTGCTTGAAAAATAAGTACTGTTGGACAAGTAGAGAAATTCACCACATTCTAAATAGACCTGCAAATATTTTAAAGCCATTAGTGATGGATAATGGGATTTAAACTTAAAAAAGCGCTCATCGTATATATCGATGAACGCTTTAGATATGCCCTTATGCCTAGCTCTAAATTCTTTACTTTTATTTTATTATCTTTTCAAGATCGGTTTTAATGTAGTTGGAGGGGCCTTGATCGATATGATACAGAACCCCTAATCCTTATTCATCAAATACAACACGGGTATTTCCGATCATATCATGGATTCCTTGTTTTTGTTCTGTAAATGCAATCACTATGTACAAAAATACAGTGATAAAAAACACACGATGAATGAATCTTCCTATCACTTCTCTAAAAAGAAGATCACTCCATTTTAATGGTTCTGCATCCTGCCTAATGACTTTTAAGCCAAATATCATTTTTCCCAACGTCTGGTTGAACCATTTCGTCATGAACAAAAAGTATAGATATAACACAATAGAACTAAGAATTCCGGTTACAGTCCAGAACCCGATATCCATTCTCGCACCATCATTGATAAAGTGAAACGGAATAAGCAGGATACCATTTATACTAAAAACAATTATTAAATCAGCCAAGTACGCCCAGAATCGCATCCAAAATCCTGCGTACCTTCTATCCGTAGTTGGTGTTGAATCATATCCAACGTGCTCTTCACTCATAACAACCCCCTCCTATCTTGAATATAAATACATGGCACGTGGTGCATTATTTTCCCGCAACAGATTCTTAATACCAATTAAATCGGATTCCGAGCCAAATATGCTTTTAATCGTTCCGCCAAGAAACTGGTTAATACCCAAGCCCTGTTCGTATTCAACGACTTGTGCATTGCCCATTTCATGATCATCCTTCATCATTTCAATGGTATCATGTAACGAACCAAGTTCATCGGCAAGTCCTAGCTCTTGTGCTTGTTCTCCAGTATATACTCGGCCATCACCCAATTCGCGCACACGGTCCTCAGACATGTTCCTTCCTTCGACGATTACTTGTACAAAGTCAGCATACATGTCATCGATAATCGTTTGCAATATTTCTCGTTCATCATCTGTCATTTCACGTGACATTGACATGATGTCTTTATATTCACCACTCTTAATCGTGTTAAAATCTATACCATGTTCTTCAGCAAACTCAGCAAAATTAAAACTTTCCATAATCACACCGATGGAACCGGTCAGTGTAGCATGATGAGCAACAATTTTGTCGGCTGGCGCTGAAATATAATAACCGCCTGAAGCCGCAGTATTTCCCATCGACACATAGACAGGCTTATTATATTCCTCCTGTATTTCTACGATTTTGTCATGAATTTCCGCACTTTCTACCACACCGCCGCCAGGTGTATTTACACGTAAAATAATCCCGTTAACACCTCGATCTTCCGCAGCATTATTCAGCATGTCTAAAAATCGCTTATGGTTATAGGAATTCGTATTAATCACCGTGTTTGCAGTTGTATCTTGAATCACTCCATTCAAGTGAAGCACTGCAATTTTATTGGTAGGTGAGCCTTTCTCGATTATCTTTTCATTTAAGTCATTATCTAACTCTTGTAAATTAAACATCGATTCAAAGTCTGCAGTTGCCATGCTTATTAAGGATTGAAAAACTAATGAAACAAAAAATAGCGCTGCTGCAACTGCTAGTGCGATCCAACGTTTTGCGTTCATATACGTACCTCCATTTCGTCTTACTATACCCTAATAAATCATACATGATTTTACAATTGATTTCGAGTTATATAGTTTTACCGGTTACCACCCAAACTTTGTCATTAAAAGCTGAATTATTGTCAACTGAGCATGAACCGATCCTGCCCCCCTTGTCCCAGCTTACCCCTAGTTTTGAATGACTAAACACTAAAGAAAACTCGGCAATTGCCGAGCCTTTAGGCGACAGCATAGCCATAGTTCCCTTGCATGGGCTAAAACCAGTCACGTCCTGTGACCAACACCGATACTAGACCATCATGGTCGTCGTACTTCGAACCTTAAAATTTTCACTACTTTGTTAACTTCCTTTTATATCGGAATAAATAGGATTACAAATAGCATCCATTAATGTTTGTCGGATAGTTCTACACTTTTTTTTATACAATTTCGGAACAATAAATTTGCAACCGCTTTCAAAGTGTGTTATATTATCATTAAAATAACAATTAACTAGAAGGTGATATAATGAATTTTTACGAAGAATTGCCTCATGATGTATTGATTGCTTTTTATAACGAAATTAATAAAAATATTGAAAAAGGAATAATTACTAAATCTACATACTACGAATTAGGTCTAATCATCTCCGTTATGAATAGAAGAGGTATTATTTCAAATAATCCAATTCAACCTCAAACAGACAAGCACGTAACAATTAGCGCTTAAAGATACCAGTATGTCTATGGATATAAATATCACAAAAATTAAACTTTGATCCTTTTCTACCTCACTCACCTAAGTTTGACTTCCAATAAAGCTCATACAATATGAATAACAACTATCATAAGTTAAAAAGCAAGACAGACTCCTGCCTAATTGTCTTCTCGCCCACCTGTCACGTACAAGTTAAATCAGCATCAAAAAGGACAGAAACCATATCCCAAATTGGAATTATCCGGGACGGTTCTCTTTGTCCTAGAGACAACCTCATAGTTGTTTTTGGCAAGTAAAAAATGTGCCTTACGTACTTCTAGGAATGAAGAAAGAGCCTCCATTTTTTAATTATGGATGGAAAACGTGGGACATTTGTGTACTTCAAGTACAAAAGGAATTGATATGAACCAGGTGGTTTTATTAGTTACTGGCACCTAGGTGAAGCTATCAATATAAAAAAAGTATAAATATATCTTAAAAGATAGAAAGAAGTGAAACGAGTTGGAAAACACATCAAGAGAAGAACTTATAAACAAACAATTAGAAAAAATTGCTGATAAAAACCCTAGAATCAAACAAGTTCTAAATATGTTAGAAGATGAAAGTCATGCCAATCGTGTTGACCAATCATAAAAATATTAGTTATTTAACACCATAGGGATGGGACATAAAGCCTATCCCTATTTCCATGTCTATAAGCATGGAACGAAGTCTCTTAACACCTCTTGGTATATGATAAGAGCAATCGCATATATCCTCGTCATTTGCTAGCAAAAATTAAATAGCAGTAAAACCATAAACTATGTGATACACACAGTTATACTTTCTATAAATATAGGTTTTACATCTATTTCTTAAAGTTAAGAGAAAAGATTACATGTATAGCATTATTTATTTTGCCTTCAATTTGATAACTGTTTCATTCGATTTATTTTTCTTCTTGTTATTTTCCATTAATTCTTTTCTTTTTAAAATATCCCGAATCTCTGTTAACAGTTCTACGTCGGTTGCTGATAACTCTTTCTCCAGCTTTTTTTCGCTCTTTTTCAGATGATGTTTATTAAAAACCTTAATGATCATAAAAATTGTGAAGGATATAAGAAGGAAATCAACCATTGATTGAACAAAATTCCCATAAGAGACTACCGCTCCTCCAATCCTAAAATGAAGGGATTCAAAATTAACTACACCTATTATAATCCCGATTACCGGCATAATCATGTCTTCCACTAGAGAGTCAACAATTTTACTAAAAGCCGCCCCAATTATAACTGCTACCGCTAAATCTATAACATTTCCCCTTGAGATAAACTCCTTAAATTCTTTCCACATAATCCACCTCACATATAGCATTTACTGAAATCTATGCGAGGAAGGCATGTATATGCGGAATAGCTTTCGTTTTATTTTCTAAAGAGAAACTTGGCTTATCGCCAAGCACTGGTTTACTTATACTATCAACCATAATACTTTATACTTTCTGATAGTAAATTGAACGCTCCCTACCGTAGTAGAGAGCGTCTATAACTTGCCTTTCATCTAATGTTTTTAAGTACCGGTGAATAAATGACCGGACAATAGAGTTATTAAAAAACTTTAAAATGCTCATTTGTTAGCTATTTTTATTTACAGATGCGTCATAAATAGATTCAACCGCTTTTTTTAATGTTGCATTAAATTCTTCATCAGACTGTTTTACATTTAAATCTTCACTTAATGCTCTGGAGAAGCTTGCGATTAACCCTTCGTGATCTTTTAATTTTGTATTTGCTTCTTCTCTGGAATACCCACCAGATAAAGCTACTACACGAACAACTTGCGGATGGTCAATAAGCTCCTTATAATGATCCGCAACCGTAGGAATCGAAAGCTTCAACATCACAAGTTCATTCTCTTTTAATTGATCCAGATGCTTTTTGATTTCCTGTTTTAATATTTCTTCAGATTGTTCTTTATCGGCACTATGAATATCTACTTCCGGCTCAATAATTGGAACAAGCCCTGCATCAATAATTTTTTTGCCGATTTCGAATTGTTGATTAACCACTTCTTTAATTCCATCTTTATTTGCTTCTTTAATCACAGAACGCATTTTTGTGCCGAACATACCACGCTGGTTGGCTCTATCAAGTGTTTCGTCAAGATTATCAATTGGTTTCATCTTCTGGACACCATTAGAAAGGTCGGCAAGCCCTTTATCTATTTTAAGAAATGGTACAATACCTTTTTCCCCTGCTAAATAATCTCCGGTATATTTGCCTTCGATTTCACGATCCATCGTCTTCTCAAATAAAATGGCACCGAGAATATGCTCCGAACCAAATGCTGGAGCAGTGATAATTCGAGTTCTCATCTCATGTACAAGATCAAACATTTCGGCTTCGGTGGAATATTCATTTTCAGATACACCGTATGCGGCAAGCGCCTTTGGTGTACTTCCACCACTTTGGTCAAGTGCTGCGATAAAACCTTTTCCGTCCCTCATTTTTTCTAAGTATTTTTCCTGCATTTCATCTCACTCCTCTTAAAGTAGTTAGAATTCATTGCATTACTTCTGAACAATACAAATCTATTGTAACATCTCAGAAAAATTAAGTAACTTTATTCTTTCAACATTATCTATTTCCGATATAGTTTTTAAAATTTTGTTTCACAAACTCCTAATTTTTATTGATACACTATTTATTAATAACGATCGATAATTTATAGTTTGCATGCTCGTTTAAGTCTTCCAAAAATTTATCTAATATTTCATAAGAATCTCCTCTAATGTTTTCGTGCCAGATGACGGAGATTCCTACATATTCTAAATCAGCATCCTACTCGATGTTGCCGGATTCTCTTAAATCAGACATGAACAACAATAAAATAAAGCAGATTTAATTTAATATTACATCTTCTCTTTTGTCATTGTTTTATGTGATATCTTTGCTCTATTATAAAATCTTTGAATGTGCATAGAAATATACATTAATTCTTCCTCAGGATATTCGAGACCGTATTTTTCTTTTACAAATTGTCCGACCTTCTGTGCACATGAATAAGCTTCTTTAAAGTTTTCTTTAATCATAGAAAGCATGATTGGATCATGGTTGTGGCTAGACTCCTTTTTTTCCAGGCTATTAATTGAAAAGTGTAAATGAGTGATTAATCGCTCGTATGAAACCGAATCCTCAACAATATTAATTTGCAAACAGTTCTCGATTATGCTTGTTATTTCTTGTATTGTAGTCGTGCTTTCAATCATTTTCTGCATATTTCCAGCATTCATCCTGGCCGAATGAATATGCATAGCTATATTAGCAACTTCATCTTCAGGTATTTCTACTCCTAGTTTCTCTTTAATTAACTCCTTTGCCCAGAGTCCCATTTCAAATTCTTTTGAGTAAAGAACTTTGATTTGATTGAGGAGCCCATTTTTAATTTTGATGCCATTTGTTAACCGTTCAATTGCAAATGACAAATGGTCAGAAAATGCTACGTGAATATGTTCATTTATCCTTACACCTAATTTTCTTTCTGCATAAGAGATGATCTCTTCTGCTACCTGAATATGTTCTTCAGGTAAAAATTTCAAAATTTCCTCGAACTTCTGGTACTCATTAGGATCTTTCATAACAAATACCTTTTCAATTTTAGATTGTACTACAAGATCGTTCTTTTTTTTCTGAAAACCTACTCCTTGACCCATTACAATCTTTTCTCCATTCCGATCCTTAACTACAACCGCACTATTATTTAAGATTTTTTTGATTTTCATTATTAACCACCTCATTTGTAACGTGAATTAGTACTTTAGTAGTGATTTAACTTAATCTATAAGTTTTCTTCCCTCCTCAAAAGAATCCAAGAAGCAATAAATGCGACCATAGCAGAAATCACAAAACCAATGAGATAATGCATTAAATTAGTCATACCTAATGGTCCTACAATAGCAATCATCGGAATCCCTGTTAAGCCATAGGAGTTTGCTGCCACTTGAGTTAAAACAATATACGCTCCCCCTAGTGCCCCGCCAATAGCTGCAGCAATAAATGGTTTTATGAGTTTTAAATTAATTCCAAATACAACAGGTTCAATAATTCCTAAAAATGCTAATAAGGAAGTAGGTAGAGCTGTTTTTCTTAATTTCACATTTTCAGTTTTAAAATAAACAGCTAACCCAGCCCCACCTTGAGCAATATTTGCCATTGACCAAATGGGTAATAAAAAGTTGACACCAATATTGGAAAGCAATTCAATTTCTAATGTAATTAAAATATGATGTAAGCCTGTTATAACGATTAAGGCATACAGGCCCCCAAATAACAACCCGGATATAATTCCTCCCAGGTTATAAACAAGTTCTATCATCGTTGTCATGATATTACTGATGAATGATGAAAATGGTCCAATTGCGATGAGTGAAATAGAACCAATAGATAAAATCACAAGAAAAGGAATAATGAATAAATCCAGTGACTGCGGTACTACTTTTCTTAAGTTTATTTCCAATTTACTCATCAAAAAGACGGATAGCAAAATGGGGATCACAGTCCCTTGATAACTGATCAAAGAAACATCAAATTCAAGTACCTCAATATACTCAGGAATTTTGTGCCCAACCATTGAAGGGTTTAATAGTGCAGGATGAGTTAAGATTCCACCAATAACTGCACCTAAGGTAGGGTTACCACCAAATTCCTTCGCGGCACTAAAGCCAAGTAATATTGGTAAGATGATAAAAGGGGAGCTAGAAAATATATTTAGCAATTTCATAAAAGAATGATCAGGTGATAGCCATTGAAACTCCTCTATGATGCCTATAAGCCCTAATAGTAAACCACTAGCTACAATAGCCGGGATAATCGGAATAAAAATATTAGACATTGTCTCAGCGAATCGAATAAAAAGATTCTTTTTCGATTGTGAGTTCGCTGGAGTTTTTGTTATCGGGGCTTCCTCCATATCCATAATGGCTCGGTAAACCTTGTTTACAACATCATTCTCCAAGATGATTTGAAAGAGACCTAGTCTGGTAAAGGTACCATGTACATCATTCATTTGTTCAATTTCAGTTTTCTTTACCTTGCTCTCATCTCTAAGATCAAAGCGCAAGCGAGTAGTACAATGAGTGATGGTAACAATATTTTCTTTACCACCTAATAAAGTTACTAATTTCTTCGCCATATCTTTAGATTGTAAATGCTCGTCTTGAATGGTAATCTCCACCTTGAATTTTATGGTTTATATATTTCAAATTTGTGCTATTGTTATTATTTTAATATAGTATCAAAAATTATAGATCACTATTCTGATAGTCTTTTATTTTAGTCTCCAGCAACCTTTTGTTTTAAGGTGGCGAAATTTAATATCGACATGGATTCTTTAACAGAGCTTTGTTATTAAAAGTAAAGATTGTTTAAAAACATAGAGGCGCTCAGGAAAACTGAACGCCATTGCTTGTTTTCATAGAGTTTACACAATCATACTATATCACTCGACAAATTATCAATAGTATGAAATACCCTAATTATTCAAGAAATATAAAGTGAAAATGGTATGTTTAACTAACTTTCTTATTGTCTATTGATTCGTAAAGGCGGATCCCATTTTCCAAATGTTTAACTTCTTCACTTCGATATTTCCTTCAGAAAATAATTTTAAGCCAAGAGCATCCTCCCGTGTCGGATATACACGAGTAGTTAAGCTTTTGATATTGTTGGCATAGGATTCAATCATTGAATGGTCAAGGTAAATGTGTAGCCGAAGCACATTGTCATCAAGCTTAACCTTTCCACCCTGAATCCCTTTTCCAACATCGTGGGCAAGGCTCGATTTTTCTCTGTTTACGTTTAAGGTTTGTTCAAGAAAATCATAGTATAGCATGGTTTCTTCTTCTCCATTTGGTGAACGCCTTAAAAAAATACCGGCTTTTTCAGCTTCTTTTTGCTCCAATTCAACTTCAATTTCAAGCATATCACCTTTAATATCTTTGATTTGTTCGTTGACACTTTCTATTGTTGCCGGTTCTTCCAGTGTAAAGAGTTTTGTCTCTCGCAGCTTCTTTAATTCTGGTATCGGCTGAACACCTAGACGGTTATTTTCACGTAAGGAAAGGACAATAGGTAATCCGGCATTATGTGCCCACCCTGCTTTGTACCGGTTTTCTTCCGTTCTGTTATCCTGGGTGATGGAAAAGACGACCGCTCGTCCTTTTTCGTCGATCATGCCACTCGGTCCGGTGAAATGTTCGCCAACATCAAGCAGTCTTGGTTCTTCATGGTCTGGAATAAATTGATAGTTGTTCGAGTCCCATGTCCCAATCCAATACCATACATGTTTTACGGCATGTTCACTTGGACCGTTGAACCAGGGATTAATAAGAAAGACATGTTTTTCCTCTCCCTCATTGTTCTTGCCAATCGGTAGCAGTACAGGCAGTTCCCAGACATGACCTGTTTTCGGGGATTTTTTTACATCCCCGATCATTAGTGGATGCTCGTATTTCCAGTTCACAAGATCTTCAGATGTATATACGAGTGCTGTTCCGCCGATCGGTTCTTCTCCTTTTTTAATCCCTGAACTGACAAGCTGTACCCATTTATCTCCAGATTTAAAAACAAACGGATCGCGAAATTGACCGTACCATACTTTGCCTTTTTCCGTTTGAATTCCATTTTCTTGAACGGTAACAGGTTCAGATAGTTTTTCCCATTGAACCAAATCGTTGTTTTTGTCTTTCATAAAAGTGCTCCTGGCAAGGCCAGTCATTTGATTAGGAGACATACTATCATTTCCCGCTGTAAAAAATAAAGTTGGAATTCCTACGTCATCCACAACAGCACTTCCTGACCAGGAACCATCAGGGTCAACAGCACCTTCTTCAGGAGCCAATGCAATGGGAAGGTCTCGCCAGTGAACGAGATCGTCACTGACCGCATGTCCCCAATGGATACCACCCCAATACGGACCTGCAGGATTAAATTGATAAAAAAGGTGATATTGTCCGTTAAAGTACAAAGGTGCATGTGGTTCATTCATCCAATGCTCAGGACTTGTAAAATGATATTGTGGTCTGTGACGATCACCTTCATATCGGCTTCGATCCCATGCAAGTTCAGGCTTCGGATCGGCTAGTCCTTGTTCCTTTTGGTTATTAAATATTTGAGTAATTTCATGTTGTTGAAGTGGACGGTCATAAATCTTTACTTCATCAATCAACCCGTTAAACATACTGGCATCAAAAACCTCACTAATTTTAGCAGGTTCGTTATTTTTTCCAATCCGTAGTTCATGATCAGCAGGAACCATAGATGTATTTGGCGGTACCTCTTTTCTTCCAGCTATTTCTCCATTTCGGTAGATCACGACTTCATTTTTTTGTTGATCGAACACAGCTACAATATGAGACCACTCATTTTTAGGAAGCTTATGTTGTTTATCAGCCCACACCTCGAACCATTCGTTTCCATTCCCCATTTGAAAAGACCATGATCCATGTCGAAACATACCAAGATGAAAGCCTTGATGGATGGGGCGGTTATGATAGCTGACAATCGAGGAAAGCTTTCCATCCTGCCCCCATTCATAAGCACGCGGTGCCACCCATGCCTCTAAGGTTAGAGATCCTTTCGGAATGTGGAATTTAGGGGCATCAGAAGAAATCCATGTCGAATACCCGTCAAACAAGAGTGCGGGTCCAGAAACACCTTTTCTCCAAAGAGGGTCACTTGAGGGTTTTTGTTTTGCATGATTAAACACATAATAGATTTGGTTTTTCTGCTTAGATTGTTGTTCTTGTGTTATAGCGCCACTCCCCTCATCAAACTTCCATGCTGCAATTGGTTCCGGAAATTTAGTAGTTTCTTTATGAACTTGATTACTTTCTGACTCGTTTTTGTTGTTAAACAAGAAGAAAAGTATAGCTAGTAAGAGAATGGTGATAACTGATGTAAGCGTGATTCTTTTCCATCCCTGTTTCTTGAGGTTAACCATAAACTAATTCCTCCATTGTCTCTAGTAGAATAAAAAAAGACCTAAAATGTATAGGAGGCCATAGAAATTCCCCCAACACACTTTAGGTCTTGCCTGTTAAATCAGTTACAATCCTACTGTATTTTTTTTCACACTCAGTATACTATGTACATTTAAATATATCAAATTGCTTTTAGACTGATTAAGTTAATAGAAACACATTAAAATTAAAAGGGGGAATTAGGCTACATATGTCTTATATCATAGTGTATTTGTTTAAATTTACATAAATAGGTAATTTTAAGGATGAATAATTGGGATTATAGGTATTTATTGCTAGTAATGTAAGATTGGTATTTTAAGATTTTTGTACCATTGACGGAATGCTATGGAGTGAGATAGAGTTGTCGATGTAAACAAAATATTGTGGGATTGTGACTGGTCAACCAGGCAAGACCTAAAATGTTTAAAGGAGTATAGTGCCTTGCGTGCACTTTGTCCTTAAACGTTTTAGGTCTTTTTTTTGTTCCACTGAAAAGGAGGGTAGGGTGCAGATAGGACTCATTACTATTCGTTTGTAGAAAAAAATTTTTCAATCAAAGAGAGGAGAAACCAAATGAAAACGAAATTTCATGAAAAAATTGGTAAATTGGTTTTAGGTACTGTGATTTTAACAAGCACTCTAATGACTAGTGCTACTGCCGTTTCGGCGCAACAGACTACCTGGGATGTTAGGGATGATCATACTTCTGTCTGGTCACGTCAGCAAGCAGAGCAAGTTGAACTAACGGAAGAAACGACAGCTCCAGTTATCGATACTAATTTTGAGCTTGCTGCTCCGGATGTGTGGATTTGGGATACGTGGCCGCTTCAGAACAGAGACGGCTCTCTTGCTAAAATAAAAGGATACAGAATCGCTTTCGCATTAGTTGCTCCACGTTCTTTAGGCTGGGGTGAGCGCCATACTGAAGCAAGAATCGGTATGTTCTATTCTAAAAACGGTAAAGACTGGACCTATGCAGGTGTTCCATATGACTATGATAAAGCGTTAGGCCACATGCAATGGGCAGGTTCAGCAATGGTAGACGAGGATGGAAAAGTGCATTTCTTCTATACATCAACCACTGATATGAATGCAGATGGTGGTAAAGAATGGAATCAAGATGGATGGGTAAAAAGAGCTGAGCAACGTCTCGCTAAGACGACGTTTGACATTAGCGCCGATAAAGATGGCGTCCATCTCACCAATGAAGGGAAGCACCAAATCCTGCTTGAAGCAGACGGCAAACATTATGAAACGATTCAACAGTTCCAAGAACATGGCAATATCATCACTGGGTTCCGTGATCCGTTTTTCTTCCATGATCCAAACACAGGCAAAGAGTATATTATTTGGGAAGGACAGGCAGGATCGAACAGAAATTATCTGAAACCGGAAAACATTGGTGATGAAGAATATCGCAAAACCCATACCGTTCCGGATGGTGCAGAAAATTTCAACGGAAATATCGGTATTGCAGAAGTGCTTGACGAAGACGTAAGTGAATTGAAAATGTTACCTCCACTTTTAGAATCAGTTGGTGCCAACCATCAGCTAGAGCGTCCGCATGTCGTGGTAGACGGCGACACTTATTACCTACTTACGATCAGCCACAAATTCACATTTGCTCCTGGTCTTGACGGTCCAGACGGCTTGTACGGTTTTGTAGGTAAAGGCGGACTGCGAAGCGATTATAAACCAGTAAATGGTACTGGGCTGGTCGTTGCAAATCCAGAGGAAAACCCGTTCCAAGCTTATTCCTGGTGGGTAGCGCCAGACGGACAGGTTATCAGCTTCATCAACGAACCTAGAGATGAAAACGGAAATGTTAAATTCGGCGGTACATTCGCACCTACATTGAAAGTGTCCTTTGACGGTGACAAAACTGAAATAATGAAAGAAATGGAAGCTGGAGAAATCAAACCATTCGGACCTTACGGAAGATCTTTACGATAAAAAGAGACTTACATCAGTGGGTTTCATCCCCCACTGATGGTTAGTAAAACTAATCAGGGTGCTAGCGTCCGTTTTCCCCACGTATCCTTCTTTCATTATTCTAAGTCTGAAAGTGTGGAGTCTTACGGACGATTGTCCACCGTGATAAATAAGCAATTCGTAATCAGTGAATATGATTTATAAAATGAAAGGAGAAATGAAATGTTTACTTACAAAAGCAAAAAAGCTTTAACGACTTTTGCATTGGCTACAACCCTTATTACTTCTGTATTTGTTCCGCTTCAGGCGGATGGTGCAGAGACAACTGTCAACTGGACTCGTGAACAAGTATCTAAAATCGAGCAAACAGCGGACAACACAGCTCCGTATATTAACGGAGAAGAAGTGGAAAAAATATCATCAGACTATCATATTTGGGATACGTGGCCTTTACGTAATCGTGACGGATCCATTGCAGTTATTAATGGTTACAAAGTTATCTTCTCATTGACGGCCCCGTCGGATGTATTACCTGGAAAACGTCATGACATTGCTGAAATTCGTTATTTCGTCTCTAAAAATGGAAAGGACTGGGAGTTAGGAGGAACCGTGTTCCCTGAAGGGGAAGCGCTCGGTTCTCGCCAATGGGCTGGCTCAGCCATGGTTGATGATGGCAAGCTTCACTTTTTCTACACCACGACGGGAAGAAAAGGTGAAGATCACATTACCTACGAACAGCGCTTGGCCAAAGCATCAGCTGATATAGAAATCACAAAGAAAGACGGAATATCATTTAACAACTGGTCAAATCATGATGTGATTCTTGAACCGGAGGGTAAATATTATCAAACGATGGAAGAAGGTATGCAAGGTGATATTGCTTATGCGTTCCGTGACCCGTGGTTTTTTGAAGATCCGAAAACTGGTGAAGAATACATTCTTTTTGAGGGGAATTCCAATGGCACACCAGCTGAACGCCAGTGTGAACCTGAGCACATCGGATCAGAAGAATTCCGTGCTAATCATGAAGTCCCTGAGAATTCCAAATTATTTAATGGCAGCATCGGTATTGCCAAATCAACCAATGAAGATTTGACCGAATATGAAATAATGCCTCCTTTAGTGGAAGCAAATTGTGTGAACCAGGAACTTGAACGTCCACATATGGTAACTAAAGGAAATAAGTACTATTTGTTCACAGACACTCATCTTAATAAATTTGCACCTGGTACTTCAGGTCCGGACGGTCTTTTTGGATTTGTATCAGATTCTCTTGTGGGAGGCTATCAACCATTGAATGACAGTGGTTTGGTTGTTGCCAATCCTAAGGATAATCCTTACCAGGCTTACTCTTGGACAGTTCTGCCCAACGGAACGATAGTTAGCTTTTTGAATTTCTTTGACCTTGGAGATAAGACCATTGATGATATTGGTCATCAATCTCGTGAATGGCAATTTGATCATTTTGGCGGAACATTAGCACCGTCTCTAAAAATATCCATTCATCAGGACAAGACCAAGATTGTGAAAGAAAAAGATCCAGGTGTTTTTAAATAAATTTCACCTCAGATTAGAAGCTACAGATAAGGCTAATGAGTGAAATTGTGCAAAACTGAATAATGTAAATAAGCTAAAGGTAAATGGGGCTGACCCAAAAGGACTTTAACAACTCCTTTTGAGGTCGCCTCTTTTTTGTTTTGTATTTAGACGAAAATTAAAAAAATCGCTCTTTACGCTATAATTGTAAGTTACCACGAAAAGACGATTTCTAATGAAACATGATCATATTTCTTTTATTGATAATAACATGGGATCAACTGATGTGCTTTATATGACCACATGTAAACTAAAACAACTTATTATCCACCATAACTTTTATAGTTCCCTGAGTTAGTTTCATAAATTACTTTACCTTCTCTATCAATATGATTTTTTAAATTTACATTAGAGATAGTCTCGTAATGAATGAGATCAAAAAATATGGCAAAGGATATTCCTCGTTTAGTAAATCAGACAACTTATATAATGTCTTTGGGGTAATACCCTCTTCCTTTATTGCAAGGTCTATATCAGATCCTCTTTTGTAATTACCAATTGCTCAGCTCCGAAAAATAATCCCGCAATCTTTTTCATCAAAAATTTCGCTAGGGCAATATTTATATAATGTATATCACTTTCAATTAGTCCAAACATATTATCTTTCCTTTAGTAACCTTTCATATAAGTTTCTTAGTAAAGGTAGAAATCTTTCTTGTATTTCTTTCACTAACTTTTCTGCTAGTTCCTGATCATAAGTATGGGAAGTTAAATTCCTCTTGGATAGCGCATCTATCCAATGATGGCCATCTTCAATTATCTCAACCTGAAAAGCTTTTTTAATAGATTCTCTAGGACTTTTAGTAACATACCCCTCTGCCTCTAAATAATCCTTTAACACCTTCCATGCTAATTCAAAGATTGTATCAAAGAATTGAATAATACCTGCTCGTTCTAATTCAGTTGATATTGTATTGGTCTACTCGAGTATTTTTCTAGGAGCTTGAAAGACTAGTTCTCAAATCTTTGTTGCCAACGAATATCCTTCATTTTATCCATGTTTTCACTCCAATTGTTTTATCCATATTTAATTTTAACACGTGTACTGAAACAATTTATGGTTCATAATTTCAAATTAAATGTATATTGCCCATTAGATTCAAATACTTTTATTCTGGCTAACTGGTACTACTGCTTTCCCAGTTCGGGACTTCAACCCTAAAGTTTGTGTACATGCCTGGCACACAAAAAAACCGTTCCCCAAAATT
Source organism: Gracilibacillus sp. YIM 98692 (assembly GCF_010993965.1). Taxonomy (GTDB): domain Bacteria; phylum Bacillota; class Bacilli; order Bacillales; family Amphibacillaceae; genus Gracilibacillus. The sequence continues at coordinate 10,798 of NZ_WIXM01000016.1, read as the reverse complement.
GTGAAGAACGGTTGATATTACGGTATATTCACTTTAAATTACTGATAGAACCAAGTACCGGTGGTCGGGGTCGAACCGACACTCCCGAAGGAACACGATTTTGAGTCGTACCGAGGGTTTTTTTCCGATTTTCGATACCTTGAACGATTGATACTACGCTATCCTTTAGCGGAGTTAAGTGCGTATTATTCGAAACGGTTCGTACGACTACGTTCCACTAACTGTGGATTACCGCATATCATAGTCGTTATGAATCTCGGGTAGTGCGTAGCTCTAACGGTAGTTTATATGTTACTACGATTATTCGAGTTTAGTCAATTGGATTGTTACGCATAACCTTATTTTACCCCTCGCCTTACCTCCCGTTTAACTATATGAAGTGTAGACATCCGAGTAATGTTTGTTGTGGAATTGTGTTAGTATTAATGAATTACTCCGATTTTATGGATAAAAACGCAAAAAAAAAGCCGCAATAATGCGACTCTGTCAAACTCTTAGCTATTCCTATCCTTAATATTAAATAAAATTAGATAAAGTTTCATTCTTTTTTTCCTTTAATTCTATTAAGTTTTGTTTCTCCTCATTTATCTTATTTTCCTTGCTTTCAATATACTTAATAATTTCCATCTGCTTATTAGGAGGTATTAAAGGTATCTCAAAAAAGTCAATATCATCTTTATTAATACTTGGATAAGATGCTTTCGGCATTTTGTTTATCATTTGTTGCGCCTTCTCTCGATAACTACACACCTACGCTATAAGCCGCTTCCTACTAAACTTTCTTGGATCTCGTTAATCGAGATTTGTACAGTTCAGTTCTACGTTTTTGTTTTGTACCCATCGTTTTACCTCCTCTTGATTATTTTTTGCGTATTACTCGTGCTTGTTTTCTTATCTCGTTACGCTCAAACATAGCACGTATTTCTCTTGTATGCTCGTCCTCATAATCTTTACGATAGAACAGATCAGGATGAACATAGTGAGATTTTACATAAGAACTCTCGGATTGCATTAAGACTCCTTTAGTTCGCAGACTTTTCATTAGTTTGTTTAGTTCATCTTTATCATGTCCGATTAGCTCAGAAAGCATAGTTTGACTTAGCTCCTCGTATAGTTTTGGATTTTCTTCATTTGGATTACCACATAAGATAAAAGTTTCGTAATGAAAAAATGGTAATATTTTATAAACTATACCTGCTTCGTTTAGTGAGAGCCTATCTAATAACTCTTTGGCTTTACTTTTATAGAGCTTGACGAATTTTTCATCTTTTCTACCTTTCAATGAACCCTTTAAATGATAAAATGGATTAACATAGTAATTCTTAGGTCGCCCCGTCGACTCTAACAAACTGACATTTTCTAATCTTGATAATGCTCGGCGTGTTGGTTTTTCCGATCGTTTAATTATTTTAGATATATCCGCTATCTCTAGAGCCTTACCGTTCTTCTTCAGTTTCCTATCCGTTTGTGTATATGGTAATAACTTCATCATTACTCCCGCATCTGTGAGCGTTAGATTTGGTAATAGTCCTCGTATAGGACTTATAAAATTAATAACGAATCGTCTGTTGTCCTTTTCGTGATAGTTCTTTCGAGCTCGATAGACTGCTCGTCCATTGGCTTGTCGCTCTTGTTTCTCTTTTACTTGCTCTTCTGTTATAACTACGTCAGTCGTGTGTTCTATCTCCCCTGTACTGCTATTTATAACCATATATTTTTTATCTGTTGTCATTAACATCCCCCATTTTTTGCTTATTCGTATAGAATGGTAAATTCAGAAAATAAATTTTGCCTTTACTGTACTTCTATTTCTTTTATTAGAACGTTGAACTCATAACTTTTTCAGTTTTTTTATGACGTCCTCACATACATAAGTACGGGATGCCACTACTTTGGTACATAAAATGTAATATTTTTTATTAATCCATTACTTGAATAGTATTGAGTCAATGATTTGTGAGGAAGCTCGAGGTATCTTTTCGGAATTTCTTTCGAACTTACAAATGGAATACGAGAACCATAGGAATACATAAAAACGTTTTTACGAGAGTCCTTATGCCAATAAATATGTATGTATCGTCTACTATACATGGGGGAGGTGAGATAATCGTACTTTATACATAGGTGGGTGTATAGTCTACTATACATGGTCATAATTTCTATCGTTAACAGGTAATTGAAACGCACAAGGAGATATTATTAAAAGATTGAAAAAACCCTGAAACACAAAAAAGGACGACTAGTAGCCGCCCGTGAAATATCATTTATAGTTTATGTTATAGATTAAGAGAGTCATAAACCGCATTAATATTATCGTTAGTTATTCCGATATATTGAAGCGTAGTCTCTTGGCTCGAATGATTAAAAATTTTCATTAGTAGCGACAAGTCTACACCTTTTTTATAAGCAAAGTAACCGAAGGTTTTACGGAGACTATGTGCGGAAACTTTTATCGATAAGCCTGCATTAACTGCGGCGTTTTGAAGTATTCTATGTGATTGTATTCGACTTATCGGTTTGTTTTCGCCTTTACGAGATTTGAAAAGATACTCCTCTCGATTTGATGCCTCAACTTTTTTAAGTTCTCTCGTTATAGCTGCATTAAGAGTAAAAGTCTTAGTTTTATGGGTCTTTTTCTCCTTAATCGTCACCGTATTGCGTGGTTTGCCGCTATCGTCTATTACGTCCTTTATTCGCAAAGTTAGTATATCAGAGATACGTAGCCCCGAATTAATACCAAAAATAAATAACAAACGGTTCCTACCTTTAAGAACACACTTAATTGCGGCAATTTCTTTTTTCGTTTTTATCGGTTGTGCCTCTTTCATCAGTTCATCGCCCCCCGTTTTTTATTATACTTTTCTATCAATTTATGCAATTAATTCTAATGTAACATAACAAGAACGTAAATTGTGTTACAAATATGATTATAAACGTATTAAAAAAGGTAACGGAAGAGATACAGAACCCTTAGAACCATATACAAATAACCTAATTGGCAAGTAGTAGAAGAAAAGGAAAATGAATTAGTAATTGAGATATTAAAGAACGACTAAACGTAAATGAAAAAACGTAATTATTTTAATTTTTTATAGCTAGAAGGTTCAATTAAAAGGAAATCATCTCTTTTTATCGAAATTAATAACTAAAAGGGGATGATAAATAAGATGACTGAAAATAAGGGATTTATCTTTTTAGGAGACATAATTAAGTTACCTGAAGAAATTAAAGAGTATCAAATTATCCAAGGTTATGTTTTGAAAAAGGCGAATCAAAATCAGGTGGAAGAGATCAGAAAATATATTGGAGAGTCTGGACATGTTAATTTTTATAAAATTAAGTATGAGTCAATTGTTCAAAAAAACGAAGATCATGTAGACTATAAGCCTTCAGATGACTTTCATGATTGGAATTATTGGATAATTGAACATAATGAAAAACAATCGAGATATAATATAAAATTAGCACTATTGCTGGCTAAAATTAATTTGTTTACTTTATTTGAAAAATTACCTGATACTGGAACTATACATCAACAATATGCTTATCATAATTTTATTACAGAAAATATAGGAGTTCATAATGTGAAAGAAATATCCCAAACAGATTTAGATGAGATTCAAAAAATTTATAATTTATTAACGAAAATAGATGAAGAAAATTATCCTTATATCGATAAATCTGTAAAGGACTATATGCATTTACAAACAATTCCTAGGCGCACTCCTTTTTATGTACTTGGTATGTTTTCAATTCTTGAAGCGTTATTAGTGAGTAATTCAGAGGAAGTATCCATTAGCCATCAGCTTAAAACTAAGATAAGTTTGTTAAATAATCGATTTGATACACCTATAGATTTCTCGGATTATTTTGGTAAAACTAATTATAATAAGGTTATCACTCTTTTATATAATTATCGTAGTAACATTGCTCATGGTAATTTTTCAGATTTTAATGGCAAGTTACAAGTACTAGTTAAACCTGAACACGTATCAAAAGTAATTCACAATATACTAAAAGCAACATTAAAACAAGCGCTTATTGAGCCGCAATTAATTACTGATTTAAAAAATTGTTGAGTGCTCAAATGATTGCTTTTTCTTTAACTAACGGATGTCGTTAGTTTAGTACATTATTAACATTAATGTAAACAAGGGGGTGAAAACGACCGTTTCAAGCCGTACATGGTGGTAAAAATGACCGTTTCATTTACGATTCTCAGAACTAGAGCGACAAGGTATATACCGTATTTTTTCTACGGAACACTCTTATTCTTGTATCCTTACGGACGTTCCTCGGTTCCCTCGTCCGTAGTCGCATAGATATATCTATAAACTATATCGGGGTTGAAACTCGATTCCTTATGCGAATAACCAATGCGAAATAAAACGATTAAAAAGAGAGAGTAAAGGCGAGCCCTTTGGCGAGTCTTTAGGGCGTAGCCCTTTTAGTTATTGCGTGCTACCTAACGTTAGCACTCGATAATAACGAAATAAGAGGATATGTATTAACTCGTAATAGTCTCTTTTTAAGGCATTTCGTACTACACGGCTACGAACCGTTTTCGTAAGTTTATCGAGTTTTTCGTCTGACCTTATCGAACCGCTCGTCTACCTTACCGACCATAGCGAACCCTTGCTCCATGCGACGGTTATCTTTCCGAGCTATTTTCGATGTATTGGGGTTTCGTATTACTTATTCGTGGTTAATTAAAGTGTTCTATCGTTTCGGGGTTGTCACCTTTACCCCTTGAATTTAAAAATATTATGCGTAGTTTACAGGAAATAGTTGATGTACCTTATGTCGTGGGCTTGGGGGCTAAAGTTTATGTTTTTTCCTGTTCTTTTTAATAACTTAGAAGCCTCTAGAGCTTTTCTTTAGGCTCTGAAACCTTTTACTTGATATTTCTGTTAGACTAGCGAGAGTCCTATCTATGTCGGTCTATAGTGTCCTTTTACTTTGCGAATGCATTCGATTAATAACTCAATTAAATAGAAATAAAAATAAAACTCGAGGGTCTATTTCCGAATAATCAGAGATAACAAGGAGCCACATTGGGATTCTAACGACAATATTACATACCCCTACCCGTATGAACCCCATGTATCCGTATAATTTAAACGATAACAGTTTCCAAGAAAGCTATAGTGGCAGAGAATAAGACTATTATAACGGCATGTTATCATATAAAACGCAACGGATAACGACCATTTGAATGTAACACAATACCGTTTTGTTACGTTGGTATATGTGGGTTAAAAGTTGATATGACGGGATCCCGCATACATTACGACGTTTTTTTCGAAGAGATACGACGGATGTCTTTTCTGCGTGGACATATGATGGGTAAAAAAGAGATAATATCGCCCGTATATTTTAACTTATATCGGCGATGATTATTCGTAGTTTTCGGATAGACCGAATTATGCTATTGACCTTGTCCATGATAGTGTTCGAGAAGATGCGAACGGGTCGAGTTTAAAAGAGGTCGATCGATCGGAGCCGTCAGTGGTTGTTATGCGATAGTAGTTCGATTTGTTCCCGATAACGCCTTGGTCCTCCCTCCGCATTGTTACTCAATAATACCATGACCGTAACTACCTAACTTTTACGCTAAAACTTAGCTTAACGACTCCCTCTGCATGCTGTCACACGTAAACTTTTGTAATTACTACGATACATCTCCCTATCAAGTTAAATATCTTGACGCCATATATGACAACGGTTATATTCGTTTACCATAAATTATTCGATAATTTATCATCGTTTACATTGTAATCGTACTTTACTCATGATGCAGAGCGTGTCACTGCAAACAAAAAAGAGACGAGTTTATCGCCTCCCTTTCTATCTACACATGACTTGGATACGGATTATTGCGTCCTCATCCTTTTTAAAATTAATTCGAACGATTATCTGCCGCAGTAGTTATTAACTGTCCGTCCCATATCTAATATATACTTAAATCTACTCCTATTTCTCTTTGTTATTTCTAACTATGTAAAATTTTAATGTTGAAACTCTTTATTTTGCAGACTGTACGGATGAATTTCCTCTCCTTTTTCGTTAAATATTGAATAACTCTCACCGTTTAATACTTTTTCAAGCAAACTTATTGCGTCTTTAGAATACCGATGTTGAGGTTGATTTGGAACGACACTAACATCAAAATGATATATGTTACTTGTTTCTTTAATATTAATTTCAGTATCTTTTTCGATTTTTACAATAAGTTGATGAGCATACATCCAATGGGAAAGACCTAATTCTTCAGCTACATCTGAAAGTCGGAATGGATACCTCGTTTTAATTTGTTCAGGGTCTGAGATTGTCCCAACTCCAATAACTGATACTGCATTATTATGCTCGGATGTTTCTTCCTCCTTTTTCCTAAATCCGATTAGTTCACCTAACTTAGTCTCATTTTCTACGCTACGCATTGTAAGGAAATCAACTTCTAAATCAGAAATGGACTTACTTTTTATGATATTATATACCTTTCCCTCTAAATCTTTTATTGCATCTACAGAGGATTCTGATCCTTGATAAAGGCTTTCATATAAGCGATCAAAGGAATTTACCAACAAATAATTAACTCTAATACTTTTTCCATCCCCTAAATCAATTGTTTTATCGTTAGGTGGTTTCATATCAGGATTTATTTCTTCTTTGGTCCAATCAATAAACCATATGTTACTTACTATTTCATCTTCATTTTCACAAACAATTTCTGCTATATCAGATAATATAGATTTTATATTCATATCTGATACTGAATATCCAAGAAAAATAATTGGATGTTCCATAAAATAAGTTAAAAGTTTTGCAGTAAGATATTTTTGTTTTACTTCAAAGTGATGATAATCCTCTTTTGAGATTACTATTTCTTCAGGTTTAGATGTACATCCATGAATTTTTAAGATTTGTCCAAACCTTGATGAACTTTTTGATTTTATTACTTGTTGACCGATTATTATCGAGTGGCTAGGGAATATAGTTTCTAACATAGAATCGTAATTTGTTGTAATAATTGCATGGGGTTGAAGGTTACTAAGTAGTTCGATTTCCTTACTATATTTATTATCATCGAGGTTAAATTGACTTAATAAAGAATTGAAAATATCACATATTTGATACTTTAAAAAAATACTTTTTGAATAGTCGGGGTCATATAAACTATCAGGAAAGGTACCATTACTATAATTTTCCCATGCGTAATCCTTATATTCATCAACCAATTCAGATGCTACCGAAGGTAAATCTGGCGTTGTCTGCTTATAATAAGCCAATGGATACTTAATTCTAGGGTTTTGTTCAACCAATAGCTCTAAAAGTCCTTGCCAATCAGGTCCATTAAGGTATCTAATGGATAAACCCGTTCCAATAAATAATATCGGTCTTGTACCACTATCATCCATAACTGACTGCAAATTAACTAATGATTCGTTCAAATAATTGTCATATATAGACACCAATTCCCCCTCCTTTTTAACTAGATAAATACTTTATTCAACTTATCATACTAGATATCCTTTTCAAATGCCATATAAAAGTTCAAAAATTCTATGAATACTGACTACAATATAAGTTGGAGAAGAAAAATATACCGTAAATATAAAAAAGACGACCCTAATGGTCGCCCTTTAATTTATACCAATTTTTCAACTGGTGAGAACTTACGATGTCCATTGAACACGTCTCTACTGAATAGATTCACATAGTTTCGAACCATATCCATCGACGTATGTCCAAGAACTGCCTGCAGGTGAAACACGTCTGCTCCGTTTTGTACTGACATCTTTGCGAATGTATGTCGGAATGTATGCGGACTACACCTAACGTCCTTAATACTCGCTCTCCGACCATATAGCGCAATTCTATTTTGCAACTGACGTTTTGTGAGCGATGTATCATCAATCGTAACAAATAGCGCATCGTGCTCTAACTTCCCTCGTATATTCACATACTTACGTAGCTGCGTTTTCATAGTCGATTGAATAGGGACATGTCTTTCTTTACTTCCTTTCCCATTTATGCGGACTACGTTATCCTGCCAGTTAATATCGGATACGCTGATATCGATTAACTCACGAGCACGAACGCCCGTCTCGAGAAGGAATAGAAGTATTGTATAGTCTCTCATACCCGTAAAGGTCGACTGATCGGGTTGAGCCATTAGTAGCCGCAATTGGTCTCGACTGAACGTCTCGATGATAGTTTTCTTCTGCTTTATTAGAGATATGTTTGCAACTGGATTTTTTATGATATAGCTCTCATTGTATAGAAAATTAAAAAACGCACGAATAGCTCGTAGCTTAGAATTGATTGTAACGTCCTTTCTACCGAGTTCCTCCATCATATAAAGTATCACCTTTTCCTTGATGAGTACCTCCGTAATCTTATGCGGCTCCGTATCTACCTTTTGTCGCTCTAACATATTCCGAAAACCAATAAGCTCATTTCGATAGTATTTCACCGTATGCTCTGATAAATTTCGGACTTTGCAATCTCTTAGGAACAAATGTAATGCTGATTCGAAATCTTCTGCGCCATATATCGGTGCTTGTTTCTGCGGAGTTAGGTCCTCCGATGTTAATTTGTTTCTTCGTCTTGCCATATGTTTTCGCCTCCAACGGATTAATGATTTACCGCTAGAGCTACTTAAATTATGTGTCGGGGTAGTGCGCACCTAATACGTAACGGTTCGCTTTTAAGGTTCATACGATTCTTTCAGGTAAAAATCGTCTAACTTTAACACAAAAAAACGCTAACCACTTCGAATGGATTAGCGTCATATCAACGTTCAAGGTTTATCGTATTGGTAAAAGATACCGGTGGTCGGGGTCGAACCGACACTCCCGAAGGAACACGATTTTGAGTCGTGCGCGTCTGCCAATTCCGCCACACCGGCATAGAAATGGAGGCGGCAACCGGATTCGAACCGGTGATAGAGGTTTTGCAGACCTCGGCCTTACCACTTGGCTATGCCGCCTTAAAAATATGAATATGGAGCGGAAGACGGGATTCGAACCCGCGACCCCCACCTTGGCAAGGTGGTGTTCTACCGCTGAACTACTTCCGCAAAATGGCTGGGCTAGCTGGATTCGAACCAGCGCATGACGGTACCAAAAACCGTTGCCTTACCGCTTGGCTATAGCCCATTAATCAAAAATGGGGCGGCCAGTGGGGATCGAACCCACGCGTGCCGGAACCACAATCCGGTGCGTTAACCACTTCGCCATGACCGCCATAAAAACAGGGGTAGTAGGAGTCGAACCCACACTGGAGGTTTTGGAGACCTCTGTTCTACCATTAAACTATACCCCTATGATATAAATTTAAAATGAAAATGGTGGAGGGAGTAGGACTCGAACCTACGAACCCGATGGGAGCGGATTTACAGTCCGCCGCGTTTGGCCAACTTCGCTATCCCTCCAGCACATTGGAATCTCATATTGAGAAAGTGTTTTTAAATGGTGGCTCGGGACGGAATCGAACCGCCGACACACGGATTTTCAGTCCGTTGCTCTACCGACTGAGCTACCGAGCCGTTAATAATGATTAATTATTTTTATAAGTTAATAGTGGCGGTCCGGACGGGACTCGAACCCGCGACCTCCTGCGTGACAGGCAGGCATTCTAACCAACTGAACTACCGGACCTTGGTTGCACTCTATCGAATACCACGATTATTTTCTAACACGGATGTCTATTCAACGTAGTGAAAAAATTTATGGTTGCGGGGGCAAGATTTGAACTTGCGACCTTCGGGTTATGAGCCCGACGAGCTACCAGACTGCTCCACCCCGCGATGATAATAAAATTAATATTTTAACATTTTTAATACTTCATATTATAAATAAAACCTCATAATGATGCTCGAAAATATATTATAACATATTAAACAATGTTTTGTAAATGGTGGAGGATGCAGGGCTCGAACCTGCGACCCCTTGCTTGTAAGGCAAGTGCTCTCCCAGCTGAGCTAATCCTCCGAAATACAGGATGTTGCAATTTTAACATGCCTTCCTGTTCAAGGTTAAGATGGTGACCCGTACGGGATTCGAACCCGTGTTACCGCCGTGAAAGGGCGGTGTCTTAACCACTTGACCAACGGGCCTATATATTAAAAGTGGCGGAGAGCGAGGGATTCGAACCCTCGGTACGGCGTTGACCGCACACACGATTTCCAATCGTGCTCCTTCGACCACTCGGACAGCTCTCCATTGGCTCCACAGGTAGGATTCGAACCTACGACCGATCGGTTAACAGCCGATTGCTCTACCACTGAGCTACTGTGGAATGGAAATAAATGCTTGGCAGCGTCCTACTCTTGCGGGGGCGAAGCCCCAACTACCATGGGCGCTGGAGAGCTTAACTGCTGTGTTCGGCATGGGAACAGGTGTGACCTCTCCGCTGTCACCACCAAGCTTGTACTCATGTGTGTCAAATCGAGTTAATATTTTTTTCAGTGACAAGGAATATTATAACTATGTATTAAGAAAAAATCAAGTATAATTTTAGAAAAAATATATACTTTCAAAACTAGATAAGAAAAAGAGAGACATCAAAACCAAACGGTTTAAAGCGTTCATCATGATAGTTAAGTCCTCGATCGATTAGTATTCGTCAGCTCCACATGTCACCATGCTTCCACTTCGAACCTATCTACCTCATCGTCTCTGAGGGATCTTACTCACTTGACGTGATGGGAAGTCTCATCTCGAGGGAGGCTTCATGCTTAGATGCTTTCAGCACTTATCCCGACCACACGTAGCTACCCAGCGATGCTCCTGGC